>PXYT01000003.1 GCA_003023725.1 Sulfobacillus benefaciens | reverse complement strand
CGTGCAGCACAGCTTGCTGGAGGTTGTGCGTCGCGTAAACAATTCCCGAGACGTAATTGCATCCTTGCCGATAGGCCTCGACGGTTTGCCGAAGCAACGCTTCCTGCTCTGGGCTCGGATATAATTGGACTTTCGCGGTCAAGGTGAGCTCCATGGCCTACGCCTCCCGAGATTCACTAATTCTATTATATCGCAATGTTAGTGAGAACACAACCTGGGAGGAAGGGGGCTCCTCTCACGCGGCTCCTCCCCGGTCTGAAAGAAGGCCGAGGGTATCCGCCGCGCTATATTTTGATGAAGACCATCACTCGGGAAACACCGAGCCTTTAGTGAACCAGGTTGTTTGTGGGGGAACTGCCGAGCGACCGCAAAAGGTTCCGAGCATCCCATTTTACGAACGTCCCCCGCCGTTGGCGGGCGGCCAATCCCGGATGATAGGTCATCACCACGATCGCAGATAGGCCATAGACCGTGCGCTTCCCGGTCCAGACACGAAGATTCTTATGTGTCTGGGAATAGGCCTTTAAGGGCTTCCTCAGCAAATCGCGATGGTGAGCGGCCACCAAACCGCCAATCACATCGACTCGCAGAGGATGCGAATCGTCAGCGGCATGGGCTTGGAGCGCGTCAAACTTCGCCCGCGAATTATTCCCCCGATCACAGATCAGGACGAAAAGAGTCCATGTTGACACTGATCGTAGGTCCAATAAGTCGGCCAGCCATCTTTTAAGCCGACTCTAAACGCATCGGGCCGAAATCTTAACATTCTTGGAGGACTTGACGATTCCCTTCGATAACAACGCGGCAGAGCGGACGCTCCGCATGATGAAGGGAAACCAAAGGTATCCGGTGCAAAATGCACCGGATACCTTTGGTACTATCCGCGGCTTTGTCATGACAGCCATTTACACGTTGCGCAAGGATCCAGGCTGATGAAATACGGCCTCCGTAACCGGACGCGCCACTTGTTCCAGAGACCGCCTTTCGGCCCGAACCCCCAGGAACAAGGTGATAATTCCGCCCATGGTCATCAAAGCGGCACCTAAAAGGTAACCAATAAAGACATTGTGTACCGATTTGGTCTGAATCAATGCCCCAAAGATAGGAGGAGCCACCACGCCCCCCACCAACGTACCCACGGCATAAACAAAGGCAATGGCCATGGCACGGCTTTCCACCGGAAAGATTTCGCTGGCGGTAAGATAGGCGGAACTGGCACCTGCGGAAGCAAAAAAGAATATGATGGACCAGGCGGCCGTAATCGTTGTCGCTGTGAGCAAATGATTAAGAAACAGCTCAGCAGACACAAAGAGAAGAATTCCCGACACCAGATATGTGCCCGCAATCATCGGCTTCCTGCCCCAGCGATCAAATAACGGGCCCAACAGCCATGGTCCTAGCAAATTTCCCACCGCGAAGGGAAAAATATAGTAACCCACGTCGGCAGAATGGACACCGAAGAACGTGGTGAGCACCAATGCTTCGGTAAAAAAAATCGCATTGTACAAAAAAGCTTGAGTAACCATGAGCGACAGGCTCAGAACCGTGCGTTTGGGATACTGCCGGAACAACACGTGAACAATCGTGCCCAATCCCGTAGTCTGTTTCGGATCAATGTCAATAGACCAATCGGGCTTTTCGAGTGGCTTCCCCGTCCATTTGACAATTTTTGCTTCAATACCAGACATCACTTCCTCTGCCTCACGGCCACGTCCATGGGTTAAAAGCCAGCGGGGGCTTTCCGGCACCATTCTTCTGACTAGCAAGACGGCCAGAGCCAGAATGGCACCGAGCAGGAACGTGAGACGCCATCCCCAGTAGGGGCTGACAATGTGGGGATTGAGCAACAAGATACTTTCCACACTCCCCACCATCGTCCCAATCCACCAACTGGAGTTGATGGCCAAATCTGTCCATCCACGCCGTCTCGCAGGGATCAGCTCGTCAATTGCCGAATTTATCGCCGCATACTCGCCACCAATGCCAACACCTGTCAAGAAACGAAAGATTCCGAAACTCAGAAAGTTCCAAGATAGTCCGCTCAATACCGTAAACACGCCATACCAAACCAGAGTCCACAAAAACAGTTTCTTTCTCCCAAGCCGGTCGGTGAGATATCCTAGCACCAACGCGCCGCTGACTCCTCCAAACAGATAGAGTCCTGCCTCCAACCCTACCTGCCCGGCCGTGAGGTTCAGGCCGACGTGTTTTTCCAAGACCGACCCAATAGAACCCACAATCGTCACTTCGAGCCCATCCAGTATCCAGGTAATACCCAGGGACACGATAATCAGCCAATGCCAGCGACTCCATGGTAACCGATCCAATCTGGCGGGAATGTCAGTGTGGTACACCTGCGATTGTTGCATCATCAGATTCTCCACCTTTCGACGCACGTTGAGGACACGGCGGCCTAACTCAGATACCATACCGCGTTCCCAGCCTATTACAATAAGAATGCCCCTTCAGAGATCTTGTTGGGCAATTCCCAACACATTACAGACGGAATATAAACGGTATTACCCCATCCACTGCGTAATGGAAGGCATGGTCATGCAGTGCCGGTGAATGCCGGCTCAAGGATTCGCCCACCCT
Organism: Sulfobacillus benefaciens; assembly: GCA_003023725.1. Lineage (GTDB taxonomy): Bacteria > Bacillota > Sulfobacillia > Sulfobacillales > Sulfobacillaceae > Sulfobacillus > Sulfobacillus benefaciens. Next base: position 142,064 of record PXYT01000003.1, on the reverse strand, counting down.
GTCACCTTTGGGCCGTGTTCCCAGCCCGCGGGATACAAAAAGCAAGAGCAGGGCAGTCACCTGTTAGGGCCCCACGAAACGGTTAAAATTCTGACGACCGAGCCTTGGACAATAGAAAGTTTTTCAGCTTTTGAACGGTTAAGAAGCTTTTAAGAAGAAAAACCGAAACCAGCCGAATTCCAATTCCGTCAACTCAAGAAGCCGCATTCAATCGATACCCAAAATTTTCAAAGTGCAGCGCCGTCGAAACCACATCCCCCAAACACAGACAATTCCGTCTCTCTATCGTTCATCATATGACTCACCCACATTGAACGATACTGTGTGTCTTCGCTCCACGCTCATTATCCCAAATTCCGGTACATTATTTCTGTACCATACGCAGTGATAAAACGCCTGGCACCAACGAGTCCTTGTTGCAAGGCTCTATAACCATTATCACAAAATCATCTGAGTACTTCAATATGGGTCTCGAATATTCTCATGGTTGAGACAATTAAGGGAAAGGTGAGCCCTTAGATCCCTCCTCGAGGTTCACAATACCCCCAGGCATTTAATGCACTTTCATAGAGAGAGCAGCAAGATATGTTTTAGCTTTACGGCTCGTCTCGAACGTTATAACCTGGGCCCCAAGATCCTGAGCCCATTCTAATTTCCGCAGAATTTTAGGCCGCTGTAGCGTGGGGAAATTCCAAATGTAGCGGAAAAACTCACGATCAATTCGTTCTTTGCACTCCTTCCCCATATCGGACCGAGTCTTTCCGTAATGTAGCAGCATTCGCAGCACGGCTCTTCTCACACAGACGGTACGGGGGAAATCCAGGAACATAACGGTATCAGCAGCTCGTATCCGGATGTCCACAGTCGCACCGTAATAGCCGTCAATAATCCAAGACTCCTTTTGCACTAACCGCTCTTGCAGTGCTATCCATTCGTCCCGTGGGGTTTCTGTCCATCCAGGTTTCCAAAACAGACGGTCCAAATGAAAAACCTCGATCCCGGTGACAGCCCCCAAACGACGGCTGAACCAGGATTTTCCGGCTCCCGGAGAGCCGATTACCATAATCCTTCTCAATTCCTGCATCCCTCTCCGACCGTAAGATAAGATTTTCGCTTCTGGATGAATCCCCGCGACGTCTTGTTCTTCGTCCCAAAAGTCATGAATTGAGAATTTTAGCCATAAGATACTCATCCAGGAATTCGCCATCCGAATATCGGATGGACTGGCGGCGCAATCCTTCCACCACAAATCCCATTTTATGATACAGGACCAGGGCACGCCGGTTCGGAACCATTACAGTCAGTTCCATGCGGATAATACCGTGAGTTTTCGCCCACTGTTCAGCCGCCTCAAATAACCGGGTTCCTATCCCCTGTCCCCAGTAATTCCGTTTCACTCCCACCACAATTTGTGCACAGTGAGACAGACGGCGCGCGGAATGACCGCGTACGCGCATTAAGCCGACGAGATTCCCCACATCATCATGGGCCACCCAGAGGGCGTTGCCCGAGTTATTCACAAAAGGAGTCATGCTCTTTTCCCAAAACGCGGCATCTCCAGGCAACTCTCCTGGCTCCATCAACATAAAGGATGTTTCTTCAAACAAGGCATGGTGCAATTGACCCAGCTGCAAGGCGTCTTCTAATTGTGCTTGTCGAATACCAATCAGGGACTCCCTCTCCTTTCTTTGCTTCCAAACTGAACACGGAATTCTCTTTAAGGGAAGCCATCAAACGTGAAGAAACGGTTTAAGATCTTTCTTGAGGTTGAGGCAGGCCGGTCGTAAGACCTGTCCTCGGCTCGCGCAGAGACAACAAATTGGACAAGATTCTTACGGACATTTTACAGTCTCCTGCCGTAAACCATCCACCTCTGCATACTCGGATTGACCATGTTCGCAAGCTAACGCGAAAACAATTCTCGTCGGGACACATATTTTCCTGGGCCGTGTCAATGCCGGGATTAATAGGCTTTTGCCATGCCAGCCCCCCTGAGCCCGCACCTTTTCTGGGGCTTGTTGTGGTGAGGGCTCGCGTCTTGGGATACCCGCTATCAGTATCCTCTCTCACTCAACCAAGTTGCGGTTTTAATGTAGGCAAAAGCAATGAGCTGTGGAAAGAGAAATCATATCGGTTTAAATCCTGATACTTCACGGCAATTTCCGGTTGCCGCAAGACTCCCATCTGGGAATCATCGGGGCACACTCTTTGTATAATAAGTTTAAGTTAAGAAGGAAATTGCGCGGAACAGTCCGAGCAGACCACCAACCCAGCGCCAATCAAAGAATACAAGTCCACAGCTGGCGGCTCCAAAATGGAGCGTGTCCACCACGATATGCCATTTCAACAAAGAAGATGCCTCACCATATCCATGTAACGGATTTGTGCACCGGATGGCGGTGTACCCGTCGTGCACAGCCGCAAGCCGGCCTCATGCGGTTCAAAAATGATTGGGCACCATACTGGCGCAGGCAAATCCCAGATGATGTCTGACACCAGAGCGTAAAACGCTACCACCCATCTGATGTGCCGGAAGGGATCACCGTGGCCTTCTGCCAATAACTGCTCCATTCGTTCACGTCTCTCACCATTTTCGCCCGTGTTAAGGTGCGAACCATCAAGCGTGAACTCTTCTACCCTGTGGATTATCGCGAGAAATTTCCCCTCATCTCATTGGCCATGGCGATGGGAGTCCAATCTGTAGGCCGACTGCAACCCGTTTTCCTTCTTGCGCCAAAATCCTGGCTGACTTCTCGGCCGTTCGCTCTGCCATCTCAGGATCTGGTCAGCTACAGGGCACGGAGAATCAACGGGGTTTACTGACCTCGTGAGGCTTATGCCCTATCAGGCCAGCTTGACGGTCGATTGGCGGGGCACCGTAATGTCGTCAACAAGGCTATATGCCTTGGCTTCTTCGGGGCTCATCCAATAATCGCGCTGTAGATCCCTTTAAAACACCGGAGACCGGTTTTCCCCTGTGTTTCGACAGGACTTCCGCCATACGCCGCCGGGTTTTTTCAGTTCGTTGACGGAGATATCGACGTCGGTTGCTTTCCCCCCAATTGGCCGGGCGGAGGGTACGTGAATCATAATACTGGCATGTGGCCAGGCATACCACTTTCCCCTGGTGCCCGCCGCCAAAATCACGGATCCCATGCCTGCAGCAACCCCAACCCACAGAGTGGACACATCGGGCTTGACATACTGCATCGTGCCGTAGATTGCCATGCCCGCGGACACGGATCCGCCTGGGGAATTGATATAGAGAGAAATATCCCTATCCGGATTATCGCCTTCCAAAAACAGAAGTTGGGCTGCCACCAAATCACCTTGGTCATCTACAATGATTCCTGCCAGAAAACTAATGCGTTCTTATAGCATCCGTGAATAAATATCGTATGATCGCTCCCCCCGGCCAGTGAGCTCGATGACGAAGGGCACGAGCGGCATAAACATTCTCCTCCAATCTGTCCGTTTTAAGAATCAACAGCCTCATCACTCCTAATACGTAATCTATTTGGGTTCACAACGACGGCACGGTTCGGGATTCTTCACACCACAATTCACCATGAATTTCCACAAACTTTTCGCGTCTCATACAACGCGGTCTCCTCCTTAAGGAGCGTCAGCGACCAACTGTTTCCTTAACCGAATCTGATCACGGCACGGAATACCATTCTCCATAATGAGTTGGTTATAATGCAGGACAAAAAAATCGGGCACGATATCTGTAATTCGAAATCCCGCCCGCTGATAAAGACGCAACTGCAACAGACTGGAATTCCCGGTGGCAACGTCGAGCCAAAGGCACCCGAGATTCCTGGCCGTATTCTCGGCATGCTGTACTAACCGCTGTCCGAGTCCTTGTCCCTGCCAGTCTTCCCGTACCGCAATGTTCATAAGTTCGGCCCCGCCGTCCGTGTTCAAGGCGATGACATAAACGCCGACGATCTCCTCGTGCCATTGGGCGACATAACAAAGGCCATCCCGACAATAGTTCTGAATGCGGGTGCGCGAAGGGTCGGCTAGCAATAACAAATCCCATGGCCAAGGCGCTTGGGGGGAATGAGGATGAATAGACAAAGAGGACGGGTCTCGTGTTTGATTACCCCTTGGGTCATGAATTGCGGCGGCATACTGCGTCAAGCTTCGGCGGTATCGTAACAAATCCGGAGTTTCGCATTCATGTAAAATCGTCTGCACTAACACTTGCAAAGCCTCAGCGCTTCGTCCCTCGCTATGCAGTGACAAAGCCAAAAATATGACAAAGGACAAGTGATGAGGATATCGGCTCACGATGTCTCTTAATAGCCTCACAGCCTCATCCGCATTCCCGAGATTACGAAGAGATGAGGCCAGTTGGACTTTGGCGTAGGCCTCGTATTCCTTCGACAATCCCAAATTTATAGCTTCGCGATAAACAACGACCGCCTCCTCTTCCCGGGAGAGGTAGTCCAATACATTGGCCAGCTCGAATCGGGCACGACCCGAATTGGGATGGACACTAACCAGATGTTCAAAGTAAGCAAGCAAAGACGGCGGTTCGTCTCGATTCGCCCACCCCTCGGTCACCAAACGCTTCCACCCGTCTTCCCAGTCCATATTCACCCGTTCCTTTCTGGCAATGCAAACCTTATTTCATTGGTATTTCACATCATGCAGTTCAAGCTGACACCGTTTCATTTCATTATGCCATTGAGCATTCACGGTGGCGTGCTGCCGAATAATAACGGAATGTGAACCCTCCTGGCTGGACTTTACAGGGCGGCCGTCTGTATCATGGTAGCCCAACTAAAAATGGACAAGTTTGTCCGGGTTACCGGCGGGTGTACTCTGCTCCTGCCAGCGCCACAGCGTCATAATGAGCAGACCCACGCTCAGGCCCAAAACTCCTTCGGCCTCAAAAGTTCCCGCTCTGCCAATGGCCCCAAAGAGCCATCCCGAAATCAAGGGAGTTCCTACAAAAGCCAGAACAAAAAAAGCCTGAGTGACACCCAGATTAGTGCCACGGTCGCCATCATGGCTACGTGAAGACACCGCCGTGAGAAAAGCGATGTTGAGCCATCCCGCGAAAAATCCTCCGATAAATATCGCCACCGCGTCCAAAGCTATTTGGTGAACAGCGGTGGCACCCAGCGCCAAACCAATGGAACCGGCGGATAGCATCACCACAGGCCGCATCCCCATACGTCTGAGAGCCCATGCTCCGAAAAATCCGGATATAATCATCCCGAAACTGGTCAGTGCCGTGATGAGACTGGCCGAACCGGATTTCAGTCCCAATTGTATGAGAGCTACAGGATAAAAAGACTGGGCCAAGGATTGGGGAATGGCGCATAATACCGCAACCAGGCCGTTGACTATAACAAAAGGCTGCCGGGCTGCCGGCAAGAGGTGGTAAATAGCCGCCGAAAGACTGGACGGCCGGGCCGACGGCAACGTTTTCGGCAAAGTGGCACCCATAACCAGAGAAATCAATCCCAAAGCAGCGGAAAAAGCGAAGCCTCCGCGAATTCCCGCAATTTGTGCAATACCTCCCGCCGCAGCAGTGCCAATCAGGGCTCCTCCTTTGGTGAACGAGGTAAACAGACCCAATGCTCGCGCCCGGTTTTCGGGTTCACGGCTCACTTCGGATTGGGCGGCAGGCCAAAATAGTCCCCGTGCCGCCCCAATGCACAACTGGCCCAATATGAGTGAGAGCATGGAGGATGATGGCCCCAGAGTGACGATTCCCCCGGCTAGGGTAGCCAGAGTGAATGTCACGCCTAGCACCCAGCGCTCCCCCAGCCTGTCCACCAAAGGCCCGCTCAAAATGCGCATGGGCAGTTGTAAGATTCCTGGTACTGCAGCCAGTACCCCCACGAGCAAAACGGGAAGGTGTTGCGCCAGCGCATCGAGGGGAATGAGAATCGCAAAGGCCAGAAATGATACATTGAATAAAAATCCGGAAATATAGACCTTTCGCACATTGGATGCCGTCACGGCCGCCACCTCTCGATCAATTGCTACCATAAACGAGTTTCGAATGTCTGACAAGACAATCCGGTTTCCACGAAGCTTCTCCCATGTCATCTAAAATTACAATATGGTAACTTGCCGATACATTTCAGTGGCGGCCCTGTAAAATGCCCATGAAGCACCACGACGTTTATGGCAAGTTTGCCTGCCTTCCTGGCCCCATTTTCGTAAACGGGGCATCTAACAGGGACTCTTATCCATGGGCAGCACCTGGGACCACTCGTTCCCGCCAGGGAGGACAATTCCCCGGTTAACTCATGCAGAAAGGGATAAATTATGTATACTGTTGAGGGTGACAATGATATTATGCGTATCGGATTTGTCTTGCCCAGATTCAGCGTGACTCCTGTGGGCGGGTTTAAAGTGGTCTATGAATATGCCGTCCATCTTGCGGCCCGTGGCCATCAAGTAGATATTTTCCATCCGCGCAGACTGTCCACCTACCGCTCGTGGGAGGATCGTTTCAAAGAACCCTTATGGATTCAGCGGTGTCAAAGACAATTACGGCAACACTTCTGGTTCCCATCAGTATTGGACGCACGTGGGGTCAGGATGCGGTTTGTCCCGGTCCCAAGTGCCGCCTACATCCCCGATCTGGATGCCATCATTGCCACCGCATGGCATACAGCTCCTTGGATTGCAGCTCTCCCGTCCTCAAAAGGTCGGAAGTTCTACTTTATTCAGCACTACGAGACCTGGGACGGTCCCAAAGACGAGGTCGACGCGACCTGGACACTCCCCCTCCACAAGATAGTCATCGCTCGGTGGCTTTATGATCTGGGCGACCGATATTTTCACCAACACGCGCAATTGAGTTATGTGCCCAACGGCATTGATTTTGACCATCTCAATATAACTGTTCCACCCTCGGAGCGTTCAGCACATCATATCGGCATGCTATACCACAGGAACCACTGGAAAGGCACAGACATAGGGCTTAGAGCCTTAAATCTGGTGCGAGAAAGGGAGCCGTCTATCCAGGTCACTCTTTTCGGAGCACCAGAACCGGGCCTGGATATCCCACCGTGGATGGAGTATCTCAGGTTGCCATCTCCCATGCAACTCCAAGCATTCTATAATTCCTGTGCCATTTTCGTCCATCCCAGCCTAGCCGAAGGATGGCCCCTTCCTCCTGCGGAAGCGATGGCCTGCGGCACGGCTGTCGCCGCCAGTGGCAATGATGGCGTCCGCGACTACGCTCAACACGAAAAAAACGCCTTACTGTCGCCACCGGGAGACCAAGAGGCGTTAGCGGCCAACATACTCCGTCTGATACGGGAGCCTAATGTCCGCATCCGGTTGGCCCTGGAAGGGTATCGTGATATCCGGGAGCACACGTGGGACATTGCGACCAACCGTTTCGAGCAAGTACTGCGACAAAATCTGTAAAGGCCTTCCGGGAATTTTTTCCGGCCTTGTACCGCGCCGAATATGGAACTCCGGTTGGGCTGTATCACGGCTGCGATCCGGCGACTGAAAAGGATCTGACATAAATGTCCGCATATTTCGCCGCAGGCTGTTCATGAGGCCTGACTCTCAACCATGCCATTTGTACGACCTTCCCGCCTTTTGACGTTAACGGCGGGTATCCTGAATGTTCGCTGAAATTCACACTGCTCAGTAACAATAAACCAACCCACTTTGATACCATTATTGCGGTTACTGTGTTCACAGAGATGGAGACGGCGTTTTTATTGGTCCCCATCCATTACATACCGAAGAGAGGATCACCGGTTATGCCCAGTCAACATCGTGAAGGGTTTGTGCTATGGTTTACCGGTTTACCGGGAGTTGGCAAATCTACACTGGCCCAAGGCTTGTCAGCCCGCCTGAAAGCCGAGGGACATAGGACATACGTTTTAGACGGAGACATTTTAAGAACAGGATTGTCTCAAGACCTAGGTTTTTCGGCGTCAAATCGGCATGAAAATATTCGCCGCGCCGGTCACGTTGCGAAAATTCTCGTGGATGCCGGAGTGATTGTTCTGGCTGCCTTCATTACCCCTTTTGCGGACGATAGAAAGATGCTGCGCCGCCTGTTTTCGCCTAAGCAATTCTCCGAAATCTTTCTCGACTGTCCCCTGGAGATTTGTCGGCAACGTGATCCTAAGAAGCTGTACCGCAAAGCGGAGTCTGGGCTGATTCCGGAATTCACCGGAATTTCTTCGCCTTATGAAGAACCCACCCAACCTGATTTGCGCATCCCGACGCACCTCATGAGTGCCGAGCAAAGCTTACAAGTATTATGGGAATTTATTCAAACCCATTACGATGGAAATTCTGGTTAATGTCACAAAGGAAAGTGGGAGGAAAAGCAACGGAAGAACTCACCTGTGTCATCGGTATGCACCGCAGTGGAACATCACTTACTGCCGAACTTTGCCATACTCTGGGCTGGCGAGTCACGGGACCAGAAGATTTTCTGCGACAAGGCAACGAATATAACCGCCAAGGTTACTGGGAAACTTCCCAATTGGTTACCATTAACCGCCGGATTTTGTACTCCTTAGGTGGCGACTGGAATGTTATTCCCCGCTTAGAATCCAACTGGCCGCACGCTCCGGCTCTCCGGGCTCTCAGAAACAGGGCGCGTGATTTTATCCAGCAAATCCCGACACCTAAATCAACATGGAAGGATCCCCGCCTTACCCTGACCTTGGCATTTTGGCAACCGTTGTTGCCGCCGACGCGCTATATTATCTGTCTGCGCAACCCCTTGGATGTGGCCTTCTCTTTGCATCGCCGTGATGGTATGGACACCCAGTGGGCACTGACCTTATGGATGTTCTATACCAGCCAGGCGTTGATACAAACACAAGGCCTGGCTCGTCTTCCGATTTTTTATGAAGACTTGATTGGGCCGAACCACGCCATGCATGCTCAACGCATACAACATTTCTTAGAAGCGAATTCCGAACCCCCGTTTCATTCTGTGATTCATCCGGGGCTGTCTCACGGACACCATGGATTGAAACCCATGGTGTCGGAAGACCCCATTCCCAGGACGGTGAAAGACCTCTGGGAAGGCCTGCTGGACTGGAGAGAATCCGGATATGCGGATGATTCCCGAATCATGAATTTGGCCCGATCCTATCGAGCTCCTCGCACCCAATGGACCACCGCGAAAAAATTCCGTCTGAGTTTTTGGATGCGTTACGTGAAAATGCAAGTGTTGGAGGCAAAAAAGTAAAATTATGCATAGCGAAAATCAACTCCCAAAGGCTAAATTGGAAAGGGGCCCCTTTGTGACCCAACAGGTATCAGATGCCCTCTGGGTGGAACTGGATGACCCAGCGACCGCGGATTTATATCAAATTGCCATCGGCGCCTACGCCCCGTTAAAGGGTTTTTTGGACGAGACCGACTATCTCGCGGTCTGTTCGACAATGCATTTGGCCTCAGGCGAACCTTGGCCCCTCCCCATTACACTGGCTGTGGACGAAAAGACTGCGTCCAGCATACAACTCGGAGAAAACGTTCTGCTCGTAGACAAACGCCAAACGATTCGCGGGCAGATGACCATCACCAGCATCTATCGTCCCAACCTCCTCCGGGAGGCTGAATGGATTTACCACACGACCAGCCCGTCACATCCCGGCGTGCATTATTTGCTAAACCGCCATCCCGTCTATTTAGGCGGTCCTGTACAGGTTAACCGTCTTCCGGATTCGACCTTTGACGGTCTATTGTGGCGGCCGGATCAAGTCCGTCAAGCCATAAAAGACCGGGGGTGGCGCCGGATCGTGGGATTTCAAACCCGCAACCCAATTCACCGAGCCCACGAATATATCCAAAAAAGCGCCCTGGAAACGATGGACGGCCTGCTCATTCACCCTCTCATCGGTCCCACCAAAGATGACGATATTCCGGCTCCGGTTCGTATCGCTACCTACCGGGAGGTAATTCGGCACTGGTACCGGGAGGATCGTGTACTGCTTGCGGCTTATACCGGGGCCATGCGTTATGCGGGTCCCAGGGAGGCGGTTTTACACGCGCTTGTTCGGCACAATTACGGGTGTACCCATTTCATCGTAGGCCGCGATCATGGCGGCGTGGGCCATTTTTATGACCCTTATGATGCCCACCGTATTTTCCAGGAGTTTTCACCCGAGGAATTAGGTATTACGCCACTATTTTTTGAAGATGCCTTCTTTTGCCGGCAATGCCAAACAATGACCACGGCGAAGGGATGTCCTCATTCGGAAGATGCCTGGGTCCGCCTCTCCGGGTCCGAGGTGCGACGACGGCTTCAAAACGGCGAGAGGATACCTTGTGAGATTATGCGGCCGGAAGTCGTCCGAATCCTCCAGCAATATTACCACTCAACTTTCCAAGATTAAATAACGGCACGAAGCCTTACACCGCTTGGATTGACGAGGTGTTTTATCCAGATTGACAATGCAAAGTGCCTCTTTCTTGGCATAATTGTCTCGAGACACAAATCCCTAGATGCCAGCTGGCGCCAGCGGGTGTGCGGTCGCGGACGATTGGAGTGCCCGGGGACCTCATCATTCGATTTTTGGTGGGCGTCGTGTAAGGAGCGTCACATCACCGCTGGCGCTGGTTCAAAGAGACGTCCACATCATCAGACGAGCCGTCACGCTTCCAGTAAAGTACGGTGTAGGCCTTTCTCAAGAATCCTGCTATCAACCGCCGCCTCCTCCTTACCCTCCGTGACGCGACAACCCGATGGCTTATCCGCTTCACGCAATGGGATGCCATGTTGATCATCGATGATTCGCTCTTTGATCGCCATCGAAGTCGTACGGGCGACTTTCTTTCGCGGGTTTATGATCATGTGGAGCACCGATATCGTCGGGGATTTCGCTGGCTGACGGGGGGCTAGTCGGATGGCACGGCCTGTCTTCCGCTTATCTTTTCGCTCGTGGGATGGCAAAAAGGCATCGAATCGGCGTCGGGAAGCCCTAGAATCTGCGCCGGCGGTAGTCTTACGCACCCTCCGCGATGGGTTACCAGCCGGCATTACCGCCCGCTATATTGTCTTTGACCGGACTGCTGACATTTTCATAGAATTACAAAGCACGTCCCGGCACAATGTGCGTCAAATCTTTAATAAGGCTTGTCCAACCCAGTCCGCCTTGTTTCCGGGACTGATATCCTCGCGCCTTCAACAATTCGGTTAAAAGAAGCCCTTTAGCCCATACTCCCGTCTGTTCGTAGATTTCTGCCCGCCGAAATAAATTCTGACTGAGCCTCCTCCGTGCGTGTGCCCACATATGCAGTGTGCGGTCGGTATCCGGGTCCGTTCCTGTTAGCAGGACCAATAACTCGGCTTGGTACTCCGCGTGCCTTCCAAATTCCCGGTACGCCGCCGCACCGTTGTAGAGCCCTTTGGCGATTTTCTTGTTCTTCAAAGCCTGTCCCGCAGACGCATTGGCTCCGTGACGGCGGTAGAATACCAGATCATTGGACAAATAGACGGAATTGCCCCGAGCCTTGGCCATCCAATAAAACGGCATTTCATGTCCGAAATAATGCCGAAGAACTTCAGGATATGAGGACAGCACCTTCAACGTCGCTTCTGTCACGCTGCGGCGGATTATCAATGAAAAACCGAGAGGAAAACTTCTCAATGGCCCGTCGTCAAAGACTCCCTGGGGAATTTCACGGGTTTTTCCGATAGCCGGCGCACGTTTGTTAAGCAGGTTGCCGGACGCATCAATTACCTGGGCGGAATGCAGGACCAACGTCACATTCTTGTCAAAATGGCTCACACACACGGCAATTTTTTCAGGGCGCCAAATGTCGTCTTGATCGCATAAAGCAATGGCGTCTCCGCGGCAAGCCTTCACTGCCCGAAAGAAATTCCCGACATACCCCAGGCGAGGCCCGGACAAAATCCGAACCGGGAACGGCGAATGTCGGCGAAAATCCTCAATAATACCGCAAGTATCATCAGACGAACCGTCATCCGACACGACAAGTTCCGCAGGGGCTGTGGTTTGCCGTGCCAGACTCGCCAGCTGTTCGCGCAGGTATCTTTCTCCATTGTATGTTGCCATGGCCACCGAGACTTGCATATTCCACTCCCATCGTACCCAACATGACGCAGTCTTGTTCTCACGACTCTTGTGATCTTGTAAAGACCAAGTCAAATAAGGGCACCGCCCTCATCGGATCGGAAGAGTATCATCGGCTTCCCGTGCCAGTACCCTCTCACATTCCCTGCTTGAATTAACAAGTATATTAAGTCGGGGGAACGGATCTGACAGCCTGATAAGCTGCGTCCCACAAGCGGCTCCGCATCCTTAGTGCTTCCAACGCCGTTTGACCTGCTTCCTGAATCTGTTCCGTCTGATTACCGCACAACACCTCCAGCATCCTGCGAGCACGGGGGCCATGCATTCCCTCGTCGATTTCGATATGACGATTGAGATAGTAGAGAAGGCGGCTCACGGGTTCCCCTTCCCGGCTGAGAGTCTGAACCAACGGCCGGAACATTTCCGGAATAATATCCTCCCGTCCGTAAAAAAATGCGGCAGCGATGCAGTGTAAGGGACGATTCTGCACCAGATTTTGGTCGAACTCCAAAAATTCTTTGACGGCAGGGGGGAGAGATAAATGGGGAAGAATTTGATCGAAAGGTGTTCCAGTGCGCAATTGGCTAATCAAGTCATCCACTGCGTGCGTATCGGCCCCGCATTCCTCCATCGCTTCCCGGTACAGTTCAAAATGGCTTTCGTAGCCGCCCCGTCCGTCTTCATCCGATTCTTCCCCCACAACAATCTCATTGATCAGGCGAGCCGCTTCCCTGTGAGGCACCGGCAGCCAAGGAACAGTAGTACAAGTCAAAGCCGTTTGCAGGGATTTGAGCAATGACATAAAGTCCCATACCGCGAAAACATGATATTCCATAAATTTACGAATTCGGGGAAGGTTGACCACCTCGCCATACAACGCATGGGTTAGGAGCGCCCTACGCACCTCAGACAGATCCTCCTCGATAGAATGAAACACCAGACATCCTCTCCCTCATCCCGTAGTGGGTTACCATCCATTTGCCCAGAGATCTGAATCACAGAAATCTTAAAGCAGCCCGTTTTTCCTTAGCAGATCCCGCGCTTCGGCCAATTGCAATTCTCTGTCTCCCAATAGCCGTTTTAGCCGCTCGTTTTCCTCAGCCAACCGATGTTCCTGATTGGTCTCGGCAGCGCTCGTCACCAAAACAGGCCACAAGTGCCGGATTCTCTCATACACTCGGGGATCCAGACCAGACCATTGAGCAAACCACTCCGGGCCAACATTTTTTAATAAGGGGACCCAGAGCGTCAAGACACGCCAAAACACAGACTGGGGATCTGACGGCTTGAGGCGTTCAATCATTTCAGCCGGATTTTCGTCTGACGACGTGCTGGGACGGGTGAAATCCTCCACTGTGGGTTCCGCCGGTTGCGACGCGGTATTGAATTCAGAGACGGGTGGCCGCTTGTCTCCCGTCTCTGGGTGGTCGGAGACCATAGCCAAGATGTAGCCCTTGGAGTGCTTTTCGATACGGTACTGTCCCATGGGCCGGTTTAGGCGTTCTCTTAACCACAAAGTGAGGGGATGGGGCTTATTGGGATTGAAATGCTCAGGCACCTTCAGCGGCAAAATCCATCCCTGTTGACGCCCTTCGGTCAAAAGCTGGGTCAGACGTACCTGACTTTGTCCAAATGTGCGTCTCCATCCCTGAAAAAATCGCTCGATGTCTTGAGGACCCACGTCAGTGTGAAAGGGCGCTCTGCTCTCAGCGGTTTGCGTCATGGATTCGGCCGATTCCGCTTGTTGTTCTGGTGTGTATGTCCCTGGGTCTTGAGCCGGATTTTCGGACGACAAAGCATACAAGGATTTCCTCGATGCTGTCAGATACAACCGTGACACGGTTACCGGAATACCCAGTTGGGGAAGACGGGGAATCACGACATTTCGCACGTATCGACGTTGGTCTCGGGGATCCTCGGGCAGCAGTGGAGACAATGTCTCGTCACGCCGAATCGCGGTTAACACGCGTTCGATACTCACCGCATCGGAACCAAAGCTTTGACGCCAGAGATCAATCAAACGCACCCACCTAGAATCCAAAGAAGAAGCTTCGGAGCCTTCCCCAATGGATCCGGTCTCCTCCGACGCCTCTTCATAGTGCTCGGGGTGGACTTGCGAGGCGGCAACTGCGTTGTGTGTCTGCCCCACAGCGTCAATCTCCCCAGGCGACAGAATATAGGATGTATCCCATGGCCGATCTCCCGTACTTTGAGGGACAATCTTCCCCTCGTTGACCAACTCCGATAACGCCATCATCATCAAAGACCGAAAAGTCATGGGGTCTTTTCCTCGCTCAAGGGAGGGAGCCAGATTCCTGGTTTGGGCCAGCCATGCCAAATCCCGGCCGTACGCAGGATTCCCTTGAAATTCTTCTATCCATGCCCGGGCCAAGGCTACCCACTCCTGAGGGAGCATGGTCGTCGCGCCGGTAGATCGGGATCCTTGATTTTGAGTGCGCCAATGGGTATAGCGAGCCAACAGCTCGTCCAAAGCCGGGTTACTTTCGAGAGGGTTGGTGGTTAACCAGTTGTCTAACGCCACCAAATCGTCGGCGTTAGGATATTCGTCCCAAAACCCGCGGTCCCGCAAGCATTCCCGTGCCAACTGATCTGTCCATGTGTTGGGAACGGGGGGGTTTTCCGGTTCATGTTCATGCTGCTCGTACCACCGGGCTACCCGGGCCCACAAATAGAACGTGCTGAACGGCAGATCCCGCTGGCCTTCCGCAAGACGGTCAATGAGCTTTTGAGCATCATCCATGGTTTGGGGTTGCCACAACAGCTGTTCCCGAATGCGCTGCCACATGTCCCCTGGCTGTTGCCGTATGGTGCGTGCCAAAATGGTGGCGGAGGGAGGCAAAACCACGTATGGCCGAGGTTCCGGTTCCCGGCTCGTCCAAACCCGGATCCAGACCGACCACTCTGACAGAGACGGCGGCGACTCACCGGGGTCGGAAAAACGCTGAAATATTCGGCCCAACCGCCCTTTGGCGCCTTCTTCCAACCACGCCCTCGCCCGAACCGGGTCCAAAGTCGCATGAATGAGTTCTGCACCGGCTACGCCGTTCCAGGGGTAGCCTGGCGAAGAAAAAACATATTTCAAAGGTTTGTTCGGTTCTGGAGTCATCAACATTGTCGTCCCTTCGTTAAACTTTTTGGGAGCGTCTGGACCACGGCAACACGCGAACGCGGCACGACGCATGAAAGGGAGCCGCCTTACCGGAGCGCTCGCCAGGTCTACAGGACGGCTGCCTGCCGTCCTTACGGACGCTAAGCGCTTGTCGTCCGCAAGGACAGCACAAGCAGAGCAAAACTTCCCTTCCATTCGTTTACGGCTCCGGTAGATTGGCCCCGGCCGCGTCACACCCTACGGGATCCTTCGGTAGGAGTCACACCACCTAACCAGGGATTCGTGAAATCCCGTTCTATTCGAAATAGTTCGTGCAACGGTTCACAAAAACACTTACCAAACTCAAAAGCATCATACTACCGTTGAGGAGAACCACGCAAGATATTGGGAGGACCGCAAATCACTCTGAACCGTGGCGCTTCATAACCGGGTTCAAGCACCGGTAGCGTCCAAGAACGCGCGAGCTCGCGGAGTCCATTGGATTTGGAGGAGTTTCCGGCGAGCGCATTACGGTAAAGAAAGTTTGAGCTTGATCTCACATTACATTGTTCCCATGCATTAATCTCGACGTCAAGTTAATGAAGGCACCTCGTTATCACGGGCCTGAACGCACCTGGCAATGCGCGAGAACATCACCTACTGAGGACTTTATCCTGCCCAATCCGCTATAGCTCAAAGACATTTTGTTGCTCAAACCCCTTTTGGAGAGAAAGCCTTCGCATAATCACTTACGCATCTTGAGGCTGTGAAGCGACAATGTCATGCCATTCGCCGTGAGACTCTTCGTACGCGTATTCGTCATTGACTGAGCCAACGTTTCGAGGATCCGACAAGCCCGGCCGGGCCAATTCATGCACGGTTTAATCTCTCTCAAATTCTAGACACCGAGCATTGTCGTGCGACATTTCGTACGCGCTTACGATGGATGGACACATCACCGATTTATCGATTTGGGTGGATCTCCTCCTTCGCTCGCGGCGCTCGGAACCTCAGGGCCCTGGGGCAAGGCACTCCGACAAGAGCGAAGCGACGAATCCATATCGGGCGTGCACCCCCCCTAACAATGCACCGCTTGAATCGCCGAGGCCGTGCCGCCTCGGCATCTGGCATCGTACGGGATCCTGCATACCGCAAATGCGGCCCACCCCGGTGTATGCCTGGCGACATCGTCAGCAGAGGTTCGCATCCCGAAGAACACGCCACGAGGATCCCGAGCGGCACCCGGCCGTTTGGCGTGAAACCCGGGTTATCACGGCTCCGAATCCACTCTGGGAAACAGCACTGCCCTCTGTCTGTCGCTTTCTCTATCTCTCAACCATCATGAACGTCTGAGAACGGATGATCATCGCCTACCCCATAGAGCTAAACTGCTAGGCGATCGATATGGTCCGGAACAAGACGGCAGGCCGTCATACAGCATTAACCCGCGTGGAACACACCGCCCACTTGGCGTAAAGACCAGGCTCCCCCATCCATTTGGGAGATGTGTGAAGGTGCTAGTGAGACCTCCGGGATGGAGGACGAAGGCATTCCCGTCTCCACGCCGAACAAAAATGCGTTTATTGAATCATGGCATCCCCACCAGGAGCGGGAGTGCCTCACTCAGAAATTTGCCTCGTATGCTGGGGCGTATGCCACGATAACTCGATGGATTGCCTATATAACCTCCATCGCCCTCACGGGAGTTGGCCTGTTTGGTCTCCGGCGGCGATGCGCGAAGAGGGACGGAGGGCCGCGAAACCAGCTCATCAGTGCGGGCCCCCCGGATTCGCGGATCTCTCACTCAGAGAGAGCGCAAAGTGACGTCCCTGCACTATCCCCCCTGAGTCTTAGACCACAGGGCCGACAAATGACGGGAGGATGAGCACAGGCTCACAAGAGATCGCGGGTGTACAAAAGAAGAGGGTGAAACTGCGAAAACGTCTGCCTGCATGATTGCGACTCCCCGCCGAAGGCGCGATACGGCCACACCCCAATAGATATTTGTTTATAAACACACGCTTATTTGATACGGCGAACCCGCGTCTCGGGAGTATGGCTGGAGCCTCCCGTCCGAGGTCTATGGGATGGATCGTCAGATTGGGACGCAATGATCCGCCATACCACCTTAAAAGACCGAATGACATACTTTTTGCGACATACGCCAAAAATCACCACAGAGGTATGAGGCCGGGACCCATGTATACCGAGGCGGTGTACATGGCATAGTCCACGCAAAAGAACTATTCCCACGATCCATACAACCAACCCCGCGTCGAGTAACAACATCATGTTGGCGACGATCATCTCCGCGTCCGCCTCCTTACACGAGACCCGGAAGCTGTCGGTCAGCCGGTTTCGTGCCTTTTACTCCCCTAGTGTTGCTTTGACATCATGCCAGCTCAGCATTTCATCCTCTGATCGACCACGTTCGGCCCTAATGACTCTTACTCACTCCGGTATAATTGCTCTCTGCGCCATAATCTCCATACAAAGCAATGGCATGTGCTCGGTCATGGACACCCAGATACCGGAAAATACGGTTGACACACCGTTTGGTATGAGAGATCGATATAGCGCAATATTCTGCAATCTCTGGATTTGACCGTCCCTCGGCCATGAGCCCCCACACCAAATAGTCCAGAGGTTTAAGCCGCATTTTACTAAAATCATCGTCGTCCTCCAACGCATCCAGCAACCGTCTGACCATCTCACTGTCCACACCACCGGTGTGGTAATAGGCGAGACGGACCATACTGATGATAGCGGGAGAGCTCATAGCGCTCGTCAATCCAGCCACTCCGTAATTCAGGATCCGCGCTATTCGGCTCCAGTGCCAGGATTCTTTCATAACCACCACGACCCGCACGTAGGAAAAGTTTTCCTGAAATGTTCGGATTACAGCCTCCAATAACTGAAACGGCAACATCATGACAGCCACTTCAACCTGTCCCCAGTCACACTGACACAAGGGCCACGCCTCTCGCTGATCATGGATAACCCGGTGACAGCAGCAGTCCATATCTGTCTGTCCCGAGATGACATGAGTAAGGCCTTCATCTTCCAGATCACTGGAGACGAACAAAGCAATGCGAATGGTCGATGTTTTTTCCCGAAACTGTGTCATCATACGGTTCCGTCCCCTTCGCGGTCCCGGATCATTTTTCACCAGCTCCCGTGTCGTCATTCACACACGGGTCGCAGCTGGTTATTCAGAACGTTCTCGTCCGGCACTTGCGTGATCCTGTGTCATCGATTCCTGTATTGCTCACGCGTCGTCCCAGTAAGAACGGTTTCTCGCCAAAACGCTACACGCGATTCGAGCCGCTGGCGCCCTAACGGCTCCCACCGCTGCACCGTCCAAAATGGCTTAAGTTTTTTCCTCTGGTCTCTGGGACACAGGAAGCGAGTCCGCTTCAACTGCCGCGTCGCCATTGATCGCATTCTTAAATCCCCTAAACGCCTGCCCCAAACCCGAACCGAGCTCGGGGAGACGTTTGGGTCCAAATATCAGCAGACCAACAATACCCAGCACAATCAAATGGGGCGGTGTCAATAAATCTCCCAACATGCTCCTCACCTTCCTTTTCTCTCAAGTCCGGTCTTCGTCCCCGTTACCAAACATCTAGCCTGTGTGCCCCGGCGGCTTTAACTGTCTAACGCCAAACCTCGGATTCAATCCAGACCATGCCGAAATCCCCAAGTGCCGGATAGTAAGAACCCTGGACCGTTGTTTTGAGCCGATCCATAAAAGCCGGAAACCATTTCCGAACGTGATCCATAATAAACACGCGTCTCAGTTCCAGTGCCTCACGTGAGGAAAGTTCGCTCAATTCCGCCAAGAAGGCCCACTCCACACCGACATGATCCGGGGCTACCACGTTAGGAGATCGTTGCCACTCCAATCCCCCTTGTTCATACCACTCCAATACGTTAAAAGTGCTGGGCCCCCACAATGTTGCCGGCTTGTTCAGATAACACGAAGCGTACGGAGGAACGTACCGGCCCGGAACCGGTACTTCCACGCATTGCTGGAAGTCTTGGATCGCTTGTTGCAGTTTCTCCTTCCCATCCAAAATGTCGGCCACAGCCCCCCAAGCGTAGCGCACGGCAGGAGTTTGCCGGCTTAAGTGCCGATACCACAGATCCTGTGCGTGTTTATCTAACTGGGAAGGCCCGTACAGAAAGGCCGAGGCCAGTAGATCACACACTAAAGCCGCGTCCTCCGAGACTATGCGTATTGATTCGCTCATGATATATCTCCTCCCCGGTTCAAACTCCACAACCTAGACCTTCTCCACCCGCACAGGAGTTTCAAAATACGCACACCCGCCCCCAATGGGGTCTTCCATGGCAATCGTCCATCCGTCCGGTGCCGCCAAAGTGGGGTCGAGCCGCATCACCGCATTGAGCCGTACCGGCGCATTCCGGCTTGGATCTCCTTGATAGCGCTGTCCGTTAATCGTCCAAGCCCCGGAACCGTAATACCAATGTCCATAGCTGTGCGGAAACGAAATCACGCCAGGACGCACGCCCGGCAACAAACGCAGACGCCCTGTCAATCCTTTGCTGTAAGTCCTCGAGGATACACGGACCTCATCCCCGGCATGAAGCCCCAAGCGGCTGGCATCAACCGGATTCATGTCGATAAAGGATTCTGGCAACATCTCCAAAAGCCAGGGATCGGCAATCGTCCAGGCCTTGCTTTGGACGGTCTCTTTCCGCGTACTGAGGATAAACGGAAATTCCGAAGACGGGTCCAGATCCCTCAGCGGCTGTCCCAACATGTTCTGAGGAGGCTGATACGTTCCGGTTCCCACAAAATGGGCACCAGTCAGAGCATTCACAGCTAAAGCCTGATCGGGATTGTAGATCTGCAGAGCATCGGAAGTCCCGAGTTGATGCGTCACCCAGGATGGATTAGACGGGGACAAGCCACTTCCGGCCGGAACCATATTTTGATAAGTCGCCAGCAAATCCTGGGGACTGAGTTGGTTCGGCGCTTTGGCCCAACCTTCAACCCCCGTGCGCACCACCTGCCCCGTCATCAAATTCTTGAGCCGGCTATTGGTTTCGGCGTTCGGCAAATAGGCCACGTTATAATCTTCGAAACGGCCCCCCCGTGCCACAACATAGGCCACTTTCGCCCACTGAGCCGTGGTGAGAGCGTTGGAATGATCTGCCCTCAAGGTCTGAATACTGGCCAACTCCTGGGCACTTTGGGCATTCGGAACCGGCCCCCCAGACACAAACTGATTACCCGAGCGGGAAAGAAACGAGCTGTCCCACGCCACGTTGGCTGCCATCTTCAGGTAATAATCCTCGCGGGAATTCAGTGAGCCTCCTTCGACATAGGCATTGGAACCAAATCCCGGCAATTTAATCGTCCGGGCGACATCAATGAAAAACTGTTCCATACTTATCGGGTCTCCTGCCGGGGTCTTCTGAGTCAACGGCTCGATTACGGGATGACGAATTCCGGTTACCTTGGTAGGGATAACCGGACGGACAGAAGGAAATCCCCAGCCTTCCAAATAGGTCGTGTCCGGAATGATGTAATCGGCATAGCGGGAGCTTTCTGCGATCTGCGTGTCGATGGCGATAAACAAGGGAATCTTGGCAGTGTCTTTAATCAACTTCACCCACGGCAAGTTGTCGTCGTCCGCTCCTCCTATTCCCGGTGCGCTCCATGCGGGATTGGCGATGTGCTGAACCAAAATAGAACAGGCGTAGGGATAGCCTTCATAAATACCGGCAAACATTTCCTCCCACAAACCGCCACTGAACGGAAACCACGGTCTTTCCGCCGGATAGGGGGACTGCTTTTGCGCCACTTTATGCTGATAGTAAGACGTCGTCTCGTAGGCGGTGCCGTTGCGGGAAACCGTAACACCGGCCGGTACTTGGGTATTCATATTCGGCCACTTCTTCAAATTATAGGGTTGCCCCGGGTTCGTGCCCAGAATATCGGCTCCGCCCCCGCCCACCATATAACCTCCCATCCAGTCAATATTGCCAATTAACATATTCAGTGTCATGAGAGCCCTTCCCGTATACACGCCGTTGGTATGCATCACCGCACCCCGGAAAAAGTCCACAACGGCCTTGCGACCATGACTGGTGAACTCCTCGGCCAAATGCACAATCTCCCGTTGATCGGTGCCGGCCATGACGGCATACTGCGACAGATCAAATCGCATGGCCTCCTCTGCCAACATTTGCAACGCGGTCCGGCAGGAAATGCCCGCCACCTTTACCTCGCTGAGGTCCATGGCAGCCTTCGGCCACAGTCTCCCTTGAGACACACGGTTGGCCACAGCCGGCTTCCCCGTGGCCGCGTCCAGAACCACCGCATCGGACGCCTGGGCATCGGATGCGGAAACCAGACCCGCTTGAGCCGCGGTGAGAAACGCCCGGTTATTGGGATTGGTGGGATCGCTCACCACCAGCCAACTGGCATTGGTAAAATTAGGTTCTCCCTGGGCCGACGCCGCCTTGGCGTGCGGAATACCCAGATACGGTGCGTTATAGCGCTGATTCTCCAATATCCACCGAATCATCCCCATCGCCAGGGCGCCGTCTCCGCCAGGGCGCACCCAGGTTTGATTGCTAGCATGAATGAAGGCATTGCCGGAACGGACATCCACCATATGATAACTGAGTGATCCGGAACTCACCGCTTCAACGACTTTACGACCAATCGCCTGCATGGGAAAATTGGCTTCCAGGGCATTGAGCCCAAACCACAGCACATATTCCGCATTCAAAATATCCGGACGGAATTCCCCGGCCTGACCGGCCGTCGACAAATTGTAGGATATCCCCACGTTATTGTTGCAAATTTGCCCGTTACCCTGAACGTTGACCGTGCCAAAAGCATTCGCAAACCGTGCGATAAACTGGCTTTGTCCCGCTTCGGCTTCCCCGATATAGATCATGAGACCATTGGTCTTGGGACCCATGTCCGGGTGAGCGGGATCAATCGGCACGCTCTGATTTTTGCCGTTGTTGTACAATCCGCCGAATCCTGTCACGACGCGAGTACTTTCTCCCGGGACACCGTGGAACAATACGCCCCCTGATACGACTTCAGAAATCAAGCGATTCCAAGAAATTGCCTCCCACTGACCGGATCCCCGGGGCCCCGTGCGTTTTAAGGGTACGGTGATACGGTAAGGGTCATACACTGTTTGCCGTCCGGCCTGACCTCTTGGGCAGAGCGAATGCGGGGCTGGCCAGACATTAGCCGTCGCGACTGCCGTGGCGTACGGCGCATGGGGCTCCGTGGACGCCGGATGATAGGGATTCCCGTCCAGCTTTTGTAAGATACCGTTGAAGATATGTGCCTCAATGCCGCAATCGCTGCCACACTGTTTGCACACGCTGTATTTTGTTTCCACGCCGGCCCAGGTCGGCGGACGGTCGGGGTAGACAAATGTGCCCCGACGGTGAAACACATTCCCGATCCACGGTGACAAACCCCATCCGCTTACAAGAATTCCGGCACCGCCCATGACGCTGCCCTGCAAGAACCGGCGCCGGCTAACCCCATTTTTGCGACTCTCTTCGTCATCACTCATGACACCACATGGCCTCCTTCGCTTGTGGCGGTCCCGGGAATGCCCTGGGCCGCTTGTTGACGGGCCGAGGTTTCCCGTGCCTCCTGGTCTTCTGCGGCCGGAATTCGGTTCCACGACTGCCACGGGAAGACCCATGCCAATCCCATGAACACCACAAATGCCACCGCGAAGACTCCGATCACTGTTTGAATCGAATCAAAACCGGTCCAGGGTATGGCGACCGTCACCACATTGCTGGAAATTTTCGATTGTTCCTGGCCGGCAATTACAACATCCCAGCGCATCGCGAACACTCCCACCAACACCGCCAGACTCATTAACGCTCCTCCAGCCAGTGACCGGCGGACTTGAGGAATGATCCATCCGATCAGCGGTATGCCGAGTCCCACCCCGAGTTGCAAACCAAAGTAGACCCAGCTATTGGGTCCATACATCAATATCCGCTGAAACCCTTGGGACACTGGACCTTGGGTGTAAGCCGGAATGGCACTGGTCAGAAAGTCTACGGCATCCATGTAAAGATCCAGCAGAACAAACAACACCAGATAAGTCAACAGACCATTGGCGAGGGCACGATTGACCGGACGGTGGTAAAACCGCATAACCAAGACGTTGACCACCCACATCAGCGCAATACCGGAAACCATAGCCGACACAATGAACAGCACCGGCATCAACGGAGTCGCCCACAAGGGCCGCGCCTTGGTGGATCCAAAAATAAATCCGATATATCCGTGAAACAGAAAAGCCATTAAAATACCTATTGCCGAAAGAACCATCAACACCCGCTTGTCGCGCGTTTCTCCCGCCAGACTGGCGTTCCGGCTGCCCAGAGTCAGGAATCGGTACAGCCGCGATTGTCCTTGGCTGCGAATCAGCCGACGCACATTTTGTGCGCGAAACGCAAAGTATAATTCAAACAGCATCAACACGATGTAGGACATCCAAATCAAAATGAAGAACGCAATAGGGGAATACGGCCAGTGCCCCCGTGCCATCAGTTCCCAAAAATTCATCGGTTGCCTCGCGTCCCCCAACACCGTTAAAGGGGCAGCCAAAAGCAGGGCAAAACTGACCAATACCGCCAATGGTGCCAGGTCGTCGAACAGTTTTTGATGGAAAACATGGCTGAGCGAAGACACCACAAACGACCCCGCCACCAGTCCCGAAATATAGGGATACGTGACAATCATTAAGCCCCAATAGACATTTTCCAGACCTGAATGAACCAAAGATCCTTGCAGCACTTACGGAGTCCCCCTTTCTCCTCCGGTCGGTGTCTGGAGCAGTACCTTGCCCGTCAAATCGTCGTATTCCTCCGTGTTTGTTCCCACGGCATAGGGATAGAGGGTATTAAAGGTATTGGCTCCATCCTCGGCCAGAACCCCATCGAGATCGATATAGAATACCTGAGGTTTTGTTCCCAGAGTCGTCTTCAAATGTGTCGTCGGATAGGACGCAATCAACCGGGACACTTCGCTGTTGGGATCATTAAGATCCCCGAATATCCGAGCCCTTCCCACGCAAGACGTCACACAAGCCGGCAAGAGCCCCCGGTCGAGACGCTGAACACAAAACGTGCATTTGTCCGCGGTTTGCTGAATCGGGTTGAAGAATCGGGCGTCATACGGACAGGCATTGATGCAGTAGCCGCACCCCAGACACTTGGGATAATCAATTAAAACCAGACCATCTTCCCGCTTAAAAGTCGCCTTGACGGGGCAGACTTCCACACACGGCGGGGCATCACAGTGATTGCACAGGCGGGGGAGACTAAAACGCTTGACATTCGGTTCGAATGTGCCTTGATCCGTCACCACGGACCCCTGGGAATCGGGGACCATGGTTCCGGTCTCCACTACTTGCACCCAAGTTCGATAAACGCCGACCGGCACATTGTTCTCACTTTTGCAACTGACAACACACGCCTGGCATCCGATACACCGGCGCAGATCAATCACCATTACCCAATGATGAGGTAACTTAGTCACTGGCAACAACCGATTAAAATTATCGTGAATATAGGGTAGATTTCGTGAATTCTCAATTTTAGACATCCACCCGGATGGTTCGGACCATCCATCCGAGACATTTAACTGAGGTACGGTCCAGCTTGCCCACCTGGGCTTGGTATTGTAATACTGCACCTGTGCGCGGCTTTCCCCCTTCCATTGCTTTCGGCTCGCAGCGGCAAGCGCCTGCAGCGATTTGGCTTGAGCCTTAGACCGAAGGAGGGTTCCCGCCGCGGACACACTGATGGCCACGATGGCCATTTGGCGCAAAATGCGACGCCGCGCCACGGGTTTTTGTTCAGGCTTCACACTCTCATCCCCTTGTCCCAAACGGCCGCCTCATCCCCTTCCGCCAGTACACTTCTCATGGTTAGGCGGGCTTCAGCATTGTTACAGCGGCCTTGGGTTCAGCTTACCAACCCTCGGGTCGGGTCATAAGGACCCTTAAGTCCGATTCAAAGGGCTCGAAGGAACCTGCGTCGGCACCCCACGGATACCAAACAGAGAACCGCACCGGTTTTTTGACAGCATTTCGGCCCCCGGCAGTGGGCCCTTGGTTCCTTTCTCGTGCCCCTCCCCGGAACTACCGCTTTTTGAGGGTTAATCCCCGGAAGTTGTGGAGGCTCGGCGTTTTCCCGGCGTTTTCGCCATCCGCCCTCTCCACACACTAGTATTGCCGTGATTCAAAAGGATCGTCTCCTTTTGGCGGTTTGCCATGTGTCTGAGGATTGGACCCAAAGATATGCAGAGACATGTTGGTGCACAACTGACCCGGTTGTGATCCAAGTTTCCTTTTAATAACAGCACAAATCATTCGGAAAGGAATTCGCCCACTCGGTACCAATATCGGTAAAACACAACGGTAAACCGAGCCCACAATTAGCGCATCCAGTAGAGGACAACATCTTAGTCGTGGACGAGGCTGAAATCTCTGGCATCTTACGGGGAGGAATAGCATCACGAAGACAAATCAAAAATTGGGCTAGCCGATCTCCTCTTGTTCCCGGGCAATGGCTCTACATCCGGTCCGAAGTGAAAAACGTCCATGCCAGAGCAGGTATTCCGATGCAGAATCATAAAAACACAAAAATTGATGGTGGTGTGAGAAGAAGCGCATCAGAACAAGTTTCACACCGGAACAAGAGTGATTTGAACAGATCCCAAATTTGTGGTTGCTAGCGGTTGAAAAGGATTATGCATGCATTCCGATACTTTCATTAATAAGGACCTCCCGGTCCTGGGATTAGCATCAGTGTGGTTGGAGTCAAGGAACAAACCACCCGCTATGTGAGCGAGGATAAGCGAGCGTAGGACAGGCCTAGTTCGTCTGTCGCTTGCCTGGGGGAAGGGGAACCCGTGTTTTTGCCACCACGTCTTGTATTGGTCTTTTCTGATGCCCATCTTCCTTCACTACACTGGTTTCAACCGGAGTTCACAGTAAAGTGTGTGGATGTGGGCGGAGGTGGAAGAGATAAGCGATCCCCTTGAAAAAGTTTGGACCAAGAGGACTCCTGCTACACCTGGTTCCCGGGGCACCGGAACATATGAGTACGGATCAAACCGGTTGACGCGTTAAATCCCCTGTCACTATGGCGGCAGGGGATTTACAAACAACCAATTTTGTCTTACGCAGAGGGCAACATGGAAGCCCAGTCCTGTTCGGGTGTTTCCAACCGGCTGACATAGAAACACTCCGGATAATTTTCACACATGGCGTAAACGTCGCCCGTAAGCTTCAGAGTTTGATGACGCACGGGATATTGGTGACACACCGGGCACAGCTCTTCGTACGGCTGAGACTTTGCCATATTCATCCCTCCTTTGTGAACACCGTCACATATCTTTCTAAGTGAATTATATCACAATTCGTTGAGTTGTGAGAACAGTTTTCGCCCAAAATTTATTAAATTTTTCTAATATTTTCTCTAACCAAATCTTAACATTTCGTGAAATTTTCGCTAGAATTAGCTCTAGCTTTACGTTTCCGTAGAAGGGGTTTCGAGATCGTAACCATAAACCATCCTAAAACTCAATCTTGACAATGGATCCGAGGTGTTCCGGCGTATTATACTATCGGTGGCGTTTGTGGCAGGATTGGTTTTTAGGAATTTTTCAACCCGCCGGTTTTTTCTAGGTCATGGAATCCGGAGCTAAGGATGTTGAGTCCGAGTTGCCGTAAGTCGGAAATTTCCTCTTAATCCAAGGACAAGATGCGCGGAACAACCCAATCAGATTTCACGGTGCCACGACGATTTCAAGGGGCTGGTGAGAACAACCGGGCCGGGATTCCGGATTGTCCTCCCTAAAGAGGACACGCCATGCACTAGACCCGTCTTTTCCTTTCTGGTGTTTTCCCTGAAGAGATCCGGGTTCCCCGTATGCTCACGGCTGAAATATTCTCTGCGAGTTTCGTGAAACAAAGCCAAGGCGGACGCATCAATATGATCTGCCATGAGGGAAAATTCCTGGGACACCGAATTGACAGACATGGCGGATCGACTAGACTAGAAATCATCAGCCGCATTTCCCTGAAACGGATCCCGTTTGCTAGGCCGTTATCCCGGATGAAATCCGGGTGACATTTTATCCAAAAAGGATTTGATACCTATAAAGACGTCCCCGTCAAAACACATAATGCCAAGTGC
Source organism: Sulfobacillus benefaciens (assembly GCA_003023725.1). GTDB lineage: Bacteria > Bacillota > Sulfobacillia > Sulfobacillales > Sulfobacillaceae > Sulfobacillus > Sulfobacillus benefaciens. The sequence goes on along the minus strand of PXYT01000003.1, from coordinate 114,659 downwards.
AGGTCGAGAGAATTGATGGGTCCCTTGAGCAGAACAAGACTGACACAATGGATTGTCCACCATCCTTGGCACACCATTGTGATTTGGTTCCTCATTTTTATTGCTGCACTGCCCCTAACGCTAAACTTGTCCCAACAGTTCAAAACGGACGGATTAGGCGTTCCAGGCAGCCCGTCACAACATGTGCAAAACATTGTGCAGCACCAATTTGGCACACTGGCCAATTCCACGGCCACGGTTGTGTTTTCTTCTCCGGGACAAGTTGACCAGCCCCAATACCATAAGGCTATGGCACGGATCCTGGCGTCAATGCACAAGGTTCCCGGAATTTCCCGGATTCCCGCCATGAACCAACTTATCACGTCACCGGACGGCCACGTTATGTACGGCACTATCTTCTTTAAACAGACCACATCCAATTCATTGGCCGCAACCAAAGCCGTAAATCCCTTGCGTGCCCTTTTGAAAAAGACTCCACCTGGTCTTAGCGGAGGGTTAACCGGGCTGGTACCCTTGGAACGGTCTTTTACCGCTCAAGTCGACAAAGATCTCAAAGAAGCGGAAATCTGGAGTTTCCCATTAACCCTGGTGGCCTTGGTCTGGATTTTTCGCAGCGTCATCGCGCCGATTGGTCCTCTCGCCATCGGGTTTGGGGGTATTACCGTGGGACTGGCCGGGATTGATCTCATTGCCCGCGTTATGGCCATAGCCCCGGAAGTGGAAGATGCAGCTGCCATGATCGGACTCGGGGTCGGTATTGATTATGCCTTGTTAATGGTTCACCGCTACCGTCTAGCCAGATCGACCCATGATGCCCGCGATTCCGCCAAAATCGCCGCAGCCACAGCAGGACGCGCTGTTTTGTTTTCCGGCAGCATCGTCGCCAGTGCTTTTGCGGTCATTCTCCTGGTCAACCAGCCCTTAATGCGATCCATGGCTCTGGGATCTCTCGCAGCGGTACTGGCTACCGTGGTAGCCGCACTCACGCTGTTGCCGGCAGTCTTGGTCCTTCTGGATCCGTGGCTAGACTGGCCTCGCCGCCAAAGGCGTGACACACCAACTCGGTGGTGGCAGTCCTGGGCCCGTCGGGTCATGAAGCGGCCGGGACTGGGCCTCGTGCTGTCGGCCTTGTTTTTACTCACCTTGGCCTGGCCGGTTCATTCCATCCGATTTTGGAATCCCGGGGTCAATACGTTGCCGGCATCTTCTCAGACCCGTAAAACCTATGACTTGTGGCTCAAGCATACGTTTCCCGGAATCGGCGGTGCTTTGTGGGTTGTGCTACGCAAACCCTCAGGCCTTTATAACGAGACAGCCTATCGTCAGATCCAGCGGGTTCGGACCCTTATCGCCCACCAACCCGATGTTCATCAGGTTCTTCCGCCTCTGCCCTCGTTGCCGGCGCCCGCATTCCGCCTGGCCCCCCCGCCAGGATTGCACGGATCTTTGTCCCCCTCCCGCAAGGTCTTTCTTTTAACCGTGTTCCCAAATTCGCGGGCCGAATCTCAGAGGACGCAGGCCCTGGTACGCCGCCTGCGGTCGTTGCATTATTCGTCGTTATTCAAGGGTCAGGTTTTGGTCGGGGGAGGAGTTGCCTATACTGTTGATGTTATCGGCTTAATTCTTCACTGGCTTCCGGTTGTAGCGTTTCTGATTGCGCTGACCACGATGGTCCTGCTTTTTCGCCTCTTCCACTCCCTGGCCCTCGCTATTAAGGCTGTGGCTATGAATTTTTTGTCGGTTCTCGCTTCTTCGGGTCTTTTGGTTCTCATCTTTCAAGACGGCTTCACAGCACCTCTCACGGGAATTCACGGCGTTGGAGCCATTGACTGGACGACTCCCTTGATTCTCTTTTCCGTCCTGTTTGGGCTTTCCACGGACTATGAAGTTTTTCTCTTGACCCGTATCATGGATTATCATCGTGATCATTACCCCGACCGGGAGGCCATTGCGCGAGGACTGGCGGACACGGGCCGCATCATAACGGGAGCCGCTCTGATCATGGTGACGGTCTTCGTCGCCTTTGGCGTGATTGGATTAGAATTCATGCAGGAACTGGGAATTGGTTTAGGTATTGCGATTTTGCTGGATGCCACGGTTGTGCGACTCGTACTCGTTCCCTCCATCATGCGGCTGTTAGGAAAATGGAACTGGTGGCCGGGTTCTGTATGATCCGGCCCCGCATTTCGCGCAGTAGAGGAGAGGAGGAGAATCGAGACGACGGCCTGACATAGCGTTAAGCGCCAAGTGTACCAGCGGGTCTGGAGGGGAATTCGCCATGGCGGGGTCGTCGTCTCGTGACAGCCGTGCCGTGATTCCACAAACTTAGGATCCGGCGCCACAAGAAGTGGAGTTGACTGAGTTCCGAAAGATTGCGGGCGTCTTGGTTCTGGCATATAAGACGATCGCACCGAACTTATTGGCACTCAGCATGAGAGCATAAACCACGACAAAAGATGATGAAATCCTCTGATTTCTACCATAAAGACGTAATACACGCGGTATCGCTGCACCCAACACCCAGCTCTTCACGCGTCTCCCGAAGGAAGGAAACTTGCGTATCAAACGTCTACCTTTTAAATTAAATCGCCTGTACTCAACCCTTCGCCGCAAGGGTGCACTGCCCAGCCCATGCGGTCCACGGAACCTCCTTGCCAACAATGATGCGGTCATCTGTCGCCAGAACGGCTCCGGCGCAATTCCCGTTGAATCCTCGTGACCCGTAGCCACTTACCATGATTCTCTTCCCGTCTTCTTGCGAGAATCCCGTTCCTGTCTTATGATGGGCCGGTAAAGGTTATCCCCTAGACACAAAATAGAGGCAATTCTAATGCACAACTGGGAAGGGTGACAAACGGTGATTTATGCGTTGGAGCTCTTGTTTGACAACCAGACCACCGATTTCGTGATGACGATGTGGTCTGTACTGGCGGAGCAAGGACTCCGAGCGGTGCTTCAGGGAGACCCGGAATATCCCCATCTGTCTTTGTATGTGTGGCAAGATGTAAACCCGGAAAGAATCGCACCGGTAATCTCACGGCTGGTCCAAGAATCCGAACCAATGGGGGACACCGTGGTCCTTGACACGACGCAAACTTTCTCCGGACCTTCGTCCGTCTTATATCTCGCTCCCCGTTCGAACCCCAGCCTCTTCCGTCTCCAAAAACAATGGCTGGACACCTTAATGGACACGCGAGCGTCTGTCTTCGCCGCGTATCTCCCTTCCTCGTGGGTTCCCCACGTCACACTAGCCGATCATTTGACTCCAGAAGAGGTGGACAGAGCGGAAAATTTGGTGTCTTTGAGTTACCCTGTTCCCACCTTGGTGTCGGATGTCATCCTGGTCGAGGTGCGCCCCGAATCTCGCTGGGTTCGGGGCTATTATCCGCTGGCCTTTACGCATCCGGAACAACTCATCTGGTTTCAATTTAATCAGGCCCTTATTGCTGGGCAGTATTTCGAAGCCCATGAAATACTCGAGGAATTGTGGCGCCGGAACCATGATGCCAGAGTGCAGATTGCCATTTGGATTGCCGCCCTGTTCACCCACTGGTCCCATGGTCAGCTTCGGGGAGCCTTGAAAATCTTGAATAAAATTCTTGATGCCCCCTCGCAATATCCAGTCCCCTTACGCACGGCCTTTGACACGTGGCGAATTTTGCTCGATACCCATGCTCCCATGCCTGACATTCGCTGTTTTGAACGGATGACACTCATCCGGTGGGCACGCGCCTTGCCGAACCCCTCGGCAACTTCCCACTCTTGACACGATGGCCTCTTGGCGGCTAAGTTTGCGGCGACCGCATCCTTTCCGAGCACCTCTCATTGACGACAAGATTCGATTCCATTTAAAGCATTTTGAAGTCCCGCGATGGTGGCGGCCAGGCCCGTGTCCCTCCCAGATCACGTGCTTGAAGAGCATCCAATGCTTCCAAGGGAGTATATCGCTAGGCGAACAGTGTCCTATGGTATTTGCCAAATCTGCTAAAATATAGTTGTTCTCAGCATGGTCGGAAAACGGATGATGGCCTAGATGCAAACGGCAATTACCCTTCAATTAAAAATCGGTTGATCTCCGAGGTCATCGGCATTTTTCCGCCGCTATATCTATTTATAGAAGCGTTTGTCATTAAATGTGTTTTCGAATTTTATCACCCTCGTGTAACAGAATACAAATCCAATGCGCAATGGAGGCAAACCCATGGAGACGGAAACACGAGATCCCGTACTGCTACCTGATGCAGCTACACCTATTATCCCGTGGCGCAAATTGACGTGGTGGATCTTACTTCTTCCCGTTCTTATGATTATCGCTTTGATCCTTCACAGCTTTTCTCTTCTTTTGTTCACGCACGTGATGGCCGGGTCCTTGTGGACGGGTGCCGATATCTTTCTCGGTTTTGTTTTGGGACCAATCTGGAAACATCTGTCTTCGTCCCAGCGGCTGGCCATACAAAGCCGTCTTATTCCCAATACCTTTCTCTACATGCCTATCTTGGCCATAACCACCGGCACGGCCGGATGGTATGTAGCCAAATACGACGGATTTGCCGTTAGCCACAGCATCGTTTTCCCGTGGATTGTGGCTGCCGGAATTGTTGTTCTCATATTGACCATTGTCGGAATTGGCATTATGCTTCCAACCAATTTCCGCATGCTGAAGGAAATGCGGGGCGCGACTCCCGATCCTGAAACGCTAAAGCGTCTAACGTTTCGAAATCGGCGCCTAGCTGCAGTGCAAGGTATCTTTCAGGTCACCATTATCATCATCATGGTGCATCTAGCCGTCCTGCCAACATGAATTCCCTATTTTTCGCTGACCTCGGAAGTTTCTTGCGGATAGACCCTATTCTCTCAGCCACCGGGAGCATCGCGTTGTCAGGCCATCTGTTTGGCGGAGCGCGAGCGCACAGTGGAACAGACTCGGCCGAATCCGCGGACAAGTCTGTCTATTGGTGACAGAATTTCACGTGACACGATGAAGAGCCGGCAACGGTAGCCCCAGGACCGTTCGTTGTGAGTTTGTACAGGGGCCAACTAACGGAAAATATAGGTAGACGGCGAGGAACGTCATGCAACCGAGGAGTCTCCTTACCGTCTCTTTGATGAGGACAACAGCAGTCCTGCTATTGTCCTGGTACATAATTCATGGGTATTTTCTTTAAGCGTCATCTGCTGCGCATCCAAGCCCCCCATCCCAGGACAGCGTCATGTCCTGAATCGTCATTCCCGATGACCCGCCAGCGGGTTGCGGCCATTCTTCAAATCGTGAGAGAAAGACCGGGGTCACTTTGTGGGTCTTTGCCATACCCCGCTCCAATGAAATATATTCCTCTTTCGTTGTCGGTGAAATGAGTGACAGGATATACCCCCCATAACCGCAGGTCCTGGTCGTTTGGACTTCGCCTCTTTAAAATCCATTACGGCCTATAGTAGTGATATTATGGGGGATAAGGGGGTAGCGCTGGCGCTTACTCTGGTCTCACTGGAATGGCGGAGGACATCCGGGGCCCCCAGAAATCCACCCAATGAAGGTTTTTTGGTAATCCCGGCGTTGTGGAATGCATAGGCTTTATGTTCAAAAAACGGGACTTCCAGATTTCTACAAAACAAAGAAACGCTTAATGGCATAGATAAATGGCTAGTCAAAAGACAAATGGTATGAGGAGGAAATATTATGTGGAATGATACCGTTATTACGCGTATACTCGGAATCCGTTACCCCATTATTCAGGCTCCTATGGCAGGCGGGCTTTCCACCCCGGAATTGGTGGCCGCTGTTTCCGACGCTGGAGGACTCGGTTCTTTTGGGGCCGGATACATGTCTCCACAATCGATTCGCGTGGCCATCCGGAAAATTCGCCAACTCACGAAAAATCCCTTTGCCATCAATCTCTTTATTCCTCAGAGAGATCTTCACGATGTCAACAGAGAGGCCATCACCTCGATGAAGCAGTACCTGAGATCACTGAAGGACATTCCCCCGGAAATCGGCGAGGAGATTTCGCAGTTGTCTCTAGATCACACACCATTTGACTTTTCGGAACAGATGGCGGTCATTATTGAGGAGCAGGTCCCCATCTTTAGCTTTACCTTCGGTTGTCCAGCGGCCCCTGATATCGAGACGCTAAAAGCCCGAAATATCCGCGTTATGGGAACCGCCACCACGGTGGCGGAAGCATTTGAACTGGAAAAGGCAGGTGTTGACGCTGTCATTGCGCAAGGTTCCGAAGCCGGAGGACACCGAGGTTCCTTTCTCGATTCTGACGATTCATCTCTTGTAGGACTTGTGGCTCTGGTGCCCCAGATTGCCGATGAAATCAAAGTGCCAGTCATCGCCTCGGGGGGAATCATGGATGGTCGTGGCATTGTCGCCGCTTTGGCGCTAGGAGCCGCTGGAGTTCAAATGGGGACCGCCTTTATTCCCGCCAGGGAGTGTGGAGCTCATTCCCAATACAAGGAGGCGGTACTCGCCAGTCACCGGCAAAAAAATGTGTTGACAACAGCATTTTCCGGAAAGCCGGCCCGAATCATTCAAAACACCTTCATCACTTCGATGAAACAGTACCAAGGGTCGATTCCTCCTTATCCCGTTCAAAACGCTCTTACCACACCGATACGAAACTGGGCCGCCAAAAATTCCCGACCCGATTTCATGTCGCTTTGGGCCGGACAAGGTTCCCCCCTCAGCCGGGAGTACGGAGCCGGTGACTTAATGGCTGTTCTCATCAAGGAAACCTCACAGGTCCTTGGGTCCCTGTCATAAGTTTTGGAAAAGGGATCGCTGCCCACAATATCAGTGCCATATTTGACAAAGGTCAGGAAGTGTCCTGGGCATAATCTAATCTTTGTCACATATCATCAAGGGTTGCCGCTGCGAACAATCTGCCAGCACAATGACAAATTCCAATCCGCGTCCTTTGAATTGCCGCAAGAATCAAACTACAGGATCTCGGTGTTCCCTTGGTTCTTCATGCTGTCGGCATCAGCCACCCCTTGAACATTCTAGCCTCGTACAATGTCCTGACCAAGGAGTAACTATTTAGTGGGGGGCCACGATCATCAAGGAGGGATACACTATACCCCACCTTCGATGATTTGGTGTACGAATCATTGCAGGACGGAATTTTGGAGGCTCTGGCATTAAGTGTTCGTCCTGCAAGACCTTTTGAATTCAAAGACCAGCAATCCTTGCCTCTTGAAGGTCGAAATATCATTGCGGAGAGCAAACGATTTCGGCGACGGGCAGGTTGCGAAAAATTCCGGAAATCTTTTGTGGATTTTGATCATCCGCCCATCCTTCCCAGCCTGACTGTTCGTCTATCCCACCCGGAAGTCCCGCATAAACCCGAGCACCCCGCCGCGATCAACGTCCGGACTTTCTCATAGGTTCCGCGTTTTCCTTTTCTTCACGCGCCCTTCATGGACCGCGCCGCGACCGCGGTGGCCACCGGTTTCCTGATCGTCTGAAGATGAGTTATTAAGGCGCGAACCCACGTCTGGTAGGTATTTTTCCTCCATCGCCACGAGTTCGCGCTCATGGTGGGCATTGCACAATCTCTGGCGACGTGCAGTGGAAGTCCAGCACGCTCCCTATCACGCTACGCAAATTCCTGTAAATCTGGGGAGAATGCCAGCCGCCGCCTTGGCCAACAACCCCGCGGTTGCGGTGAACGGTCACACTTTATCCTCTAGAATTCCGAATGAAAAGATACCTTCTCGCCTTGTCATTCGGAATTCACACTCGGCGATCGCAATGGAGCACCGCAACGACGGTATTCTTTACTATGCTGTGATTCTCTGGGATGCCGGCTGACTTCATGACAGCTGGGAAATTGCGGAGGTTTCTATAACGGATACTCCATGCGGCTCATCGTCTCACATCGATGTGTAAGGACTGACATAAGCGTCCACATCCTAAACCTTCCCATCCAAATCGTCATTTATCATCATTATTTCTTGGTCATGTTGATAACGCGTCATGTTCATGACATATTTGACTTGTTATTTGTAAGATTTGTGGGAACTTAATATCGTTTCATGTCATGTTTGATGGTGATGATTGGATATTTCATGATTCGGGGAGGTCACAGTGATGTCCGATGTTATGGGTTTACGACGGAACTACGAAACCGATGTTCTGATAATTGGCGGCGGCAGCGCCGGAACCATGGCAGCCATAAAAGCCAAGGAAAGATTTCCCGGTTTGAACGTGACCATCTTGGAAAAGGCACACATTCGCAGGAGTGGAGCCATAGCCATGGGAATGGACGGCCTCAATAATGCCGTCATTCCCGGAAAAGCCACACCGGAAGAATATGTCTGGGAAATTACGCGGGCCAATGACGGCATTTTGGACCAACGAACGGTTTTGTACTTCGCCCGGGAAGGGTACTCCATGGTCAAGGAACTGGATAGCTGGGGTGTGAAGTTTTCCAAAGATGATCGAGGCGATTTTATCGTCCACAAGGTTCATATGGAAGGACGGTACGTGGTTCCCATGCCGGAAGGATCCGATTTGAAACGGATTCTTTATAAGAAGGTGAAGTCCCGACACATTACGACCATCAACCGAGTCATGGCCACTTCTATCTTGACGCGTAATAACCGGGTTGTTGGCGTGACAGGTCTCAATGTGTTTACCGGTGAATTTGTCGTAATCAAAGCCAGCGCAGTGATTTTGACCACCGGCGCCGCTGGCAGACTAGGACTTCCCGCTACGGGTTATCTCTACGGCACTTACGAAAATCCGACTAATGCCGGGGACGGCTATGCCATGGCGTATCGCGCCGGGGCTCAGCTAACCAGTCTGGAAGCGGTGATGATTGTTCCCTTGCTGAAAGACTACAATGGTCCGGCCTGCGCCTATGTTGCCGGCCCTTATGGAGGCTACACGGCAGATCCCGACGGCGAACGCCTAACCGGCAATGACTATTGGAGCGGCGAACTAATTATGCATATGTACCAGGCTAAACAACGTGGGCAATGGCCGGCATTCCTCAAACTGGACCACTTGCCTGAAAAAGATATTGCGTTTATCGAACACGTGCTCCATTCGAACGAACGCCCCAGTCGCGATCGATTTCACGCTAACCGCGGCACAAATTATCGCCATCGTATGTTGGAAATGTCACTCAGCGAGCCAAGCCTGTGCAGCGGCCATAGTGCATCGGGTATTTTGGTTGACGAACAGGCCCGGACCACTCTTGAGGGTCTGTACGCTGCAGGCGACGTGGCTTCAGTACCGCATCAATACCTCTTAGGCGCCTTTGTTATTGGCAAACTGGCTGGCGAAAGCGCCGCGCTGTATGCCAAAGGGGCGTCTTCCAGCGAACCTGATCCCGCTCAAATTGACCAGGAATATGAACGGGTGTACCGCCCATTGCATAATTCCGACGGGTACCATCACGAAGAAGTGGAATATAAGATACGGAGAACCTTTAGCCAGTATTCCACGCCCCCCAAGTCCGGAACCATGATGAACATTGGCATGGAACGTTTCCGCGACATTCGGATGCAGGACATTCCCCGGCTTTCAGCCCATGATCCCCATGAATTAGGCAGAACTCTGGAAGTCCCTTTCATTTTGGACTGTGCCGAGATGTCAACCATGTCTTCGCTCTACCGAAAGGAAAGTCGGTGGGGATTCCTCCATTATCGCCTCGACTATCCCACCCGCGATGATGTAAACGGCTTGTATCGAACGATTGTTGGCCGCACGCCCGAAGGCACTATGATGGTAGGTCAAATTCCCGTTCCCGATCCCATTATTACGGACAAATCGTCGGCACCGGCACAGCCAGTTAACAAATAGCTAACAAACAGGGAGGATTACTCATGACATCCGTTACCAAAAGAACCTCGCCCAATGTGATTGTCGACCGAGACAAATGCATCGGTTGCGATATTTGCGTTCAGGTGTGTCCCATGGGAATTTTAGCGATGGACAAAGAGAAAAAGGCGTACATGAAATACAACGAATGTTGGTATTGTCTTCCGTGCGAAGTGGATTGCCCGGTTGACGCCATAACAGTGGAGATCCCATATCTGGTGCGATAAAAAATAACCACAAAAAGGGTGATGAGCGGATGAACTCCAAACAGTCTTATCAAATTGACACTCGCAATCCCATGTCAGTTATCAATTTAATCGATTCCGGTGAAGCGCACGGAAAGAACAGTCTGGTTCTATCCCTGATTGCCCTGGGCGGCGTATTCGTGGATGCTTACGACTTTTCCAGTTTGAGCATCGGCACTATTCAGTTGCAACACGAAATGCATCTTGCCGGTTGGGAATTGGGATTGATTTCCTCGGCCATGGCATTCAGTGCCGTATTCGGAGCTCTAGTCGGAGGCCATTTTGTCGATAAAATAGGACGTCTTAAGATGTTTCTGCTGGACCTTTATTTTTTTGTGATATCGGCAGTCGGTGCGTCGCTGGCACCAAATTTGGCAATCCTCATCTTCTTCCGTCTAATGATGGGTCTGGGTGCAGGACTGGATTTTCCTGTTGCATTAAGCTTTGTTGCGGAATTCTCTCCGGCAAAAATCCGGGGCCGTTTTGTAAATCTCAGCTATGTAAACTGGTACATTGCCGCCATCGCCGGTTATCTGTTCACGTACATCGTTTATGAGTTGGGAGCAGGAAACAATCTCTGGCGGTATGCCGTGGGTTTCGGGGCCGTTCCGGCCCTCATCATTCTGGTGCTGCGCTACAAATACATGGAGGAAAGCCCCATGTGGGCTGCTCACAGAAGAAAGTCACAGGATGTCATAAACATCCTCAAAAAATCCCTCAACGTTGAAAGGGTCGAAGACCTCTCAGTCGGTGAGTTGTCTATGACCCCTCATTCTTCAACCAGAAACTTTAGGCAGATTTTTTCGTCTCGTTATGCAATGCGCACACTTTTGGCGTCCTCTATCGCATTCACCCAGTCAATCGAGTACTTTGCAGTAATCTTTTATTTGCCTATTATCGCTCAAATGCTGTTTGGTCATCGTCTTTTGTATGCGATATTGGGCGGAATGTTCTTTAGTTTCTTTGGTGTCATTGGATCCATCTCCCAGGCTTGGATTTGCGACCGAACCGGGATCCGAAAACTTGCTTTGGTCGGTTACGCGATCGCCGGAGTGTCGCTCCCGATCATTGGTCTCGCTCATGGATTTGGGTTGTTGCCCCTAGCGGCCGTGTTTGTCTCCCTCTTTTTGCTTGGCCATTCTCTCGGACCCGGGCCTCAGGGCATGGCCATGGCCGCCCTTTCTTTTCCCACCATGCTGCGGGGTTCTGCAATCGGCTGGACTCAAGGCATGCTGCGAGTGGGCAGTATCGTCGGATCCTTTGCGTTTCCTTTGTTGCTGGGTGCGGTCGGTTTCAACGCGACATTTCAATTACTGATGTTAGCCCCTCTTGCAGGAGGTTTAGTCACGCTTCTTATTCGTTGGGAGCCCATTGGCAAACCCATTGAAGAAGAATGGTGTCAGAGTCAGGAAATGGAACTCGAACCCGTAACAGACGGCCAGGTTTAAAATTTTTCTGCAGCTCGCGCCTGTCTTCATGGCGTCTTTTCGTGGAACCATGAAGACAGGAAATCTTGGCTAGTAACCGATCTACGGTCTAACCGCACTAACGTCAATATTTACGAAAAGGTCGGTCAAAACACAAGGTCCTTACCATCAACTCTTTAGGAGTGATAGCAGATGGATGGTGGTAATTCAGTAGAAGGCTCAAAGGAACTCCTGACAATTCCCGAGGTCTTAAGCCGCTTGCACATTAGCCGTTCAACTTTTGACCGATGGCGTCACCATCGCCAATTACCCTACTACAAAATAGGTCGGGACATATTCGTCCATCAAGAAGAACTGCGCGACTGGGTTTTGCGACAACGCCATGGCCAACACGAAGTGACTCCTGTGGTTATCGGCATTCAAACTCATACCGCGCAGACCTGGTCAGGGCTGATCATTAAAGAATTAAGACTATTGGAAACGGAACTTTCGGCCATCCGCAAGGATTCGGTTTCCGTCATTTGGGAAAATGCCGACAGCGGTTTGGATTTGTTGGAGGGTATGATTCAAGGTCGCGTCCATCTGGCTTATCTTGGCGATTACCCTATCGCCGTCGGATATAAATTAAGCACACTTCTGCACAGATTTCGTTTGGTCTTATTAGCTTTCGACGGCAAATCCGAGGGGGGACGGGGTATTGCCGTTCTCACTCGCTCTAATAGTAAACCCTTTGAATCTCGCAATCTTACGGTGGTCACCGTTCCACGTTCGAGCGCGGAACATCGTCTCAATCGGTTCGTTAAAGACATGGGTGTATCCAATATCCAAGTCAATTACTGCACCATGTCCGACGGGATGCATTTGATAACTCGGCAAACTCTCGTCGCGGGATGCATGTGGGAGCCCTTTCCCACTCTCATGCAACACTTGGGAACAGGACAAGTAATTTGGGAAGAATCCCGGGGCCAAGACTATTTAACGGGCCTCGTCACTTCTCACGAATGGATGACCAACAATTCGTCCCTAATTTACGCGTATCTAAAAGCCCAGTTAAGAGCCCATGATCTCATGCGCACAAATCCCGAACGCATGGCCAGGGTTCTGTCCAAGTCCCTCGGCCTTCCCTCGCAAGTAATTTATCAGATCTTAACAAAAACTCGGTGGGATGCCGGCATTTACTCCCGGGATTTGCAAACCTTGAATATGATAGGCCACTCCATGTTCGACGAGAAGAATATGGAGGGCATCGTTGTCATGGACTACTTGGCAGAAGCCGCCCGTGACATGGGACTCCAGGATCCCCGCAAGGCTTGTCTTGATGACTGGACATCGCGTGAGCTGTACTAGTTGACTCATCACGAAAGATAATCCATCCGCGTTGAGCCGTAAGTCTACGCGGATTGTTCCACGCCACTCATGCAAGTTGGCCTTTTTACGTGATTGGCAAGTGTCCTGGGGATCAGCGGCAATGGACTTGTGCGGGTCCGCGGGAAAGAGCACTCCAGGGATTGTGGGAGGTATGGCCTACAGGGCTACCAAGCACGCGGTACGAGTTTCGCGGCACAGATTATGACGTTTTAGATGACCATGCGCAAATGGCGGCCTTGGCATGCCGTCCTCGAACGGGACGCAGGAATCATTCCAGGGACCTTGTGCAATAATCCGCGTGGCGGCGGGTTTGGGCCCAGCCGCGGTTTCTCAAGACATTCAGGGTCTTTACATCGACTCGGCTATCGCCCGGTCAAAGGGCCTTGTCCCAAACCACCTCTGGCTCTGGGTTTCCTCCTTAACCAGGATCGTCCGGTCGTGGACAAGTTTTTGGAAACAGCTCGCTATACCGCATCGGCCGACAATTCCTGATGAAAGAAGCCGGCTCTGCTGGTCCGGTCCGCCACACAACAGCAAACACGCGAGATCGCTATCATGGTTTATGTGTCAGATTCTTGGTATTGGGGAACACACTTCATTAAGATGACTCCTTGAACCAGTACAGCGGAGGAAAATCGCTATCAGAGAAGGCGAAGGCACATACAAGCCGTGGTGGAGAAAACACGTGATCATCATGTATCCAAGCATCCCGCCCTGCATGTTCTGGCCGGCACTCATTCACCCTCTGCCCCGATGACGCAGCGGAATGGTCGCGGGTGAAAGAGGCGGCATGAGGGCGTTCTACGGTGGTCCCGTCCTCTTTTTCGATTACCAAGATAAATGGCAATTCCTAGAGTCTGGGGGATCTTATGATGTAAATTTTGGAATAGTGACATGAACACATCCGGCCGTGTAACCCAGAGTGGCAATGCTTTGATCTGCCTATTCATAAGCGTTTCGAGAAGACTGGCCTTCCCCGTACGAGGAGCGCTGAGCAAAACATCATGATTGGTTTGCGGTAACACTTTGGCCCTCCATCCGTGTTTCAGACGGCGCGACTCGCCACAATCCGACTCCAAACATGACATCGGTAACCGCCATAGCAAGATACCACCAAACAGTCGGAATAACTGCGATGGACAGCCCTGCCACCCCCATGGCCAAGGGTGTAGCCGCCGTCACCATTGTAATTAGCAGCCCGAATGCCCGCCCCCGGACCGATTCGGGGATAAGTCTCTGGAATAACGTCATTATCAAAGCGTTAGTGGATCCATTGCAAATGCCGCCAAAGAATAGCGCCAACACACTCTCCCAAGGAACATGAGATAGAGCAAAAAGGGCCATGATGATTCCTTGCGTGACGCCGAGGACGCTGATCGTCTTCCTCAAAGGCCAACGGCCCAGCCATCTTGCGGCCATGCTTCCCCCCAACATGCCTAAAGACCAGGCACCCTCCGTTACGCCATACCACAACGCCGTGCTGTGCAGATCATGACGCATCCAGTAAGGCAGCAGAATCAAGCCTCCCGCAAAGGTAAAATTTGTCAGCAATACCAAGGGTAGGAGAACGATAACCCAATGCATCCTGGACAAGGCGCGCCACCCTTCGCTTACCATTACGCGAAAGCTTCCCGAATGTGGTTCCCCTAAATTTTTGTTCACCTCCAAAGATTTTGAACTGATCATCATCATAAAAATAGCCAACGCGCTAAACCAGAATGATGCCATGTCGATGCCAAAGACCAAAGAAATTCCGACTGCGGCAATAGCCGCTCCCCCAATTCCGGAACCAATGGCCTGAGACAGCTGACTTGTTAGGGAGTAAAGGCCGTTGGCGGAAGGCAGATCCTGGTCCAGAACCAAATTCGGTACCGCGACAGCTTCTGCCGGTCCGAAGAGGGCATTACCCAAAGAATTAACCGTTAAAACCCCCATGATAATCCAAAGGTGTGCTCCGGGTCGAAAGAGAAGCCATACTAAAGCCAGAGCAACCGCCGTACCTCGAATCACGTCAGTCCAAAACATCACCCGTCCCGCATCAAGACGGTCAACCACCACCCCGCCCACAACCGCAAGCAATTGCGGAAGAGCCATAGCGATACCCGCTACGCCCAGTAAAAAGGGAGCTTTGAGCTGAATTTCCCAAAATCCCATAACCAGAAAAACTGCGCTGCCCCATTGCGACAGAAGTTGGCCCATCCACAGCCAACGAAATCCTCGTGCCCTGAGGGAAGAAATCATTCCCGCATCTCCTTACTCTGCAAAATGTAACATCTAAGTATTTATAATGTGAAGTCTTATATTGCCATTATAGATTATTCACTTGTTATACTGTCTACTTTTTACAACAATTTTTTAATTGTCAACGGATGGTTCAAGTGTCTGCCCATAACGTTTTCAATCCGGCTGCTTTCTCCACCTCGTCCGCTCCGGGATCCGGCGATGGCCAAAGTCAGGTGCTTGGATCCTGATTTCCCCTCCTTTGTCTCATAAAATATCGTGCGCACCTATCTCCCCTACGCGACAAAAGAAAAAGCAGGTCTCATGTTGAGGCCCTCGCCATGCCAAAAATATCTTCTTGTGATAGGGTATGATTATTAAGAGAGTACCCCGTTTTCTCCGGAAAGGCACAATGTCAGGAGGCCAGGGACAAAGATGCAACACGTGCACAATCAATGGATTCTTACTCCGTCCGATATTGTCGATCACATTGAATGTGAGTATCGGACATGGCTCAATCTTCAAGTCTTGAATGGAACCCTCCCTGCTCCTTCGGAGGACGATGCCCAAAGCAACATGCTGTCCCGGTTAGGAAACGAGTTCGAACAAAGCTACCGTACGGAACTGGAGTCTCAAAACCACACTATTTGGCAAGCCCAACCTTGGGGATCTCTAAAGGACCGCTGGGAGTCAAGCCGGCAGGCCTTGATGCAAGGAATTCCTGTTCTATACCAACCAACCTTATGGATTAACAACTGGGTGGGAACACCAGACTTTCTGATAAAGCGGACTGGCTCCTCACGCTTAGGTTCTTTTCTGTATGAGGTCACCGAGGTGAAATTAGCCCATCATGCCCGAGTGTCCGCATTGGTCCAGGCGACCTTTTACAGTCTTCTGCTGGAGGACATTCAGGGTGTTACCGCCCCCATTCGATTGGTTTTGGGAAACGCGAGCACCCTTTTCTACCCACAAAGCCACGCTGCCGCCTACGTGCAATTGGCGGGAAAACGGCTGAAGGATTGGATCGAGCGCGCACCAAGCCAGGAACCGACTTATCCTGAACTACAAAGCGCTTGTGCAACCTGCTCCTGGCTGTCTTATTGTGAAAAAAGAAGAAGAGACGATGATCACCTTGGCTATATTGCCAACATTACACATACTCAAATCAACAAACTGAAATCCGCCGGAATCCACACACTCACCGATCTGGCCCGTCACCCTTCTCCCCTCTCGGTATCGGGAATCGGCGAGCCCACCTTGATTCGGCTGAAAAAACAGGCCGAGCTGCAGCTTGAGGAGCGCCTCTCCGGTGAGATCACGTACCAACTCTTGCCTTATAAGTTTGGCGACGGGCTGGATCTTTTGCCTGAACCCTCGGCCGGGGATGTCTATTTTGATTTCGAAGGGGATCCACTGGCCGAAGGCGGCAGTTTGGAATATTTGTTCGGCTGGGCGGAAGTAACCAAGTTTGGGGAGGAGCCGATTTTTCATGCGCTCTGGGCTCATAACCGGATTCAGGAGCGGAACAGTTTTTCCGCTTTTATCACCCGCATGATGGAACGATTAAAAGACTATCCGGACATGCATATTTACCATTATGCTCCCTATGAACCCACTGCCTTGAAGCGTTTAATGGGGCGACACGGAATCATGGAAGCGGAAGTAGATCACTTGCTTCGCCGTCATATTTTCGTCGACCTCTATCAAATCGTCCGTCACAGTCTGATGATATCCAAAGAATCTTACTCCATCAAATCCCTTGAACCATTATATATGCCCACCCGCAACGAGGAAATTACCAATGCCGGAGCCAGCGTTGTCGCCTACGACCAGTGGAAACACCGCCCGGATTCCCATTTTCTTCGCCAAATCGAAGACTATAACCGGGCAGACTGCCTGTCGACATGGCGCCTCCACCAGTGGCTTTTGGATCGAAAACGAGAAGTCGTTCCGTTGCGGGAGCCGTATGCCGAAGAATCCCGTGCTGACGATGATATCACTATTGAACCCGAAACCGACGTCGTCTATTCCCTGGCGTCACAATTGACACAAAATTTGATCGCGGAACCAAACCCCTCCGACCCCGGATATCCTCTGTGGGTTATGGCTCATCTATTGAACTGGCATCGGCGCGAAGAAAAATCTCAATGGTGGAAACATTTCTCCCACCTCGAAATGACCGCGGAGGAGTTGATGGAAGATTCCGAGGCTCTCGGATATCTAGAATTTGTGGGTAAGTCACCGCAAGGATTTGATCAATACCGCTACCGGGAGCAAGAACATAAAATCAAAGCGGGTGACAATCCCCTTGATCCGGCTACCGGCAAATCCGCTGGCACAGTCGTTCACATTGACCCTCTTCGCAATCTAATTGTGATCAAGCCTCCCCGTAATCAAGAGGCGAGACCCGAGGCTTTAATTCCCGGCAAGCCCGTGCCCACGCAAGTCCTGAAACTGGCCCTCCAAAGAATAGCAGAAGAAGTTATCCGTTTTCCGGATACTCGCCCGGGCCCTTTTCGGGCCCTTCGGCGCCTGTTGTGGCGCGAACCTCCGGGACTCGCGACGGATCCGCTTCCAACCAGTTTGCGGCGACAGAATGAGGATGCAGTCCAGGCGGCGAGGCGTCTGGCTCTGAGTCTCGATCATCAATATCTGGCTATTCAGGGCCCGCCGGGTTCCGGCAAAAGCTATACGGCCTCCCACATTGTTGTCGACCTCGTGTCCAAGGGAAAGACCGTCGGTATAACCGCCCCCAGTCATCAGGTGGTGAGTCATCTGCTTGAGAGTGTGCTAACCCGGGCACGGGAGAGCCATTCACCTCTGAAAGCGGTTCAAAAGGCGCAAGAGCACCAGGGAGTCGGCGCACCGGAAGTGCAGCTCACGGGTAGCAACGCCCAAGTCGCCAAAATGTTTCAGCAAGGGATACCCGTCGTCGCCGGTACTCCCTGGCTATTCGCACGCCCAGAATGGCAACAAGCCTTAGATGTCCTCGTCATCGACGAAGCCGGTCAAATTTCCCTGGCTCAAGCTCTTGCCGCTGGGCAGTCCGCCAATTCCGTCATCCTCTTGGGAGATCCGCAACAATTGCGCCAACCTAGTCAAGGTCATCATCCTCCCGGCATCGATGTTTCGGTGCTGGAATATCTCTTGAACGGGTGCAAAACCATTGATGAACGCTTTGGCATTTTCCTGAATGTAACTCGCAGGATGCATCCCCGCGTCACTGAGTATATATCGGCCATCGCTTATGACAATAAGCTGGTTGCCCATGAGGCTTGCGCACGCCAGCGTTTGGGTGGGAGAGGCTTGGTCATCGGCTCAGGGCTCTATTATCTTCCCTTATGGCATCAAGCCAACCGAACGGCTTCCTCCGAAGAAGCTCACGCCACCGCCTGGCTTATCGATGAGCTTGTCGGCCGGCTTTGGACGGACCAGCAAGGCCGAACCCGCCCGTTGGGGGCTTCCGACATTCTGGTGGTAGCCCCGTATAATGCCCAAATCACCCGCCTGCATGCCGTATTGCCGTCCACGGTGCGCATCGGAACAGTGGACAAATTTCAAGGACAGGAAGCTCCGGTTGTCATTTACAACACCACAGCCTCCAGTGCCGAAGAGGTTCCTCATGGCCTGGAATTCCTTTATAGCCTGAATCGCCTCAACGTGGCCATATCCCGGGCCCAAGGGATTGCCATTATGGTCGGAAGCCCTTCGTTGTTGTTTCACAAACCGAAGGATGCGGAACAGCTGGCTCTCATTAATGCTCTTTGTACTTTCGTAGAACAAGCCGTCATCTTGCCTGATAGGAACAGTGAAACCGCCGTTCTCTCTGCGTTCTTTTCGTCCCCAGCCTTTAGCGACTCATTTCTCTAAATGATCGATAACTGGTGACGTGGGATTTCGGCGGTTTTTTCTCTGGCACAAATCGAGCCAGCGCGTGCGTTTCGAATTTTCCCCTTCACAAAACGCAGGTTCTGACCGGGATTTTATGTTGCGTTATAGGGCGTATTGTTCCTTTACCATTGACCAGAGTCCTCGGGATTCCAATAGTGTTTTAGGAAGCATCAGAGAAAGTTGAACCGTGCCGGGCAAACGGGTAATCTGCACTTCACCGGTTACTGTTGCCCTGTTTAACACTTCATCCCGGGAGATTCCCAAGACTCGGTGCGCCCTGTCCACGGCATTGTTGACCGCGGCATTCAAATCCCCTCCCGTTCCGATGAACTGGATGGGGCCTGATTCCGTTTCCACCGACAAGCCATGTTTTTCAGCCAGGTTCTGAAAAGCCACCCGTTCTTCCGTCGTGTACGGCTGCGCAATAGGCGGAAGGTCTTGAACCCGTGGCAAAAGGATCGGGCCCGGAAGGTTTAATTCTTTGATCAAATCCACGCGAACGGTAATGTCGGCGGTAATGTCAATACTGTGAACCGCCACTTCGCCCCGGCCCATAATCGAGTGGGCATCTCCCATATAGACACCGCCTCCCGGAACCTTGACCGGGCACAACAACACGGCTCCGGGCCTCACATCCGTGCAATCCAGATGCGCGTCGGTCCGTACTGCGTCCAGCTCCTGGGCGCTTAGCCCGTAAGGGTGCGGCGCATCAATCAGAAAGGCACCGAAGTCGCCGGCATTGTGTGAATCCGGTATCGTTTTTGCCGGGATGGTCCCAATATTCCCAATGCAAGGCCTCATGCGCACCAGAAGACCCGCCAACTCATGCGCAGCAAAAACCAACACCGGATACTGCTCACTGTGATCGGGCAACGCGGCGTAAAGGGTAGCCTGCTTTGCAAAAAGGCTGGCCTGGTCTTGATCAACAGCCACAGCAACCCGGCCCGCAGGATCAAATACCACTGTATATCCTTGTTGAAAATGAAAAGGACTCGCTTCCGCTCCGCATTCCTTGCAGCGAATCGCATTTTCTCCAATTCCGGCCAATTCTGTTTTTGGCCAGGGGCGTCCACATCCCGGACACTTTTTGGCCACAAAGGCATCGCCCTCAAACGCCCTCTCGTTCAGCCGCATTGTTCCCGTACTGGCTGCGCGGGACAACACTTTAACCTCTTCGATGTGAAGGGCCAAAACGTCGCCAACCTCAGCCCCCTCGACGTAAACGGGCTGAGTGACCTCATGACCCCCGCGAAAGTCCGGCGTGATCATGGGTCCCCAACAACCGGGCGGAGTAATCGCACGAATCCGGCTGCCGCTGGACACCGTGGCAAAGAAACCCGTATCGGGCCCGATTAAGCCATGCGTAAAGCGGTCGACAAACACTGTCGTCGTGGTCTCTGCCATGCCAAGCTCTCCTTTCATGTGACGGAATTATGACGGGTCTATTTTTCACGAAAATTATAACATTGACTGCAATGATTGGCCCTCATTTCCTTTTTGGCATTCTGGTCATTTCGTTTCAAGGCCTCGGGAATAAACTTATACCCCCTTATCCCGGTCAAGATACGGGTGAGGGGGTAATCGTTATGCACGGCTCAATTTGTCTGACTCACTCTGTGATTATCGATAATGCTTGTTCATCGCGTTGCGCTTAGCGCCCCACGGGTTCTGAAAGTGAGCTATCTCCGGATCAATTTTGCACATCGGGGGCCTGCACACACCGGTAAAGCGAACCACCGGCGTTGCTTGTTGATTGTTCGTCGCACGAGTCGTCCGTATTGGATGCGCAGGGATAACCCGTCAGCGATCAAGGGTCGTTGTCATCTCCTAAGCCTATACCCACAGTTAGCACTCCCCAGTGCAATGCCCGTTCACACCACCGGAGACCGGCAGCTTTGGAATGTGCCTTCGAGGCTGATCATTTGATAAAGCCCTCGCCGTCCCTTAAAGCGGACGTTCCTCGTCTTCGCGAGGGCCAAGCGATTGATGCCGTCCAAGGCCCGTGGGATCAACGTTTTCTCGATCACCGCATCGACAGGATCGCCAGTTTACGATGTCCGGATCGCCGTTGCATATTGCGACAGGCTGTTTCGGTTCACCCTGACTGCTTGGATGGCACGAGTGCAAATCTCCTTGCGGGGTGTTTTCCGGCATCGAGAGATTTTGTCTACCGCCCAATAGGTAGGTTTTGGACTGCTTCTGACGTCGCAGCCGTCTCAGCGTTTTCTCCGGGCAACGCAATTATAGAGCTGCCAAACTGCCCCGAAGCGCGTCTACAAGATGCCTTCTTGTGCGGAGGCGACGCGTGAACCAAAATTCGCTGGGACAAGGCGACGAGCCGGGCGCCCTCCTCTCGTTCACTGGTTGCGGCAAACCCGGCTCTTCGGTTGCACCGTCAGGATTTCCGTTCCTGAACCAATTCCTTTAAACGTAGCCCCCAATATCCAATAAGACCGATGATTGAAGCTAAAATGATGAGAATTCCGAGAATGTCGGTCCCCAGCACTATCCCCGTCCAGGGATTGCCGTGTGTGGGTGCAAAGCCTACCAGATAAGGGGAAACAATCACCCAAATCCCTGCCACTAAACCAAGAACGCTCATCCAGTTGCCGAATTTCATGCGACCGGCCCCCCTCTCCGTCGGTCTTTAGACTCCAGTTGCGCATTCAGATCACGGAGTACGGTTTCCGCTAAAACCCGCAGTTTTTCATCCAAATCCTCCTGCGACGCACGCGGACCCGGCGACGGCTGCCGGATGGGCGCCGGCGCTTGCGGTTCGGGTTTCCGGACTTCAATAATGCCGCGGTCAATCAATTCATTGCGCAACGCGGAATACCATGCAGCCACCATGAGTAACCCAATCACAATAACACCCAGTCCTGTCCAAAAGTCCGATGTTGTTCCTCGTGTCCATCCTCCTACATTGGTATGGAGCGCAAAGGGCCATATCAGAAGTGTTACGCCAAATAAAACTATGAACAGGGAGGTAACGAGAGGCCAAAGATATTTTGTAATCAAGATGTTCACCCTCCTTTTGTCGTTACCGGCGATAGAAATCCGAAGCCACTGACTGCTTTGCTGCGTTTGCTGTAAAGGGCGCTTTATCGTCTTCATCGTACTCTTCATCCTCACCCGGATTCCAGTCCTGCGCACGTTCCGCCGAATGATAATTCAATGCCGTAGACAACATGGCCAAAGCCCGGCGCAGTTGATTCTGCCGATCTTTGGGCGCATCCGGCTCAGCTCCGTCCCTGACTAGCCAAACCGAAATGAGTGCCAAAAGCAAAGTGCGGTCCACTAAGCTGGAGGCAGCACCTGCCGCGGCAGGTGCCATTTCCTGGGCGTCGTCGTAAATAAAACGGCTACCGCGGAATACCGACAAAATTGCCGAGAGGAAAGTCATCGCAGCCGAGAATACAAATACCAGCCGCAACGCCTCCATAAACGGGTGCGCAATTAATTGAGGAAAGAATCGAGACCCGGTCAGTATGGCGGCCTGGGATCCGGGAAGATGTGTTAGCACTGCCCGTCCGGCAGCCGTCCGTCCCAGCATCATTTTCAACGGATTGTAACCCAGCAAGGCTGCAAACAGCACATCCAACGGAGGAAGATGGGCCATTTGCACCACCAGCACTTTAGGTATGGCAAAGTGACGGAGCCCTTTAGTAATAGCCGAAGGCAGTCCTGTTGAGAGCGAGCTGATCACCATGGTGAAGAAAATCCCCATGCTCAGTGTCATACCCGCATTCATAAACGTTGCCCGCATGCCCGACGCGGATCCGCGAAAGCGGGCCGGTACCGCGCTCATAATGGCGGAAGTGTTAGGTGAGGCGAAAAGGCCCATGCCCGCGCCCACGATAAAAATGTAAAACGCGAATGTCCAGTAGTGAAAATCCGCCGGCAATGTATTCAGCAAAATAAACCCAATGGCACTGACCAACATGCCCAGGGTTGCAAATACCCGAGGGCCATAACGGTCCGATAAGCGTCCGCTAATCGGACCAAAGACGAGGAATCCAATCATTTGCGGAATGGTATCAATACCGGCCTGGAGCGGCGTGTTGGCAAAAGACACGCCATGCAACGGGAGCCAGATTCCTTGCAACCAAATGATGAGCATAAAGGATAGGCCGCCACGGGCAATCGCCCCCAACAGGCTGGTGAAATTGCCAATGGAAAAGGCGCGAATGCGGAAAAGAGCCAGATGAAACATGGGGTCCTCAACGAGATTTTCAATAATCA
Source organism: Sulfobacillus benefaciens (assembly GCA_003023725.1). Lineage (GTDB taxonomy): Bacteria > Bacillota > Sulfobacillia > Sulfobacillales > Sulfobacillaceae > Sulfobacillus > Sulfobacillus benefaciens. Next base: position 91,434 of record PXYT01000003.1, on the reverse strand, counting down.
AAAACACGATCAGGGATAGGACTCCGATAATAAGACTCGCGATAACCAAAGGGCTTTGCCATCCCATGGCGTGATGGCCATAGGGACTGATGCTGTAAGTAAGCCCTACCATGATGCCTAACAGGCCCAAAGCAAAAGTAATATTACCCCACCAGTCGATACGCCGGGCGTCCTGAGTGGTTGACAGCTCGCGCAAGGCAATATAAGCCCATACCGTTCCAAATAACCCAACAGGCACATTAACCAGAAAGATGGCACGCCAATCAATGGCTGAGAGCAGTCCCCCCAGGACCAAACCGAGGACACCTCCACCGATTGCTGCTATTTGATTCAGTCCCAAGGCCAGTCCACGCTCACTCACCGGAAATGCGTCCGTCAAAATGGCCGCACTGTTGGCAAACAAGAACGCCCCGCCAATTCCTTGCACAAACCGGAAAATGATGAGTTCCCATTCACCGGCTGTTCCTTTTCCGGGGGTGAGAAAGAGTAAAATCGACCCCAGGGTAAAGACTAAGAACCCCAGATTATAAAGTCTCACGCGCCCATAAGTATCGGAAATCCGACCAAACGAGACCAACAAAATCGTGGTGGCGACATTGAACCCCATCAAGATCCACAACAAGAGGCTCGTTTGGCCGCTGTGCAAGGGATTCACATGAATTCCTCGAAAAACCGCGGGCAAGGAAATAATAAGGATTGTCTGGTTGATGGTGGCCATCAACATTCCCAAAGTCGTATTGGACAGGGCAATCCACTTATAATTTCCTTGCGGTTGCAGCGTGGCCCTTCTCGTTTTTGATGCGAGCGTAGCCATCTGGTCACATCCCTCCTAAGCAAAATTCCGCCAACGAGACGACAAATACCTATCTCAAGCATTGACATTTCATGAAAATTTGTAAGTCCCGGCCTGTGCCTGCGAGTTCGGCTACACATTTCCAATAGGGGGCCTCATACTCCCTACGCACTTTGTCACCGTACCAGAGCCGTTAGCGGTTCGTACCTGGCCCAGGACTCCGGGCTTTCTTCACGTTACCGTCTCTGTCTTGCCGCCTCCTCAAGGCGTTCACCATTATATTTGTCGTCAGTGCAATCATTATCACGAAATTAATAATATCACGGGAAACAAGTAAAGCAATCAATTTCTGAGCCCAGATAGTAATTTTTAGCCAAATTATTTTCAATTTCTTGAAACATTTGTGTGTAAAACGTCCATTCTCTCAATAAATCACATTCAATAAACTGGCCTCACCATGGCCATCGCAGCCTCTTGCCGTTTTGGCCGAATGACACCATTCGCATGCCTCCTGGCGTCAGCAAGCCGCCTGCCTCGATGATAATAATGAAAGGGTGTTGTCGTTCTGTCTTCGTTACGTAATCTTCCGATGCCGTGCCCTCGGACCGTATTCGCCGGCCCGGAGCGGGCGGAAAACCCTTGGCGGCGGAATCCCGCCTTGTCGGCAGATTGGGATGCCTTAATTGCTCCCGCGACACAGGAGGGATCCGGAATGCCCGCTCCGGGGTTCAGTCACACCGGCACGCATCGTGGAGATAGACAAACTGCTCTCCCGAGCCAGGACAGAAATTCCTCCGTATTCCAGCACGAGGGCTTCGTTGGCCGCCGCCAATCGTCGCAATTTTTCATTCAACAATGGCCCAACCGATGGCACTTTTGTGGTACTGATTATTCGATGTCCCCCGCATATAGGGTCGAATGTCTTCTAATCATCAAACGTAAATTAAGAAGACATTCGGCATGCTCCCCCGCGTTCTCCTTTCCACAATGAAATTCAATTTTCACATGGCGATACACGTCAAAGAGTTTGGCGATGCTGAGCGCCGCGTTACGGGGAGGCGTCGCACAGTTAGCCCCAACACCGTCGCCGTCCTCTTGCCCGATCAAGGCTAGAGTCTGCAAAGCCCGCGGAAGGCGCATGAGGGGGCCGCAGACCGTTCCGGCCGCAGATGACCCATTTCAGTCGATTTACAAGCCGATCCGGGCCTTTCAAGACGCGGGACATCCCTTGATTTCGGTCGATGCCAAGAAAAAAACGGGTGAGCTCCTTGCGAAATGCGGGTCGGGAATGACATCCCCATGAAGAACTGCCGACCATGAATGTCTATGATTTTCCGCATCGGGCAAAAGGGCAAACCACCCCATACAGCGTCTATAAGGTGACGACGACCGGCGCGTTGGCGAACGTTGACCCCCCCCATCACAACCCTGCCGAATTCGTTCTCGCGAGCGTCCGGTGTTGGTGGGAGGTCATCGGCCAAAAGCGATGCCCGGGCCGACATTTTGAGGCCCGGGCTAGGAAACGCCATTGCTTCTATTGGCTACGCAGGATCTCACATCGTAAAATCCTTGGCGTGATACTTTTTATAATACTCTCGCCATATCAGGCGATGGACACCTAAATACCGCGGAAGACGGTTTAATATCGGTATCCAAGGCGCAAACATCAAGAATAGGAACAGAATCATTCCCGAGCCAAGTGCCATAGCATCCGCGGCCGAAGCATGGGCAATGAAAGGAATTTGATAAATTGCCGTCACGATGGTCATCCACCAAGGTCCGGGATAGGGAGCGTCTTCTTCATGAATAATGCCCCACTGATCTCCCTTTAACTCCAATTTTGACGCGGCATTGTGCAAAGGTTTGCCCTGCAAAAACAGCAGTGAATTTTGGTTATCGAACTGATAGTCCGCTGGGCTACGGTCCAAAGCTCCGGTCATCAATCCGCTTTGTCCGACTTGCAACAGACCTTGCATCATGCCCGCGACGGGCCCGTAGGACCCGGAAGGCAGAATAATGGCTCCTCCCTCATAGCGCGCATGAGACAAGGCCCGGTTGTAGTTTGCCTCCCAAATTTTTTGTTGGACGGGGCTGGCCTTGTCAAAGCGGTTGAGATAGCTTTTTATTTTGGGGTTGATAACCGACGCATATTGCAGTGGTTTGAGCACAAAATCCTCACGCGGATAAACCGGGTGCAAAATTCCTATCCACTTTTGCACAAAGTCCTGAACCATGCCCGTTCCGTGATTATATGGCGGTCCGTAATCGGCAATTTCCCCCTTACCGTCCAAATCTCCCATGGCGACGCGAACAAATTCCAAGGGGTGCTGATTCGCGTATTGGTTAATCTTAATGGCAGGTCTCACAGGCTCGTGAAAGATCGCAGACAAGGCCATAGTCAAGATGGCCACTATCACCGTGGTGCTAAGCAAGTGCTTCACAAAATCGGCAGAAGCATATTTGTACCGGTGCGTAACATCAACGTCCGGATGATACATGATAACCCTCCTTTTTGTCCGTTGTCGTCAGGACCCCCTGTTCCTCCAGTTCTTCATGTGTGGGATAGGGGGGAACCACTCCCTTAATGCGCACCATGGCAATGTGAACGGCAATGATATATCCCAAAACAAAGGGGAACACAATGACGTGCAAGCCATACATCTGCCCCGCGTTCAGCGGATTGAACCATGCCAGTCCCAAAGCATTCAACCCGTCTTTCGCCTGCACAGCATTCCATTGCGAATAAAAATCTCCCCGCATTAGATAACCGGTAAAGGCGGTTGGCACGGCAATAAGCAAAGCGAGCGTGCCCAATAACCACGTCCTTTGGCGTCCGCCGCGCCAGGCACCCGAAAAAAACACCCGCAACAAATGCATGACCATGAAGAAAAAAAATGCCTGCACAGACCAAAAATGTACTCCACGGACAAAAAATCCGATTTGCGAAATTGTCCACCACTGGGGTCCATTGGCAGCCATAACGATGCCGGAAAGCAAAAGCATAACGAAACTCGACGCCGTCAGGGAACCCAGGGTGTACATGAACCCTGTAGCATATTCAGGCAGCTCAGTAGGGAGCCACGTGTCCAAAGAAAACAGCTGCCCCATTTTTTTCCTTAAGATGACTGTGAGATTCATTGCTTCCTCCCTTTTTCTTCCAAGTTTTGAGGCTTTGCTGCCAGTCTCCCCTTTCTCATTCCCTGGTATGTTTGGGGAAGTTTTTGACTTCATAAAGACATATTTATACCGTAGCAAAATAAGATGATTCATGGATAGTGTTATCAAAAATATTTAGCAGGTTTTTTCTAGTTGCATAGAATAGTAAGTCCCTAAACGCGATAACAGGTCACCGACTCGAAAGACCTATGCAGTCAACACAATAAGGTCTTTGTACATCCAAGGACAACGGAAAATCCCTTCACAGCATCACAATAGGGCATCCCATCACAGCCGTGCACAAAAGTCTCGAATTTCGTTTTCCTCACTCCAAACATGGTGTCAAGTTGCCTTCAGCCAAGTTGTGCCATGCAACATAATTTTAGCCGGAGATGGTGTTAGGCTGCCGGATGATGGATACGGATCATTCCGTTGCGAAGATCACAACAAAAGGATCCCGACACCGAACAATGGCTTTGAGTTCCAGGTTCTCGAGAATGTGGGAGGGCGTTACTGCGGCCAAAATTCCATGGCATTTCAGTCAACAGTCAACGGTGGACCGCGAATCGTCCGGCGAAGGTGGTGGTTTTCCAGTCTCTGAACTTCCGCCCCAAATCTCTGTTGGAATGACCCCTTCTCGCGCTAGGCCCATTCCTCCGGATGACACCCGTAGATGACGGAAAGATGTCCGTCGCTCTAGTATTTTTGTGGCTTCTTTCTCACTGACTAAACGCGCACTCTTCATCTATCCATTCGCGGCCATGTCCTAGGCACGCACGACAATGCACTTAAACGCAAAACAAGTCCGCCTTTTTCGTTCCCAAGGCAGGACTTGTCGGCATTCTCTAGTTCCCAACAATTGTGGCAGGTCATGGATGGGATCGCAGTCAACGAAGCCTCCTCATAAAATGCTTGGCCAAGCGCTGATCTGACCGACACCCAAGAAGACAGGAGAGAATTTCAAACAACCCAGATACCAACTCGTCACGACGCGAGGGACGGAGGAGGTGAATCCGGCATTGGCTTTAATGATGAAAGGCGTTTTCTTGTCGCAAAACTTGCGGAAAAGGACGGTCGAGGTCCTCCAAATGAGCCACAGCCCGCTTAAAATCCTCGAGAAACAAATGCGCCATGTCCATTGAAAAGCTATTTCGCACCACGACTCGCATGATGGTGACATCCTGCATACCACTCGGCAGGGGATAGGCGGGAACCTGCCATCCGCGTTCACGCAACATGAACGACAGATCTTCCAATGACCACAAGGGATTATATTGAGGTTTTTTACGCCACGCGAACACCGGGAGGTCCGATCCATCCGTCAACAGTTCAAACGGCGCCATGGCCCCAATCTCGTGGGCCAGAAAATGCGCCACGTTCTGACAGGTCTTTTGAACCAGGTAGTAGCCTTCGCGCCCCAGACGGAGAAAATTGTAGTATTGGAGAAGAACTTGGCCTCCAGGACGGGAAAAATTAAGTCCGAACGTAGGCATGCTGCCCCCCAGATATGACACATTGAAGACCAGTTCTTCGGGCAGTAAATCTTGAGAGCGCCACAACACCCACCCCAGTCCCGGATAAACCAACCCGTATTTGTGCCCTGATGTATTGATCGAATGCACTCGTGGCAGACGAAAATCCCACACCACCTTTTCCTGCAGAAACGGTGCAACGAATCCGCCCGAGGCCGCGTCAACGTGGATCGGAACCGACAGAGCTGTTCGTTTTTCCAAATCATCAAGCGCATGAGCAATAGCTTCTACCGGCTCATAAGTCCCGGTATAGGTCACGCCCAATATCGGCACAACCCCAATTGTGTTTTCATCCACCGCTTCCAAAACACCTTCGGGAGTTAAATAAGGACGTTCCGGGGAGATATCCACGTAACGGGGCTCGACTTCAAAATAATTAGCGAACTTTTCCCAGACCACCTGAACTGCCGAACTAAAAACGATATTGGGATGATCAACCGGCTTGCCTTGTTTGCGACGTGCAATTTGCCAACGCCTCTTTAAAGCCAAACCTCCCAGCATGCAGGCTTCAGACGAACCCGTAGTCGATACGCCTATGGTTTTCGTTTCATCAGGCGCGTTCCATAAATCAGCAATAATGCGCAAGCACCTTTCTTCGATGGCCGCAGTCTGGGGATACTCGTCTTTGTCGATCATATTTTTGTCGGCGGCTTCTACGTAGAGTTTTTGGGCCTCTGCCTCCATCCACGTGCCCACAAAAGTAGCCAAATTCAATCGTGCGCTACCATCCAAGGTGAGTTCGTCATGAACGATTTGATAAGCGGTGTCCGGTAGAAGGCCGCCGTCGGGCAACTTGTACCGGGGAACAGAATCTTCCCCGCGGCGGGCAAACAATGGATTGATGGATACCTCGCTTTTCATATGCCGATTGGAATGCCAACTCAATAGAACCTCTCCTTTCGTCTGGAACTTATTTTCCATTATAACGGAAGGTGTGTTGTGAGCCTAAGGACACTCGCCACTGAGGCCTCAGTTGTAAGACACAAAATTTTTAGCCGGCATTGGATGTTTGTCGCCGACAACAGCCCCTGACGAGTCTCTTGCCCGAATCTCGGCTTAAATACTCCCTTTGCGGACTTTGTCCCCACCCGATTCAGTGCTATTGTTTATGAAAAACGCGACAGAGTTCGTTGGGAGTCGACAGCCGTGGACAGCGAGGAGAAGTACCCATTTCTTTTGACAACCCGCATGTTATATTTCTTTTCTGGAATTTCTGCCTCCGCACTCGTTCCGTATCTTGCTCTCTGGTTATCCCATGATGGCCTGTCCAGCCCGCAAATCGGTCTGGTGTTCGCCCTGTCTACCACCGTTGGCATCATGGCACAACCCGTATGGGGAATCTTGGTGGATCATTTTCCTTCCAGCCACTACCCGCTTTTGTTGGTTATGGCCGTTCCCGGAATCGTGGCAATGGGGTTCAACACGCCGGGCCTGTTAAACTTAATCGGGATTGCCATGCTATTCAATGTGTTTATGGTCTCACGCAGTTCCCTCAGCGACGCCTACACCATTTCTATTATCTCCAAGGCCAAGGTGCATTACGGGGCCATTCGTCTCTTCGGATCCTTGGGTTCTGCCGCCGGAGCGTTTTTGGCAGGACTCTACATTTCGCATGTCAATATCCGCAACCTTTGGATACCCTTTATGGTTTTCAGTATCCTGGCCGCCATTTGGGTTGTTAGACTGCCCCAAACCCGAACAGTGCGCTCTACGGGATCCTTTTGGCAGACATTACAGGGGGCTTTGGCAAACCGGCGGTTTTTGTTCTTCCTGCTGGCGGGATTTTTAGTACAGGAGACCCTGAGCGCTTATGATGGGTTTTTTAGTCTCGCCTTCCATGATATCGGCGGGGCTTTTCCGGATACAGGCTGGGCTCTGGCTTTGGGATCCTTATCCAACGTGCCGGCCATGTTATGGGCGGGGCGGCTTCTTCGCAATCACTCTCCGAACAAGATTATGCTGCTTTCAGCTGGAACCTATGTTCTGCGCTGGACCCTGATGGCAGCATTTCCCATTCCCTGGGTTTATGTCGTGATTCAGCTTTTGCATGGTTTATCCTTCGGCCTCTTTTGGATATCCAGTGTCACCTATGTCGCACAGCATTTTCCCGCCCCCCTCAGGGCCACAGGCCAAAGCCTCTACAGCATGGTGAGTATCGGCATGGCCACAATTTCGGGCAATCTCATCTGCGGTATGGCTCTTGAGAGGGGGGGACCGGTTCTGCTCTATAGCGTGGCTGCCGCCAGCAGTGCTGCCGGACTACTCGTCCTGCTGTTGTTGAACCGCAATCCCGCCTTTTTGCAGGATGACATGTTGGATGAGCGAGTTTGATCAGACAATCCGCTTTCCGGCTGTCAGGACGGGTATGCCAGCGTGCTCGGGGGTGGATAAAGAGAGCAGGCCCTCCACACCGCTGACAATCCCATCTGAAGCCAAGATCACGAGATTAGTACGCACCTCGAATGTGGTCAGCCACGGACGACCGGTAGAAGTCCCTCAATTCTGTGAGTTCCTCATCGGTAAAGGACGCCGCATCGAGAGCCGACAAGTTCTGGTCGATTTGCCTGATATTCTTGAATCCGGGTATGACCGACGAGACTCCCGGCTGGTCCAGTATCCATCTGAGCGCCGCTGCCGCCATGTTGGGACGCCCCTGGGCGATCCAGCGAATTTTCTCAACTAACTCGACACCTTTGGCAAACGGCAAGCCGGCAAATGTTTCTCCCACATTGAATGCTGCTCCGTCACGGTTAAAATGACGGTGATCATCTGCGGCAAATGTGTCTCCAGCATGAAATTTTCCACTTAACAACCCGCTTGCCAAAGGGACCCGGGCTAAAATTCCCACCTTATGAGACACAGCCTGGGGCAACAACTCTGACACCACCTTTTGACGAAAGATATTCAAAATCACTTGCAAGGTACTGACATGAGGATACGTCATCGCCTTCAGCCCTTCGTCCACTGTTTCCACACTCACGCCATAATGACGAATCAGCCCTTCTTCCTTCAACCTGTCAAGAACCTGGAACACCTCTCCTTGCTCGATGACCCAGGCCGGCGGGCAGTGTATTTGGTACAAATCAATACGGTCCCTTTGCAAACGCTTGAGGCTCCCCACGGCGTATGCTTTAGTCTGATCGTAGGAATAGGTTAGGGGATCAGAAATATCCCCGGCCCGGCAGAATTTGGTGGCTATGATGATGTCCTGGCGCCGCCCGCATGCCTTTCCCAAAAACTCCTCGGAACGCCCGTCGCCATAAACATCGGCCGTATCAAAAAAGTTCACACCTCTTTCCATGGCATAAGACAGGGCACTCAGTGCTTCCCTCTCATCGACAGCTCGTCCCCATGATCCCCCGAGTGCCCATGTTCCAAAACTCACCTCGCTAATTTCCCATCCTGTTTTCCCCAAAGTTCGGTATTCCATTGCGTTCTCTGGCTCCTTTCAAAATATGTAGTCCCAAAACCCAACTAATAGATTAAATAGATTAAGCCGCCTGATTTTTCGATGTTTGCACACCCTCTTGCCATGTACTCTCGAACAGACGAACTTTCCATTCCGCTTGATGTGCGAATAACTCACCTTATGAACACTATTTCGCTGCGGAAGCCTGCCCATCGTGCCTGCCTCTGAATCAACGCAATGAACCCGCATCCCACGTGGTGATAGCCGACAAAACTTCCTAACCCTTGTCTTTAGCCCTTAACACTACCCATAACACATTTGGATGGAGGATCTTCCACATTGTGGTGAGGTCCCCGGGCCAACGGAGTCCTATCCAAAGGACTTTCAGACTGACATGAAGGGCCCTGGACTCACTTTCACGGAGGACTAGGTTACACGGTGTCCGGGTCTGGCCGCCCTCGCCCGTTCGTTTTCGCCTTCGGCCGGGGGATCATATCGTGAATCCACCAACCTTCAAAAACATGCAGATCGCAATCCTCTCACAATCTTCGTTGACGACGAGGGCATGCCCACTCCGGTCAGTGTACTCCTGAAGCACGTTGAATGCATATCATTGATTGTGCGCCCTTATGTGATAGACCTTCTTCTCAATTATTGGATCTCATCCTTCCGCCCGGCCATCGCTTGAGTTGGTGGCGCGTATTCCCAATGCAGACCTTTTGCCCCCGATCGAGATTGCCCAGGGATATCAGTAACGTATTAGCCTCACTTCGAGCCCCGCTGGGCGTAAACTCAGCCGCTTGACACCTGCTATCGTCATTTCTGGGTGTTCCGCAACAAAAGACAGCCGCCAGCGGCGGCCCTCCACGGCTATTTGAATCAAAGAAGGCGTGCCAAGGGGCTGATTGGCTACACAGGAATGACACCGATCCGAAAGCTATCCGACATCCGACTTCGCCGGGTTATTCGTCAATCCGCGGACTGATCCGAGACGATTCCGATATCGGCGAGACAGCCTGTCCCCCCTTTTTTCTTCATGAGTCTTCAGACAGCCCCCGGAACAGAAGACGTCCTTTCGGTAATGAACGGTGGTTAATCGGCCGACAGAGATAGGCTTCCCCGAAATCCCCACCTTCCGCCACACGCGTTCGTCTTGCCAGTGGGTGAATACTACTTCAGCCATTCACCCCCAACACACCAAGGGAGAGTCCCAGTGCTTCGGCAACACCACAGCACATGATATTTGCAAGAACGCATCCTCTCGTGGTCAGATTGGCCGATTATAATCACATTATCGAATGCAGTACGGTACGTCAAACCGTTAAAAACTTTCATTTTCATTTAGTTAAGATGGCGCAGGCGATCTGGCTCAGTGAAGGACATAGGGATCAGAGAATCCAAATCAAGCCGTTTTGGAAAAGAAATGCCATCACTACCCGCGCAAGCGGCAGACTCTAGGGGACACGATCGACCCAGGTTACCCCTCGTTCACTCTCGTGCAGCGGGAGCAGGAGAAAATGTAGCGAATACATCCCTCTGGCATGACGGCTTCCGGCTGTCTCCTTCCACCATCCACCTGCCCACAACAATTACGGCATCCCCACGGCCTGAGTGGCCTTTATGAAGTAAGACAACTTTCGCCTTATCGGGCCAGCGAGCCCATAGCTCCGGGAGCTGCACGCCAAATGACCCCACAAGTGAGTACACCTTTTTCCCTTGAACACTTGCGTGAGACACATTCCTTAAACCCCTTGAGCCGGAATTCCATCATCCTCCCCCTATTGCCGACGCTCATTTGCACGCACAACGCCGTGGTCCAGTACCACAAATCCGATGATTTCGGCATTATCTGTAATGCGAACATCTCCTCTAAGCGTACAGTTCCCCGAGACCCTGCTCTCACCCTCTATGGCAGCATTGCCCGCAACATGGGCATAACCGCTGACCCGGACGTGCCCTGAAATGCGACTTGCCCCCGTGATCCGGGCGGTTCCGCTAATCCGGGCAAAATCCGAAACCTGAGCCTGACCCGAAATCCATGCATTGTCGGTAACAGAGCAATGTCCGGTAAGTCTGGCCTGGTCAAAAATACGGGCATTCCCCCCGATCCTTACCGCGTCACTCAGATACGCCTCATCGTAAATTTGCGCAGAGCCATCAACATGGCAAGCGCCTTCCACTACTGCATCCCCCGCCAAAACCGCCAGTTCTTCAACTACGGCGGTGCCGCCCACCCTAGACCGGTCCAGGATCCGCACCACTCCCTTAACCTGCGCCGAACCGCACACCCCAGCCTCGGGTTCCACTAACACCGTCGGCTCGACGTCCGCCGTCAGTGCAACATAGCCGCCACCATTCGTGTGACGCCGCGCCAACACCTGTCCCTGACCGTCGCCAAAATCATGCGAAACAATTTCTTCGTTCATTTGACCCTCCCGTATCCCAACAATTTCCCAACCTTCTCCTCGGCTATTCCCGGTGATCTTGATATTGGCTTGGCAAGAACCTCACCGAAGACGAATTTGATCCAAATGGTTACGTTGTTTTCGCTGACTCGCGGGCGGATATCCCAGTTCCTGCCGGTATTTGCTGACGGTGCGTCTAGCCAAAACCATACCTCTTTCCGCCAGTTGCCGGGTAATCGTCGCATCGGACCAAGGTTCCAGAGGATTTTCGTGATGAATCAACGTTTCAATATAGTTCTTTATCATGTCCACGGATGCGTCGCATGATGAACCCAATGGCTCACATAACAAGGTGGATAAGGGGATTAGTCCCTTGGGACAACTGAGAATTTTACCGGCAATGGCCCGCCGGAGCGTAGATTCATGATATTCCAGCGTAGCGGCCAGGTCCTGAGCACGCAAGGAACGTAAAGGTTCGTTTCGAAACGCGTAGGCTTCCTGATATCCGACCATGTATTCCGCGACCTTTTTCAGTGTAGACTGCCTCTGCCGAAGAGCCTTGGCAGCCCACCTGGCCTGTTGAAAGCAAGCAGAGAGAAATTCACGAACTTGGGATTCTTGCGTGGTTTGCCGAATGTGAACATATTCAGGAAGATACCGCAACCGCGGCTGGAATTCCTCGTTCACCTCGGCGTGAATGATGTCCCTGTGGTCTTTATACGCCACGACATCCGGATAAAGATAGGTCGTGGTTCTTCCGCCCCAAAATGCGCCCGGTCTAGGTTCCAGTGTGCGCAGCTGCCGGAAAATCATGAGAACTTCTTCGTAGCTCAACCCGAGCCGCCTGGACATCTTGGATGGTGACGACGAGAAAAAAATCTCCCATTCATCCCGCAACAACCTGGTGAGGTCGTGTTCCGGTCCAAATCGCCGCGAGGCCTGCAGCCACAAACATTCCTGCAGGGATCGGGCTCCAATCCCTGCAGGGTCGCATTGCTGAACAATGTCAAGTGCTTTCAAGAGCTCGTCCAAAGTAATGCCGGCAACATGGGCCAGTACTGAGATGTCGGCCCGCAAATACCCGTCTTGATCTAAGTTTCCAATGATAAATTCTGCATGCTTCCGGAGTTTTCCCGCAGGAAGCATCCAGGCGATTTGTTGCTGAACAAAGTGATAGAGGTCATCCTCGGCGGGATCGGCCACGTTGGCCACAAGGGCGTCGTCGGAACGGCCCACGGTTCTCGCCACTTCATGCGTGCCCCAACGTCCGTAATCCGGATAAACGATTTCGACCACTGGATTCCCCACTAAAGTCTCCTGCAAGTAGTCCGCCAGTTCCACACCGGGCAATGTCAATACCTTGATGGACAGCATCATGGACGGCGTCAACGCCAGGTTTTGGGATTGGTTCAATTGAGGTTGGAGATGGTGGTTCAACAAACATACCGCCCTCCTTCGCTGTGCCGTCTTTCCCCTATCCCTCGGCAGTGTCACTTTATCCGCCACGTCGTTCAGACAAGACAGTAATTATTCATCCGCCTCGTACTGCAAAGCATCCTCCAGCCTTCCAAACAGAATCACTTTGTCGTCAAAGCGCACCATGCGCCCATAATGGGTCGATGTCTCCACCTCAAATAAAGAGGGTGTCATTTCAAATCCCAGTGCCTCGCTCAGTTCATTCATATCGAACTCTAAGCGGTTTTCTCCGTCAATCCGAATCATAGCCGGGTAATACGTTACAGAGACCCCGGGTTTTTGACTCATGACTTCCGCGATCACCCGGCTTTCCACGCTGTCGTTCAAGGTGACACCACATTTCGTGGAAATGTCTTGTCCCAGTTTTTCCGGAACCGTGCTCATACCTTTTGGCCCCCCTCTGTGTCGATTCCAATTTGACTTAAAATGTCCTGAACATACTTTTGGGCGTGATCCGCCGCTTCCTGGAAGTCCGAGACCTTAATCCGGGGCAAAGACCAAATGGCCTGAAGCTGTTGTTGTGCCAGGATGGCCAGGGGCTGATAGTCCTGAACCCACTCCTTCATCACGCCCCGATTCTGGGGCCCAAACTTCTCGTCGGCAGCCAGCATCTGCATCAGGACTACAGTATTAACCATGTTGCGGGAATAGTCGGCCTCGGCGGCCGACATGACTACGGGAGTCAAAAAGTCACCATGGACCGCGGCCATCTCCATCACAAATCTCCTCCGGAACAATCCCATGACCAATGGTTCGATAAGGACATTAATGGCAAAATACTGCTCGAGATGGTCCTTCCGCACCATTACCGTTTCCACCAATTTTCTCACAGGCTGCCAAATCGGGTCGTTTAACCAATGCTCTTTACCGGCGTTCTCGTCAAAGGGCTTGGAAAAGTCCGACGCAATATCACCGAGATATAGCGTTAAATCCTGAGCATAACGCAACTTATAGGAGGCATTAGTCAGAATGGAGTTGTTAATCATTTGGGTCATACCGTCACGCTGCGCGCTCATCAAAGCTGTGCCCAGCCCGTACTCAGCATGTTTGGATGCGCTGACATGATTTTGCAAGATACTCACCCAATCGGGATCAAAGCGAGCCACGGCATTTTGCGATCGTCCGTTAGCCACGGCCTGTTGAATCATTTTAATAATCGCCGACTGGCGCTGGTAGTGGGATTTTTCCCACTCTTCATCCGGCGCGCGGTATTCGTGCCAGTCACTGGACCCAAGGCGGGTGCGTGTGGGGGAATAGGCCGGAGTGCCATCGGCAAAAGAAATTATCCACCCCTGTAACAAGTACCGGGACGGGTCCGGCTGCACATCAACGGTCACATCCTCATAAAGCGTGGCTTTCCGCCCTTTGGGCTGAAAGTAGCGATAGTGGCGTGAATTCCAATCCGCAAATTTCCTGACGCCCGCTTCGGCCGAGCGTTCATACGTGGTGGCCATCACTTCATCACTCTCCTTTGGCATAGGGATTCATTTCGGACTCAATGGGGGATGCGGCAAAGAATTTGTCAAAATAGATGCGTTCAACGTCGACGCCTTTTATCCGTAACACCGGGATGACTGCGTCGATAAGAGGGGGCGGCCCGCACACATAAGCCTCGGTCGTATCATCTGTTACACGGTCCAGCTGTCTTTGAACCACTTCGTGGATCAGCCCCGTTTCTCCATCCAAGGCGTCTTGCTCCGTCACATCGGACAATCCACTCACAAAGCGGAAGGTGGAAAGGCGTTGTCCGGCCTTTTCAATTTGATCGATGCCAAAGAGATCCTGAGGCCGCCTTGCACCATAAAAGAAGGTAACCGGACGGTCCTGTCCTTGCTCAATCATGTCATTGAAGATCGACAGCAAAGGTGCCATCCCGGACCCCCCACCAACAAGAATTAAGGGACCGTTATTGTCACGCCTACAACAAATTCCATAAGGACCGGTTACCGTGATCGCGTCGCCTTCCTTGAGAATTCCATCTACAAGCGAAGAGAATTTGCCGCCAGGGTAGACTTTGATGATAAAATCCAGCTCTCGGGATGATGAAGGCGTACTGGCCATGGAGTACGATCTCGTCACGCCATACTGCGCAGCGGTGAGATCGACATATTGTCCCGCATGGAACTTGAAACGGGCCGCATCGTTCAAACGTATCCGCAACAAACGCATGTCATGGGTGAGCCGCTCTATGCCGCTGACTCTGGCCGGATAGGACTTTACGGGAATCGCCAGTTTGAGAATTTCTTCATCGTAGTTCAGCAGTTCGACACTCAAGTCACTATAGGCCATACTCCGGCATAGAAGAATATAGTCTTGTTCCCGTTCATAGTCCGGCAGTGCAAAAGTGGAGTGACGCAACAACTCAATGTCGCCATCCAACAAAATGGATTTGCAACTGGCGCATTGCCCCTCCTTGCATCCATGCATCAGCATAATTCCTTGCCGGAAGGCGGCCTGCAGTATAGTCTCTCCTTCTTCGACTTCCATCTCGATTCCAATCGGTTCGAGACGCACCGTGTATGGCATGTCGTCCCCTCCCCCTGCCCTTCCCGTATAATCCCCCAGGGACTTATTTATCCCAGGGCGCTCAGGTCTTCAAATTTTGTGCACCGTGAAACCACTGCGGTATTGCTCAATATGCCGGGTTCGCTCTTCGGAGCTCATTTGGCGCAGATCGATCAGCGGACTGCGCAACTCATAGCCGCGTACGTGATCAAGAGTCCACATCTCCGAATCGTCAAACTCCAGATGTGGCTGCGGCACCAAAGTTTTCCCATCGGAGCGCACAAACCCCAGATCCTTGATAATGTCCGCCAAATCCCATCCATGATAGACTTCCTCCCACTGCCGCCGTCCGCTAAAGCGGCCCATGGCGGGAGTCGGTCTTCCGGCATATTCATTGGCAAACGCCACCTTGTGGGTCCACCGGCACTGCTCCGAGCAATAGGTGTACAGTTGCCCGTCCACCTCGTCCACCACCATGTCCTCACGTATGAGGCAAGGCACCAGACAACTCCAGCAACGGTGCGGGTAGACGTACCCAGTGTCGGCAAACACCACGGGTGTGCTGCCGGGACGGGACAACTTGCGGTAATTCTCCCACCAAGCGCCGAATTTGTTATACCAGCCGGGATACTTGTATTCGAACCATTCAAAGTCCCGCTCGTCCAACGGATCAATACGCCAGAAATTGACCGGCCATCCGGCGGAAAAGAATTGTGCGACATAATGCACGTAATCCTTTTTAATAATCCGATCCCACGCCGCCTGAACATCGTCATGGTGAATCTTCAGACCATATTTTTCTAATGGAAGCAAATAACTGCGATAGTAGTCATCAAAAATCCAACGCTGCCACAATTCGGCGTACGACTCTTTGTCCTTGCGGCGATCTTTGGTGCCGTATTCAATAATCGTTCCGATTGCCGCGTCCACAATGGCATGATTTTGCCAAAACGCATAGCGGATATCCCGCTCCAGCAGTAAATGATTGTCTGGATCATTGAGAACGGACATTAACGTCGAATGTCCGTTGCCGATGTGCCTCGACTCGTCGGATTGAACGGACAGAAAAACGGTTGGCAAAGCATAGTCTCCGTTGCGGGCAGCCTCGGACGGCATGGCCACAAAGAGGGTGTTGGTAAAAGCGGTTTCCGCCACCACCTGCAAATAAATATTGGTGGCGGTAATGGCGTCACCGGTGATGAACCCCTCTCCAAATTGACGGCCAATCGTGGTGGCATAGCACTTTCCAAAAGCCGCTTCGGTAATGTCAAAACCAGAAGGGTCAATGTAGTTCTCCATATACCACTTTTTCAGGTTCATCTGAATGGTCGAATGCCGCATTTCGTCCACCATTTGCATGGTGTATCCCGTCCGCAAGTTGTGCCCCGGAACCACATTAGCTTCGATGGCCATGGAGCGGGCCGCGGAAATTTCCGGAAAAGGAATAATCGCCAGAAAGAGCTTCATCCACTCAATCCAGCGCGGTTCCACGGTTCGAAACATATTCCCCCGAAGTCCGGCATCCAAAGCCCCATACACCCTGTTGTCCTTTTCTTCCTGCATGGGGAAATATGAGCGTAGAACCTGTTTCATCGGGTCTTTAGGCGCTTTGGCAAACTTATAGTCCGTCGGATATTTCAACGACTCTTGGGCATATGACGGCAGCCAACCCAGGTCGGCA
Organism: Sulfobacillus benefaciens; assembly: GCA_003023725.1. GTDB lineage: Bacteria > Bacillota > Sulfobacillia > Sulfobacillales > Sulfobacillaceae > Sulfobacillus > Sulfobacillus benefaciens. The sequence goes on along the minus strand of PXYT01000003.1, from coordinate 74,477 downwards.
ACCCGGCGGGCAGCTTCCGCCAAACTAATGCCCCGTTGCCCCGTAATCTTCGATAAAGGCGTTGCCATTAATGATTAACCCCCTTTGTCACTGTCTTTCACCTTACGTGCACATCCTCCGGACCGGAAAGCATAGGATACGGAGGTGCAGACGTTTGATCTCGCCGCGAATAAACACCGATGTTCCGTCGGTTGAAGAACGTTGTCACGCCCCCCGCCTTTTTGATCAAGCACATTTCATGCCATTTGTCCGATCTCAAAAAACCGCACATCTTATGCCGTTTTTTCACTGTTCCGCGCGCCATAGGTGTTGCAGCGGAAACAAGGCTGTAGCATTGTGCAACAACGTGTGTCTTTGGCTTCTTATCAGTCTCGCCGTGCAGTTCCGGTACAGTGGCCGGAGCTATATTGTGATAATTGACATGGTTCCACATTGCCAGCCCGATATTCTCATGCTGATTTTCCGAAAATTTATTATGATTATAGCCATAAATGACAATTATTTTAATTGTCGCATATTGCAACGGTTTCTTTGCCGTGCAACACTCGGCAAGCGGTTAGGCGGTCATCAAGGCGTGCGAATATCAGCAAGAATAGGGTGACATCACCTTGGGGATCAGTTGGCACGAAACGTGCTTATAGTTTTTTAGTGAGAACCCGCGCGGCTCAACCCGGCTCGCTCCCAGAAGGTGCCGAAGACGGGAATGTTCTCACACTACATTTTGAGGAGGTAAAAATCATGGTTAAAACGGCCGACGGCGAGGAAATTTTTGTTGTGGACGGACATGTGGCCTTGTGGGATGGTAGTGTCGCTAACCAAAAAAACCGTCACGGGGCGGAGTTCATTGACTGCTTTTATGACTATCACCGCAACCTCAGTCCCAAGGAATGGCTTTGGCCACACGACAAATTTATCCACTACGACGAACAGACGTTTATTCACGATGTGTTCGAGGAAGGCAGCGTGGACGTGGCCATTTTCCAGCCGGTTGGACTTACCGATTTTTACAAAGAACCGTTTGGAAATGTCGCAAAAAATTATGCTCTGGCCCAAAAATATCCGGGACGCCTTATCGGAAATGGCTACTTTGACCCACGAGATGGAGAGGAAGGTTTAGAACGATTGGAACAATGGGCCAAAGACTACCATCTGCAGGGCGTCAAACTGTACACAGCAGAGTGGCACGGATCGTCCAAAGGATACCGGCTGGCAGACCCCTGGACCCAAAGATATCTGGCTAAGTGCCTCCAGCTGGGTATTCGCAACATCCATGTTCACAAAGGTCCAACCATCAAACCCCTTAACATGGATGCCTTTGACGTCTCGGACGTCGATGACGCCGCCAGCGCCTTTCCCGAACTCAACTTTATCGTGGAGCATGTGGGTCTGCCAAGGCTCGAACAATTTTGCTGGATTGCAACCCAGGATCCTAATATCTACGCCGGGCTCGCCGTAGCCGACGCCTTTATTTATACCCGGCCTCGATATTTCGCTCAAATCATCAGTGAGTTACTGTACTGGCTGAACGAAGATCGTATTGTTTTCGGCAGTGACTACGCATTGTGGCATCCCAAGTGGCTGATTGACATGTTCCTGAACTTTGAATTGCCAGAGGACATTGCTCAAGAAACCGGCGTCCAGCTTACCAAAGATATCAAGAAAAAGATTTTGGGATTGAACGCGGCCCGTCTCTACCAAATTGATGTGCCCGCCAGAATTTCCGAGTTGCAACACGATGTGATAGGCCAACGGGTTCACCAAGCCGGTTAAGAAAGGAACAAGCTATGAACATCTTAGACAATGACCGTTATCTCGCCGATATCCGGAAAGCCCTGGACACCGTCTATGATCCGGAACTCGATCAATCCATTTCAGAGCTCGATTTTGTGAAAGGAATCTCCATCAACCAAGGGCGTGTCTGTGTAACCTTGGGGTTGCCAACCTATTGGTGCTCGCCCAATTTTGCTTTTATAATGATGGAAGATATCGATCAAGCTCTCAGCTCGCTGCCGTGGGTCAAGCAAGTGCGGGTCATCTTAGATGACCACGAAAGTTCCACCAGGCTCAACGCCGGAATCGCTGAGCACAAAACATTTCCCGAAATATTTTCAGAATCACCAGGTGATTTGGAAAAATTGCGCCGAACATTTGCCGAAAAAGCTTTTTACGCACGGCAAAAATATATTGTAGACTTACTTACCCGAGATGGACTCAATGTCGCGGATTGGATTCCAGGTAACTGGAAAGAACTGAAGAGACATTTGACCACTTCGCGTGAGGGCCAACAGCTGTGGGATCGCTACTACCTTTTGGCCCAGAAGTTAGGTATTGCTTCTGGTGATCACGATCCGGCCATAACCGGGACGAGCGGGAAAGCAGTGACAGGCGAGATGTGGGAACGTCACTTCCACCAGCTTCGCCTCATCACGCTGAATATGGAGTCCAACGCTCATATTTGCCGGGGACTGCTTCGCGTCCGGTACCAGCCCGAGGGGAGATCTCCTCTGGTATCCTTACCCCTTGTGGACCAGAGCTAGAATTTCGTTCGAAATGATTTGTGCCTTTCACTACATGACAGGAGGCATTAGCCGATGAAAGCAGGACGTATTCACGCGTACCATGAACCGATCACCATTGATGAGGTGGATGATCCGGAAATTGAGTCGGAAAGTGATGTGATTGTCAAAATTGGGGGGGCAGGCGTCTGCCGTACAGATTTGCACATTGTGGACGGCATTTGGAAAGATACTTTAGGCAATCCTCCCTTGCCCTACACCATCGGCCATGAAAACGCGGGATGGGTTGAAGCCACCGGGTCGGCCGTGACACACCTAAAAAAGGGGGATCCGGTTATCCTTCACCCTCTCATGACATGTGGAATTTGTCCCGCGTGCCGTCGAGGACGGGATATGTATTGTGAAAACGGCCATTTTCCCGGTCTCGACGGAACTAACGGCGGCTATGCTCAGTATCTCAAAACCTCTGTTCGCTCCGTTGTGCCTTTGGCTCCCGGAACCGATCCGGTGCCCCTGGCTCCCTTTGCCGACGCCGGCATCACCGCCTACCACGCTGTCAAGAAGCTGATTCCCCTCAGTTATCCCGGTACCCACATTGCCGTCATCGGCATTGGCGGCCTGGGGCACTTCGCCGTGCAGCTGATACGAGCCCTCACCCCGGCCACCGTGATTGCCGTCGACACCCAAAAAAGCCGACTCCAATTCGCCGAGGAGATTGGAGCGCACTTCGGTGTTCTTGCGGGAACGGACGGGGGTGTGGCTGGCGTGCGGGCCATCGCCAAAAATGGGGTCGACATCGTGGTGGATTTTGTGGGTGAACACGACACCCCGCGCCATGGTGTGGAAATGCTGGCCAAAGGCGGCACATATTCGGTGGTGGGATATGGCGGTGCGGTGAATGTTCCCACTTTGGACTTCGTGAACCGTGAAATCAACATTGTCGGCAACTTGGTCGGAACCTATACCGAACTTGCGGAGCTCATGGAATTGAACCGCCAAGGCCAGGTTGTCATCACCGCCAAGCAATTTCCTCTCGACGACGCCCCGCGTGTCATGGCGATGCTGGAACACGGAGAAATTATGGGCCGTGCAGTGCTAATGCCTTAGCACCCCTTATCCACGAAAGGAGACGAGAGGAATGCCCAAGCTACTGCAATTCGACCAGGAAGCCCGCCGTTCGTTAGCCTATGGGGTTCACATTTTAGCTCGGGCTGTCCGCGGCACTTTGGGGCCCAAAGGACGATTGGTGGTTCTCGATCGGCCCATCGGCAAACCTGTCGTGTCCAACGACGGGATTTCTATTGCCAACGAAATCGAGTTGCCGGACCGCTTTGAAAATATGGGTGTGCAACTGATCCGAGAAGCGGCCTTTCAAACCAATGAGATGGCCGGTGATGGAACCACAACATCCACGATTTTGGCCGACGCCTTAATCCAACATGCGCAAAACGCGTTGGACCAAGGCGTGAATCCGGTGGATTTGACAGCCCAACTAGACATTTGGGGAAACCAGGCACTGGAAATGATTTTGTCACAACGCTTTGCTCTGGACGATTCTTCCAGTTTAGAAGCCGTCGCCAAAATTGCTGCGGGCAACACAACTCTCGGCCATTTGGTTGCCGAGGCGCTAGAACGACTGGGCGCCGATGGCCATATCGAGATCGAGACGGATTTTGGCCAAGACCGGGTCCTCTTCGAAGGCGGCATGCAATTTGATCGCGGCTTTATCTCGCATCATTTGGTCACCGATCCTCGTAGCATGGTGATTGAAATGGACGATGCCGCTCTTTTGATCACCGACCAAAAAATCGACCGGCCGGGCGTCTTGGATGAACTCGTTGATCAGGCTTCACAACGTGGCCACAGTATCCTTATCATTGCGGAAGACTTTGACCCGGCCATCACCAGCCATATCGTCTCACTAAACGAGAGAACGCCGTACCCCGTTGCGGCCATTCGCGCACCGGAATTCGGACCATGGCGTAAAATGGCCTTGGAAGACCTGGCCATTTTCACAGCAGCCCGTTTTCTTGCCCGCGACTTAAGCCTGTCTCCCGACGCCGCCACCTGGGATGATCTGGGATTTGCCTCTCACATCCGCATCACACAAGACCACACCGCCATCACCGATGGCCACGGGTCCCTAGAGCTGATCGCTGGACGCAAAGACGCCATTCGCGATCAACTGGCCCACACTGAGCAGCTGTTCGAGAAAGACAAACTTTCCGAGCGGCTCACGCGCTTAGCGGGTGACACCGCTACCTTATACGTTTCGGGACTCAACACCGTGGAACAAAAGGAACGGGCACAACGCGCCGAAGACGCCATTAACGCCGCCAAAAGCGCCCTCAAGGAAGGTGTAGTGTTGGGAGGCGGCGTCAGCTATGTCCATGCGGCCATGGCCTTACGAAACGTCACAGAGCACAGGAATACCGAAAGTCAAAGACTTGCGCGGAACATTCTGTGCCAGGCACTAGAAGAACCCCTAAGAGCCCTCGCGGAAAATTCCGGTGTGTCACCCGACGAAGCGCTGGAGCACATTAGCCTCTCCAGTTCTCTGGGGCTCAACGCCTTAAACGGCCAATACGAGAATCTTAGAGAATCCCGCATTTTAGACTCGGTGACTTCGGTGGTTCAAGCATTGTCCAATGCTCTAGCTGTCGCCAAAATGGTCATCAACACCACCGTATTGGTCACGGATACTCTGGATGCCGTAGATTCCACTGAAGGACCGGCGCGGGGCGGAGGCGGCGAAAAACTTGGGTTAACGTAATCATGATACTGGTTTCTTCATAATAAATAGACGCCGCGGCCCGGAACATCCGTCGAAGACAGGGAGAGAGGAGAGGTCTTGTGCAGAGCGATCTGGTAGTCCGAACTGTTCAAGAGGGCATCCATCACGCGATCAGCGAAACGGAACAAACCTGGGAGCGTTTTGTCCGGTTTCGTGGTCATGACCCGGGAGAAGGCCGCGGCGTCGTTATGGATTCGTGGAAGCGCTGCCGGAGTCTGGACATGGCCCCTGAGGTCAGTGCCGCCAGAAAACTGGTGAAGGAATCGGTTGTCGAGGATCTATGGGCCAATCACCTTCTGCACGAAAATCTGGTGCCTTACATTCACTCGCTGACCGATACCATGATGCCTTCGCGCCATCTGGTGGTCTTTACCGATGCCGACGGATTGATCTTGAAAGTAACCGGCGAATCCGCCATTCGTCAAGCGGCTGAGAAAATGAATTTTGTGCCGGGGTCCAACTGGCGGGAAGACCAAGCTGGGACAAACGCCATTGGAACTTGCCTGTTTCTGGGAGCTCCGGTTCAAATTTTCGCCGCCGAACACTTCTGTGCTCCGGTTCATCCCTGGACATGCAGCGCCGCGCCCATCACGGATCCCGCCACTCATCAAGTCCTAGGTGTGATAGACTTGACCGGGTTTCGGGAATACCACCATCCTCATTCCCTGGCCGTCGTTCAATCCATTGCCCGGGCTATTGAAGACAGGCTGCGGGATACTTTAGAATTAGAACGATTTGCAATCTTCGGCGAATATTTGGAACTTGCGGCTCGTTATCCTGATACGTTACTCATCGCTCTGGACCGCGGCGCTCAAGTCATTCGATGTTCATCCTCTATTTGGGACCACGGATGGATCGATGAGCAAAATCAATTACGGCTTCTTCCCGACGGCTATGCCCATAAAGAAGACGGAACCACATGGGAAGTGGAAAGCCCCAACGGACGATACAAATGGATTTTGCATCATTGTTACCGGCATCACCAACGCGTTGGAACCATCATTCAGGCCGTTCCCGTTTTCGCACTTGGTGGACGTTTTAAACCCCAACAGGCTTACTCCAAAAGTCATGATAAGGAGGACACTCCCATGTCCCTGGCCTCCTTTAGCAGTTTAATTGGTAAGGCTCCAAAATTCCTTGAAGCCGTTAACCAGGCCAGGTCGGTTGCGCGTCATGACTCCCCTGTCTTATTACTGGGGGAAACAGGGACCGGCAAGGAACTGATGGCGCAAGCCATTCACTCCGCGAGCCACCGAGCCGCCGGCGCTTTTATTGCCGTCAACTGTGGCGCATTCCCCCACGAACTGATTGGCAGCGAATTGTTCGGGTTTGAAGGCGGGTCCTTTACGGGAGCCGCCAAAGAAGGCCGAGCCGGCAAATTTGAGGCAGCCGATGGCGGAACCATCTTTCTGGATGAAATTGGCGAGTTACCCGTGTCCTTGCAACCCTATCTCTTGAGGGTGCTCGACACCGGTGAGATCACCCGAATCGGTTCTCACTTTTCCCGTCATCTGGAACTGCGCATCATTGCCGCAACCAATCAGAATCTGGAAACTATGGTTGACAAGGGAACCTTCCGACGTGATCTCTTTTATCGGCTCAACGTCGTTCCCATCATCCTGCCGCCTGTTCGGGAACGTCCCGGCGACGCCATCAGAATTCTGGAATATTTCCTGAAACGGTCAGCGCAAAAAACCGGATTGCCCGTTCCAGCCATTTCCCCTGCCGTTGCCGTGGTCATTGAAAATTACCCCTGGAAGGGAAACGTTCGCGAGATAAGAAACGTGTCAGAACGCATTATGGCTGCCAGGCCTAGCAACGGCGTGGTCAGTCTTCACGACCTGCCTGAGAGTTTCCACGACGTCGTTGCCCACGTACGACAGAGCTCTTTGTCTGATGCCGGTCTGCGCAAGCAAGAAATGGACTGGATATTACATGTCTTGGACGAATGTAACGGAAATATTTCGTTGGCCGCGAAACGTCTGGGCATTCACCGCAGTACCCTTTACCGGAAACTTGGCAAAAGGGAAAAACCGTAGACTTGTCGACAGGCGGAGAATGCGGCGGAAAGCTGCGCCGCTTCCCGGCTGATCCGTGAATGGAACAGCACGCACAGCACCCGTATTCCACCACAACATTTTTGGGGGGTCATTGTGGTATGCCATCCGGCAAACTTCAGAGTGAACAATCCTCGTCGGTCCCTCACGGGCCCACGGAACTTACGGCAGATCTTAAGGAACGTTACCAAGTTCATTTAGCGCGGTCCCGGCACAAGGCGCTGCGGCTTTTGTGGCTGTTAATCGGTCCAGGTATTCTCGTGATGTTGGGGGAAAATGATGCCCCGAGTATGCTATCTTATGCCGCAACCGGCGCCAAATTCGGATTGGGATTCTTTCTGCCGTTTATTGTGCTGACATTCGCCATGGCGTTCGTTATTCAGGAAATGACCGTACGACTGGGAGCCCGCACTCATTTGGGCCACGGTGCTCTGATTTACCTGCGATTTGGAAGGTTTTGGGGTCATTTTGCGCTGGCAGACCTTCTACTGACAAATTTTTTGACACTCATTACGGAGTTTGTCGGAATTGTTGCTGGGGCAGGTTTTTTCGGCATCCCGCCGGAGGTTGCCGTGAGTCTTGGTGTTGTCGTGGTGATGGCGGCCGTCATTATCCGTAGTTATTTTTCGTGGGAACGCCTTGTGCTGCTTTTGGCCGTGTTTAATCTGATCTTCGTTCCGCTGGCCTTTATGGCACACCCGCCATGGCACACCATCGGGACAGCATTTCTCTCCGGCCGCCCTTTTCCCACCGTCTGGAACCATCACACTTTCTTGTTGGTGCTGTCTGACATTGGTGCCACGATTACACCTTGGATGGTCTTTTTCCAGCAGGGAGCGGTAAGGGATAAGGGGCTGAGTGTGGCAGACATTGCACACGGCCAATTCGATACGGTATTGGGCACCTTCTTGGCTGCTCTGGCCGGTGTCGCGTGCATGGTTGTCACCAGTGTACTCTATGGCCATCTGACGGACACCAGCCAACTGAGTGCAGGACGGTTCGCCCAAGCACTGATTCCCTATATTGGTCACATGGGAGGACGTTTGTTTGCTCTGGGAATTTTGGAGGCCGGGCTTGTCGCTGCCGTCACCATTTCCACTTCGTCCGCTTATGCCTTTGGCGAAGTCTTTCACCTGGCTCATAGTTTAAACCGGCCCGCGAGGGAAGCCTGCGGGTTTTATGCCATCATGGCGGGGATTGCAACGGCCGCTGGCATGGCCGTTCTCATTCCCGGCCTGCCCCTGGAAACCGTGGTACTGGTCGTCAACGCTTTAGCCGTCTTGACCATGCCACCAGCCATTCTATTTCTGCTTCTTTTGACTAACGATCGCGAGATCATGGGATCTTACCGCAACACTTGGGTGCTTAATGTCCTGGGAGCTACGGTAGGCGCCGTGGTTTCTTTGGCGGGGATAATTTATGCCATTTCCCTTCTTGTAACTCCTTAGAATGCGTTATGTCTGTTGGAGGTCTTGCTCATGCCTCAAACTTTCGATTCCGACCGCGAAAAAGAAATGATCCGGGCCATATACCGAGAACAGCAGGATGCCGAAACCATGCTAAAGTCCTTAGCCCGGAGACAGTTAAGCCGTCCGCTAGTCTGGCTGATGTGGGGACTCCGGATTTATGTGCTGTTTATGGTTGGCTTATTCATTGTCCACTTCATTTGAAAGACGCCAAACGGCATTCTGATTCATCTTGTCTCCGCCAGCCACTATTGGCATCTTTGGCCCAAATTCACAATCCGTCTCCTCGCTGCTCTTGTCCACTGGAACCCTTGGATCATCAGACCGGGGTTTCAACATGGCACCGAATCACTCCAATCCCCTTTTACCACAATTTATCACTAGTTCTTTCGCATTTATATTATATATATTTTTCTTTCGTTCCAAGATCTATATGCACAATTTATTCTTTGTGTTGTACAATTCCCTTGAACGCCTTTTTCATTTGTTTGATTGTTGTGGCCTAAGTCTCTGACATTGATTAGAAGGAGGCCCGTTATGCATGAACAAAAACAACAGAAAAGCTTAAGAGGCAATTCTTACAAATGGGCTATCTCGTTAGGCGTTGTTTCGCTCATTTTAGCCGGGTGTGGAACTACTACGGCAGCCGCACGGCCCAGCAGCACCAAATCCAGCAGTCCCCAGGCGACGGCGACCACCAGCAGTTCAGCGTCCTTGAAAGTCGGAAACGCTCTGGTTCAAGGCAAGAAAACGCCGGTCTTGGAAAACGCCAAAGGAATGACGCTCTATTACTTCACGAAGGATACTCCAACCCAGTCAAATTGTACAAATAATCACAACTGTGATACAATTTGGCACGCGTTAACGTCATCGAGTAGTCATGTATCAGCCAGCGGTTTATCCGGAAAAGTCACGGTAGTCAATGACGTCCATGGTAAACAAATCGCTTATAACGGACACCTGCTGTATCTCTATTCAGGTGATACCAAACCCGGCCAGGCCTTGGGAGAAGGGTTTCTGCATACATGGTGGGTGGCCACCCCGACTCTGAAGCCGCTGACGGCGAGCCATTCATCTTCGAGTTCCAACACGAGCAGCTCGAAGAGCGGCAGTTCAGCCTACGGAAGTGGGGGCTCATCGTCTTCTAGCAGTTCTTCATCATCCAGCGGGTGGTAAGTCACACTATCATTGCCATTAACCCGCTGCGGCGATGCCAAGCAAAGGAGAGACGAAAAAATGACCTGCATGAGGTGTGGAAGGGACATTGACGAAATCGAGGCGCAGTTCTGCCCTTATTGCGGCGCCCCTCAGCGTCAGGAGCAGACAGCGGTTCGGAAACCTTCTCCGACCGGACAATGGTGGCGCTTGCTCCTGCCCGTTCTGGCCCTCATCGGGTCATTGTCTCCGTGGATGAAAATCATGGGGCCTTCCCATAATACGATAGCTTTGTGGAACGCCTACAACCTCAGCCCAATTTCCTGGTTATGGCTGGTGTTGGATGTGGCGGCGGCGTTCATGGCGGCCATGTGGACATCCATTCGTCCGGGTTGGTGGCGGAGTGCCTGGTATCTATTTGGAGCCGTATCCTTCGGGGTATCGACCTCCGGTTTCATTTTTGTCCGAGTGGCGGCTCATGTTTCCTCATTGCTGGGAGCCCCCAGTCCTCTGACATTGGATTACGGTCTGTATCTCTTCACAATCATAACCGGTCTTTGGACACTCTTGGCGTGGAAAGAATCACACCATGACACCTTAGCGTCGCGATAGACACCACATATGCGATTTTTGCAGCATGCCGATACCGTTCGATCTGTAGGTTGATCCGTCAGGAAAGGGAAAAAGAACACCTCAAATCTCCCTGTTTCTTATCCGGGAAAGAAACACGGCAATCCCTTGCGCTACGCTATGGTGCAGCCTTCACGTTCCGTGAAGAACAAAGCCCGGCCTGTGGCCGGGAAACATGAACGGTTTGCCTTTTTCATTACCGGGTGCCTGAAGAATCATGGCTCGGCGACGAAGCTATTGAACTCATATAGGGGATCAGGGCCGCGAAATCTTCGTGACCGTGACCGTTGCGAACGGCCAGGCGCAAAAGATCGGCTGTTAATGTCGTCAACGGTATGGTAGCCAAATAATCTCCCGCCTGATCCAATGCCAAACGCAGGTCTTTGAGCATCAAGTTGGTAGTGAACCACGGTTGATCCGGCGGGTTAAAGGCGAGCGGCACCCGGTATTTCAGTGAAGGTGATGCAATGACCGACTCCAGCATGTATTGCACGACCTTTTCACGCGACAAACCTGCGCTTTCCGCTACCATCAAGCCTTCAACGAATCCCTCAACCTGTAGAGCTAAATTCAGATTGATGCCGAGTTTTAGCGCCAGTGCCTGACCCGCTTCACCGACCCACTCAATGTGCGATACCAAAGGCTCTAACATGGGACGCACCTTTCCTACTGTCTCTTGAGGCCCGCCGATGAACATCAACAATCTTCCTTCTCTGGCGGCATCAACACTTCCGGAAACCGGAGCCTCCAGTCGCACACTACCTTGGCGGGATACGATGCGCGAGAGATGTTGACTGGTTTTTGGGCTTATGGTACTGGAATCCACCCACACATGCTCAGAGTCCAACGCCGAAATGAGACCACCGGTATCTTTGTCATTTCCGGCAATGTCTTGAACAGCTCGATCGTCCGCCACCATGGAAAGGATATACTTGGCACGGATTGCAACCTCCCTGGGATATTCCGCAACCACAACACGTGAAGGAAATTTGTCCGCCAGTGCCTCAGCTTTCCGGCGGCTCCGGTTGTAAACGACAAGGTCATGTCCGGCCTCAAGCCATCGCTCTGCCATGGCTTGGCCCATGGCTCCCAGGCCAATCAGTCCGTAAGTCATAACATCACCCTTTCTCCGGTTCTGAGTCTTGTTCTCAATGGACAATGTTTCCTATTCTCTCCAAAATCCGCCGGCTCCTCTATCCCTTGGCAAGAAACGAGTTCTTTTCGACGGGCGCACGCACCATGAATTCGCCGCCATGAAAACAGCCACAGCCTATAACGAATACCCCCGCACGAGTCGCAGCGAGATCACGGGCCCGCTCCTCCACCGGTTCGCCTTTTGGGATTCGCCCGCGGCAATTCTGTGAGTCTAAATACCACTTCGTTTTCGAGTATAACATTAATGATAATTATTCTCATATTTACACAATTTTTGTATGTTTCCTAAAAACCCGCTGTAGACAAGACTGGATAGGCGAAATCTGTTAACTATGGTGCTCCAGTGCGTCCTTTTCAGCAGTCGATACGCGAAATAGCCGCGGAAGCAAACCACGCATCACAACACGCAGAAGACTTGGAATGAGTTTTTGCAGGGATGATATTCTCGGAACCCCAAGGTATTTAGTAGACTAAATCTTCGTAACTATGGTTTCTATTTGAAGATTTGGTATAATGGAATCGGTTTCCGAAACCGATTCCATTTTTAAGGGGTTGGTCATATGCCTGACAAAAATGTCATCACCATTGCAGACGTTGCGCAGCGCGCGGGCGTATCACGCACTAGCGTATCCCGTTATTTGAACGGCCGGCTGCAAAACTTGTCGGCCAGTACCACTAACCGCATTGCTAAGGCCGTTAAAGAACTGGATTACCGCCCTAATGCCTGGGCCCGCTCTTTAAAGACGAAGCGAAGCGGGTTAATCGGCGCGGTGGTTGCCGATCTGCGCAACGAGCACGCGTTAGCCGTATTAGAAGGTATTGAATCAGTCGTAAACCGTCATGGATACGGCCTCTTAGTATCCAATGCCCAAAATAGCCAAAAGTATGAAGCCGAAACCATAGAGCGCCTTATCCGTCAACGGGTGGAAGGGATCATCCTTCAACCGTGCGACAATCGCCCTTCGCCAGCGATGCAATCGCTAGTGTCCGAAAACGTACCCCTAGTCCTCATTGACCGCACCGTGGACTACGAACCAACATTTGATACGGTACTGCTGGATAATCGGGATGCTGTCCAAAAGGCCTTTAACCACATCCTCCAGCGCGGTTACCAGCATGTGTTTTATGTCACGGACCCCACAGAACACATAACCTCACGAATCGAAAGAGAGAACGCGGTATGGCAACACCAACACGATACCGCCACTTTGAGAGTGTTCATCCGCAGCACTCAAGAACCGGAGAACTTCACCTCTGCCATTCATAAGTTCCTGGAACAAAATTCCTCGGCAGGGCAAGGTGTCATTATCTGCGCAAATGTGGTGACGACTTTATTCGTGGTATCTGTCTTAAATCAGCAACATGTCCAGGTCCCTGAGCAGGTAGGTCTGTTAGCCATCGATAACCCCGTCTGGGCTCCGTACGTTTTAGGGGGAATTACCAGCATCGCCCAGCCAACCTTTGAATTAGGCCAAAAGGCTGCTGAACGATTAATGGCCCAAATCCAGGGTGAAAAATCCCAAGCCGCCAAGATTTTACGCCTGCCGGGATCGCTGATAGAACGGCAATCGACCCTTCGTCGTTTTCCCTCCAGCCATGACCTTTGAGAAAGGAGTGCACATGTCCATGACTTCAACCGGTTCTCGCCAACGTTGGGCACGTCTAATACCTGTCATTTTTGTCGTGTACAGTCTGGCCTTCATCGACCGGGCTAATTTTGGATTTGGAGCAGCCGCAGGTTTATCCTCGACACTGCACATTACAGCGGGTGCGACAGCGTTATTGGGTTCATTGTTTTTTCTGGGATATTTTCTTTTTCAAGTGCCGGGAGCTCACTATGCCGAAAAACGCAGCGCCAAACGTATCGTGTTTTGGGGCATGATTCTTTGGGGCATACTGGCATCACTCACAGGGCTTCTCACCAATGTCTCCTTGTTGATGGTTGATCGCCTACTGCTGGGGGTGGTCGAGAGTGTTTTGTTCCCGTCCCTGCTGGTATTCAACACCCATTGGTTTCTGAAACCGGAACGCGCTCGCGCCAATACGTTTCTCATCCTGGGCAATCCCATTACCGTGCTCTGGATGTCCATCGTGTCAGGATTCCTGATTCAGGCTCTGAACTGGCAATGGATGTTTATCCTCGAGGGCATTCCTTCAATTATTATGGCTTTCATCTGGCGGGCCGTTATTGATGATTACCCCGAGCAAGCCCGATGGCTGCCTAAGGAAGCCAAATCGAATCTCAAGCAACTGTTGGGAGATGAACAACATGCCTTCCCCACTCAGCTCAACTACTGGAACGCATTCAAATCACGCAATGTCGTCCTCTTGTCCGGACAGTATTTTTTGTGGAGTGTGGGCGTTTACGGATTTGTTATCTGGCTGCCGTCAATCGTCAAGGCAGCATCCGGTGCAGGTTTGGGCGAAACTGGGTTGATTAGCGCCATTCCTTACCTCATAGCCATCATTTTGATGGTCGGAGCTTCTTATTTAGCCGATCATCAACTAAATCGGAAAGTTTATGTCTGGCCATTTCTGCTTTTGGGCGGAGCGGCCTTATACGGATCCTTCTCGATCGGAGTTAGCCATTTCCTGCCTGCCATGATTCTCTTGGCCTTGGCCGGCGGACTCATGTATGCACCTTACGGCCCATTTTTCGCCATTATTCCGGATATCTTGCCACGCAGCGCATCGGGTGAATCCATGGCTCTGATTAATAGCATGGGGGCATTGGGTTCGTTTGTGGGAGCCTATGTGGTAGGATACTTAAATGGAGCGACCGGACGACCGAATGACGGATTTTTGGTCATGTCCCTGAGCCTTATCATCTCTGGGATATTGACCATCATGGTGCAAACCAAAAGAACGGCGGCATCTGTTTCTCGAACCGCCTCCGATGTTTCCTGAAAGGGGTAGCACAATTGCCTGATTTATACAAGTGTCATGCTGCCGAAGAATTCATTGGATGGGGCCAAGTCCGTCTTGGCCCCATCCAATGGACAACGGGACCTCTTCCTGACAATCCTGACGATATCAACGGGCTCATTGCCACGCCCAATCTGCCCGTTTCCAAGGAACTCCTCGTGTGTATGCCTCAACTAATGGTCATTTCCGCCTACGGAGTGGGTTACGACTACATTGACATCGAAGCCGCTTCGGAATTGGGGATCCTCGTTACCCATACTCCCGGCGCAGTTGTCCAAGCGACGGCAGAACTGGGTCTGGGACTTATTCTTGCCTCCATACGCCACATCGTCAAACAGGACCGGGCCATACGCCATACCGCATTGCAACCGGGCTCTGCCGAATTCCCTCCTCCGGTCCTGTCACACGATGCCTCGAGCCGTATCATTGGCCTTATTGGCTATGGACGTATCGGGCGTCGGCTGGGCAGCCTATTACATGCGCTGAACATTCCTTTTGTTTATCATCGCCGTTCCGGCCCGCTGGATAACCATCGTGGCTATCGTTCTCTGCCGTCGTTGCTGAATGAAGCCGACATTGTGGTCCTGGTCACGCCCTTAACGGCCGAAACGTATCATCTTATTGACGCAGAGGCTCTCACTCAGATGAAGGCAACAGCGGTTCTCATTAACATCGGTCGCGGGGCCTGTGTCGACGAAAAGGCCCTTATTCAAGCTTTGATGTCAAAGCAAATCGGCGGAGCAGCCCTTGACGTATATGAGAATGAACCCCAAATCCCCCCGGAGTTAATTGGCATGGATAACGTTATTCTTTCTCCGCATGCCGGAACACAAACATGGGAAACCCGGCTATCCATGACCGAAGACGCTGTCGGCAATGTGGTTGCGGCCCTGGAGGGACATCCCCGCAACACGATTAATTCGCAGAGTTGGGGGCGCCGCCCCGGGTAAAGCCACATGCCCCTTATTAAAGCCAAAAAAGGCGTCCTGACGCCGTTGTTTTGCCTCAGGGCCGTGCTGGCGTTAGGGCGTCCCAACGAAAGATATCGGGCCGGCAGCCCATCTCCGCTCCTTGTTCCCAAGGCTCTTGGATTCCCCTTGCGGAGCAGGCCCTCTCTCGGCCTTGCACACAGATTACCCCACCCGCCTTAACATGACGGGCTCGGAACCTTGGACCACATCCACACCACGAACCCATGAGACTGATGAAAGTCCGTCCCCCAAAAAAGCGTCTGCCTTTGTTGTTGGGTAAGCCTATGGCCACACCGCACTTAATTGTCGACGATGACGGCATAAACATCACGGGGACCATGCACGCCTAAAATCAGCTGTCCTTCAATATCCGCTGTCATGCTGGGACCTGCCACAATCTTCACGAGTGCCGGCCATTCTCCCCCTTGGCGCGCATCGCGATACAATCGGTCCATGCCCTCACGAAAGGTGGAAACTATCTGAGCCGCGGATATCATGACAACATGAACCGGCGGCAGAAGGCTGGGCAGCAAACTGCTGTCTTTTTGGCTGTAAAGACAAACACTGCCGGCGTCCGCGGCAGCCCAGGCACAGCCCGTTATCCCCACAGAGGCGTCGGCACAACGATGCCGGAATTCTTCGGCTTCATCCTCCGGGTTCCAGATATAAACTTGTTTCATGTTCCATGTTCGAATCCACTGAGCCCATTTTTCCGAAAGCCCCGAAACGACAATGGGATTTTGATCCGAGACGCCATTCGCGTCCGCCAAATCAGTCAAAACCGTTTGCAGTTCTTCCGCCTGGACAATATGAAAAATCTTTCCGGCGTTACCTTGCCATTCCTCCTCAAAACGTCGCAATATCCCTTCATCCACAGCCATGCCTCATTTCTCCTCAGCTCTCTCTTTCCATTCTTGCCACCACTCATGAAAGGTCTTGGGCGCAACCTGGGGAATTTCCCGGGTTTGCCCCCATCCCGCAAATATGCCGGGAAAGAGGCCTTGAGCGTTGCGTTTCTTTCCGCTTAAACGTTGCATCACCCGGGCCAGACTAATGGAGCGACGGTATCCCCCAGGGGTACTCCAGAAACGGGCCCATGTTCGGAGAGTCCAGTTCACGGTACTCGAATTCAAGTGGCGTTTGACGATGGTATGCCGCAGGGATATGATGTGGTCCGGTAAGGCAATATCCATAGGACAAGCTTCCTGACAAGCATGGCACAATGTGCATAGTGCCGAGGGTAATTCCGGCAAAACCTGAAAATCCGTTAACAACGGCGTTTCTACAATACCGATAGGACCCGGGTAGACACTGCCGTAGGCATGGCCGCCGACCTCACGAAACACTGGGCAGGCATTCAAACACGCCCCGCACCGAATACAACTGAGCACATCTTCGAATTCGGTATCGCGAAGGGCCATGCGGCCATTGTCCACCAAAATCACATGCCACTCCCTGGGTCCTTCCACAGACCCCGGAGACTTGGGGCCCTGAATCATCGTGGTGTAGGAGGACAGATGACGGCCAATGCCGCTCATTGCCGGCTGCTGAATGATCTCGGTCAATGATGCCCAGTCCCGCACAATTTTTTCGACGCCTACAATAGACACCAGCACCGGAGGCAAGGAGGTCACCATATCTGCGTTTCCTTCATTGGTAATGAGGACAAGGGTTCCCGTTTCTGCCACCAAAAAATTCCCGCCGGTGACGCCCATGTCCGCACGCAAAAATTCCTGTCGCAGGCGTGAGCGCGCATAACGGGTTAAATCCTCAATCTCATCACTTTGCGGAGGGCTAATTTTCTCCCTGGAAGCATCAGCCTGAAATAATTCTTCGACTTGATGGCGGTTACGGTGAGCCGCGGGAGCCAAAATGTGGGACGGCCGTTCTTTCGCCAATTGGATGATGTATTCACCCAAATCGGTTTCACGAACGGGTATCCCGGCTTTTTCAAAGGCCTGATTAAGTTCGATTTCTTCCGTTACCATGGACTTGCTTTTTATGACCAGCTCTGCCTGGTGGCTTCTGGCAATATTCAAAGCAATGTCCACCGCATCCTGGGCCTGGGCAGCGAGATAGGTGTGGGCGCCCCGCCGTTCCACTTGGTTACGGAATTGCTCCAGAAGTTGGGGCAAATCCCGAATCGCTTGCCTTTTTTGTCCTACGGCCGTCTTCCGGGAAGCCTCGAGATCCGGGCTCGTGCGGTAGATTTCTCCTTTGATGAGAGTAAAACGTCGGGTCACGAACCCGATGGTGTGCCGCATGGTTTGATTTTGAAGAGCGGCATCCCGTCTCTCGGGCCACGGTCTGTTGTCGTATGGCAATTGACCCGCCATTTATTTTCCCCCTCCCTGTTCGAGTTGCCGCACCTGATCCGGTGTCAGTCGGTTTTGGTCTGCCAATTCCACAAGTTCCGCAACGTGGCAGACCGGAAGGGACGACTCTTGCCGTCTCAACCGCCCTTCGAGGTGAAGCAGGCAACCCAAATCCGCACCGGTCAAACACACAGCCCCGGCGTCTTGCACCAGATTTTGAACGTTTGCAAGCTTATCATCCGCCAGAGCTGTGGAAACAACCGGCTCGGTAAAACTGTAGGTACCGCCAAAACCGCAACACTCCTCGGCATTTTCCGGTTCCCGGGCGTCGATGCCCAGGGCCCTGAGAAGATCTTGAGCCTTCCGCGACTCCGGCAGCAAACGGCGCATGTGACATCCCAAATGGTAGGCCACCGGCAAGGGGGAGCCGTTTGGTGCCATTGGTTGGTCAGCATGCTCCCCAAGCCACATACTCCATTCATGCACTCTCCCCGCCACCGCCTCCGCACGTTTCTTCCATTCTCTGGCCTTTGTCTCCGGCTCCCCTTGCTGCAGGGCATCTTCATATAACAACCCGGGATAGGTGTGCATCACCGTCGCGGCGCAAGATCCGGACAATGCCAGAATATCGGTGGGATCTTCCTGTGTTCCGGACTCGAAGACGCGAACAAAATGCCGTGCCATGACGGCTGCTTCATGCTGATATCCCGCATTGTAACTGAACTGGCCACAACAAGTCTGGCCCTCAGGGAATTCCACTCCGACCCCCCGCTTCTCCAACACATGCACGGCGGCAATAGCCGCCTCAGGGCGCACCATATCCGCTAGACAGCTTACAAACAATTGCACTTTCACTGGAATTTCATCTTCTTTCCTGAATGTCTCTCCTGCATGTTGAATCCTCATCGATCATCAATTTCCTCTAAAGCGTAACAATTTTTGGGACAGTCTACTACCGCACTTTGCGCCTATACGAGGCGGGAATCAGACGTTCTCTTGTAGATCCTCTGGGATTCATGAGCCGTATTGACACTCCCGACGTCTTAGCAAGGGGTTTTACGGCGCGTTTGATATAATCAGGGCAAGGGGCCCGCAGGGTTGAGCACAGATCGGTTTAATTCCACACCGAAGCCGGGGGAATCCGATAACCGTATCCTCCCTTTTTGAGGCACTGGCTCACCAGCCAGCAGCGGCGAGAACATGGGAACAATCTCCGTGGCATCCTTGTGCATCATGAGAAACTCAGCAAAAGGACTATTCGTACGGGTCATGACAAAATGATAACTGTAAACACTCGATCCGTGGGGAATCACCCACACTCCGAAGGCATCCGCCAGATCGGCAATTTTAGTGAGTTCCGTAATACCGCCGCACCAACTCACGTCGGGCTGAATAAAATCAGCGGCACGACTCTCCAATAACTGCTTAAAGCCCCAGCGCGTGGCTTCATGCTCTCCCGTGCTGACCAGTATCTGCGAGCCCAAAATTTTTCTGAACGACTGATAGGCCCAAAAATCGTCCGGCGGAAAACATTCTTCAATCCATTTCAGGTGATAAGGGGCGAGACGTCGGCTCAGTTCCACGGCGTAGGGCAAGTCCAAAGCCATCCAGCAATCTGCCATCAACCAAAATTCCTCGCCGACTTGCTCTCTGGCCTGCCGAAACAAAGCCACATTCCTTTCCAACCCCTCGTCTCCCGAAGCCGGGCCATAGGGCAGAGGCAGCTTCCCGCCGATGAATCCGAAAGCCTTGGCCACATCCGGGCGGGGGCCGGTCGCATAACAAGGAATCTCTTCTTTCACTGCTCCCCCCAGCATCGCGTAGACGGGTTCTTGCCGAATGTGCCCCAGCAAATCCCACAAAGCCAGATCCACCGCTGAAATTGCATTCAGGACGATACCCTTGCGTCCATAGTAGAACGTGGCCCGATACATTTGATCCCACATTTTTTCGATGTTCCAGGGACTTTGTCCCACAATAAAGCGGGATAGATGGTGAGACACAATCCATGCCGCCAGGGGACCGCCAGTGCTGACACCGAATCCGGTGGTTCCGTCGCTCGCCTCCACCTCCACCACGACTGTGCCCAAGACATCGAGGCCCCAGGATGACCGGGACTGGCGATATTCGGGGTAGCGGGACATGGGGGTAGCAATCTCACCCACAATCCAGTGACCAGCCTCTTGTGCATGGTAATCGCTTCCCTCCCGAGCCACTGTGTAAGTGCGTAATTGGACAATCTTCACCGCTTGCTTCATGCTCTTCGGTCCCCTTTCCCAAAAGCCTGGGCAGAGAAATGGATATCACTGGAGATTGACGAACAGTCCTCCATCCACCAGGATGTCGGCCCCGTTGACGTAGCGGGCGTCGTCCGATGCCAAAAAAGCCGCTACCCCGGCAATGTCTTCGGGATTTCCTAAACGACCCAGAGGAATTCGCCCGACATCTCGCTGCCAAATGGCTGGATCGGCATAGTGATCGCGGTTGATATCGGTCAAAATGCTTCCCGGTAAAATCGAATTGCAGGTGATACCATACGGCCCCAGCACAATGGCCAAAGACTGCATCAACGAACGCACTCCTGCCTTCGTCGGCGTATAGTGCGTCTGAAACTTTCCTCCCACTAATGCGGAAATCGAACTGAGGCTGATAATCCGACCGCCATGTCCGTGATCCCTCATGATCTTCGAGGCTTGCCTGGAGCAAAGAAATGCTCCTTTTAAGTTCACGGCATAAACCTGATCCCACAGAGCTTCCGTTAACTCAAACCACTCCACGAACGGGCAAATTCCCGCATTATTGACCAGAATATCCACGGTTTGATAATGGTGCAGGGCTTCGGCAAAGAGGTGCTCGACCTCATGCGAGTCTGAGACATCCGCCCGGATGGCTATCGCCGTTCCGCCTTTTTCACGGATTTCGGATACTACTGCTTGTGCCTGGGCGTCCTCCCCGGGATGATCGACAACAACTCCGGCTCCTTCCTCGGCCAGCCGGACGGCTATGGCTCGGCCAATCCCGCGTGTGGCCCCGGTGATCAGGGCCACTTTTCCGTTCAACAGTGCCATGTTGATCTTCCCCCTCTCGCTTCGGTTCAGTCAGATTACCCTCCCCAGAGCTACCCTCTTCTTCCAGGAATGCCGATTTCATTGGTCAGCCGGCCCAGGCCCTGAATTTCAACCGAAATCGTTTCTCCAGGCTCGAGCCATCTTCGGGATTCGGGCGGCTTGCCTAAGATGACGCCTTCCGGTGTTCCCGTAAAGATGACATCCCCCGGTGTCAAGGTGATGTAACGGGAGATGTAGCTGATCAGATCGCGGCACGAAAAAATCATGTCCCGGGTGTTGGCATGCTGTACCATTTCATCATTCCGCCATCCTGTAATCTCCAGATTGTCGGGATCGGATATCTCATCCGCCGTCACCATATGAGGACCCATAGGCGCAAATTGGTCGCATGATTTCCCTAAAAGCCACTGCCCCGTGCGAAATTGAAGGTCGCGCGCCGACACATCATTTCCATTACAATACCCGGCCACGTAATCCAAAGCCTGTTCGTGCGGGATATGGGAACCCTTTTTGCCGATAATCACCACCAATTCGGCTTCATAGTCCAACTGTCCGGAATCGTCCGGGGGATCAATGACCGTACCGGGGCCGCATACCGTGTTGTTATATTTGTTGAACAGTACCGGAGACGCGGGAATCTCCATTTGCGATTCCTTGGCATGAGAACGGTAGTTCAACCCGACGCAAATGATTTTCCCCGGCGACGGAACCGGGGCCAATAGTCTGTCGACGGACGTGTTCAGACTCACACCCGCCTCGGTGGCTCGCTGCGTAAACTCCCGCAATTGATCCTGAAGAGCGGCATCGGATAGAATCCGGCTCATAATCACGGGTTCCCCCTCACCGCCGAAATATTCGCGTAACCGGGATATGGGAACATATCCCCCCGAAGAAACCCACAGAGCTTCCTCCCTCCCGTTCACAATGGCGCTGGCCAGTTTCATACTCATCATCTCCTGCCTTAATTTTTTCGTGGAACTCTTTATTCGAATGCGCTTCGCGGGTAGGGGTTAGCCCCAACGGCACTCCCCCATATGGCCGGGAGCAGCATTTTTGATGTGCGGCTTTCATTCCTACCGTACCAAAATTCGGGAGCCTTCGCCTACCAAACTGAGGGGTTTACCAGCTCAAAACAATTTTCGCGTAGGGAGAACCCCGGACCAGCTCCTTAAAGGCTTGATCCCCTTCTTCCATAGGTCTCACGTCGAGCCAAGAATGTGTTTCGGGCAGTATGGTCCCCTGGTTGATTAAATCCAGCGCCTGAACGAATTCATCATCCCGGTAACAAAAACTGCCGCGAATGGAAACCTCATCCCGAACCAAAGCATTTCCATCAAACTCGGTGGAAGATTCATGCAGTCCAATCCATACGGCCGTCCCTCCCCTGGCCAGTGCCTTAAGACTCTGGCGGCGCGTCGACGAAAATCCCACCGCATCCACCACGGTATCGAAGCTGCCGCCTCTGCCATTTTGCAGGAGCCTATCCAAATCCGGTTCTGTCGTCGTGGCTCCCCATAATTCACCCAGACGTAAACGCCCTGGGTTGGTGTCCACCAGAGCAATTTCCTCGACACCTGATAAACGGAGAAGGCGGGCCGTCATGAGACCAATAATGCCCGCTCCGACCACCAGCGCGGATCCCTCCTTCTCCACCTGCGCCCGTCCCACGGCCCTGACAGCACAGGCCAGCGGTTCCACCAAAGCGCCTCCCAGGGCGTTATGCACCGGATAACATTGGGAGGCCGGCACCAACACTCGTTCCGCATAGGCTCCGGGGTAGTCGATGCCAATGATCCGGCGCTGTTGACAACGCTGGCGGTTCCCTCTCCTGCAATGCCGGCAGGTTCCACAACTGACCAAGGGATTCACTGTGACCCGATCACCCGGTTGGTTCGGACCCAATCCATCTTCAATCTCTTCAATCACTCCCGAAAACTCATGCCCCATCACCAGGGGCGGCTTGCGTAATTCGTTGAGGCCCAGATATCCCGCAATCTCCGAACCGCAAATCCCAACACTTGACACACGCAACACAGCCCACCCCGGTCTTTTGGCCGGATCGGGCCGACTGATCATAGACATGGTCTCTTTCGCCGTCCAAGTTAACGTTTTCATTCCAATCATCCTCTCATAAAGTTCTCGAGTAGTTAATGATCGCTTAGGATTCCCCTGGAGCGAGCACGACGGCTCCTCCCGGAAACCGTAGGGTATTAGAGGGGTCATAGGGCGAGACCACAATGTCGGCGTCGCGGCGCAGCCGCGCATAAGCGATACGGCACTCTTCCATACTTTCCTGAATTCCGAGCGGATGATCCCGTTCTAAATTTTCGTAATAAAACACGGCATCGCTATAAGCCACCACACCTCGAGCTGTTGCCACCAAGACCGCCAGGGAACTGCGGTGATGGGTCCCCACCCAGATGCTGCGTACACCGGGGGCAATCTCCTCCTCATCCTCCAGTAAGCGGACCCGGCGTTCAGGCCAGGCTTTAAACACGAGATATTGCAATAAGCGGTCGGGAACAGCCATGTGCCGGCGGGCATCGAAGAACCGGGGGGCAAACAAATCAATCCACCCCCTTCGCGAGATACAGATCTGCGCATGAGGAAATTTGTCAACATTTCCGTCGGCATAGGCCTGAAGCGGCGTCAGCACCACCGTGTCCACCGACTGACAGCTAAGGCCGTGACGCGCCAGCACGGCTTCAATATGCTGTTCCGGTGAGACACTCATGTGGGTTGGCTCACCTAATTCTTCACGCCACACATCGTTCATATGCTCCACATAGTCCAAGGGCGGCCCGGTATTCACCAAAATGGTTCGACCCTGACCCTGAATGAGCAGCAAATAAATTTTCAGGGGCAGCCACTCGCCAAAGCGGGACATCCAAAAAATCTCAGGACCTGGAACCTGGCCTAAGTCCGCCACTTCTTCAACCCAGATTTCATACATTGATGCTACCTCCCTCTCGAAACAAAATGATATCTGCCGGATCCGGTGTCAATGACGCCAAATCCGGGAGAACGGCGATATCCCCGAACCCCTTTAACTTCTTCGACCTCCACGTCATTCTCGAAAATCTGCTGATCTTGGGATAAGGGAAAATAAATCGTTGCCGTGGTGTTAACCGGAATGGTGACATCGAGGGTCACCCCATTTTTCTGAACGTTCCAAGACACCGCGATTGTGCCGCGAATGGAATCGTAG
Source organism: Sulfobacillus benefaciens (assembly GCA_003023725.1). Lineage (GTDB taxonomy): Bacteria > Bacillota > Sulfobacillia > Sulfobacillales > Sulfobacillaceae > Sulfobacillus > Sulfobacillus benefaciens. The sequence goes on along the minus strand of PXYT01000003.1, from coordinate 50,217 downwards.
GATGCCTCCACCCAATCCAAAGAGGGGTTGATATGCGGGCGGATCAGAATATGCTCGTACCCAGGGTGCCGGGGATCGGCATCAATTCCGGCGACAAATTGATATAACCATTCTCCGATAGACCCCAAGGCGTAATGATTGAAGGAATTCATATCCGAAGGATGAAAACCCGTCTCGCGAGTCCATCCGTCCCAGCGCTCCCACATCGTCGTCGCACCTTGAACCACCGGATATCCCCACGAGGGAAATGTCGTGTTCAAGAGCAGCCGATAGGCCACCTCATCGCGACCGGTCATGCTGAGTGCGGGGCAAAGATAGCTAACTCCAAGAAATCCAGTGGACAAATGTCCTCCGTGCCCTCGAATATTCGTCACCAATTTGTCGGCGGCTGACTGGCGTAAAGAGACCGGAAGTAAATGCATAAAGAGCGCCAAAGCATAAGCGCTCTGTGTGTTTCCGGCAATTTCTCCACTGTCCTCGACAAAGGCTTCAATGAAAGCCTGGCGGATGCGGCGGAACAAGGACCCATAGGCCCTGGCATCATGGATTTTTCCTAATCTTTTAGCCATTCGGGCAAGCAAGCACACGTCATAGGCCCAAAAGGCGGTGGCGAGAAGATCTTTTGGTGTCTGCTCTCCCACAGACAGCCAATCTCCAAAATCGTGACTCCTCCGATTTATCCACAAGTACCGGGGATTCACCTCGCCGATATGTTGCACCCACTTCACCATGGACGGATAGAACGTTTCCAGTATTCTCCTGTCACCATAGACCAGATACATGGTCCAAGGGATGATAATTCCAGCGTCACCCCACCCCGGCGCTCCGTCCCCCTCGTCGACGAGTCTCGGTGCCACGACTGGAAACGCTCCGTCGGGCGATTGCGCATCCTGAACATCGTCCAGCCATTTCGTAAAGAAGCTGGACACGTCCATGTTGTACATGGCGGTTCTGGCGAAAATATGAGCATCAGCGAGCCAGCCTAGCCGTTCGTCACGTTGCGGACAATCCGTGGGAATACTCACGAAATTGCTGCGCTCACTCCACTGGATATTTCGCTGCAACTGATTTACCAGTTCGCTGGAACACTCAAATTTCCCCGTCCAAGGCAAGTCATTGTGAATCACACACGCAGTGATATTGTCAAAACGCACGTCGTCGTGATTCGAGGATATTTCGACGTAACGAAAGCCATGAATAGTAAAATGCGGTTCCCAAATCTCTTGTCCCTCTCCCCGCAGAACGAGAGTGTCGGTATTTTTTGCAGACCGGAAATTGCCTACGTAGAGTTCCTGATTTTCCGTCAGCATTTCCCCAAAACGCAGCGTAATTACGGTGCCTCTTTCACCCCGGACTTCTAGGCGAACCCATCCCGTCATATTCTGACCAAAATCGGCGATTTGGCGTAGGGGTGAAAGCTGAATGAAACGCTGCGGACGACGTTCGGCGGTAATAACCACGGGAAAAGTCTTTTCCCCGGAAAGAGGAACCCAAGGCACTAGGGGTTCTTCGGCGCTCTTCCAATTTTCCTCGTCAAATCCCGAACAAGCCCAACCGGCCATCTCCCGGCGGGCGTCGTAACATTCTCCCATCAAAAAATCCGAATACCGAATGGGGCCGTCGTGATATCGCCAGGTTGAATCGGTTACCACATGGTCACAGCTGCCGTCCTCATAGACCCATTCAATTTGAGCGATGAGGAGAGGACGGCGTCCATAATGATGACGAGGTTTGTCCGCCCGAAAACCCACAGAACCGCTGTACCATCCCTCTCCCAGAATCATTGCCACCACATTTGTTCCGTCGTGGAGATAAGGCGTGATGTCGTAGGTTTGGTAGGTGATCCGCTTGGCGTAATCGGTCCACCCGGGCGTTAAAAGCCGTCGTTCCAGCCGTCGCCCATTGACAAAGGGCATATAGAGCCCACGGGCGGACGCGTATAACCTGGCCATGCGCAGAGGTTTCCTCAGCTCAAAAACCTTGCGAAAGAATATCGCGGGGGATAGCTCCATTTCATTTGGGCAAGCTTCTGAGCATCCGTCTTCACCGGCTCCCTGTTCGTCATCATCTTCTGCCGTCCCAATCCATTTTGCCGCCCACTCTTGCCGGTTCGACAGTCCCGTTTCCCACCACGATGACACAAACGGTGATATACGTCCCTGCTCGTCCCATATCCGGACTCGCCATGCGTATCGTTGCCTGGACCTCAAAGGAGATCCCTGGTACTCAACGTGGGTTGTTCGGGATGACAACACCTTTCCCGTGTCCCAGATAACCGAAGAATGGGCAGACGCCAAGGACACAATCAACTGGTAGGCACTTTGGCAGCGGTTACGCCCCTGACCCCGGATTTGCCAACTCAGTCTTGGACGCAATGCATCGATCCCAAGCGGCTCCGGCAAATATTCCGCTCTCAAATTAACGATTCTCAAATCCGTCCACTGAACATCCGGCATCAGCGCTGTCCCCTCCAATCGATTCGTCGTCTGTTCGACTTTCGTTTTTACATTTGACTCCCGGGCTGCCTAAATAACTCGTTGGCAAAACAGGCCACGCCATGTGTTGAGCTAACCCACGTCCACGGAGGACGGTTAATGGTACATTCGCCCCGAACATAAAGACACCTCGGAGCGAAGGGACAGCCTTTTGCCGTCGACCATAAATTTGGCGTGCTGTAACCGGTTTGAGGTAACGCGGATTTTTGTTGGCGTTTACTCGGAGTTGCGGCCAGCAGCAACTGGGTGTAAGGATGAAAGGGGCGCCGGATTAATTCCGCAGATCGAGCAATTTCGACGAGATGTCCGCCATACATGACCATAATCCGATCGGAAAAAAACCGCGCCGATGCCAGATCATGAGTGATGTAAAGATAACCGACGTGATATCGCCTTCGGAGGTCATTCATTAAGGACAAGATACTGGCACGAATGGAGACATCAAGCATAGAAATGGGCTCATCAGCCACGATGATCTCAGGGTTAAGCGCCATTGCCCGGGCTATAACAACCCGCTGACGCTGTCCCCCCGACAGCTCGTGAGGGAGTTTATATTGTAGGTCGCGAGACAAGCCGACCGCTTCCAACAAACTATCCACGCTGTATTGGGTATTTCCGATAAGGCGCAACGGTCTTTGGACTTGCTGATGAACAGTCTTTAGGGGATTCAGGGCACTATATGGATCTTGAAAGACCATTTGCACCTTTTGCCGATATTTCCTCAATTCACTTCCGCGAATAAACGCAACATTGGTCCCGTGAAAATACATTTCACCGCTGGTGGGAGTGTAAATACGTGTCAGGGCTTTGGCAATAGAGCTTTTCCCACTTCCCGACTCCCCTACCAATCCCAGTGCCTCGTCCTTCTTCAACGAAAAGCTCACGTGATTCACCGGCACCAACACTTTTCTGCGCCATGGGCTTCCCATGGCAAACGTCACCGTTAAATCTTCGACTTCTAACACAGACTCCTCGTCATAGTGGGTTCCTATTTCCGGGTTATTGATCACTGTATAATTCCTCCAATTCCGGCAACCGCTCACAAGCAATCCATGACCCCGCGTATAGCTTGAGAATAGGTGGAGACATACGGCACTCATCCTTCGCGTACAAACAGCGCGGATGGAATGCACACCCCGAAGGAAGTCGCGTTATTTCCGGAGGATGCCCGGGGATACTGCTGATGGCAACGTTGTCTTCGAGCAATTCTGGAATAGCGTTCAACAAACCCCGAGTATAGGGATGGTGTAAGGTTCCCGTCAGCAATTGTTCAACGGGAGTTGTTTCGACGATTTTTCCCGCATACATAATCGATACAGTTTGTGCAATTTGTTCGACTAGACTTAAATCATGCGTAATAAATAGCACCGCGAAACGCTGTCTTTTTTGAATCTCGCCGATCCGGTCCAAAATCGCCCGCTGCACCACCACATCGAGAGCCGTGGTCGGCTCATCCATAATCACTAATTTGGGATTAAGAGCGATAGCCAGCGCGATGACAACCCTTTGTTTCATTCCCCCAGACAATTGGTGCGGATAGTGTTGTGCCCGCCGTTTGTCGATTTCGACCATATCCAGCAGTTCGTCGGTTCGAGATCGCAAGGCCGTCAGGGTTACAGACTCATCATGTGCCCGAATAGTCTCGAATATATGTTGTTCGACCGTAAGCACAGGGTTGAGAGAATTCATAGCCCCTTGAAATACCATAGACACCGTTTCCCAGCGAAATTTTCGCAAATGGTTGGAATCCAGTTCATACACGTTTTGTCCCGAGACCTCAATCGACCCTTCAACCACGCGCCCCCCATGCAACAACCGCAAAATAGCATAGGCCAAGGTCGACTTTCCTGAACCCGATTCGCCCACCAGTCCAACAAATTCACCAGGATCGACGGAAAGACTGACATCGCGTAATGCAAGCGCCGGAGTGTTTTCATTACCATAGTCTACGGTGAGATGAGAGACGTTAAGAACGTGACCGCTTTCTATCATGACCGTTTATTTGCCCTCCTTTTTCGGTGTACCGAAAGTTTGGGATTGGCAATTTCGTCCACTCCATAATTCATTAAGGCCAAACTTGCTCCCACCATGGCGATCGCCAAGCCGGGAGGAACGAACCACCACCACGCGCCGCTTAACAATGCCTGCCCGTTATTGGCCCAATACAACATGGTTCCCCAGCTAACGTCGCTCACGTTGCCGAAGCCCAGAAATTCCAGCGCAGCCTCTGCCAGAATTGCCGATAACACGGAGTACACGAAGTTAGCGACGATAAGGGATATCATGTTGGGCAAAATCTCTTGACGTATGATATAGGCGTCGCTATTTCCCTGCAACTTGGCCGCGGTAACATAATCTCGACTGGCCAACGAAAGGCTTTGTGACCGCAAAACCCTGGCGCCCCACGCCCATCCGGTTAAACCTATAACCAATGCAATTGTCAGTGGTCCCGTAGCCCGAACATACGCTGCAACAACTATGATCAAAGGTAAACCGGGAATAACCAAAACGATATTCGTAACAGTTGTAAGAATCTTGTCGGCCAAGCCGCCCTTATAGCCGGCCAACAGTCCTATCGCTATCGAAATAACAATGGACAGCGCCCCGGCCCCGACACCTACGCCCAAAGAAATGCGTGTCCCCCAGATGACCTGAGAGAGAACGTCCTGACCATTGGCCGTGGTGCCTAGCAAATGCTTTAGGCTTGGTGGGTCCAGAGGCGTAAAACTTGTGAGAGTAGGGCTATAAGGAGAAATCACCGGAGCCAGAATGGCCATTAAGACAAATAGCATGAAAATGGTGAGTCCCCATCTGAATTTTGTGTTGCCCAACATTCGGCTCCATATACTCGACGGTCTTTTGACTTCGTCCACTTTTCTTAAAGACCGTAATGACAGAGGAAATTTCTCTCGTACAGGCCTAATCATTTGATTATTCCTCTCTAACTCGGGGATCGAGACGGGCATAAATAAGTTCGGTAATAAAATTCGCGAGCAGAACGGCCAACGCGATTATGAGAAACAGCCCTTGCATCAGGGGATAATCTTCGTTTTCGACGGCCGTAAACAGTTGATATCCGAGTCCCGGATAGGAAAACACGATCTCCGTCAATAGTGCTCCGCTTACCACAAACCCTAAGGCCATTGAGAACCCAGTCAGGTTCGGTAAAATCGCGTTGCGTGCCGCATAAATATAGACCAGTCGCCTCGAAGACAATCCCCGCGCTTCTCCAAAAGTCATAAAATCATCATCCAAAATGTGAAGCATATTGTTTCGCATGGACATCAGCCACCCTCCCAGAGAACTGATTAGAATGGTCGATAGAGGCAAAATGGCATGAGCCAACAAATTGCCAACAAACCCGGCGGACCATGATGGTACCATAATGGTCGAATATGCGTGCCCCAGTGGAAACCAACCCAAGAGAAAGCCAAATAGATACAATAAAAGCAATGCCATCCAAAAATAGGGGATAGCGGAAGATACCGTTGTGGCAATAGGAAGTATGTCGTCTACTATGGTGCCTCGATGCCATGCCGATATAACCCCCAGCCACGTACCCGCCACAACGCTAATCACCGTCGCGGTTCCTGCAAGAGCCAGAGTCCATGGCAAACTTTGAGCAATCACCGTAGTGACAGGGGTAGGATAATACGAGACCGAAACCCCCAAGTTGCCATGCAACAGACTAATGAGATAACTCCAGTACTGAACCCAAAGCGGTTGATGCGAAATCCCGAATTGGAGGGCAAGAGCGTGCAGAGCTTGTGGATTAAGTTTACCCTGGTAACGTGCTAGCATCACTTCCGCTGGGTTGCCTGGCATCATTCTCGGAAGAAAAAAATTTATGGTTATGGCTGCCCACACGGATAGCAACAGAAAGAGAAAACGTTGTGCCACAAATTTCATTGCGCAAGCTTACCCCCCATCAATTATTTCGCAACCGGATGCAAATGCATGAGTACGACAGTTGTTCCAAACGCACTGGCAGGAGTGACATTGCTATAAGGATTGGACGGAGTCGGCCATCCCGTATATTGACTCGTATTGTACTCGTACCAGTTTGGACCGTTCACTAATGGTATCGATGGCAGTTGAGTAGCCATTGTGTGCTCGATCGCGTACATGGCATGTTTCTGCACGGAAAGATTGCTGCTGGCAGAATACTGAGCCAAAGCAGCGTTCGTTGCCGATGAATTCCAGTGCTCATAGTTCCCGATAGACGATGGGGAAAGCAGCGCATTATACAAATAATACGGTGTGGGCCCGGGGCTAGAACCCCAAATGGCCAGTTGATAGGTCCCGCTCTTGAGCGCACCGTAAAAAGCCCCGTATTGTTCCTGGTTAACCGTCAACTTAATACCCACATTGTGGAGCTCGCTCTGCATGATGGACGCATCGGATACCCAGTCGGTCGCGGAACTCACAACATTGAGAGTAAAACTCAAGGGTTGGCCCGAAGGACTGGTAAAGATTCCCTGAGCATTCTTCTTATACCCCGCGCTTTTCAGAATGGAAACGGCTTTGGCCGGGTTATAGGAAAAGGATACATCCTGTGGCGGTAAACTGGGGTTCAACCATGCCTTATTGTTCGGCAAAATAAGCCCCGTCGGACTGGAAGGATTTTCGTAACCATATTCTCCGACCTTATCTATCTTTTCCCGGTTAATTGCTAGACTGATTGCTTGCCTAACAGGTAATTGTGCCAAAAGCGGATTCTTGAGGTTGGTATACAGAATAACGATGTAATTCGGGGGAAACCAATAATGGTTCTGTTTGGGATTGGGTTTCACGTAAACCTTCTGCGCGTTGGGAATGAACAGACCCGCCCAATCAATTTTTCCGCGTGACAGTGCTAAATCAGCGCTGGAGTTACTCGTGTAGGCCGGATATTCCACGGTTGGCACCTTGGGTTTTCCGCCCCAATAGGAAGCATTGGCGCTAAACGAGTAGACTTGCGGCGAAAACGATTTCAGTAAATAGGGTCCTGTTCCCACCGGATTAGGGTTGCCGTATTTGACCGGGTCCGAAACCTGTTTCCACAATGCTTGGTCAATGATAGGCGTTTCACCGAGAACATACCATTGGTACGGTACGTTGGGTGCTTTGAAAATGAATGTTACCACATCCGAATTCACGGCCTTGACTTTCGACAGAACTTTCCAAATACCATTAGTGTCAAGTGCCGGATAGCGTTTTAACAAATCAAACGTATAGACAACATCATCAGCATTAAAGGGCTGGCCATTGGTCCATTTCACGTTCTTTCGCAAATGCACCGTTAGAACGGTTCCGTGACCAGACCAGGCAAAACTGGTTCCCAGCATCGGATAAGTCTGACTTTTCAGTGGATTGAAATAAAACAAATCCTGATAGACTAATCCGGTTGTTCCCGGTAAATCCGTGGGAGAAAATGGATTGAAATTTCTGGAATATGATCCAATAGGACTAGGCAACACGACTAACGGAGCCGCAGCTGCCTTTTGACTCGCAGCGGCTCCACAAGCACTCAGCCCAGCTGTTCCCACTATCGCAGCGACACCGGCCACCGCAATCCGAGATAATCCTTTCATGGCCAAAACCCTCCTTTTACAAGGTAGTCATAGCGGCTGTTTGAGTTCTCATATATGAACCTCAGTTCCCAAGGTGATAAACTAATATTATCCTAGTTCCAATCCGCACCAAAATCAATAACAATCAAAATAATCCTACAACCTATTCTCGTCTTTTATCCGACGATGCATCACAAAAAATCCTCTCGATTGATTAGGCTGGGACAGACAGCATCTCTTTCGCAAACACAGCAAAAACTCCGGCAGTCCATCCATGGAAAGGGCTATTGGGATACCGTTCCAGAGGCACGTCCTCGGTCCCTGTGTCCCCATGGTATTTTTCGTAGAGTTTACCGGTTTGCCGGTACCGTCGCAAAACCAATCGCAGATAAATCTGGGCTATTTCCTGGGCATAGGCGGCAAAACCGTAATACTTAAGCCCCTCCGCCGTTATCAGTTGGAGAGGAGCCCACACGACGGGATCTCCCCATTGCACAAACGCCAAGGTCGGATGTGGACTGGGATAGACACGGTCTGTGGCCACCAGTCCAAATGGCCGCTCAAATCCGCCTAAATGTGCCGTCAGCATAGCAGCCTGCGATGGGGTTGCCGCATGGGTCCACAGGGGATAAAAGGACGCCAGCGACGACACCGGGCTAAACCGATGGTCTTCAAAGTTCCGGTCGCGATACTGCCCCAGGGCATGGTCCCACAACACGCGGTTCATTTGGTCTAAAAATACTTTCGCTTGCTGGCGGTATTGCAGAACATCTTGGCTCTGATCCAGTTCTTGCGCGAAGAAACTCAGGTCCATCATCATTCCGTACACCAGGGCATTAAGGTCCACGGCATACCACAGTCTGGCATCACCGCCAAAACGCGCGGTGAAGTCCCATCCCGACTCGGCCTCACTGGCCAGTTCTCCGGATAACCCCGGGTCCCCGGAGTCGAACCAACGAGCCAAGGTTCCGCGGGGCACATGGGGACCTTGAAGCCAGTACGCCAATTCCGTGACGAGCCATTCAAAGGCCTCTTTTAGCCATCGGCGGTTTTTGGTATAGGCATAATACGCCTTCACCATAGCCGTGAGAAGGGGTGGTTGGGAGCGCGTTAGATAAAAGGTCCGGTTGCCGTTGGGCACGAAGCCGAAACGCGCCACCAAATCCAATAGATTTTCGATTTGATCCTTCGCCATGGTGATGTAATCTTGAGCCAGAAGTCCCCGCACAATAAAATAGGAGTCCCAGTAATAAAGTTCCGGAAAGGCCGATTCCTGTCCGCCAGGCGTGATATAAGGCCGAGGCAGCGATATCCAGGTGTCTTCACGCCGGTTGCCATGTTTCTGATCCTGGGGCCACCACGACGCGATGCGCTCATATAACTGCAATACCATATCTCTTTCCTCGTCACTGAAATTATGCATCACCCGGACTCCTTCGCTTTGTACGTTTGTCACAACCTGGCTGGAAAAATTTTCAGAATCCACCGCCTTCGCCGCCTTTTTCCCGTACCAGATGCCAACTTTGAGTAAAATAGTCCTGGCGGGGCCAAACACCCAACCCCACATTCATGAGCTCATCGCCCGCTATTGCTTCCCATGCCCCTTCCTCTTCCGGTTTTAGCGTACAGCCCCGGACGCGGTATCGGGAACGGGAATCCAGGTGACGCAGCTTAATCCACGTTCGGTTGGGATTGCTTTCAGTCTTCAAGCAGAGATAAACGACCACCATTTCGTTCTGCTCGCGATCGGAAAACATCCATGACACACCATTTGTGTTGAAAGGATCCTGTAAGCGTGAGAATTCCCCCCATTGAACCAACTTGCGCAATGTGCTCTTATAGAACCGAACGTAGTTCGCCACCCGGATCTGTTCCTCCGACGTGAGATCGGCTAGATCCAACTCATAGCCAAAATTAGCCGACATCGCTATCCAGTGCCGGGCTGCCAAAGGAGTAATCCGGCCAACTTGGTGATTGGGAATCTGCGAAACATGAGCTGTCATGGCTACCGGCGGATAGACTAAACTGGTGCCATACTGGATTTTCGCTCGTTCTGCCGCATCCGTCGTGTCACTCGTCCAAATTTGCGGCATGTAGTATAAAATGCCGGGATCAAACCGCCCCCCGCCACCCGAACAACCCTCAAATAAAACGTGGGGAAAAAGATGTGTCAACTCGTCGAGAATGTGGTACAGACCCAAAACATAGCGGTGCGCCGTTTCCTGTTGCCGCTCCCGAGGAAGCGCGCTTGAACCGGTTTCGGTTAAGCTGCGGTTCATGTCCCATTTCACATAAGAAATGTTGGCACGCCGAAACACCTTTGACAAAGTTTCAATGATCCAGTTTTGCACATCCAAGCGGGAGAGATCGAGCACAAGCTGGTTTCGGCCCCACGATGAAGATCGCCCTGAGACATGCAAACACCAATCCGGATGCCGGCGATACAACTCGCTATCCGGCGAAACCATTTCGGGCTCTACCCATAAACCAAAGTCCAGCCCTTGTTGGTTCACTTTTTCGGCCAATGCGCCCAGACCATGCGGCAGTTTGTCGCGGTTGACGTCGTAGTCGCCGAGTGCCTGTCGATCATTGTTGCGGTTGCCAAACCAGCCGTCATCGAGCACAAACAGCTCAATTCCCAATCCGGATGCCGTTAAGGCAATGTCCAGCAGTTTTTCTTCCGTAAAAGAGAAGTAGGTTGCTTCCCAGTTGTTGATGAGAATCGGTCTGTCTCGCTGTTTCCATGGTCCCTGGTATAAGTGTTCGCGGTACAAATCATGAAAGGTTCGAGACATGTGATCCAATCCCTGGTCCGAGTAGACCAACACCGCTTCGGGAGTCTGGAATGTTTCTTCCGGCTCCAAGTGCCACGAAAAATCAAATGGATTGATCCCCATCCCACTTCGAACCTGACCATACTGGTCCAGGTCGGAAAAAGCCAGGAAATTACCACTATAAACCAAATTGAACGCAAATACCTTTCCGCTCTCCTCGGTCGTGCCGGGATTGACCATGGCCCAAAACGGATTGGCCTGATGACTCGATGTGCCCCGGCGGCTTTCCTGGGATACCATTCCCTGCCCCAAAGAGATTCTCTGGACCCATCGCTCACGTCCCCAGGCTCCGGGCAGTGAAATGATTTCCCATGGCTGTTCCGGAAAATCCACCGTGACCGACAAGGCTCGCAAAAGTCGCATAGGATTCGCCGAATGATTCACAAACTTCACGGAACGCACAACCACGTCGAGTTTGTTCAGTACCGTGTAGCTGAGGATTATATGGAGCCGGGAGTAGACGTCTTCCAATTCCATCTCGAGACTCTCCGCATCTTCCGACGAGGATGCCCGAATATGGGGAAGAGCACTCAGAGCGGGTTTACCGGCCATGATACGGTACCCCCGGTACCGCGGGTCCACAACGGTTGTGCCATCGGACAGAAGGACCTGATAAGCCGGTGCCCGCATATCGCCGTGTCCAAAGCCCGGATATTCCTGAGGAAGAAGGTCCAATGACCATAACGAATTGTGCTCCGAAGTCGGAGAAAACGGCCGGGAAATGGGTGCCAGAACCCTTAACAGGGAAGAAGACGCAGTTAGGCGCTTTCCCCAGTAAAGATGGGCAAGATATCCTTCCCGGGTTACGGTCATCACATAGCTGGCGTTTCGGCTGCACAAATGGAAAATCCTATTATCCAGGTCCACTTCAATCGGCATGATACGGTGCCCCTTCCCTATGACTTCTCCGTCGTCTTTTCCCCGACGCCAGAGACCTGTGGTGACAACTTGCAGCCAAGGTTATGCTCTTTCCATTTTTTTACTCCATCGAAGGAATTCATGGGTGTTCTGCATGATGAACATTGGTTCAATGTCTCAGGTTTTTCAAAGCAGCTTCTCGCGAACAGCGCGCGAGGAATCCGTGTCGGCAGACTGGCGCCATGCCTCCGGGTCAGTGCTGCCCAACCGCCGGGCCATAAGATGACACTGCTTACGCAAAACACGGACAAGATCGTGAATCTTGACGCTGGAAAATTCGTCGGCCGACACTGACACACTGACTGCAGCCACTCCACGATTTTCCAACCCCAGCACGGGATAGGCAATACATCGGATATCAGGGGAATATTCCCCCATGTCTTCGGCAAATCCCTGTTCGCGAATGTGTTTCAACTTCTGTATCAACTCGTCATAACGCGTAATGGTATTCTTGGTAAAAGCGGGCCATGGTTCTTGAGGAAAAATGGTTCTGAGCCGGGAATCCGTCAGAGTGGCTAAAAGCGCCTTTCCCAGCCCGGTGGCGTAAGCCGGCAGCCGACTGCCCACATAGGAGGCCATCTGCAAAGGACGGTGGGACTCGGCCTTAGCCACATAAAGCACATCCTGACCATCCAGAACAGCCATCTGCACCGTCTGTCCGCATGTATCCCGCAATTGTTCGATATAGGGCCATGCCAAAGGGACCAAATGAAGACGGTCATAATATTTCATAGCCAGTTCCCACAGACGCGGCCCAAAATAATAGACCCGAGTCAACTCATCATACGTGATCATCGAATCGGCAACCAAGGTCTGGATAATGCCGTGCAGGCTGCTTTTAGGAATACCGGTCTTATTTAGCAGCTCGGTAAATGAAAGCCCTCCAGGAATCTCGGCAACTGCCGACAACACGGTAACCACACGATCTGCAGATTTCACTAAGCCTTCCATACCGGATCCTCCTCAGAAGAGTATAGACGGGCTCCATCTCGCTCAATCTATACCGAGCCGTATTATTGTTATCATATCCTAGTCCTTCACAAGTGCGAAAGTGATGAGTGCAAAAGTCCGGTTCCTTCCGCACGGACTGTTCGGCCTGTGCCGCTCGTTTCCGGATTTGGAGGTCGGTTCGATAATCCAATCTTCACATCATAAATAGGATAAATCGAACGTAAATCCTGCGCATTCCCCCCTCTCTGGGCGCGTAGCGCCAAGAGAGGATCAAACGGGCGTCTGACAATGACGTTCAATCGTTCGGGGGCTACCGACATGTAGTCAAAGAGGATCCAGGGGACGGTCTTCGAGACCCAAAACACCTCTGGCGGGAGAGTTTCGCGGTGCTCAACGACCAAGCTGTCACGCCAAATTCCAAAAAGATCGCTCTTGTTGCCAGCCTGGGCGAAACGTTAACGGAAGATACCCCTGTCGATCAACAGTACAGCCTGTTCATAATGCTTGGGGACCCTTTCTCCCGGCGGTCCTATCTCAGAGTTTGCATCATTTATACACACCGTCAAATCCCGTCAGACCTCCGGCCGCTTCTTTCCGACTCCGGGAGAACGCTCTCAGCACCCACAGACCGGCGGGCGGCCAGGTCTGGCTAACTGCCGAGTGATTCCGGCCCATTTCCCGGATAGACTCGGTCTGGAGAGAAGAGCAAGCCGATCCATTTCCAGTTGGCTCAAACACATATCCAGTCGGCATCACCCCTTATGTCGCCCTGCGTTCGTTTATCGTTTCCTCGTCTGTTCATACGGTGATTCAAAGCGGCCAATGGTGGTTCACCAAACCACACCCAAAACGAATCAGTCCGCTCACGGCCGCAATCGCTCCTTCATCTGCTCTCCCGCTGCCGGAATTGTCCCCAGCTCACAGAATCAATTTAGAGCCGAGAGGTTGCCAAGGAATAAAAATTTGGCAGGGACCCATCGCTTGGTCCACATGGCTATTGGTGTATGCTGGGCGAAAGCGATATTTTCCACTCTAAGATGTGCCGGGTTCACAGCGTGAGACCCGAAGATGGGCCGATCCGTAGCGTAAGTTGATCTGAGGAGCACCTGAATTCGGAGAAATCCGCACGACCCGCCATGAACAGGTAAATTTGGCGGGTGTTTTTGGTATGTTTTGCCTATCATGCCCACCACCAATTTGCTATCATAAAATTGGAGGGGTGATGCTGCAGTGATTGTCTTTGCAGCCGTTGTTCTGTTAGGTCTGGTAGGATTTCTCGCTTTTGTGATCGGCCAATTTCGGCAAATTGCCTGGTCTGTCAGCCAATCGGCCGATACCACTTCCACACATCCGCAAGCGTGGAAGGCTCATGAAGTGTTTCGCCATTTGCTGTTCGCTCCGAGGCACCCAGGGGATGTGTGGCGGTGGGTTCAGATGACCCTTCTTGTATGGGCATGGATTCTCGCCGAGCACGCTTATTGGCCTAACAAGGCCTGGATCATAGGCGTCAGTATAGCGGTCGTCCTCTGGTTATTATGGTCCGTGCAATATCTCCTGTACCCTGCTGGCTCGTGGCTGCCGCTTCGTGGAATCGTTCAGTCTACGGAAACTCTTACGCCTTACTCCACAGCTCGGAAATCCCTGAGTCGTTCTTCCCCAGAACGCCACTGGTGGCTTGTGACGCTCCATACACAAGACGGCACAGCCCGTATCGTAAGTTCATCCTTTTCTCTATTTCGAGCCAAACTCACTGACGGTCCTCTTCACGCGCCCCAACCGGGAACTGTCTTGCAGGGATGGTGGACTCCCGCCAAGTCCCCTATTGTCTGGCATTGGGGAGAAGAAAAATCCGGTTCCCGTCCCAGCTGGTTGATTAACCTGATTTGGTTTGGTGCTCCGCTTCTTTTTGTGTTATGGCCTTCCCGCCATTCATCTTTAAACCCGGTCATTGCACCTGTGGTCATCGTGCTGATTCTTTTGGCCATTTTTCTGACATACGCTCGCAGCCGGAAGAAATTTCCGCCCGCCATCTAGTCATGGCGAGGACCCCGTCAGCGACTTTTTTCTTGCCTGGGAAGGCACAACTGCGAAGACTCGTGGTAAGGCCCCAGGGGAATCGTAACTTTTTCACGCGCCTGCGCGTCCTGTATTCCTGCATCTTGCGGCAGCGAACACCCTTTACTGTAGAGCCGGTTTGCGAAGCCACCCCACCGGAACCGTAGCCAATATCAGGCACAATGCAGCCGCGTCAACAGCCATAGACAGCCCATGCCATTGTGCCACCGCGCCCACCGCCCATGCCCCAAAGGCCCCCATAGTGCTTCCAAGTCCCATGGTCAGTCCCGACGCCATTCCAAGATTGCCCGGAAACAGAGACTGGCCATAGACGATGACGACGGCTCCTGCCCCATTCACCAGAAATCCCCAAATACCAACGGCCAGCCAAAACGGCCAGCCAATTCCCGCAGTCGCCATTCCTCCCAGCGCAGCCGCCAGACCGGAGCCCAAAAGCGAGCCTCCTAAAACTAGCCGCGGTCCCAGGGCATCAGAAAGAGATCCTCCCAAGAGATTTCCAACCATGCCCCCCGCATACACTACGGCTAACAAGGCTCCCGTTTCTGCCGAACTGCCGCCGCGATGATCCCAGACGATGGGAAGCAGTGTTAAAAGACTGGCCGAACCCATACTGCGTAGAGCCACTATCCCCAAGAACACCCCGCCCCGCTTCCACATAGCCGGCCATGCTTTCCAATTCATCTTCGTCTTCGTCCTCTTTTCCGGGCGAGAGGGTGTCGGAACTGTTTTGGCCGAAGGATACAGGGCCAAAGCGGCCAGCAATCCCGGAACGGCCAGAATGGCCACGCTGGGAGCTCCTCCCCACTTCCACAAAGCCACCACCGCCAAGGGTGCCAAAATGTGACCAAGCATCCCGCTTACCATCCAGCCGCTCATATTGCGCCCGGGGTGATCCTTGTGCCGTAAACTCACCAACGCCGCCATGTGAGGATGAAAAGACGCATTGCCGAGTCCTCCCAGCATCAGCGCAATGGCAAATATCCAGTAGGCCGGAGAAAGGGCCAGTCCCAGCGCATTACCCAATGCGCCAATCAAGAGACCGCCCACGACGAACCAGGGGCCTCCCCGGCGATCAGCCCATGCCCCCAAAAACGGCTGCAAGGCTTGAGTGGTCAGGGCAAGCAGCCCCGCAAGAAGACCTGCCTGGCTCACACCAAAGTGCCACCTGAGCATGAGAAGAGGAAGAAGGGGAAGATATAACGTTGGATAGCCGTCATTAATAGCGTGGGCACTGCCCCAAATCAACACCTGCATCCATGAAGAATTCGAACCTGTGACCTGTCGGTTTACCATTCTGATCGGTCCCGCCATCTCTCCGTAGGAATATAAACACTCGTCATTTCAATATAGCTATATTTTACAATATTCGTTCTATTGGCAGGGTATCCATTCGTGCAGCGCAGCCGGTTCCTCTTTGCTGGGGAATGTCTCTGATCGCCGCCAGCACCACATCGCACCATCCTCTGTCTCCAGGAACTGCCCCGATCAGGGTTCTTGCCGCCATACACGCAATTTATCCCCAAAGATTCCCGGTGAACATAGGCTCCCCCTCATCCCGTTTCCTGGCACACCGGGCTCTAACCAATCCTCAGCCTTCCCCCGTGTCCATCCAGTCATGCGTGCTTGTTACAGCATGGGCATCCGGTTCAATCCCTATCCTACTCCTTTGGCTGCGTCAGATAGCAGCAAGTGCCAAATTCTTTGCGTGGGATCCGGTCATGCAAGATTGTGGGATTTTTGAGACTAGGACTTCTCTCATCGCGGAAAGGCTGCAACATCCCAGCGGGCAGTGTCCCAACAAGCAAACAAGGATGAGAAGACAGGTGATTGGTCAGCATGGCAGATTTGGGCATATTTTATTTCGTCAGCGTGACTTGCCGGAATCTCCTGGATAATCTCAAATCGGCAAACGCAAAAATAGCAGCCCCAATTCCCCAGGGTTGGAGCTGTCAAGAGTACGAGCGCAGCCACTTTTGCCGGGTGTACGCCCCTACCATCGTCCCGGCTTGTTTTACTACGGCGCCGTTTGATCCGAGTCACCGGACGCGGCGGCGAAGGGACCGCGTCTTTGGGGACCGTCCTCGGGACAAGATTCGGATCCAGGGCGTGCGGTGGCGTCTTGAAGCCCTTTTCTGGCCAACAACCCGCCAGACGGTCAAGGGCCACCGCAGAACCAGTTTTCTTCCCCGGATCCGAAAAATGACGACCCGTCCGCAGCCTCGAGAGTGGTGTTGTTCCACGTAACGCCAAGCCTGCCAGATCAGGATCCCCAAGGTGCCAATCAAGAGTGCGGCTTCGAGAAATAATAAAGCAGTGACCAGCATCATCGGTCCCAGCGCCTCCTTGCTTCCCCACGACCCGGACCTCATCTGCGCCTGATCTTCAAGATCCTTCACGCTATCGGATAAACAAGAGATTTCCCCTTTTTCTGTCGGCCGCCTCTGTGAATCCTGCCCAGTTCCTCTCAATTTTGGCTTCCCGTAATCGATGGCTCCAGTACCACGGGCTCGGGTGTATCATACAGCATGATGGCGTGGGCCCGGTCATGGACGCCCAGGTGTTTAAAAATATTGTTCACGTGATGTTTCGTTTGGGACACCGAAATCCCACAGTATTGTGAAATCTGCGGATTGGAAAACCCGTTCACCATTAAAGTCCAGATTTGATAGTCAAGCGCCGTGAGCCGCGCTACGCGCTGCCCGTCTCCCTCTTGTTCTATGACGTCCAACAGGTGGCGCATCAATTCCGCGTCCACCCCACCGCTCCGGTAATAAGCTAAGCGAACCATACTCACAATCACTGAGGCACGCATTGATCCGGTTAATCCCTTGACCCCGTTGTCCAATAAACGCGCAATGGCGCTCCAGTGAAGCGGCTCTTTGGCCACGACGACAATGGGTACATCGGGGAGATTTTGATGAAAGACCTTCACCGTGGCTTCCACGATGGTATTGGTTAACATCATAATCACCACTTCTACCTGTTCCCATTGGCATGTAACGATGGATTCCACATCCGCAATATCGTGGACAATCCTGTGACAACAACTTACCATATCGTTGAGATCACGGATCACCTTTAATAATCCTTCGTCCTCCAATTCGCTCGAAACCAGTAAGGCGACTGATATCAAAGGCTTTTGATCTTTATTCTCAGTCATCATTTTGATCCCCCCCAATGTTCACCGTTTGGCCGCCCCCTGTCCTTCGTTGTTGAAACAGGGCCTGTCCTTGTTTTGTTCTCAATCCATTTCTTCAGCCGAATCTCCGGCACCGGGCAATTCATTCTCTCCCCAATACGGAGGAGCCCTTTATCCATTCCGCGGTGAGTATCCGTCCAGTCGCTCAATTCTGACCCGCGTTTCATACCGAGCACATCCGCCTCCGAGAGGGTCTTCCAGCGCAATGCTCCAAAAGGGTCCTGCCGCCAGCGATCCGTCACGGCGAATGAGGGCATTGAATCGAGATTGCCCTCCATCCATCTTCCAATTCTGTCCATTCCCTGCCTCTTGTCTGGTCCAGGATTCCGGACTGTCCTTGTCGTCCTGAACAAAGGAGAGCACTCCCTCTCGGATGCCAGGCCATAGCCGGATTTTCGCACTCACTCCCCTGGGAAAGCTCGCGGATATCACCCGAACCCTCTCTCCATCCTTCAATCCATTTCTTTCCGCGTCATCCGGATTCATGTCGACAGGCGGAAAGATCTCGGATGCTTCGTCCCCCGTCCACAGACGATCCGCTCCCAACGCTTTCCGGCGGGAGGTCAAAATGAATGGAAATCCCTGAACAAAATCAGCCTGATCGAGATGTTGCCCCGTCATATTCTGCAGTGGCTGATAACTTCCCGTTCCCAGAAATCGTGCACCGGTCAAGGCATTGCGTGTGGTGGCCTGTTCAGCGCTGTAAATTTGCAAAGCCTGCGCTGTTCCAAAACGGTGCGTCACCCACATCCGCCCCTGCCGGGTTGAGGGCGGATAAAACAATGCCCAGTATTGACTGACGGATTTCTCTTGCATTCGCAGGCCGGATAACGTTTCCGCCACCGGCAGTTCCTGCCGGTGGATCATGGCCAAGGAACCGGGCTCATATCCAGCGAGATAATCTTCAAATCGTCCGCCCCGCGCCAGTACATAGGCCACCTTGTCCCATTCTTCTTCTCTCAAGGCATCTGGATAGCGCTGCTGCCACTGTGCGGTAGCCGCCATATCCTCTTGTCTGCCGTCCGGAACCGGTTCCGCAGAGACCACCCTATTCCGACTGACGTGAAGAAAACCAGAATCATAAGCCAAATTGGCGAGCATTTTGAGATAGTACTGCGCACGGCTATCCAATTTTCCCCCGCCAAAAAAGGCATGCGGGCCAAAACCCGGTAGTTGAAGGCGCTTGGCCACATCAATGAAAAATTGCTCCATGCTCATGGGCTCGTTCTCGGGCGTGCGTCCGATTAGGGGTTTCACCACCGGCGAACGAACTCCGACGGCCTTTGTGGGAATGGAGGACCGCACGTCGGAAAATCCCCATCCTTCCCAATCCACCGTATCCGGCACGATATAATCTGCGTACCGCGAGCTTTCGGAAATCCGGGTATCAATTGCAATAAACAACGGAACCTTCACCAAATCTGTCATCAGCTTGGCCCAAAGAGATTCATTTCCGCCGCCAATAGCCGGCGCACTCCATTCAGGATCGGTCCGGTATTGCACAACAATTTGACCGTGATAAGGATAACCTTGGTATAACCCCGCAAACATTTCTTCAATCAATCCCCGGCTAAAGGGAAACCATGGGCGCAAAGCCGGATAGGGGGACTGTCCCTGTTTGATGCGTTCAGCAAAATATGATGTGTTTTCGTAAGACACTCCTGTCCTCGAAAGGTTTACGCCATAGGGGACACGGGAATTTTCGCCGGGCCAGTGGTCCAGATGGTACCGGGCTTCCTTTTCCCGACCAAGCAGATCTGCCCCAGTGCCCCCCGTTATGAGTCCGCCAATCCAATCCACGTTGCCTATTAGCAAGTTCAGGGTGAAGATGGCACGGGCTGTATAAACGCCATTGGTGTGCATCGCAGGCCCCCGGAAAAATTCGGCAACTGCCTGCTTTCCATGCCGAGAAAATTCGTGGGCCAGACTCTCCAGCACTTCCACGGATACGCCCGCATACTGGGCATACTCCTGGAGCGAATGGCCGTGGGCTTCTTGCCAAAGAACCTGAAATGCGGTGCGGCAATGAATTCCTTTTATTCGCAGCGGTTGGTTGAAATCAGGAGATACCGTCAACAAAGCTCTGTCCGCCAAGGATGCCTGGATCAGAGCCTGAGACGAAAAGTCCAAAACCACCGAGTCCTTGGCTTGGGGCGATTCATCCTCTACCAGTCCCGCCTCCCGGGCTGTCAAAAATTTTCCCTTACGTGCGCTCTTGCCGTCAACGTTAACCAGCCAGGCAGCATTCGTAAAATTCGGCTGTTCATTTTTTTGTGCCGCTCGGGCACTGGGAATCATCAAATAATCACCGTCGTATGCGTGATTATCCAAAATCCATCGAATGATGCCCATGGCCAGAGCCCCATCCCCGCCGGGGCGGACCCCAGTGAAGTCATCTGGAGAACCGGAAAGGGATTCGGTGCGCACGTTTACCTGATGCCGTTTTAAACCGCGGCGAGAGCCGAATCCGTCGTAACCTTCCTGAATCTCTTGAGGACAATCCCGGATCCCAGACGCCGAATCCCATCCAAATCCCAGAATGAATTCGGCATGGGCCTTCTCGGCCGCGAAATCCGTTCCGACCGTACCCGAAGACAGCCTCAGGGCTACCTGCCGATTCTCATCCCTAATCTGTCCCCACTCAAAAACGTTCGCGGTCCCGAAAGACCGGGCAAAACGGTCAATAAACTGTCTTGGACCCTCCTCCTTTTCGCCTATGTAGATCACCAAGGCGTTGGTGCGAGGTCCCATATCCGGATGCAGGGGATCCATAGGAACATTTTGGTTGATGCCTTGGTCATAGACAGACGCAAAACCCGGAACCGACCGCTCCTTTTCCCGGGCGATGCCGGCGAAAAGTTTTCCGCCCTCGACAACTTCTTGAATCAGCTGTTCCCAACTGATCACCTCCCAGGCTCCGCTACCCCGAGACCCCAAGCGTTTTAGAGGCAAATTCACGCGCATGGGATCGTAGACTATCTCTCGTCTGTGGGAAATCTCCGGGCATGGTGACGAGGGCATCTGCCATACCCCGGCCGCTCCAAGAGGTGTCTCGTACAAGGCGTGAGGTTGGTGCGAGGCCGGATGATAGGGGTTTGTGTTCAACTGTTCCAAAATTCCCTCGGATATCATTGCGGCGATTCCACAATGATTGCGGCAGCCCAGACAAACTGTATACCGCCGCTGGATACCCGTATTCGACGAAGAGGACGGAAGGGATCCCACCGTACCACGGCGGCGAAACATCCCCAAGATTTCATGTTCTCTGGTCAACGTTCGGTTAGCCGTGTGCCGGTTAAGTTCTGGTTCCTTGGGGAGCATGAATCCGGTCTGCGAATCCTCTTGGTCTCTCTTCATCGAATGAGACCCCCTTCAAAAACATCTTTCTTCCTTAATGGCTGCCACGTCGGTCAAAAAAGCGCCGTCATGGCGCCACCAGAACCGGAATCCTCGAGATGATCCTTGCCTTTCCTGGCCGCATCCCCCCTGAAGGGGGGCCACAGCCCAAGTCCCGACTTCCCAATCTTCCGGACATCCTGCGGGGCTTAATGGGCTGCCTGTTCCCCATCCAGCGTCGACTCAGTCAAAGCCGATAGGCATTCGCAATCAAGGCCGCAATACCGGAATACAACCACCTCTGCGATTCATATCATCTTTATTCAAATTTAGAATAGAAAAATTCATGAGTGAAGGGCAGGACCATATGGCCCCCTTTAATACGTCTCGTTTGAGCATCTCTCTAGTCGCAAATGGTCAGTGATCAATCCGGTTCAGAGCAAACGCTGGGCTCCCGAGAGGATCCGTCTTTGAATCCATGGATCCGGTAGCATGCTATTCCCCTAAAACCGTTTCCCCGGAATTTCTGCTGCCCGCCCAACACCATCTCTTACCTGAAGGCTTCTTGCTTAAACCAGACACGAGACGTTTTCCATTTGTGGTTGTGATCAAGATAAGGTCATTTGGCCTATACCTAAATAGGCATTGTGTCCCTTTTTTATCCATTTCTCATCCGGTACCTTAGAGACTGAAGACTGCTGACGAGGATGACAAGGACCCGGGTTGTTCAAAAGGAAGTGCCTAACTCATGAATGAGAAAGAAAAACCGGCTTTTGTCCCCTCGACTTCTTTGTCTTATGCTATTTCACCTCATAACGAGCACTCGACTAATCTCTTGTCCCAGGGAGGAATACACGCCTGGCGTCATGTTGCCGTGGACCACATGCAGTTGTCTCCAGGCCTGCGCATTCTGGAAGTGGGTTGCAAAACCGGAATCGCGACTCGTCTTATTGCATCCCGTCTGGGAAAAAGCGGACAAGTCATCGGAATGGATCCCGCCCCGGAAATGCTGGCCGTTTGCCGTGAGGGCGTCACCACAGCGGGCTCCGCACCTATCGAATGGCTGTTAGGCTCGGGGGAACATTTGCCGTTTGAAGACGGTGTGTTTGACCGGGTGACCGCCCAGTTCTCATTGCACGGCATGACCGACTGGGCCACGGGATTACAGGAGATGTTGCGGGTCCTAAAACCCATGGGACAGCTAACCATTTTAGACATGGTACAACCTCGTACCGCGAAGGGAATAGGCGCACGTGAGGCTCTTGATGCCATTACCGCAAAAATTGCCCGTCCCTCGGAAGACCCCTCTCCATGGGTAAACACCTCTTGGGATCATGCCCCAACGGTGGAGGAGATGCGGGAAGAAGTTCTTCGATTGGGATTAAGACAACTGACAATACGCCAATGGCTGGGCGATCTGGTCGTTGTTCTCACCGGCACCAAGGAGGCCGATCCCAGCCATCTTCAGACTTGGGCTGTCCCCGCGGTCGTGATTTGGGCCGTCAACGGCTCCTTGACGTCATTGCGAGCGGCACCCGGGATCAATCATTTTGTTGCCGGCGGCACTACCATTCATTTGGCCACGGTACTGCCGGAATCGCTGTACGCCGAACAAATCCAACAAACCGATCGCCTGTTTTGGCTTCAGCAGCATAGTTCGGCCCGGAATCTGTTAACTCCCGAGCGGTTCAATGTGGAAGTAACAATACTCGAAGGCATGCCAGGCCCTGCCCTGGTGGAATTGGCGGTGAACCGGCACGCCAAAATGATTGTCATGGGTAATAAGCACCGCAAAATCCTCTCGGATTACTGGCAAGAAAATACTGCCCGCTATGTCAGTATGCATTCCCCCGTTCCGGTTGTATTGGTGCCTACCGAACTCACCCAGAATTAACATTTTTATGAGCCTCCATGAACGGATTGGGCGAAGACATACCGAGACATATAGTTGGTCTTTGGTTTGGACCGCGTGACCCAAGGCCGATGCCATACGGCTGGGTAAAATGACTACGCTCACCCGTCAGACAAAATACCCCGAATAAGGGAGCGTGAATTTTTCGTTTTTTCGCATGGAAGGGCGCCTTCCGTCATAATAGGCCTATGGAAGGCGCTGCCTGCTGTAAAATGCCGGAAAATGACCAAGAAAGACAGCAGCACGCCGCAGTCTTTCTTGTATCGTCTGTATGTTTGGATTTTGCAGGGGAGTCTTCATACCCTCGCCTTCTCAACACTAAGAGAGAAGGACAATCCTCTAATATTCCAGATGATCCTGTAGAGTCAAGCGTTTGCGAAAAATCCAGTACGTCCAAATTTGGTACGCCAGCACGATTGGCACCATAGTCAGAGCCACAATCGTCATCACATGCAAAGTATACGGATTGGAGGCGGCACTATAAATCGTTAAATCATACCGAGCAGCAATGGTGGAAATCATAACGCGGGGAAATAGCGCCAGGAAAAACCCTGCCGTCATCAGCGCAATCATTAAGGATTGCAGCAAAAACGCCCATTTCTCCCGTTTGGCGATGATCATGCGAGCCCCCAACAGACTGACCCACCCGAGTGCTATGCACAACCAATAGAGTCCCTGGTGATTGACGGTGGGCAGAGTGGCCGTCCACACACCAAATCCTACGGCCACCACCAAAGCCACGGGCAAGAGTCGCTTTGCCAGTTTTAACGACCGCTCGCGAATGTCTCCGGTCGTCTTCAGGGTGAGAAACGAAGCCCCTTGTGCCAAGAACAGCAACAATGTGAGAAGGCCGCCCAACACGGTATAGGGTGAGATCAGGCTCCAAAATCCGCCCACATCGTTCATCGCCTGATTGATTGGCACACCTTTGATCAAGTTGGCAAAAGCCACACCCCACAGCAGCGCCGGCAAAAAGCTGCCTAGCCGCAAGAGAATATCCCATATTTTGTGCCAACGGGCGGTCGTTATTTTGCTACGATACTCGATCGCCACTCCCCGAAAGATCAATCCGACCAGCATCAGCACCAAGGCCACATAAAATCCGCTAAACAAGGTAGCATACCACTTCGGAAACGCCGCAAACAGCGCGCCGCCAGCCGTGATTAACCAGACTTCGTTTCCCGACCAGATAGGCCCAATGGTGTTCACGGCTATGCGTCGCTCGTGATCCGATTGGCCGACTACCGGGTAGAGCATGCCCACACCATAATCAAAACCTTCCAAGATGAAATAGCCGATAAATAAGATGGCTATCAGCACAAACCAGAAAATATTGAGCATCTCATTTCACCTCTCCGACTCCTTTATACGTGAGATCCCCCCAAAAACATCTCCTCATCGGTCAATTCCGGCTGCTGTGCCGTGGGATCCAATCCCCAATGAATGTAACGGCGGAACAAATAAACGGCAGCCACGGCCATCGCACCGTAAACGACGGCAAAAACGATCAGCGAGAGAACAATGTCGGCCATGGGCACACTTTGCGTGGACGAGACGCCTCGCGCAGTGCTCAATAGGCCGTAGACGACCCATGGTTGCCGTCCCACCTCTGTCATGACCCATCCCGCAGTATTGGCCAGGTAAGGCAAGATCAAGCTCCACTCCAAGGTTTTGAGAAACCATCTTTTCTCGGAAAACCGGGATCGTTTCAGCAGATACACCGCATAAGCTGATATCGCCAACATCAACGTACCGGCAAGAATCATCAGCCGAAACGAATAGTAAACCGGAGCCACCGGTGGAATATAATTTCCTGGACCGTATTTTTGGGCATATTGGGCCTGAATTTGATGAATTCCCGTGATGGATCCGCTAAGACGCTTATAGGCAAGCATCGTCAGCATATCCGGAATCTGAATCTGGACATAGTCCTTTTGCGTGCGCCCATTCACAATAGCAAAGACACTCCAAGGCGCGTGCATAGACGTGGTATTCCATAAAGCTTCCGCGGCGGCCAGTTTCATGGGTTGTGAAGTCCTGAGATGGGACGCCTGCAGGTCTCCCGCGAAAATCACCAAGACTGCGGAAATTAACGCCACGATGGAGGCTAAACGAAAGGAAAATTTGAAGAGATCCGAGTAGTGATGGCGAAGCAATTGATAGGCGCTCACCGCCAAAACGAAGAAGGATGCGCTCAAATAAGACGCTAAAATGGTGTGCGGAAATTCGACCCACAACTGCGGATTGGTCAATAAAGCGCCAAAGCTCGCCAGTTGGGCGGTTCCGTGCACCATTTTATATCCAACCGGTTCTTGCATGAATGAGTTCGCCGTCAGTATCCAAAATCCCGACAGCATAGTACCGAACGCCACAAGCCAAATCGCCAGTAAATGCACCCGCTTGGATACCCGATCCCAGCCAAAATTCCAAATCCCGATAAATGTCGACTCCATAAAGAATGCGACAAGAGCTTCCACCGCCAGGGGCGCTCCAAAAACATCCCCTACAAACCGGGCATAATTCGCCCAGTCCATTCCGAATTGAAATTCTTGCAGCAAACCGGTGACCACGCCCACAGCAAAGTTGATTAAAAAAAGGCGTCCCCAAAACTGTATCAGACGCTTGTAGTCCTCATTGCCCGATAGCACGTAAATCGTTTCCATAATGGCCAGCAAAAACGCCAGACCGATGGTAATGGGCACAAAGAAAAAATGATAAATTGTGGTAATTGCGAATTGTAGCCGAGCAAACCCTAACTGGTCCATACTCCCCCTCCTGACAAACCCGCAATGTCGAATAAACCGTTCTATCGTCAGGATAAGGCAGAGACAATACTAGCGGTACGGACACTCGGCTCGGTTTATCTGCCTTTTGTCCCCCCGCCGGTGAGACATAGAGGCCCGTACCGTCATTCCCTTGGATAGGTCCATGCCGCTGCTTAAATTTAACTAATAAATGCAATTTTTCGTCAGTTATTCCTACGAAAGAACCAGTCCCGTCGCCAGGTTTGGTTTACGGTTGCGGTTTTTCCCGTTCACGCAAGATCCGTCTTTGTATCTTTCCCGTTGTCGTCATGGGCAGGGATTCGACAAAGGCAACCTCTCTGGGGTACTCGTGTGCCCCCAGTTTCTTTCGTACCAGATCCTGAACTTCTTTTGTCACTTGATCCCTATCCAGCGATTGGGACACCGGAACGACAAAAGCCTTGACAATTTGTCCCCGAATCGGATCCGGTTTGCCGATTACCGCAGCCATCGCAACCTGCGGATGACTCAAAATGGCGGCTTCAATTTCTGTCGGTCCCATCCGGTACCCTGAGGAATTAATGATGTCATCGGCCCTGCCAACAAAATAAAAGTTCCCCCACTCGTCCCGCCGGGCCAAATCTCCCGTGTGCACCTTCCCTCCGGACGTCTTAAGGTCCGTGGCTTCAGTTTTGTTCCAATACTTCAAGAAGGCTACGGGGTCGGGTAACTCCACCATAATTTCTCCCGTTTCCCCCACTCCGGCTTCGTCCCCCCTATCGTTAAGAAGGCGGAGATGATGGCCATAAACAGGCCGTCCCATGGACCCAATTTGTGGAGGAAAAGCATCAGGCTGGTTGGAGAGCAGCAAATTTGCTTCGGTCTGCCCATAAAATTCGGCAGGAACTATACCAAAGGCCGAGCGGATCCAATCCCACAGTTCCGGGCTCAAGGCTTCACCTCCACTGGCCAGAGTACGCAAATGCACGTCTTTGTAAGCCTTCGGTCCCGGAATGGACTGGCGCAATAGACGCAGGGCCGTCGGCGGAAAGAAAATATTGCGAAGATGAAACCGCCGCATCAGTTCGAGCGCACGCTCCGGGTCAAACTTGCGGGGGCGAAAAGCCACCACGCCTATTCCTTGATACAAACTCGGCAGCAAGACGTCAAGCAAACCGCCAATCCACGCCCAGTCGGCGGGAGTCCACATTAGATCGCCAGGCTGGGGGAAGCCCTGATGGGACATGAGAACACCGGGCATGTGGCCCAAAAGCACTCGGTGGGCGTGGACTGCTCCCTTGGGAGAACCCGTTGTACCCGAGGTATATATAATCAAAGCCGGGTCATCGGCCTTCGTGGGCCTCATCCGAAATTCATCAGAAGCTTTGTCCATCTGGGCCCAGGAAATCACGCCGTCATCTGCCGGCGAAGGCGCTCCCGTCAAAATCACAGATCGAACGTGAGGCCATTGGGAACGAACAGAGCGTATCCGCTCCCAATCCTGGCCGTCCGCAATCAGCACGGTACACCCCGCGTCATTAATGCGGTAAGTCACGGCTTCGTCCCCAAAGAGGGTAAATAACGGCACGGCAATCGCTCCTGTGAGATAGGCGGCCAAATGGGAGACAACCAGCTCTACACTTTGGGATAGTAAAATGCCGATCCGATCCCCGGCGTCCACGCCTAAATGCCTGAAGATATTGGCCAGGCGGTGCGCCAGACGGCGCAAATCGGAAAACGAGTAGGACTTAACATCGAAATTCTCCGACACATCGATAATTGCTATGTTATCGCCGCGATTCCTTTCCAGGATAGCTTCCGCTATATTAAAGCGCGGCGGAATGTTCCACCGGAATTCTCGATATTGCCGAGTATATCGTTCCGTCTGCATTCCTAAACCCACCCTCCCCATGACGTTCACGACCTCAATTACACTGACTAACTCCTTTTACGGCCCACTGTGATCTACTAAATTCATTGATCCGATTATAAAAAATAAGAAGCCTAATTGTCGCACGATTTTAAATGCAATATTGACTTCTTTCATAAAATTTATGAATATGGAAACGTATCCACATGATTAAGGAGGGATCTTAATGAGTGCCCGAAAAACCGTCTTGGGACTAATGGCATTGATGTCATCCACCTTACTGGCAGCCTGCGGCAGCACATCAACCACTAGCAGTCAGCCAGCCCATCATAAATCATTGGTTTATTTCATTTTTACCGGATATGCCGCTCCCTATTTTGCTCCCATGGCTCAAGCCATTAAACAGGCAGCACAATACTATCCTAATCTGAATCTCAAAATCGTTGATGCCAACGGTTCCGCCTCTCAGGAAATTACTGATATCAAAGAGGCGGTCGCAAACAACGCAAAAGGCATCATTCTAAATCCTGTCAATGGTTCAGTAACCACGGCAGCAATTCAAGCAATGCATCAGGGTGTTCCCGTGGTTGCCATCGATCGTGATGTTAATAGTCCATCCGGACGTGATGTGTTTATTGGAGACAACGATAAAGACCTTGGCTATCTCCAAACCCAGTATGCCTTGCAATACCTTGCGAGCAAACATGTTCCAACACCCTGGCACGTTGTTATTTTACAGGGCACTTTGGGATCGAGTACTGCTATTGATCGTCTCGCCGGCGCCATGAAGGCCCTTCATCCTTACATTGCTGACGGCAAGGTCAAAATAGTTCTGAATCAAAGCGCTAACTTTGAAACCAGCACGGCTCAAAGCATAATGTCCGAATTTCTTGCTAAAGACAGCAACGTACAGTTAGTTGTGGCGTCCAATGATGCGATGGCTTTGGGTGCATTAACGGCCCTGAAAAACGCGGGCATTAAAGCCGGTAAGACAACTTATGTGGTGGGGGCAGATGCTCAGCCCCAAAGTCTAACGGCGGTGGCCAATGGAACCCAGTTGGATACCGTGACACATTCACCATTTGTTGAGGCCTACTGGGCAGTAGAAGCCATAGATAATATTCTACAGTATCACATCATGCCGCCGAAACGTTTCCCTCATGGAGACGTGATCATTCCCATGACGCTAGTGACTAAGAAAAATGTTTCGCAGATTGCGGGATGGGGAACACCACGTGTTGTTCCACCACTGCCTTATGGCCACGCACAATCACATAAGGTTAGTGCGTCCTAATAACCACTTTCTTGCAACCAGCGGACTATCTCACAAGGAGTTATCGAGTCATGAGTTCATCTTATATGTCATCACCAGTAGAACCTCCTCTTTTGTCGTTACGAAATCTCAAGAAGTACTTTGGTCCGGTACATGCGGTCGATGATGTCAGCCTAGACATCTTTGCCGGTGAAGTTGTCGGACTAGTCGGCGACAATGCTGCGGGTAAGTCGACATTCTTGAGCCTATTAACCGGTTACAATGTGATGGATTCAGGGCAAATTCTCTATAAAGGCCAGCCCGTCGCGGTCAAATCACCACGATCATCGCGACGGGACTTAAAGATCGAAATGATCTATCAAAATTTGTCTCTGGCTCCCGACTTGCCTCTATGGCAAAATTTGTTCTTGGGAGAAGAAATAACAATCGGATCTATCTTCAACAATCGTCGTGTCATGATTGCTCGAGCCCGTAAGGTCCTGGAGGAACTGAACGCCAGCGCCGGGCCTACGGACCCGGTTGGCACATTGTCGGGAGGAGAGCAGCAATTGGTCGCGATCGCCCGGGCACTACTCTTTTCCCGGGAATTGATCATTATGGATGAACCAACAGCAGCCATTTCCGTGGCCAAGATTGATGAAGTGCTCAAGTTAATTCTACGGTTAAAGAATGAGGGCAGATCGGTACTTCTGGTTAGCCATCGGTTAGAAGACGTCCTAACAGTGGCGGATCGTATCGTTGTATTCGCACATGGAAAGATCAAACAAATCATGGACAACCGCGATATCAGTCTGGAGGATTTGGTTCACGCCATGTTTGACCGCACTTTGGAAGAGGAGGTCAAACATGTTCCTTAGCCAACATCTGTTCGGCGAGCCGGGAAGTGTCAAACGACCTATTATTTTTTTGGTTCTGGCTCTGATTCTTTCAACCTTGGTCGCTCCGTCCTTTCTCTCTACGCGAAACATTGGCGCGTTATTGGTTAGCAGTAGTTTTCTAATCGTTCTGACAGTCGGCGAGTCTCTTGTGATTATGACTGGCATGATTGACTTGGGAGTTCAAAGTGTCATGGCATTTGCTGGAATGCTGGTGGCGTTTTTAACGGTCTTGCACGGCGTTTCTGCCTTGGTTGCGTTACCGGCAACAATTCTGGCAGGAGCCTTTGTCGGTCTAGTCGTGGGACTCTTGGTAACTAAAGGACGAATCCCGTCCTTTATCGTGACTCTTGGCATTTATTGGGGTTTAAAAGGTGTTGCGCTGCTCTTTAATGGCGGCAATTACATTAGTCCCAACAACGGTACTTTTAACTTTTCGGCGCTTGCCGGGAATACATTTGGCGTATCCAATCTCGTGGTCATTACGCTATTGCTTATTATAGTAGGCCAAATCATGCTGTCCATGACACCGTTGGGCACTTGGATTAAGAGCCTTGGATCCAACGAAGCCGCCGCCAAGACGGTGGGCTTACGTATTGATTCATTAAAAGTGCTCGTCTTTATCATTTCAGCCATGCTTGCCGCATCGGCAGGAATAATGATTGCTGCCTGGCAAGGATCAATATACCCCACGACCGGAAGCGGCTATTCTCTTCAAGCCATCGCTGCAGTTATTTTAGGAGGCATTCCATTTTCTGGAGGTCGCGGTTCCGTTGTCGGCGCAGCGATTGGCGCCTTAATTATCGGCTTGATTGACGACCTAATCGTTCTACTGGGATTACCCTCTCTCTATGAATATATTTTCGTGGCCGTCATTTTAATTATCGCAGGTTTTCAGGCCCGGTCACGGGGTGTGGTGAAATAAGTGGCAACGATTAAAGATGTTGCACGACGTGCGGGGGTTGGCGTGGCCACGGTTTCCCGAGCCCTAAACCGAACCGGTTACGTCAAATCCGGTACTTTGGAAAAAATCGAACAAGCCATGGATGAATTGGGCTACATCCCCAATCGACAAGCCCGGGCCATGGTAGGCGGCATCACCAGGACAATTGGAGTACTTGTCCCGGACATGGACAATTCTCTATTCATGCGTATTGTTCAGGCCATTAATGATGCTGCTTATCGTCACGACTATACACTCTTAGTTATGGACTCCCGCGGTGAGGCCCAACGAGAAGCCAAAATCGTGCGGGCCATGCAGGAACTGAGAGTGGATGGGCTAATATTATTTGGCACGCCCGGAACGGCTCAAGTTATCGAATCCATGAAACCGCAGGGACCCGTAATCATTCTGGACCGATTGGTAACCCATTTTGCGGGTCCACAGATTTCGGTGAATCATTACGACGGTGCAAAAACCGCGGTTCGCCTTCTTTTAAAACATTGCCGATACCCCCCTGCCTTTATTGCTGGACCAGCCCATATCTGGAGCGCTCAGCAACGTCTCAACGGGTATTGCGACGCTCTTCGGGACCAAGATTTGCCCGCTGTCTTAGAGCGTATCGAATATGCCGATTTTACCTATCAAGCAGGGTACTCGGCTATGAATAAACTTTTTTCACGTGTTCCGGACTTGGATGGCGTCTTTGCCGTAAACGACTTAGCCGCATTAGGAGCCATGAAAGCCATTTATGAGCGCGGTCTTGGGTGTCCTGATGACGTTCATTTAGTAGGATTCGACGATATTCACGCGGCCCGGTATGTGACCCCGTCACTGACCACAATTCGTCAGCCAATGGAATCCATAGGACGAACGGCGGTAGACATTTTACGCAAACAAATACGAGGGGAAACGGTCGAGACCACGCCTATCGTTCTTCCCGGAGAGCTAATTTTCCGTGAATCGTGTTGAACAAATCGAACCATAGTGCCGGAAGAGATCGGGAACGCCGGTTAGAAATAGCCGGCGCACTTGGACCTCTTCCGGGATTTCACATGACCTGTGTTACATGGAGGAACGCATGACTTCGTCAAGTGTGACCAAGAAAGCCGCGGCCTGGGCACCATCGAGGGCACGGTGATCGAAGGTCAGCGACACCGGAAAAGCGTCCTCGTCTCCATGGCCCACCCCTAAAATCGCCACTGTCGGCACCATGAGACGAGGGGTGAAATATTCTATTCCCCAGGGCCCTAAATTGCTGATAACGAATGAGGGTCGGGACATCTCCCATTGGTTCCAAATGCCTTCTCTTGCGGCACGGCGCAGCGCATCAAGAGCCTGGTCCCAGCCGGCACCGTCCCGTGAGCCCACTACCACAGGAACCATTAGTCCCTCGGACGTTGCCATGGCAATTCCCAGACGCAATTCCTGAGCCGGAGTAAATCCCTCACTGTCGGCCCACCCGTGGATTTCCGGATGGCGTATAAGAGCCTGATCGACTGCCCACGCTATCCGAACCAGAGGAGACCACGTGTTGGAACCTTGGTGGATACGCCTATGGAGAGTCGTGGGAAGTCCCTCGGGGTCCGTCAAATTGTGAATCAACTGCTTGCGGAAGGCCGAATAAGGCTGGCGACGCGAAGTTTCCCCACGCGACAGAAAAGCGTCGACGTCATCTGGAGTTAATGGTCGATGCGAAACAGTGCGGGCCAGTTCGTTGAGATCGACGTGCTGATCTTTCGCATATTTTCTGACGCGAGGGGAAGCCGGCACAAAGTTGTCCGAAGAGGATCCACGGGATGATTTCTCCAAATCGCGGGCAAGAGGTTCGGGAGATACGGCTTCCGCGCCAATATAGGCAATAATATGGCCTGAGGGAAACGTGTCATTCTCCCCCACTAAGGGTTTAAGATAGCCGTTTTGAGGGGACTCCACCGACAATGTCACTTTGTCCACCATAGCTTCGGCCACAATCTCCCCCTGACGAACATAAGCTCCCGGCTCGTAGAACCAGTGCACCAGCACCGCTTCTGAATCCGACTTGTCGCTAAAGTCCACCCGTAAAGCAAAATCCTGTTCCACCGTGTCCGCTCTCCTCACCTGGTTAGTAGTTGAATCGCCTCGACAATCTTATCCACGGACGGAATAACCGCTTGTTCCAGGACCCGGCTATAGGGAATGGGGACATCCGGCACAGCCAAGCGCCTAACCGGGGTATCCAGATATTCCAGGGCCTCTTCGGCAATAACAGCCGCAACTTCCGCGCTCATCCCGAATGAGCGGTAGTCCTCATCCACAATAAGAGCGCGGTGAGTCTTTCTGACACTGTCAACAATCGTCTGACGGTCCAAGGGAACCAGTGTCCTCAGATCAATCACTTCGACCGAGACACCCTGAGGTTCCAGACGCTGCCGTGCCCGCAAGGCCTTAGGAACCATAGCTCCGATGGCAATCACACTGATATCCCCGCCCTCCGCCACCACCTCGGCTTGTCCCAACGGCACTGTATAAGGAGTCTCGGGCACATGAACCTCGGCTAAATCATCGGAAGGCATCCACCCCAGACCTAATAGCCCTTTGTGAAAGAAATACATAACCGGGTTATCGTCGCGAATGGCCGCCGTCATCATGCCCTTGGCGTCATAGGCGTTTGAAGGCACGATCACCTTTAACCCCGGCAGATGCGCGAACAGTCCATATAAGCTCTGACTATGCTGGGCCGCATCGCTGTATCCGCCTCCAATGGCTGTCATCAATACCACCGGATGGCGCACGCTGCCACCCGACATATAATGATTTTTGGCCAAGTGGTTATAAATTTGATCCATGGCCACACCAAAAAAATCGACAAACATCAGTTCCACAATTGGTCTCAATCCTTCGGCACTGGCGCCGATAGCGGCGCCGATAAACGCACTTTCGGAAATGGGGGTGTCGATGATCCGCGCCGAACCGAAACGTTCAAGGAGTCCCTGGGTCGCTCCAAAAATACCCCCATAGGCCCCGACATCCTCTCCCCATACCAAAACGTTAGGATCGCGCTCCATCTCTTGCGCAATGGCTTCACTGATGGCTCTGGCCATTGTCAGTTTACGCACGGGTGTGGTTGTTGCCATGTTATACTTCCTCCTGTCTGGTTAG
Source organism: Sulfobacillus benefaciens (assembly GCA_003023725.1). Lineage (GTDB taxonomy): Bacteria > Bacillota > Sulfobacillia > Sulfobacillales > Sulfobacillaceae > Sulfobacillus > Sulfobacillus benefaciens. Next base: position 16,101 of record PXYT01000003.1, on the reverse strand, counting down.
GATTCCACGAAGACGTCGCGATAGGCTTCACCAACATCGGGTTCCAGGGATTCCCGGGCAAATTTCACCGCATCCTCGACACGTTCCTCAACTTCCCTTTGAATAGTTTGGTCCTCATCCTCGCTCAGAGTGTGATGTTCCAGAAGATAGGACCGAAACCGGGCAATCGGATCGAGTTGACGCCATGATTCCTTCTCTCCGGCATGCAAATAAGCTTCGGCATCTCCCTGGAAATGTCCGTAAAGACGCGTGGTTTCAATTTCCAGCAACGTCGGGCCTTGTCCTTGCCGGGCTCGGTTTATCGCCTCTTCGGCTGCCTCCGAAATAGCCAGCACGTCGTTTCCCGCGACATAGACACCGGGAATGCCGTAGGCTTGGGCACGATCGCTGTTATGGGCCACAGCCGTGGACTGCTCTTTCGGGACTGAGATGGCATAATGGTTATCTTCGATTACAAAGACCACCGGAACTTTCCACAGCGCCGCCAAATTGAGGCTTTCATGAAAAGTGCCTTGGTTGGCGGCTCCCTCGCCAGCAAAAGCCACGGCCACATTGTCCCGTCCTTGTCTGGAAAAAGCCAGAGCCGCCCCCACCGCTGGGGGAAAACCAGCCCCGACGATCCCTGAGCAACTAAAGTGGGTCTGGGGATCAAAAAGATGCATGTGCCCTCCCTTCCCCCGTGACAACCCGGTCCGGCGCCCAAAGATTTCGGCGGTCATAAGGCGGAGATCGACCCCTTTGGCAATGGCGAAGTGATGAGGTCTGTGGGGTGCTGTCACCACGTCATCCTGTTTGAGATGGCTAATCACGCCGACCGCCACAGGTTCCTGACCGGCGGCCAAATGCATTTCTCCGGGAATGGTGCCGGCGGCTATGCTAAACAGAGGCGTCTTTCCCTCGGTATAAATTTCCGCCAGTTGATCTTCATAACGGCGGATTAAACACATGGTACGGTACATCGTCACCAGATTATCCATAACGCACCTCCTTTAAGGCATAAACCCATAGGAATCGGCCCCCCTGAAACGAAGCGGACGAGTCACTGTTCTGTTGCACGACTCGGAATCGAGACCAAGAACAACCGACGCTGACAGAGTATCTCTCTTTTGTATTCCTAGCTCATATTCCACCGCAAAAATAGGCGTTACTACGCCTGATTTCGGGTTCTCTGCGGTTCTCCTTGAAACCCCAGCCGTCTCGACACCATCTGGGCTTCGTAACGCAAGTCTGAAATCACGGACGGCGGCAAGCGGTCGTAGCGCTGGCGGGGAAGAGATATAGCCACAGATCCCCAGACATGGCTGGTATAATCAAAGATCGGCACACCAATGCAACAAATGCCTTCTTCCCATTCCTCTTCATCCAAGCTGTAACCTCTTTCCCGGGTTAGTAGTCTCTCGCGCTGAATTTCGTCCCACTGAACACGGGAATACGGAGTCCGTGGCTGTGGAGAATGATGAAGAAAATACGTATGAAATGCCTTTGGTGAGACGTGCGCCAAAATGGCTTTGCCCAGAGCATGAACAAATGCGTGTTCTCGGTAGCCCGCATACAACGATCGCACTTTGAGCGCTTGATCACCCTCGGCAATATAGTGGATGATAATCTCGCCGGATTCCCATTTGGCTACGTAGCTGGTTTCGTTAACTGCCCGGCACACCTTTTGCGCCAGGGCCCGTAACTCCTGGGGAATCATGCGGCTTGATTGCAACTGATTGTGAAGATACGATACCTTATACGACAAGGTGTATACCTGGCGGGCACGGTCTTTTTGCACATAACCGCTTTCAACCAAAGTATTGATGAGATGATAACAGGTGCTGATCGGAATATCCGATACCGCACTGAGCCACTTGACAGTCGTCCCCGTCGGTTGTTCCGCCATTAAATCCAACAACTGCAGACCACGGGAAAGGCTCTTGATTGTCCATGCGTCACCCATCGGCTTGCCCCCGTTTGATTGAACCCGCCTTGTTAATTTAGATTATACGGCGAATTATTTTCCTCTCAATACACACAATTTCAAATACCGGTAATTTTCCATTGTCTTATCCGGTGATAGGCATCCGGATACAGCCAAAGTGACTGCGCGGAACATGCCGATCCCCCAAATCCGGGGCCTTAGGATTCGTGCTAGAATTGACGGGTAGGGTTTTCCCCGACGCGATTCAAAAAAATGGGACCAAAACGATCGCGCTGCACAAGGGGCGAGGGAGGAGTTTATGTCGTCTGTGGAATTATTGCCCATCATTCTGATTATCGCGGTGATTCTGGGACTTCGGGCCAGGAGAACGATGACCGTTCAACCCGTCAGAGCGGTGATGCTCATTGGAAGGATGGTCATTTTAGCGCTCTTAGCGGCCGTGGTCGCACTCAACTCCACGCCTAACTGGATGCTTTATGCCTCAGCCCTTGCGGGCTTGGGCGCCGCATGGCTTGCATCGCAGTATAGTTTGCGGCTGACCCGTTTTGAGAAAACCCAGGAGGCTCTGACGTACCGGACCAACCCTTATGTGGGAGCCGCGGTCATCGCCCTGACAGTGGTTCGGCTGATCCTTGACACCAATTCCGGCCTTGCGCTTAAGGTGTCGTCACCCGGATCCGGACCAGCACGGTTATCTCAGGGTCCTTTGACCATGCTGGTCTATTTCCTCTTTCTCGGATACTGGTTTTTCTATTATTGGGGTATCCTGCGCAGAGCCAAAGCGCTGCTGGAAGGCTTTCGGCCTGCCTCTTGAAACCCGGCCAACGTGATCCGTTACGCAAGAAGAAAACCCGAAGTGTATGATCTGACCCTCTTTATCGAACCCTAGCATGTCGTCTATGATACATAAGTAGCCTGATTGATTCAGCACTTACGTCATGGAGCCGAATTTGTCGGTCCCGGGCAGCGCTTGAGACTTCTTTAATTCTCTACAAGAAGAGTAATGATGCGCTGAATCGTACTCTCACTGAGCCGGCGCTGCGAACTCGGTGTGCCGATCACAACTTAAAGGGGGCCCCAAACATGGATATCGGCGTGCAAGGCAAAACCGTCCTCATTACGGGCAGTTCGGGCGACATTGGACGGGCCACGGCCAAACTTTACGCCCAGGAAGGTGCTCGGATCATTGTTACATATCATAGCAATGAGGAAGGGGCACGGCAGACCGCCCGCATTGTGAATGAGTTCGGAGCTCAGGCCCATATAGTGCACCTTGACGTCGGTTCCGAATCATCAGTACAGGGTGTTATGGACGAAATTTCCGAGGAGGGAGGCGTCGACATCCTGATCAATAACGCTATGACTCGAGGATGGACCTCTTTCCCTTTTGAGGAAGCCAGCCTGGACCAGTGGACACAGACATTGGCCATTGGGCTCACGGGATCGTTCCTGATGGTCAGAGCTTGCCTTCCCCACATGAGACAACAAAGATGGGGTCGCATCGTCAATATATCTTCGGAAATCGCCCTGTATGGGATGAATAAATCCAGCCACTATGCGGCGGCCAAATCCGGTCTGCACGGATTTACCCGTTCGATTGCGAAAGAACTGGGTCCATACGGCATTCTAAGCAATGTCGTGGCACCGTGGCTTGTTATGACCGACCGTCTTAAGCACACGTTGCCGGAACAGGCCAAAGAGACGGCAGCCCGGGTAAATCCCTTGGGCGGGGCGCCGGAGGCGGAGGATGTGGCGCGCACTATACTCTTTGTGGGATCAGGCTGGAACACGTACGTCAATGGCGAAATCATTGCCGTTGACGGCGGCGCCCATGCTCTGCCCGGGTAAAGGGCAGATGGGGCAAGCAGGTCAAGAGGCCAAAATCTCTGATTTTCTCGGAAAACATTGCGAGTGACTTTAGACGAGGTGATAGCCATGACAACAATGAAAGCAGCAGTATTCGAAAAGGCGCAACTCCCATGGACCATTAGAGATGTTGAGATTCCTGAACCCGGGAGCACTGATGTTCTTATCAAGATCCGTGCGTCCGGAATCTGCGGCACGGATGTGCATATTACTCGGGGACATTTCCCGGTTTCACCTCCCCTGATTCCTGGCCACGAGCCCGTCGGAGAAGTCGTGAAAACGGGCAGTGCCGTCACTCATTTACGCCCGGGAGACCGTGTCGGCGTACCCTGGCATCAACGCAACTGCGGCAGGTGCGAGTGGTGTCACAGAGGCAAACCGCAATTTTGTTCGAGCGTACAGGCCACCGGAGTCACTGTCAACGGCGGGGATGCAGAGTATATGGTAGCCCCCGCGGACAGATGCATGCTGCTGCCGGATAACATCACTTACGAGCAAGCCGCTCCGATCTTCTGCGCTGGTTTTACGGTCTACAGCGGCTTAAAAATAGCCCATCCTGCTCCCGGTGAACGCATAGCGGTGCTGGGAATAGGCGGTCTGGGTCATCTTGGCATTCAATTCGCCAAAGCTCTCGGATTTACGACCATCGCCATAACAGGCACCGAGGACAAAGCGCCATTGGCCCGGGAACTCGGAGCGGACGATGTCGTGGTAGCTGCAGACGATATCGGCAAAACTCTCATGGAACATGGTGGAGCGGACGTCATATTGGCCACTACCAACAGCGGACGGCATATGTCACAAGCAATTTTGGGCCTTCGTCCGGACGGTCGCATGGTGGTCATGGGTGTAGCGGACAGTCCCATCGAAGTGGCCGCTCACGACCTATTGGGCATGCGTAGGCACCTGATCGGTTCCAGTCAAAATAACCGGGAAGATCTATTCGAAGCGTTACAACTAGTAGCACAAGGCAAGGTCAAAGTGATGGAGGAAGTCTATCCGTTTGACAGAATTCACGAGGCCTACCGCCGCGTCGAAGAAGGCAAGGTCCGTTTTCGCTCTGTCGTGACCTTTGAATAACGAGGACTCCGCCGTAACTAAGAGAGGAGCCGGCAGTTTGAGCACGGCTCCCCTCTTTTTTCTGTTTTCTATTTTCTATCAACGCCGCGCTCCACCGACGTGATATGAACACACCGGAAGTCATGATCCGAAACGGTACCAGCCCGAATTTTCGGCTGACGCTAACAGTTTATCCAAAAACGGGGCATGAAGCGGGCCCGTTATTCGCCTTCTCCTCCTTTTGTGGCTGTCCGGCTTCGTTCTCCTAGGAGCACGGCAGCTCCTACTCCTCGGAAATTGCGCGAATTTGTGATGAAGTTCCGCCCCTATCCTGTTTCTTATGCAGGAATTTGTCCTCTTTCTGTCGAATTCATTGAACCACTATCATTTCACAGTCAGAAGGGAGATCCCTTCCATTAACACCCAGGTGCGCCAGTGGCGCTTACGTCAAACGCGTTCTGTTCGCCGCCGCATTGCCGTGGGCGTAATCGCAATCAATGTCATTGCGGTAATCGTTGCCCTATGGGGGATCGGCAGAATTCCGCTACGATTCCGCGGCCCCTTGTGGATAGCTTTTGGCATCGACTTTTTTCTCATGGCAGTTCTCTTCATTGCCCTCCGCTGGCTTGTCTGGTACCAGCTCGTGCCATTATGGCAACAACGGGCCACTCTGGACGGATTAACCGGCCTCGTAAGACCGGCCGCCTTCTGGGAAATGACTGAAGAAGGCGCGGCAACCCGGGGGTCCTGGCCTTGGGTTGTGGCCTATTGCGATTTGGATAATTTTAAGCAGTATAACGATCGATGGGGTCACGCCACAGGGGACGCTGTCTTAAAGACTTGGGGCCGCATTTTGCGCGAACAGGCTCGTTATGACGACATTGTCGGCCGGCTCGGAGGCGAGGAAATCGGTTGGTGGTTTCCGCACACCACGGCAGAAGAGGCACAAATAGCCGTCTCCCGCGTTTTGCGTATGTGCCGTTCGGCAAACGTCAATTCCGTCGTTGGATTTTCCTTTTCGGCCGGCGTGGCACAAGGGCAGCCGGGTGAAAGCGTCTGGGATGCCGCCAGGCGCGCTGACAGAGCCTTATACGAAGCCAAATCAGCCGGAAAAGGGCGCGTCTTCGACGCCTCAAGAAATTGACCCGAAAGAAAAGGTGAAACCAGGCACATGCCATTTTTGACTCTGAGCGAGATGGACGAGTTTTGCCGTCGATTTGCTCAAGAGAATCCTCGGACTTCGTATCGCGTGACGGGATATTCCCGTTTAGGCAATCCCATCCACTTGCTGTCTATTGCAGGTATGCCAGAATCTGCTCTATTTCTGGGATTTCCTCACCCAGGCGAACCGTTAATGAGTTTGGTTTTGCCGTCGTTGTTAGAGATGGCAAAAGCACGCCGACAATCGGGAGCCCGTGGGGTATGGTTATTGGTTCCAATCTGGGATGTCGATGGTGCACGTTGGAATGGAGAATGGTGGACGGCTGCCACGTCCCTCGTGGACGTCGGGTTCTTGGTCTCGCATTTTTTCCGGCCCGGTCCCAGGTGGCAAGTGGAATGGACGTTTCCTATCCACTACAACACGTACGAATTCGCTGAACCCCTCTTGGAAACCCAAGCCGTCATGACCATCATGGACCGCTATCACCCCGAATTTTTGTTTTCGGTCCACAACGCGTTATTTCCCGAAGGGTATATTTTATTGCATGACAAACTGGCGTCTCATGCTCCTCGTCTGTCCCAATTGATCGCGGCGCATTCAGGCACTCGCGCATATAACCCCATTCCTTATGTCAGGCAATGGGCTCCTTCCGTTTATGGTCTTCCCCATCTGTCACGCGAACTGGATTTCTTTCGCGAACACAAGATTCCGGTTCCTATTGATTATGGCGGAGCCAGCTTTGACTATTCTCATGCCCAGAGTGTCGTGGCAGAACTTCCGATTTTGAAGTGGCCCCTCAATCCCTGTATGTGGGCCGACAGAGCGGCACAACGGCTTCCGAGTTTGTGGAGGCAATTCAATGAAACCTTGGAGATGGCATTTAGGATGGTTGGACTCAAGAAGAGCGGCGAGGTCCCTCTCCTGGTATCTAATCCGTATTATTTTCTGGAACGTTCGCAATCAGATGTGGCGCTCAACGAGAGCCGGCTGGCAAAAGCAGATCCGTTACAGCAAGGCAAAGACTACATCGAGTCATTATTGACGATGGCCACCCACCTCATGCTGCTAAAACGGCAGTATCCCCATCTTCCCCCTTCCCACCAACCTTTTTTGGAGGAATTGCTTTCGATCGCACCCCATTTTCCTCTGGCCGATCTGGAAGAGACCCAAAGATGCTACATGGACATCGTGCAAACAGTCCTACCTAGACGCCAAGACTGATAAGCTTATTCTCCATATCCTTTGCCACTTCCTTCATTCCATAAGAAAGTGAGTGGAGGACGAATCCGGAACAGATGGCAGATTCGTCCTCTCATCCTCTAAGACGATTTGCGGATTGCTCCGACCGCCAGACCAATTCTTCGATCCCTTACGAGGCGAAATGGGCCTGCCATGCGGTCATTCCACCTAACAAATTATAGACTTTCGGGTAGCCGTGTTGCTGCAACATTCGGGCCGCGACATAGCTCCGGTGGCCGCTGCGGCAATACACAACCAACGCCTGGTCCCGTGCGGGCAAAACTCGGTCGAGATTGCGACGCAAGTTGTCGAGGGGAATGGAGATAAACTGGCCAATGCCTCCTATTTCCTGGACTTCGTGCGGATCCCTGACATCCAGCAATATAGGACCGTTCACAGATTGTTGTAACCACTGGTACAGTTCCTGCGGTGTAATGCCATGAATCAGGCCATTTCTCAGATTTTCCGCTGCCATTCCGGTGATAATCACCGAATCTTTGGCCGATCCGAACGGCGGGGCATAGGCCAAATCCAGTTCTCCCAGCTGCGCGACTGTCATGTGCGCAGAAATTGCCGTAGCCAGCACGTCAATTCTTTTGTCTACCCCTGTTCGGCCCGCAATTTGTGCTCCCAAAACCCGGCCCTGTTCGGGATCAAATAAAATCTTGGTAAACAGATCTTGTGCCCCAGGATAATAGCTGGCATGGTCTCCCTTTACGGTATACATGAGCTGATAGGGAATATCTCTGGCCTGAAGGGTCCGTTCGGTCAATCCCGTAACGGCAACGTTGTATGGGTCAACCCGAACGATGGCAGTCCCCAACGCCCCTTTCAAAGTAGCTGCACCCCCGGCGGCATTCGTTCCCGCAACCCGCCCTTCTTTGTTGGCTACTCCGGCGAGGGGCCACCATGCAGGTTGTCCTGTCACCAAATCTCTTTTTTCCACGGCATCGCCGGCAGCGTAGATGTGATCGTGAGATGTGCGCATTCCCGAATCCACCCAAACAGCCCCCGTTGTTCCCAGCGTCAATCCCATATCCCGTGCCAGTTGTACGTCAGGACGCACCCCCAATGCCAACACCACGAGATCCGCAGCCAACTCTTGTCCGGACCCAAGGTATACCTTCCTGCGCGATATTTCCCGGATGGTGTCTTGAAGTCGCACGTTGATCCCTTGACTCTGAATTCTGTCGCCAAAGTATTGTGCCAGTTCGCTATCGACCGGCGGCAAAATCTGGGAAGCCCGGTCCACCAACGTCACTTCAATTCCCCTCTTACTCAAAACCTCCGCCATTTCGAGACCTATGAATCCGGCTCCCAATACCACAGCATGGTGTGCCGAAGCCGATTCGATGAATTCCCGAAGTCTGACGGCATCCGGAACGGTACGCAGCTGAAACACGCCTTGCATGTCCTGCCCTTGAATCTCAGGGACTATTGGACGGGCTCCGGGAGCCAAAATTAATTCATCGTAACTGTGCCGGGACGATTCTCCGGTAACCCGCGACACACTTTTTGCGACCCGTTCTTCCACATCAACCCATGTCACTTCCCGTTCTGTCAGCACCTCCACGCCAAACCGGTGGTAAAAACTGTTAGGTGTTTCCAGCAATAATTCGTCCACAGACTCGATTTCTCTGCTGATATAGTAAGGGAGTCCACAGTTGGCGAATGACACATAGGGTCCTTTTTCAATAATGGTAATTTCCGCCTGTTCGTCCAGGCGTCGGGCACGGGTAGCTGCACTGGCTCCTCCGGCCACTCCTCCGATAATTAAAATCCGCCGCAATGATCCGACCTCCTTAAAGCCATGAGCGGAAGTGACATCTGCTGCCAAGCCGCTGTTCACATCTTTAGCCACTCCCTGGCTGAGCCGCGAGCCGAATTCACCGGCCGCTTGCCCCGGGGTCCCTACCATTTATCATGAGGAACATGAAGAAGACACACGAGGACTAAATCCGGCACGCAGGTGAGACCCGAAATCCGGCTCCGGCGTTTGGCCCGCAGTAGGAAACATATTTAACATATTTAAAGATGCTGGATTAGACGGTGGCCGCTGCAATTGTTGGTTGCCGCGACGCCCGGGAATCATGTGCCCAAGCGTCCACAGACAATAACAATCTGTCACTATTCACAGCGCTTCGATACTCTCTCCGCCGGCTCCGTACACCCCTACCCGGGCTAACCCATCAAGTGAATGGCTTCCACAATATACCCTGTATGGTATGTATATTTCAAGGACTTTTAAATCTCCATTCCATCGTCGCACGATTGCGATAAAATCGTGATTATAGCATATAAATCACAGAAAATTTTATCGGCATCGTTCGATGCCCGAGTCACGACAGGAACATTATACCCGTGCCGGTATCTCCATTCTTGTGTTTAGGAAAAAAGATTGGCCGCGAACACCGGATTCTTGAACAACTCTTTGGTTCTTTACTCAAAGTGAGAGAAACAGCCGTATCACGACTGCACTCCCCACAAAGCTCTGCCGCCCTGATAATCCGGGCAAACATGGCCACGATTCAACAGGGCGGCAGATCAGCATAGTTATTGCTTTCTAGATTTTGTTTAAACCCACCAGTGTGCCGCCAGGGCGGTATTAAATACGACTCCGTAAGTTAGATACATCAGCCATATCGCCCCGAGAAACTGCCAGAACCCCACCAGTCTTCCACCACTGGTCCATCCTGCCAGACGGGTAGGAATTTCAGTTAGGTAAATGAGGGTCAGTATCAAAAACAAAATCCCCACGGGAATATCGCCTGCCTGGAAAAACACCAGCATGCCTAGAATAGAGACTACAGCAAAGGCGATACCCATCCAGCCTTCCGCCCCGTCGGACGCGCCGATATACCTCCGCCATCCGATCGCAAACCAGTGCACACCATATGCGGTAAAGGCAAGCGCCGCCATATACAAAGGAGCTTTGGAGCTATAGACCGGAAACCAGCTCAGACCCACCATCAAATAAATGCCGGTAATGAACTGCATCAAGCCCCCCATGAAGATTCCCCACATGGCCATCGTCTTATCCACGTCGGAGCTCGCTTTAGGAAGGCGAAACAACGCCTGTCCACCCCATACAAAATAATTCGTACCTAGTCCAAAAAACCCAATGGCGATAGGCAAAAATGGAGATTGAAAAGCTGTGACCATCATTTATATCCTCCTGTGAAATTCCGTTACAATCCAATACGAGTAATGCTTAAATGCTTAAGTTCTGTGCCAGAATCCCTCGACCCCAATCCGTGCGCCTGCCGTCAGGATCCAGCTTAAGAATTTTACACCGTACTGACACTATCTTCCCCTTAATAGTCACGTTATATTACATGACGCAATTGTTGTTATTTCCTGAAGAATGTTTCTGACGCACAGTGTCGACTCACAGTTAAATGACGGCTTGCCGTATCGGATTTATGTCCACGTCGGCGAGACGCGGGGATGATCATGGCGGGGCTGTGGAAATTATAAGCAGGGACAAGCAAACTAGCCAATGAGAATCAGAAAAGGTAGCCGGGCAGTTTTCAACACATCTCCAACACCGGGCGAAAGAAAGCGGCAGGGAAGGTCTAAGCCTTCGCTGCCGCTATAGCGTTTCAATTTCGGATCGCTGGCTCAGTGTCTTGCCTGAGAACGGGTCCACAATGGCCGTGAATTCTATTGCCAAGCCACCATGATGGCCCCAAAGCGTTCGTCTTCAACATACAAAGGAGCCGATAGCAAGGTCATGACCGTCACATTGTTGCGAATATACGTTTGAATCAAGGGAGGCAAGGGCGAGACGGGACGCTTTAGTGCCACACCATGTGTGATAAAGTCATCCCGGCTTAAATTATTCGGCAACCACTCCACGCTTTCTCCTAATCCTGTCCGGCCGCCCCGGACCCATGAGGGGTGAGGCAAAAGCCGCTTAAAACGATTGCGATCATCAAGCCGAGGATCGCCTGTTAATCCAACACGGTCCACATCGGCACAAGCTACCACATACCCGTTAAGGTCAACCACACTGAAAAGAATCCAACTACGGTCCTGTTCGATGTATCGCTGAACCATCAGGTTTAAATCGTCTTCAAGCGCCCCCTCGTAAGGCACTTGATACTTTGGCGGGTCCAGGGATTCACGGTCCATCACCGCTGAAACATCAAAATAGCGGGCAAGAGTTTTAATGCTGTTACGTTCGAAGGGCCGATACAACCCCAGTGATAGCACGGCGGTCTTCGAGGTGGTCTGAGCCGAAATTTTGCGCTCTATGAGCTCTTGAGCCTCTACAGCCGCAAGTTCGGCTGCCTGCCTCGCTTTCGGCACCATCCCCTGATATTCGTAATGCGCCAGTTCCATATATCCGTATTCCATGGACTGGGCCGTTTGTTTCACATGGTCTGTAATCTGGTTCAACTGTCCAGCTACTTGATGAAAGTCCCCTGTCAACGTGTCGAACGTGTCGGCCACGCGGCTCATATGGTCTTGTTGCTGTTCACCTAAATGGGCAGTTTCAGCAATTTGTCCCGCCGCATCCGAGATAACCTGGCCAATTGCGGTAAAAGACTCGTGCGACCTCGTCACCACACGGTTTAGTGCTTCCACCGATTCCCCCACATCGGCACTCACAGTGCGGGCGATTTCCAGTTGTCGCATCACCGAATCCAAGTCCTCCACGATATTTTGAGCTTGTTGGCGCGTCTGATCCGCCAACTTTCGAATCTCTTTAGCCAGCACAGCGAAACTCCGTCCGTAATCACCCGCCCGAGCCGCCTCAATTGACGCATTCAAAGCCAGCATATTGGTGGTGTCTGCCACTTCCTTGATTACGCCGCTGATTCCCAGTACCTTTCGTGTTTTCTCATCCAGATCGCTAATCGCCTCTTGGATCCTTGTAATATCACTAAGAGCCCGCTGCGCATAACTGCGGGATGATTCGGCAACATGTCCGACCTCGCCGGTTTCTGCCTCCACTTCTTCGACATGGGCAGCGACTGTGGTGAGCCGTTCGGCCATTTGGCTAATGCCTTCCACCGACTGTTCCACGGTCTGATTCGTCTCGGTGACCATGCCATTCAGATTGCTCACCACTTGGTCAACCTGCATAAGGTCTCTTTGATTGGTTGCCGCCCTGGATGCTACATCCTTCATGACTTCTTCCATTGATTGCAAAGTCGCTTGCACCGATTCCGGCAACTCACTCACGTGCTCATCCGACTTGATGTCGTGCGAAATGCTCATGAAAATCCCCCTAACATGCTTCCCTTACAACCTCATGATAATGGTCAAAAATTAACCCGGGCAATTTTTAACACAGGTTTGACGGAAACCCTTACGTACCGGGAACCCCGTCAGACTTTTCCGTCTGCCTAACAGGAATCTATGCGAACGCTACTCACTATCCATAAAAAATTGCTGGCCGATGAAAAAGGCTCTTGCATCACGGCACAATGCTTTCAATATTTAATTGCGGGACAATCGTCCAACAAAATCAAAAGCGTCTCATGATCCCAGTGTGAATTTTTCCACATATCGTTGGGCAAGAAAAAGCGGCACATGAACATCGGATGCGTATAAAGCCCGGACTGCGACCATTTCGTTGTGCCATGTCTTAATTTGTTTCCGGCAGCTGGTAATTAGATCAAAAGACAATCGGAGTTTTCATCCCATTATACGAGCCATGATTTCACTCTGGTGCCCGAATTGGTTGATCGCCTGTGTATTATGTATGCAGGACGCCTAATTGCGGTGACCCAAGAAGAACGTCTTAGGATCCGTCCATACTGACAATAACTCGTTGGCGAAGTAGCACCGCGAAAAGACCAAGCATCAGGAAGGATGTCGACAACATGACTTTGGCAAACAAGCTCAGCCATTTTCCTCCAACATTCCAATGGGGCGTGGCCACCGCTGCCTATCAGGTGGAAGGAGCCGCCACCAATGATGGACGCGGCCCATCGATTTGGGACGCCTTCAGCCACACACCGGGTAAAGTCCTCAACGGAGACACCGGCGATGTCGCTTGCGATCATTACCACCGCTACTCCTACGATATAGGACTCATGAAAAGTCTTGGAGTCACGCATTACCGGTTTTCCGTGTCTTGGCCCCGTATCTTCCCCCAAGGCAGAAAAGACCTCAACGTCAAAGGGCTCGCTTTTTACGATCGCCTCGTAGATACTTTGCTGGATCATGGCATTACGCCTATCCTGACCCTCTATCACTGGGATCTGCCGCTGGCTTTGCAGCAGCAGGGCGGGTGGCAAAACCCCGACACTGCCGAGGCTTTTGGCCATTATGCCCAAACCCTGGCTGCTGCACTGGGCGACCGGGTCAAGCAGTGGATTACCCATAACGAACCCTGGTGCACAGCCTACTTAGGACATTTGTCCGGAGAGCATGCACCCGGCCTGACCAGTCCTTCGGCAGCGGTGAATGCGGCCCACTATGCACTGCTTTCTCATGGCAAGGCCACAATGGCCCTACGCGCCCTCCGGGCAGACCTTCAAATCGGTATTACCCTGAATCTCAGCCCGGTCTATCCGGATAACAACTCCGAAGAAAGCCGAAAAGCCGCTTCGCTCCAAGATGTGTTTAATAACCGCTGGTTTCTCGATCCTGTGTTTTTGGGGCGCTATCCCGAAGAACTGGCGCTTATTTTGGGTGCGGTTCCTCAACATACCCCGGCCGAGATGGAGATTATCCGACAGCCTCTCGATTTTCTGGGCGTCAATTATTACTCGGCTCAAGTGGTGTCCGCTCCCCAGCGCCATCAGCCTGCCTGGCCGGTTCCCCATGTTACCCCCAGGGACAGGACTACGGCCATGGGCTGGCCCGTGATACCACGGGGACTGACCGATCTGCTTATGCGGCTAAACCGCGAATACGGGCCCATCCCCCTCGTTATCACCGAAAATGGGGCGGCCTATGACGACCTAATCGAAGAGGGCATGGTCCATGACAACGAGCGGATTGCCTATCTTTCCGATCACATAGAAGCCGTGGCGGACGCCCTCGGCCAAGGGGCGGATGTCAAGGGGTATTACCTCTGGTCGCTTATGGATAATTTTGAATGGGCCTTTGGCTATGCCAAGCGCTTCGGCATTATCCATGTGAATTACCGAACCCAGGAGCGAATCTTAAAAGACAGCGCCTTGTGGTACCGTAATCTCATCCGGGAGGCCTTGTCCTAAGCCCGGACAAGGCCTGGACAAGAATCCCGAGCAGAGGGCATAATCGGCAGGAACGAGAATGGTCTTTTGAACTGAGATCTTTGCACTCCGGCTCAATTTGCTACGATCAGTTGCGGATACTGTCGTTATGAACCGGCATGAGAGCCAAGAGACCCAGAAAGAATTCTTATTCATACAGTCACTTGTCAGAAAGTTTTGCCCCGGCTTTTGGCGGGGGCGTTACCACGGCAGCATATCAAATCGAGGGAGCGATCAGCGAGGATGGGCGGGATCCATCCATTTAGGACACGTTTTCCCGAACCCTGGACGACCAATCCCCCCAAACCAACGGGGGCATCAGTTGTGCTCACTGCCACCGATTCGAGGAAAACATCAAATTGATGCCATAACTCCGGTATTCAAGACTATCGCTTTTCGGTGTCCTGGCCTCGGATAATTTCGACGGGCAAGAACCGAGTCAATGCCGAAGGATTGGACTTTTGCGACCGTCTGGTGGACACCTTGCTGCAAGCCGGTATTCATCCTCTGGTAACGTTATATCACTGGGATCTTCCCGACTCCCTGCGAGAGACCGGCGGATGGTTAACCCCCCGGCACCGTCTACTATTTTTGAGACTATGCCGCAACAGCGGTCGGACGCCTAGGCGACCGCGTTCACCGTTGGGTAACTCACAACGAACCTTGGGTTACCTCGGTGGCGGGATACCTGCAGCCCGTCACGCACCGGGATAAAATTGGCGGATAAAGTGCGCCGGGTGGTGCATCATTTGCTCCTTTCCCACGAATTGACCGTGAACTCCTGCCATTCCGGCGGACACGGGCGAGTGGGCATTGCCGTGAATTCTCCATCCGGTGTATGCCGCCTCCGAACCGAACAAGATTTAGAAACTCACGGGCTGCACGATGTGTTTCAAAACCGGTGGTTTTTGGGCCTCCTTTTCACCGACACCTATCCCGCTGTTCTGGATGAAATTTTTCCCGGGACCGGCGATGATGAGTGAAGGACGGCGATTTGTTCGTCATGGGCCGTCCCATGGATTTTTAGGAGTGAATTATTTCGCTTCCTACCGGATCTGCTCCGACCCCGGTACAGCAGATCACGCGTCGACCGTGATACGTCCGCAGGAATCCGTCACGGCAACGGGATGGCCTGTCGATCCATTCGGATTAACCGATCTCCTCGCGCGCGTCCACCAGGATTACGGTCGTGTTCCCCTCATCATTACCGAAAATGGCGCAGCCCTGACTTATCCCCAGTTTTATTGTCAGTATTATCTGAATAGGAAAAATTGTCTACGCAAAGGAGAAAGTGCCTCCTCTGTCGAAGTGTTTTATCGAAGAGGACTTCGCTCTTCGATTTCCGATAAGATAGGAGGCACACGGATGATTAAAATCGACTCGATTGTACACTTTTTTGGCACACATGGGCAACTGCGTAAGTCTCAACGCACCACGCTGGCTGCATGAGTCTGGACCGTCTTGTCCCCTGCCTCCCTGTTGGGGGTGAGCAAAATCGGGCATCACTTGGCGATGGCTGGCGGAACGTCCGCCTAACACGCCATCACACGCGGGGATCGGTTTTGGGGGAATGGGCGGATCCATAGGACGGTCGCCCCAGGGGATCTCATTTCCCCTGTTCTGAAAGGTATTCGGGAAGCCTTGATGACCTGGGA
>PXYT01000029.1 GCA_003023725.1 Sulfobacillus benefaciens | reverse complement strand
GAAAACCTGCTCGATCCTCAGGCAGCGGATGATGTACCTCCCGCGCAAGCGAGAGCGAGAGCCGCTGAGAGGGTGACAGTAGAGGTTTTTAGAACGCCCCGACTTTAGCCGTGGGGAGGTTCAGGAGTTCCTTCTATTGTGGTGCGATGTGCCGTGAAAATCGTCTCTTGGGAAGAGCCACGCTCAAACTATTTTACGAATGCGTGATCTCGTGGAATACATAACGGTCACGAAAGTGTCAGCATCCAATTTTATGCGGCGGAGTACTGAAATTATTACAGCATAGGCGAGTAAATTGTGGTAAAATTATAAAAAGAAAGACATATTGTTCTCTGTGACGAGAGGGGGGATCGTGGTGAATCATGAAGGTCGTGGTCTCCGAAAAGTCATTATTTGGTTGTTCGGTGCCGTGATTATTGCTATTTTAGCGTTGCAAAATCAACATCCGGTTTCATTACACATTTTCTTCTGGCAGCTTCCGCATATTTCCTTAGCTCTCGTTGTATTGGTGAGCTTATTACTAGGAGCCAGCATCGGTTCCGGAGGCATGTTATGGGACCGGTTCAAATCCCGCAATCGTTCAAAGCATCTTGCCTCTTCGTCGTCGGATGATGTCGTGTCATCTGTGTTGCCCCGTACGGAAGATGTACCCCAAGACCACCCGACTTCCTCAACGGATAATGCGAAAAAATTAAATAGTTAGAAGACTTTATGGACATGACTCCAGTTGAATCAGCCCGGTAGAGGAAACAGGCGACCTGACCATGTAAGTGACCTCTTCACGAAATGGTCTGTGTATCCGTTCATCCTGACAGTGAGGGTGTAGCCGGTAACGGATCGCGGATGAGGATCTTCGGTGGTTTCTGTGCCTATGCCCATTACTTACGGAGCCTTAAGGCAACCCCGAAGCGGCAACCGACGCGTGTCGAGAAGTCGGAGGGAGGGCAAAGTACCTCAAGGACCGGCAACAAAACCGGTCTGACCCCAGAAGGGGCCGGGGGAAGCCTATCCGGAGAAGCAACGGAATTTATCGCAAACCATGAGAGGAACAAAGACGGATGGCACGGACCAGGAAGATATGGATTCTGAGTGAGCTGATGATGTGAGGCGGGCAATATGATGACCAGCTGCAACAATCGCATAGCTCGTGGGTTGGACTCGTGGCGCGTGCGACGGAGTAGGGAAAAGGGAATCACGCGAAAGCCCGAAAACACAGGATCGCGGGAGAATGAGGCCCGGGGCTTGGTTGGCGAAACAGATGGAGCGGTTGGGGATGAAGAGCGCCTAATAATTTTTGCCCTTCGCACGCGTATTTAGTGTTTGAAGAGAAAGCTCGCGTGCCATAAATATGCCACGCCAGGTTACGCTCAGCATCCTTGCTCTCAAGGACGGAATGTTATGGCTATCACGAGAAGCAGGGTTTTGCGAGTGCGGTGCGGGGAAGAATGGTTGCTACTGTAGAATGGTTGGCTGAGCGGCTGGTTTTCCCTCACTGTCCCGGTTGCCCTCATTGAGATGCTGGCTCGGCAGGAGAAAACGATGAACTAGCGCGGTTAGAATGTCGTTGACTTCACTGGTGATGGCGGCCATCGATTTCGCTCGGTAGTATGTAGGGGAAACCAAGGGGATGGCGGTGGAGGAAATCGTTGAGGTGGTTAGTCGTTCCTAAATCCGTAGAACTTTTGGCAGAATGAGAGGTGTTCCCGCACGCTGTGATATCTTCACCGGGAGAGGCGCTCAGGAATTTGAGCAATCAGTCTTCCGGTCCCAGGGAAGTCACGATGGTCCATGTGCTGTCTCCGTCATGAGGAGAGGGAGAAGGGCGGGGACAACTGCAATGGCAAAGAGCGTGAAGAACAGCGGAAGATGGTGAGTAGACGCTGATGTACTAAAGGCGATGAGCACCGAAGAGATAATAGTGCCGAGGTAACGGATCAGCATGAAAAGGCCCGAAGCCCGGCCCGTCTCGCTAGCGGGCACGGATTCCAGCACAGATTGCTGAAGAAGCACATTGCTCAATGCAAAACTGAGGCCCACGAGCATGAGTCCCATGATGATGAGGGCCCAGGGAAAGCTTCGGATATTGAGAAGAAGCGACGTTCCGGCGGCCAGAAAAACTCCAGCGGCGATTAGCGGCTTACGGCGAGCTTTTTTCTGGGCCATATGCCCGCCCCAAGGGGAGGCCACCGTCATAACGCCGGCGAAGGCCAGCAACAGCAGGCCGGAGTTTTTAGGACTGAGATGGCGAAGATTTTGAACCGAGACGGGAAGTCCATACAGAATACCATACATGACAATGTTAGAAAGCGTGGTGAGAATACTGCTGATGAGAAACTTCGGTTGAAGAAACCATTTTAAAGGAATTAGGGGCTGTGCGGTTTTTAACTCCACCGCAATGAGCCCAACAAAAAGTATCCCCGCATAGAGGATCGCCAAGGCATTGCGACCGCTCTCCAGTCCGACCGCCCAAACCAGTCCCATACTGACGGTGGTGGCAAATAACCCCAACCCGGGCCAGTCAATCAAAGTCCCTAGTTGTCGAAAGCCTCCCCTGGGTCGACTTGGCAGCATGGGACTGTAGGCAAAAAATAGAACCCCGGCGACAAGAGCCAAGGGGATATTAACCCAAAAAATAGCATGCCAACTGGCCACGGACATGAGAACCCCGCCTATCGTCGGCCCGACGGCAATCGCTATGCCAGCAGCCATTCCAATCCATCCTAGGACGCGACCTACGGCATCAGGCAGACCATAGCGCACAAGAGCTATGGCGTTGGGATAGATCATGGAGGTTCCAACTGCCTGGATAACACGCCAAATTACGAATACAGTGAGCGTGGGGGAGAGGGGAGCGAAGACAGCGGTAAGAATAATGAGCGCCAATCCTATATAAATCAAGGGACGATGTCCCCATAAGTCACCTAGGCGGCCGAAGACGGGCTGAGCGATGGCGCTGCCCAGATAATAGCCGGAAATAATCCAGGTCACGCTGGCAGTTCCGTTTTGAAAGTGGTGCAACAGAACGCCCAGGGCAACTGAAATGGTGGAAGAGTTTAGAGGATTGAGAATGACAGCGATTAAAACCGCCACCAAGAAAGGCCCTGGATTGACCAATGTAGGTTTTTGCGAGTCCAATAGGCACTCCTCCGTGATTGCAGATATAACAAGGCTATGCGTGCGGTGCATTGTAACTTTGCCCAACCGATGCGGTCGGCATTGTCCCAGTTTCGTCAGATTATGGCTTAATTGGGGCTGACTAAGTTGCCGATAACCCGAGAAGCCGTGTCGTGTTCTTGAAAAAGTGCCGGTTCCTGCGGGAACAAAAATCCGTAGCACATCTCTTCGCGGTCTTCGGTCCTGGTGCAATCGTCACGTCGTCACATCTTGTGTCCAACGAATCAGCACCTTCTTGTGAACGGGATCGACCCCGTCCATTTAGAACCAATTTAGGGCCTATCCTCACGGCAGTGATGTTTTGATGAAGTACGAGGCACGGCACCATCCTTCCCCTTGCTGTAACTAAATATATCTCCTCAAGGCAAATGCAAAAAGCACTGGCGATGGCCGTTCACATGATCGAGGGCCAAAATACCCCACGCAACGATCATGATGCGACAGAACCATAACCCGTATGGGTACCACACACCATGGGAGTGCCTGCACCACTCTTCCGGTGAGTGTCACCCGTGTGTGTCCCGGACGCCGGGATTTTTAGATGGGCTGATGCCACCTGCAGGCTCTGTGGGTGCGACGTCACCATGTAGTTAGTCACAGCCGGCATGGCAGGTAGTTACGCGTTCGGCGGATACGTTTGATGAAACCTTGTCCGCGACTTTCACCATGCAATAGTCTTCGCCTATAGCTTGGCTCCCGAGACCGGGCAAGGATTCATCGCCTTTCCCCACTCATCGTCGAACGTGAGTTCCGTTCCCTCAGGACTCAAAGAGACGCGACCCCCGTACAAATGCTGGGTAGATGGTGCCGATGCGATTGTGTTTTCCATTGTTATCGGCGGCGATGTCCCCGACACCTCCTCTACTCACCACCTCCGGGCTCAGGCGTGGAGGCTTTGGACGCTCGCCAGGCAACGATTTTGATCATCTCCTGATTCTTCCCCACATCGATCTTGGCAAATCCTTCAGGAAATCGTTCTCCGTGGGATTGGAGCACAGCGCTGTTTCCTGACCGCTCCGTCCAGTGACCCACATTGTAACGATAGATTCTTTACAAAAAGCCGCAGAGGCCTAAATGGCTCCGAATGCTCCGATTAGGACACTAACCCGCGGAGAATTGCACGCACATCAGATTTGCCTTCACTGCCCCGGTCCGTATATCGGGAATGGAAAAGCTCAACAAACCCAGGGAAAACAGGATAAATTTGAGATTGTCACGCTGTACATGGCTATTTATGTCGGAGAGCCGATCAAGACACGCGCCCACTCAAGGGATGAGTAGCAATTGTCCGCGGAACCCGGCTAGTGATTGAAGCTCGTATTGTTGGTGGAATCCATGAGAATACCCAAAGCCGTGTTGAACAAGATGATCCACTGACAAAACGCCGAAACGGACGCCAGCCATTTGAGGAAACGAATCACCCTCTTTGTTTTGCTCCCACAGGATTTATTTCCATGCACGTATAGTGAAATATTGCCTATTCGGGTTTTAAGGGTTGGCATCACCCTCCGTTAAAGCTTTGACCGCCTCGACAATTTGCGTGGAAGCCTCGGTAATGCGATTCAGCGTGTCTTTTGGCAACGTGTCCAAAGCGCGGGCTAACGGACTATCTTCCCATGGCCTGATTGTGTCTAGCATATTGCGACCCTGGGGGGTTAAACTGACCCAAATTCGCCTGCGATCCTCCCGGTCTATGCTCCGATCTATTAATTGACGGCTTTCGAGCCGTTCTAATACACGTGTCAAGGAGGTAGGCGACAGACTCAACTTCTTGGCTAAATCGCCGGCTTGCATGGGGCGAATGTATAACAGGCGCAAACACCGAAATTGAGTCAGGGTTATTTCGAGTGACTGCCACAATTCTACCAGCATTGGTTCACCGATAACACTGATGATGTTCATTACCGACTTATAGGCTTCTTTTTTTGCGGTTAGTTGGTCGTCCACGTTGTCCACCTCCTTTACTTAACCATAGAACAATATTTATCAGACAAACAATTATAGCATTTCAACGATAACCGGAAAAGACAACAGGCTGGAATATATTCATACGAGGAGTTAAGCTCAACGTCATGATCGTCGCTCTGACAGATTATTATCTTGACCGGATGCGGGTCATTTCTCGTCAACCGGCATTTAGATAAGCAAAGAAGAGGAGAACGTCTGTGCACCCTCTTCACATGCAAAGGTGTTTGACAGGACTTCGCTTTCTCTTTCAGATATCTAAGGATGTGCACATGACAAAATGATACATACATCTCTAAGATGACTCCGGTTGAACCTGCCCAGTGAAGGAAATTCATCAGGGAAGGCAAATACAAGCCCTGGAGAAAAAACAGGAGACTTGTCGTTGTAATTGCACCGCAATCGTTGCCGGAGCTCACCAATTATGATGCTCGTGTCGCCAGAAGATCGACAAAGAACATTAAGTAAGGGAAATGGCTATTCTAGCGGGTGTTTGTGGCAAAGAGTACTAAGATCAAAAAGGTCGGAAATGTACTGTCGGGCCGAAGGTGTTCTTGTGCCTGAGTGTGGGGCTGAATTATTTGGCCGAAACAGGCAGCAAATAGGGCGTGGATCAGGCGGGGAAAATCGTGGACTGCCAGAGAAGCGAGAGCCCCAGAGAACCGAGAGCCCCAGAGAACCGACGCAAATCGGAAAAGCCTTTGGTTCTTGGCGGTTTGTAAGCTTCTTGCGTTGACAAATGGATAAATAATGTGTATGAACGGTGGTGTTGAGCCTCACCGATCTGGTTATTTCGTATAGGTTTATACGTACTGTCAATGGGAAAGGATTGATGGTTTCAGAGTCCGCAAACGCGACTTGTACACGCCGATAAGGGGTCCTGTTCTCAAGCCCTTCCCCGCACATGCGTGAGAAAAAGCTCAGCCCAACAACAGTAAATGATTTTGAATATGTTATCGGGCCACTGTTGATACCACGGCGGATAAATGGGCGTAAACAATTTTGGCGGACGTGACCCAGTTGTCCGCAGGGGCGTCGAATGACAGTGCCCGTGAGGAGAATCTTTAATGGAACACACAATGAATCTGGTGAGTTGGCCGCAATTTCTGATTTATGGAATGATGGTGACCGGCTTATTGGTGGGCGTCTGGGAGTGGGACGATTTTGTGTTTCGCAGGGGGTGGACTCGCTCCAGCCGTCTGCTTCTCTCAGTTGGAACCCCCATTATATTGGGGGTCGCAAAATATTTTGGACATTTGGAAATGCCCTTGGGAATTTTCGTGGTGATACTGATAGCTCAATGGTATTTGGTTACCGATTTCAAATGGCGGATGCTTGGCAGCGTGATGATTCTGGTTGCGGTTTTTGCGCGTCCTGTTTTTATTGGTGATTCGGTACATGCACTAATTGACGTTATTATTATGGCCGTTTTAATTATGGTTCTCGTTGGGGCGAGATCACGGTTGAACGAATTCGGTGTGCGCATTCTGCTGTACGTGAGCCTGACGGCGGGAGCGGTGGCATCCATGATCGTCAACCGCGATGCTGTGGCGGACTTGTGGGTGTCCATTACCGTGGCTTCGTTAACATTCACGTATATTATGAGTTGGACCGACCGCACTCAGCGATGGCAGCATGACATTTATCGTGCGGAACATGATGCGCTGACGGGATCCTTGACACGTTATGGACACGTGGCATGGTTAACGCAGTCCGAAATGAGAGGGCGGGCGGAAGGACTGGTCGTGGCATGCGACGTCGATGACTTCAAGTGGTTCAATGACACTTGGGGTCATGATTTGGGTGATCAGGTATTACACGCCATTGCTACCCGTTTGCAAGCCGAAATAAGGTCGCAGGATGCGCTCGTGCGCCCCGGCGGAGACGAGTTCACCGTGTGGATTCCGGAAGCGACTTCAGCCAATGCCGAAGACATTGTAGAACGATTGCACCGGTCCGTAACCGAACACCCCTACTCTTTTTCGGTGGGTACTTTTCGCCTCGGCGTTTCAATGGGGTGGGCTGTAGGACCTTTTTCCGGTGATACGGCCCAGAAAGCCGACCAAAACTTGCTTGAAGCCAAGCGTCAAGGAAAAAATCGGGTGGCACGTGATGCGCCGGGTCGAGTTTCGACGATTCCTCCGGATTGGCCTGACTCTACGGCCAACCTTAAGTGGCTGGCTGACGCGACCACAGCTTTGTGGTCAGTTTGGAACACAGCAGCCGTTCTTGCTAACGCGGATGGCAGTATCGTGGCCGTCAATCAGGCCTACGAAAGACTGACGGGCCGCTCAAGCCATGAATTAATTGGGCAAAAGCCGGGAGTGATGAGTGGCGACGACACCCCCGATGAATTATGGCAAACGTTGAGGGAGAAAAAACCTTGGCATGGAAAGCTGAAAAATTCCAGACCTGATGGAACCATCTGGTGGGCCCAGGAATCCATTATCCCCATTGTCGTCGGAACCCAAATTGTGGGTTATTGGCGGATTTTGCAGGAGTGTGCCCCTGACGTCCAACCAAATTTTAGTTCCGACGCCGGTTTGTTATCTCCGGGTCATGGGTAAGATTGCGGCGAGGGGTTGTTAGCGGTGTTATGCGGATTGGGCGTCCCGGCCGGACCTTTCCCCGTCCCCAAGTGGGCGTATGGTTCCCTGGGATGACTGTCGTATGGGTTTCCGCCAGAAGTTTGGAATATGTCTTTTGCCAAATTAGGGATCCCTGGGATTGTCGCTTTTGGAAAAGGGAGTTCGGGGGGGTGTATCAATTCCAATTCCCCGCCTCTATTACTGGTGGGCTGGTTTCGATATCTCAGCAGTGGTGGGGCCGCGTAGAGCGGAGAAAATGGCCGCGATAAGCATGAGGACTATGGCGAGATAAAAAGCCGTATGGATACCATGATTAAAAGCAATCATCAGTCTTCCGGTTAAAGACGTTGTGCCGACAAAAATGGCAAAGGCCAAGTTTTTCGGGATCTGGGTCGAGGCGACCAGCATAGCCAATGCAAAGCTGAGAACCATGCCGATGTTGGCAAATGTCCGTAGCATTCCAGAGGCAATGCCGTATGATCCTTTGGGAGATCCCTTCATGGTGGCGGCGTTATTAGCCGGGAAAAATCCTGCGGCTCCCATCCCGTTGATAATACTGATGCCTGTTACTTCCCATAAAGGTGTGCGAAGGCCCAGATGTCCGTATAGGAACAAGGCCACGGCTTGGATGGCGAGACCAGTCGTGGCGGGCAAGGCGGGACCCATTTTGTCTGCCAAACGGCCTGAGATTGGACCGAGCCCGGCACCGACCAAATATCCGGGTACTAGCAACAAAGATGCATTCAGTGGTGTTAACTGGCGGAGACCCTGAAGATACATAATGACTAGAAACAGCACGGCAAAATTGCCAAGTGACTGGAAAAAGGCAGCTAGTAACGACGCAGACACCACACGATTATGAAACAACTGAAAATGAAGCATGGGAGACGGCTGCCTGCTTTCCACAACAGCAAAGACCATCAACAGAATTAATCCGGCGACCAGCGTGAGGACGAGCGTGCCGGTGAAAGGATGAGACGTCATTCGAATCATGGTCAGAAGGACCAGAAAGAGGCCAATCCCCAACAGAAGCATGCCCCACCAGTCGATGTTGCGGGCTGAGCGTTCACCTTGGTCCTTCAGCACAAACCAAGCCACGATGGCGGCAGCCATACCAATAGGAACATTAATCAGAAAAATATATCGCCACGAAAAATACGTTGTAATAATACCCCCTAGCAAGATCCCGACAATGGCACCCAAATTCCATCCCACAGAGGTAAATCCGTATGCCCGTCCTCTATGCTGAGGCTCAAAGGTATCGGCGATCACAGCTCCACTGTTGGCGCTAATCAGGGCACCACCGATGCCCTGCAAAATTCGAAAGGCTATGAGCATGCTTTCGTTGACTGATACTCCGCACAGAAAGGAGCCGAGGACGAATATCACAAAGCCCAATTCGTACATGCGAACGCGGCCGAACATGTCACCCAGCCGCCCAACCTGCGTAGCCAAGAGGGTAATAATTAACAGATAAGACATGATAACCCAGACGATGTTGGCCAGTCCGGCATGGAGTGAACGCATCATTGTCGGCAAGGCTAAAATCACGATAGTCGTATCGACGGCGGCCACTAACACACCGGTTACAATCACTGCCAGTGCCCATGTTTGGCGCTTAAGAGATATGTCTTGAGTTTTCACGGCTCGCAAATTATAGCGCTCCTTTCCAGGATCATTGCCGTTCCGCGACTTGAGCTCTATTAACCCATGCGTTGGGTTTCTTCATGAATTGTACCCCAAATTGGTCACGGGGGGAGAGATTTGTCCCTACCAGAACCGAAAGGAAGCACGGGGTGTGAGACGCCAGAGCTTGGGGCGTGAGGGAGAAAACATCGCCAGATATAGTGGGAATTTGGTCCGCAGTTTTATAAATCACGTGAGAACACGAGACAATGCGCATATCAAGTTGCAGTCACGAGTCTTTTGACTTCTCAAGACCGTCCTGGTGCACCTGATAATGACGTCTCTTGAAACGTCTCGTCAAGGATCTCCCGTCACGTTGAGGCTCTTGCTTCTTTGATTTACAAGGTCCGCAACTTGCGCATGCTGACTTTCGGTGTTTGTCTCCGGCCTTTTGAGGGCACCCTAAAACGAGAGCATGAGCCGAAAGATGCGGAGGATTGGCGGGAGTCTTCACGAGTGGCTAAAAATCTCGGAGAAACGCCAGAGAAACAACGAGATAGGGACATTGGAAATCTTATTTGAAAAATCCGGCAACGGAAACGAAATGGGTGTGAAAAGCGCGTGTATAATAGTAAGGAAGACAATCATGGGCGATCGATACAATACAAGATGAGGGGGACTGATCATGTTTTTTCGATTCTTTGGACTAATGGCTATTGCCTTTGTGGTGTGGATGGTAATCATCTTTTGGGTCTGGGGAAAGGCTACGCCTAGTAAACGCCAAATCGCTCCCGCCGATCCTTTAGAGATCGCCCGGGAGCGTTTTGCACGCGGTGAAATTTCCATGGAGGAGTTTGACGCGATTGCCGAGCGCCTTGTTCGCACGGATAAGTCGCTGAATTGACTGGAAAACGTTTTAGGCCTGAGAAGCCCCGGAATGTCACACGGCCTCTTTAAGAGCCTTAATGAGGGTTTCCTCGATTTTCTGTGCCGTTTGCTCCAGTTCGTGATCTTGTACCAGTTCGATGAGTGCTGTCGGTCTTGTCAGGCCGATTTTGGTTTGGCCTTGATCTTCATAGACCACGACTTTGCAAGGCAGGAAATATCCGACGAGAGCGTTTTGTTCCAGTACTGACTTCGCCTCTACCGGATTGCACACTTCTAGCACATGGTAGGGTTGTTTGAAGTCGACACCCTTTTTCTGAAGCGTTTGGGGAATATCCAAGTGCCATAAAACCCCAAAACCATTCTCTTTTAGACGTTGTTCTACCGCTTCGATGGCCTCCGAAATATCCTTGTTCGTATTGAGAGTATAGTGAAACATATCGTCTGATCACCTCACTGTATCGTTGACGGCGCCCGGCGGGCTTCGCCATGCTGTAATGGTTGGCTGATAAACACCACAGTTCTCAGTATACCCATAAAGCCATGGCGACGTAACCGGAGAAAACATTGAGGGTTAATTTTTTGAGCTTGATTCGCTGCTGCTGGTTGACTTTCGTTCTTTCTTTAATACAGTGCGACTGCCGGCCGTTAACCCAGGTTGCGATGGCTGCCGTGAACTGAGGGATATGGGGCATCATGATGAGAATAGAGGCACTTGCATGGGACAAACTTCCCAATCCGTAGAGATGAACTGGAATGCCGAAAGATGAAGACAGCCAGACTCGTGTTTTTGGCGAATAGCCTTAGGCTGCACCATTTTCCAACAAATTTAA
The DNA here is from genome assembly GCA_003023725.1 of Sulfobacillus benefaciens. GTDB lineage: Bacteria > Bacillota > Sulfobacillia > Sulfobacillales > Sulfobacillaceae > Sulfobacillus > Sulfobacillus benefaciens. The sequence goes on along the minus strand of PXYT01000029.1, from coordinate 32,570 downwards.
GATAAAGGCTGAGTAGAGTCCCTGGCGATGGTGTTGAGCCATTCGGCCACCAGAGGCGCTGCTTGTAAGGGTATACCGGAATGATCGGAGGCTACGGTTCTCTGCGTTTTCGGGGCATGGGCCATTTCGAACAAGGTTTTGGCACTGGACGGAGGGAGTTCCTGGTCTTGCTGGCCGTTGATGAGAAGAAAAGGGCGTCCGGCAAGCTTTTCCAAAGCCGGAGGAATGCTTTCATCCATGGCAAGGCCTACTTCTACGGGGCTAGCACCGTCAACCCACGCCCACCGTTCGAGATAATACCCGATCACGTCCGGATCCGGGCGCATGACGGTGATGGGATAGCCCAGTCCCAAAGCGGCCGCTCCTACGGCCATGTCATCCCGGCTGGCAGCCACCACCGCTGCTGCCGAACCCATGCTGTGACCAATATAGACGGGGCGGCACGGCGAGGGGAGAGCGGCATTGGCGTCGAGGGCGGCTTGCACTGCCATCTCAAAACTGATGAGTGCCCCTCCTGTTGCTCCCAATTTATGACCTGGCAGGTCCAGCGATAGGACGGGATAATCTTCTTTGGCCAGAGTCACAGCAATGGGGTCCAAAGAGTGTTTGGACGAACTGTAACCGTGAATTAATATGGCGCGCACATTTCTGGGCGACCCTGAATGAGGGCCGTATCCGAGTCCCCGGATGGTTTGTCCTTCCGAGATGAACGAAATCGGGAAAATATTCATTATTAAACCTCCTACCGGATAGCCCGGTCCATCCATATAACCGTTGTCGTGTTTGTTCAGATTGAATTATACAAAATTTCCCCTAAATTGGGGCTGTCATGATAATAGCTGTACCACAAAGGGCTATAAACTAAACGGAAGAGAATACAAATCCTTTCGGGGTTCACAAGAGGCCACTACCTCCGGCGGCTTGCATGTTGAGAGAAGAAGGAAGGTGAACAGAACACCCGGAAAGATTAGAAAATAACACTTTCGTGGCAATCTCACCATTTCGGGGAGGCACCGAGATGCGGAGCCAGTGCATGCCGGCATTGCCGATAATGTTGATTAGTACCTTAATAGGTTGACTCAGAAAATCTTATGGATAAGACATAAGAAACCGAAGAACCAGAAGTTTTCGTGCTGTGAGCGTCAGTTTCGCCTCTGATAGATCCGCAAGTCTTTCGCATGTTGCTCCGGGCAAGGGGAAAATTGTGGACAATGAGCGTTGCCATCAGCCTCTGATATATAATGGTTAACATATTGGGTTTTGAGTGATATGGCTATTTCGTTGTGCTCATATGGAGGTCGCATGTTTAAATTTGTTCATTGCGCTGATTTGCATTTGGACAGTCCCTTGCGCGGATTGGCGGCCAAAGAAGACGCTCCGGTCGACATGATTCGTTCTGCCACAAGACGGGCTCTGAATAATTTAGTGAATCTGGCCATCTCCGAAAAGGTCCGGTTTGTTGTCATTGCCGGGGACTTATTCGACGGGGACTGGCCCGACTATTCCACGGGACTTTTTTTCAACGGCCTTATGGGCAGGCTAAATGATGCCGGAATAGATGTTTACATAGTGAGAGGGAATCACGATGCCGCATCCAATATTACCCGACATTTGGTGTGGCCTCCCAATGTTCATGAATTTTCCACCAAACACCCTCAAACGTTCGTGATCGACGATCTCGCGGTGGCATTGCACGGGCAGGGATTTTCGCGACGTGAAACGGTGGAGAATCTTGTCCTCCAATATCCCGATGCGCATCCCGGTTATGTTAATATCGGTGTTCTTCATACCTCGCTCGAGGGCCATGAAGGTCACGAAACCTATGCACCTTGTTCGCTCTCCGATCTCATCCATAAACATTATGACTATTGGGCTTTGGGACATGTGCATAAGCGGCAGGTGGTGCGAGAATCGGATCCGTGTATCGTCTACCCCGGTAATCTGCAGGGACGTCATATTCGCGAAACCGGTGAGAAGGGTTGTACGCTTGTCACCGTCGACAATGGTTTTTTTACCCTCGAACATCGGTCTCTGGATGTTCTCAGGTGGTATCTGGCGGAAGTCGACTTGTCGGAGGCGAACAATCAGGAGACCTTCGTCGAACGTGTGGTTACGACATTCCAGCAGTATCTTGAGGAGAACCAGGGGTCACCTTTGGCCTTGCGCTTGCATTTTCTAGGAGAAACTTCCTTACATGGACGCCTTTTGGCGGAATCCGAATACTTCTACCGAGAAATCGAGAACGCCGTGGCCATGACGGCTCCCGGGCAGATATGGATTGAAAAAGTCAAGTTTATGACATCGTCTCCCGCCCGGTCGGGACAATGGTCTCAGCAAATGGATGCTTTGGCCAGATTGGCAAATTCCATGCAGGAGGTTGAAGAAGATGAAGAATTTCTCGAAGAATTTCTTCGCCATGTTGAGCGCATCCAGACCCGCCTAAAGACCTATGTGAACTCTGAAGGAGCGATGGTCATTCACTCTCTCGACGATGTGAAAGGATTAATAGAGGAAGCACAAGAGGTCTTGCTGACCATGATATCGCAGGGAGGTATTTGACGATGAAATTGCGGCAGCTCTCAGTTTCACACGTGCTTCACTATGCCTCATTGGATTTGCTGTTGAATGACGAGGGCTCAGGATTCCATATTCTCTATGGACCCAATGAAACCGGAAAAACCACCTTGTTGAATCTGATTATTGACTGGCTTTATGGCGGCAGGGTGTCTGAAGCGGGCGGCGATTACTATGAAAGCCGTTCAGTGCTGTCGGGTGTGATAGAAGATGGTGCAGGAAAGAGTCTGCAATTCGGGCGCAAGAAGCGATACTCCAAACTGGAATTTACCGATCGCTCGGTATCGGAAGAAGACTTGGCGCAATTTTTGGGCGGCTACGACCGGGATCGTTTTGCGCTTATTTTTGGTCTCGATCATGACAGATTACGAAGTGGCGGAGAAAGTCTATTGCAGTCAGGAGGACATGCCGGTGTGTCCTTGTTCGAGGCTGGCGGGGGCATACAACATTTGCATAATCTTTTATCCGGTTTAGATTCCCGTTCGCGTGATCTGCTTGATCCCTCGTTCCGTACACACTCTGCGAAATTACTGAACAAGCACTGGGCTGAATTTCTCAATGCAGAAAAGAAAATCCGGGAAGGAAGTCTCGGGGCCCAGGACTGGGATCAGAAGCGTCAGGACATTTTTGTTTTGGAGGCGGAAATTAAGCAAGTTAGAAAAGAGCGCTACGAGCTGGAGCGTGGCTTGGAAAAAATTCAGCGTCTAAAACGGGTGCAAACCATGCTGCCTGAACTTTATGCTGTCAGGCAGCAGTTACGGGAACTTGGCGCGGTCATCGTTTTGGAGGATGATGAGGAATCTCGAATAGAAGCGATGATTACCGAGCACAACGACCTAGAACTTCAGATTGCGCGTGTGCAAAAACATGTTCAGCAACTCCGTGCCAAGCGAGAAGAACTGGTTCCGCAACCGGATGTTCTGGCGCGGGAGGCTGCGATTCAAAAGATTAACCAGGGCCTCACCCAATATGAAACACGGCGCTACGTGGAGTTACCCAAACTTCGGCAGAATCAGAGCGAGTGCGAAGACGATATGGCGTTTCGTATCAAAGATTTGATGGGGGAGGGCCCTGTTGTCTCCGTCGACATGCTCAGAATACCGTTTTCTGACATGGAAAACGTCAAGCAGTTGATTAAGCAAAGGGAGGAAGCACTCGCTAGACTGAACATTCAAGAGCAGCGCCATCACGAACTGCTGGGCCAGAGAAACGACGCACAATGGGAACTGCGTCACATTGGGGCTGTTGAAAACGTTTCCGAATTGAGAAAACTGCTAGACCAAATCCGATTAGCGGGAAATTTGGAAGATATGATTGCTCAAAAGGAAGCGGACATTACCTTGCAACAGCGTTCCCTGCAACAGATTCTCACGCGTCAGTCCGTGTATTCTGGGGATCTCAATACTATGGAACATCTCATCGTACCGCTGGACGCCACGATAGACTATTTTCACCAAGAATGGAACTCCATTCGTGAACGGCATCGCGAACAGAAACAAAAGCGACAGCAACTGGAGGACGAAATCGCCGCTTGTGAACGAGAGCTTGAGGCGCTGGAACTGCAAGGGTATGTGCCCATCGAATCCGAATTGACCGAGACCCGACGGCTTCGAGATCAGGGATGGGATTTGCTCAAACGCCACTGGCTTGATCGTGAAGATCTTGGGAATGAGATTATGACCTACGCCCAGGGAACCCCCCTCGAAGAGGTTTTCGAACACTACATGCGCCGCGCCGACGATATGGCCGATAGCCTGCGGGCACAAGCGGATAAGTCAGCTAAACGCGCGCTATTGTTGCTGAACAAATCACAGAACGAAAATCAGCGGCAACAGGTGTTGGAGCGCTTACAGGAAATCCAGCAGGAAGTCACCATGTTCAAGAAAGAGTGGACGGATCAATGGGCCGATTCGGGAATCGATGTCAAAAGGCCGGCAGATATGAAAGAGTGGCTGGCTACGGTTTACCGTCCTGTCGTCCTTGGCCTGAATACCCTGCGATCCATTGAACAAGATCTGAAGAGGTTGATTTCGCGGCGTGACGGTTTTCTGCGGGATTTACGCGAAAAAGCCCGGAAATATCAATTGACCCTCCCTGAGAACAGCCTGAAGGCACAGACTGAAGTGTGTGAAGACTACGTGAAGGAGATGGAAGACCGCCAGCGCGATGCCGAGCGACTGCGCCGGGACCTCGTTGAATTGGACCGCCGTTTGGAAAAGGACCAAGAGATGCTCGATCGTTGTGGTCAGGAGGTGGCAGATCTCGAAGAAGCGTGGAACGAATGGAGACAACGTTATCCGTTTGTTCCCCAGGATTACCGGATCGCCTCTCCCTATTTACACAAATTGGAAGAATTATTTCAATGGGAGCAGAACAAACAGGAAATCGCGCGCGAAATTCGTGAGAAAGAGGCAGAGTGCCGAGTTTTTGAAGAGAATTCCCATCAAATGGCTCTGGCGCTGCATGAGGTGATGCCTGATTTCTCGCAAATGGCCATGTGGGTATCCCGTATTCGCCAACGATTGGAACTTGCAAAAGACATTGATACCAAAAGACAACAACTGGCAGATCAGCTCGAAGAACAAGAAGAGGAACTCTCAGAATTCAGACAGAAGGCCGAGGACGTGAACCACACATTGCGTCAATACTTGGCGCGTTGTCATTGCTCGGAAATTGACGAACTGCGGCAATGTATAAAGGTTTCGAGGATGTTTAAGGAGGCCCGCCAGGCCCAAGGACAATTGGAGCAAAACATTCGTCAGGCGGGAGACGGGCTGCCCCTGACTGAACTGGAAAAGGAGTTTGCGCAAGTAGAACATCCCGAGGAATTAACCCTCAAGGCGGAAGAACTGCGCGCTGACGTGGAAAAGATGATGGTCCAAGAAGAAGAATACAAACAGAAACTGCAGGAAATGAAAATTCAATTTCAGTCTCTTTCCGGCGACCAGACTCTGGCAGCGGAAGCCGCACAGGGAGCCCAGTATCATTTGGCTGAAATTGATCGGCTGTGGACGGAATATTTGCGGGTGGAACTCGCTCGAAGATTGTTGCAACGGGCTATCGAGACCTATAGACAACAAAATGAATCCTCCATTATCGAACAGGCCAGTGACTTTTTTCGCCGTCTCACGTTAAATCACTACGAGCAATTGACGGTGGAATACGAGAACAACATTCCCTATTTGGAGGCACGGCACCGTACCGAAGGCAAGAGGCGCGTTGGTCAAATGAGCGACGGAACGCGTGATCAGCTGTACCTGGCGCTGCGTCTAGCCTTTATAAACCAGCATCTCGCCAACGGTGAACCTCTTCCCTTGATAATGGATGATATATTGGTTCATTTTGATGATGAACGGACCCAGGCCACCTTGGAAGTGCTCAATGAACTGGCGAGCCGGACCCAGATTCTCTACTTTACCCACCACCAGCTGGTCGTGGATTTGGGGTTGCAGTTACGCCCGCGTCCAGCTGCAGTGCACTATCTGGCGCAACTGGTCTAATTGCAAGCGCGATGCTCTCCCCTTTTTCCAGGACAATGATTGGGCAGGCGATCTTGAGGCGCCAGGCCGAATGCCTGGCGGACCAAATTCCCGGCGAAGAGGGGAGCATCACGCTCTGTCTCATATTGGCAATAACGTCGCAGAGTCCACATGGTCGGGATCTCTGGGAAAAATTCCTGGCAGTGGGAAAGAAACTTAATAACTTGCACGGAAAAAACTGGGTGTTTGCTTTCGTTTTCATGGTCGGGAATTCTTTGGCTAGACCACAAACACACCCGCAAAAGCGGCTTGTCGTGTTTTGGCAACCCAGCATACGCCTGGACAGTATTGAGGATGGGAGCCTATTTAGTATTCGCAATATTGATAAATAACAAAATTATCCTTACACTTAATGGCGTAATTCCGGCAAATTGGCGTGGTAAAACTGATGCGCGGCTGCGAAGACACATCACCTCAAAAGTCCTTGGTTGTGCTAGAATCTCGCATGCTGATCTGCCGGGTTATCCCTGCGGTCGACCGTGGGGTCTAAAGGGAACGGCACCAGTTAGCGGGGCGGGCAGAAATTCCGTGTTCAGGGCCTGGCTAAATGCGAGGAGGAGAAAGGTATGGATTTGGGTGACATTGTGTACCAAAAAGATCATGGTGTGGCTAAAATCACGATCAACCGTCCTGAGGTCTACAATGCGTTTCGCGCACGCACGGTTGACGAAATGACTTGGGCCTTTCGCGATGCCTGGGACGATAACCGGATTGGAGTTGTAGTGCTGACCGGTGCCGGCGACAAGGCTTTTTGTGCGGGTGGCGATCAGAAACAGCGCAGTGGCGAGGGATATGACAAATCCGGCGGTCTTGGGGGAGGAATCGGGCTTGAAGTGGAGACTCTGCACGGGGTTATCCGCGACATTCCCAAACCGGTGATCGCAGCTGTGAATGGCTATGCCATCGGAGGGGGCAATGTTTTGCAAGTTTTGTGCGATTTGAGCATTGCTTCGGAACGGGCAAAATTTGGCCAGAGTGGTCCTAAGGTCGGAAGTTACGATGCCGGATTCGGTACGGCTTATTTAAGTCGCATTGTGGGAGAGAAAAAGGCCAGAGAAATTTGGTACCTGTGCGACCAATACACGGCTGAAGAGGCGAAGGAGATGGGTCTCGTCAATAAGGTGGTGCCACACGAGCAGTTGCAGGAGGAAGTGGACCGGTGGTGCCGAAAAATTCTTGAGAAGAGTCCGACTGCCCTCAAAATGCTGAAATACTCCTTTAATGCGGACAGTGCGACCATCGCTGGGATTTCGCAAATTGCCATGGGAAGTCTGGCCATGTTTTACCATACGGAGGAGGCCTTGGAAGGTCGCAATGCCTTTGTGGAGAAAAGACCTCCTGATTTTTCAAAATTCCGCAAATAGAGGGGGCATGTAACCAAGAAGACCGAAAGAAGTGAGAGGAACCAGCGTATTGCCTCGAGCGATGGCGGGGTTGCGAACGGCATCAAAACCTTGAGCTCTCAGGGTAGAAATTATGTCATCCGTTGTCCTATGTTGCGGCAGGCTTGCTGTCTCGGACAGCCTTCTTGGACTCAGATTGCTCGGGTAGCGGCGCCAGGGACGAGGGTTCGCGCTCCCGACTCCTAGAATCGGGTGAGTTCAGCTGGGCGTGAAGAGCTGCAAGGGCGGTTCCGCACTTGGGCAAGACGTGGGCACCTAGGCGACTGGGAGGGCCTCGTCTTGCGCAAAAAGGGCCCGATCGCACTGAAAGGGGGATCGCACGGCATTGTCATGTCCCACTTCACCCCTGTTGAGGCGCTCAGAGCACCGCTTCTTGTGTCTTTGGTTACAGAAAAACTGGTGATAACACCATGGATTGGGTGTTGGATTAGATCAGACTGCCGCCAGCTATTTCAGCCTTGCGCGAGAGGATTGTCAAAAACTATTTTGGTGCCCGAACACTGATGGAAGGTCCATAGCGCTTCTGATGGGACTTGTCCCTGAATGTCTCCGTTTTGGTGAAGATCCCGTGCGCGGCCCTTCCGACACTTTTCAGAAAGGAATCTACTATGACGATACCGTTATTATATAACCAGGAAGGTTCTATTGCGATTATCACGCTTAACCGTCCCGAAAAACTGAACAGTTTAAACCCCGAAATGATGGAACTGTTGGAGCGTTATGTCAATCAGATTGAAGAGGATCCCCAGGTCCGGGCAGTGATTATCCAAGGAAACGGGAAGGCGTTTTCAACGGGGGCGGATCTCAATGCCATTCCTTTGGACCGGGCTAACCCTATTACGACGGAACAATTTCTTCGCCGGTGGTACCGCAGTATCAACCGTTTAGCCACCTGTTCCAAACCCTCCATTGCCCGGGTTCATGGCTATGTTCTGGCCGGCGGGCTAGAACTCATGATGGCCTGTGATTTGGCGGTGGCCACGCTGGATTGCAAGATAGGCGATCAGCATACGAATTTCGGACTCATACCGGGAGGCGGAAGTACCCAACGCCTTCCGCGGCTGATTGGCGAACGCCGGGCCAAGTGGCTGTTGTATTCGGGAGCATGGGTTACGGGTCAGATAGCTCATGACTGGGGCCTGGTGAACGAAGCCGTTCCGACGGAGAAGCTGGATCAAACTGTGCTCTCTATGGCCCAACGTCTGAGTGAGAAGAGCCCTTTCGGATTGCTCAACATTAAATATCTCGTTGACCGGGGGTTAGGGGTGGATTTGGATACCGGTTTGGACATGGAGGTTCGCACTGCCTCCCGTTATTTCCTTTCCGAGGATTGCCAAATTGGGATTGACGCCTTTTTGCACAAAGATCAGCCAAAATTTTTGGGACGTTGATCCGTGATTTTGGCATAATATGAGGGGGCGGGCACTCATGAAGGCTGCGAATGTCCGGCCTCTTCGCGTTATGCACAGCGAGTTACGACCCAGGAGGGTGAGGCAGACGGATGGATAGACCATTCCAAGGTAAAACGGTCCTGATTACCGGGGCGTCGCGGGGCATTGGCCGAGCGCTAGCCATCCTTTTGGCCGAGGGAGGAGCTTCGGTGGCGATTAATTTTCGCCGCAACCGGGAACGGGCTGAAGACGTGGCTAGGGCGGTACGCGAATGCGGAGGCGATGCCTTGTTGTGTCAAGCGGATTTAGAGGATCCGGACGAAATAAGGGAAATGGTGGAGAAAACGGGGCGAACCTTTGGCAAATTGGATATTTTTGTTGCCAATGCCGCCGCAACGGCCTTTAAGCCGTTAGAAGATGTGAAACTGCATAATATTCACCGAACCATGGCCATTACCGTCGATGGTTTTATTGTCGCAGTTCAGGAAGTGGTCCCATGGATGGGGGAAGGAGGGCGCATTGTTGCGGTGTCGGGATTCGACAGCATGCGCTTTTTGCCTCGCCACGGGGTGTTGGGCCCTGCCAAGGCGGCCCTGGAGGCGTTGGTTCGCTACTGGGCCACCGAATTGGCCGACCGCGGGATTTTGGTCAATGCTGTGTGCCCCGGTTTCGTGGAAACGGACTCTGCCAAATTTTACTGCGGAGCAGCATGGGACGACATCAAGGAACGCGTCCGTGATGCCGTCCCTTTGGGTCGGATGGCGGATCCTTCGGAAGTCGCGGATGTGATACGGTTTTTTTGTTCTCCCGCGGGTTCTTATGTGACGGGGCAGACCTTGGTTGTGGATGGCGGGCTCACCTTGCGATCTGCGGTAGAGATCTAGCCATGATTTGCTCTCGCCATTGTTGCGGCTCTTTCATCACTCCGGTGCCATTAAGGGGTTCGGCCGGCCTGGCGATCCTCGTTCCCCCAAAGAATAAATTTCGTGCGCGGCGTAAATGCCCTTTTATTGATTTTATTAGCTCGGGGGAGGACTCCTGGCTACCGGGATATTGAGGTGGACGGACTCCTGGGGTGCTGGTTTCGGAGATCTTTGGAGTACTGAACCCTGTCTGATAAAGTGCGTTGTGGCACGCGGCGGTATTAAAGAGTCTCTGCAGCTGTTGTTCAGTTACCGGGGGTCGACCCATAGAAACCAGGAGATCGAAACGAGAAGAGAGGGTTGTCCCGGGCGCGTTCCTTCCAGAATCCTGCCTGATGGAAAGGCCGGAGGGTTCTGCCACCCTAGTTAATTCCCAACAGAAAAGCCCTCTGGATGACAAGAGGATTTCTACTGGGTTCATACCCTCTCGCCTCGTCCCGTCTTTTGGCACCGAGGGTCAAGGAAATGGCTGTTTATTTTATAAAGAATCTTCGTAGCTCGAGGAGGAGTCAGGGCACGATGTCCATATGGGCGGCACGGCAGAGAAGGACCAGAAATCGGGAAAATTGAATGAAGAGCGCCTGGGAATGCAAGCCGGCGCCGACCATGCAGTGTTTTGAGTTTTGGGTAGCTCGAATGTCCAACGGCCATTCGGAACGATACGCCCCCTGAACTCAGGTCAAGTGGACGTTCAGGAAGATCCTTTTAGTCCTGTTCCCTGGGTTTCCTAGCAGGTAAAGTATGATGTGACAATCTAAAAATGTGAGCACAAATGATTGACAGATTGTAAAAAGGGGTCCTAGTTATGTCAAGCAATGAAGACCAGAAGAAGGCACCCAAATCCGCAACTCCGGCATTATTCGACGTGATTTCCCCCCACTATGATCGGTGGAGTGATTTGCTTTCGGCGGGTGGCATTCGTGCTTGGCATCATGTTGCCGTAGAACGTATGCAATTGTCTGGGAGCCTTCATGTGTTGGATGTGGGCTGCGGAACCGGAACGGTCACCCGCCAGATCGCGTTAAAATTGGGGCCCCAAGGTCGCGTCACGGGTCTTGATCCCGCAAACGGCATGTTGGATGTGGCTAGAACCGCGCCCATTCCGGCGAATGCTGGACCGATTCAGTGGGTGCATGGATCCGGTGAACAGCTGCCATTTGGCAGCGAGACGTTTGACCGAGTCAGCGCGCAATTCTCTTTACGCAACATGGGAGACTGGACGAAAGGATTGCAGGAAATGATGCGCGTGTTGAAAGTAGGAGGGCAACTTACGATTCTCGAAATGGTGCAACCATTGACGCGATTGGGCATTATGGCCCGCCAGGGATTAAATGCTATTACTGCAAGAATATCTGGACCGAAACTCAATCCGTATCAATGGCTGGCAGTCTCTTTGCAGCATGCCCCTTCTATGCAGGAATTGCGGACCGAGGCCATGCGCTTGGGCCTCATCAAACTGTCGGTTCACCAATGGCTTGGCGATCTGGTAGTTCTCTTAACGGGAGTAAAGGCACCGGCTCAGGGAAACTTATTGGTCTCGAATAATCCTCATGCGATTGTGTGGGGAATCGACGGGTCGCTAACCTCGCTCAGGGGGGCCTCCTGGATTAACCGCTTCATCCAAGAAGGTTCCGTCATTCATTTAGTGACCGTTTTGCCCGAATCATACCATGCCGAAGAAATTCAGAAAACGGACCGGCAATATTGGCAGCATCAACACATGATGGCGGAGAACCTCTTGACAGCGGGGAAGTTTCAGAATCAAATCACGGTGCTGGAAGGAGAGGCAGGACCGACTCTCGTTGAATTTTCTCAACATGTGCATGCGAGTATGATCGTCATGGGAAACAGGCATCGAAACGATATTCCTGCCTACTGGCAGGAAAGTGCCTCCCGGTACGTAAGTGCGCACTCCCTGGTTCCGGTCTTGTTGGTTCCTACAGAATATGGCGCGGATTAGGTCATCTAGGCGAATCGCTGCGGGGTTGAGCTGTGCAAGCAGACTACCGTGTGAGATTGGAATGTGGTCGGTGAACCATTTGTCAACCCCCTGCGGTTCCGTGATTTTCGGCTTAGCCAATAGATGACGGGTCCGGGGGCGTTAAGAAAGTCGCGGCCTGTAAACAGGCCGCGAGGCGGAATGGGGTGATCAGTGAACCAACGCGCATCGATTGGGCCCGATTTCGAGAAAGTTTGCCGTGTCGACATCAAGGTCGATTCGTCCCATGTTGGCATCGACGATCTTCTCATAGTTCGGCGGCGGAGGACTATTGTCATTCACAATGTCGCGGATGAACTGCTGAGCACTTAAGTTCCGCTTAATCTTGTCGGTTTTGCGCAAATGACCGAACGTGGTGAAGACTAGGCGGTGTTCTTTGATCTCATCCATGCTTTGGTAATGGGCCGGGAGCACCCAGGTGTCGTTACGGAGACCAGCCAACCGCACATGAATACTTTCAAAGAGATCTTGGGCCCACTTCGCGGTGTTTCCGCCCAAGTCGGGGCGGCCCACCCCTTCCACGAACACGGTGTCCCCGCTAATGAGGTACTGATCATTTATGAGAAAAGACGTGCTTTCTGGTGTATGACCGGGAGTATGAATGGTTAAGGTTTCAACCCGGACATCTCCTAACGAAAGGACTTCTTTGTCATTCAAAGGTTCGTAGCGAAGAGGCGCGCCTGCATGGGTCTCTGTCAGACGGTAGGTTGCGCCTGCGGCATGAGCCAGCTCTCTGCCGCCCGAAATGTGGTCGGCATGAATGTGAGTGTCCACCACGTAGCGAATTCGGAATCCTTCTTGTTGAGCCAAATCCTGGTATACATGTGTCATCCGGGAGGGATCCACGATCAGTCCCTCACCGTGCGCGGCAACTACATAAGACAAACATCCTTTGCCGACACGGTTAACTTGCCAGATCTTAAATTCTTCTGATGCCACCGGCACCGGACGCACTATGTGCAATTGGCTCCATGCAAGCATACCGCCTTCCATATGGCGGACTTGATAACCTAGTTGATCCAAAATTTCGGCTACGGTTGCGGAAGCCCCGCCTTTTGCGCAAACGATTGTAATTTCCTGATCTTTGGGCAACGGAGCGGCAGCCGCTTCTTCGTTCTCAAAGAAATCAGCATAGAAAATATTGTAAAATTTTGCAGGGTGAGGGCCCGCAATGCGCCAATCTTCAAACTCCGATGGGGCCCGTAAATCCAAAATCACGATCGGTTGGCCTTGGTCCAGTTCATCAAAAACCGTCTTAGCGGTAACAGACTTTATACTCATTGGAATCCTCCTCGTGCTCTTGGTGTGCATTAAGGTTGTGGTTCGATGTCCTGGAAGGGTGGCGGTCAAGACACATCCATAGCCATTTAGTCCTATCCAATATGAACCGAAGTCAATTAATGACGTAACCAGATTATATATAATAATTTCCCTCGGTGTCAAGATGAGTGGACCGTAGGTCCAGTCTGAATGCTATTAAGGACAGTAAATAATGGATGATGATATAGTCAAATTGGTTATGGGTTAAGTTAGACGCGTTTTAAAGAGGGGAGAAAAGGAATGGTGCAGCGTAACAAGAATTTTTGGGGTAGGGATTGATGACAGGACAGCACTTGTGTGAAATATGTGGACTGTAGTGCGTCTGCCGTCTTGTCTCTTCTGTCCGCAGCGGTGTTTACTCCTACTGGAAATGATCGACGATTGTGGAGCGGTTTTGGTTGCATTAGGTCCGGATCGCGAGGCATGCGGTTTTTTGCCTTTCGTTATGCGGGGAGCCGGATTTTTCTGTTGGTGCTTTTGACTCGATGAGGTATTTGTAGCGGCTTTCCCGGGTTGTAATTTTAACATCGCAACCTAGGAGGAGCTGTATAGTTTTAAAGTGAGGAGATCGGCAATGGGCATAATTGAAAAGATTGCGAGGTAGCGTCCTACGCCACTCCAGAGACGCCCTCTGCGCGCTTCCGCGAACCGTGAGGGGGGGTGTCGTCCCCGGAGAGACGAACCGATGACGAGCCTTCTCCCAGGGAAGTATGAGGCGAATGGCGCGAACCGGGGCGGAGTGTTTGAGTGCCCACACAGAGGAGGATCCCAAACGAATCGAAAAAAACTGGGAATCTCCTTGTGTCCAATGCACGGGAGCACGTTGCTCAGCCGCATGGTATAGATCACCTCGTGGTATTGTCCTGAGGCAATCCGATCCGGTTTGTCGTTCGATGACTAAACCATGCTAACGCGGATACGAAGATATTATTCGCTATTTCTGTCGACCGGCTCTCCAGACCAGCCCAAAGACTGGAAGTGATCCCGGGTAGATTTCCATGATCGCTCAATGTGAAGGGTCATGATATCCGCAGCTTCTTTGGCCTGGCGATTCATGGCTGTTTCCAGCATGGCCCGGTGTTCCGATCGGTCATGAGCCATTTGCCCTGCTACGAATTGCGGAGTGAGGGGAGGAAATCCATTCCATAGGGTGTCTACCAAGGCCAGGAGTTTGGGCCAGGGACAACGCGAACGCAGGAGCTGGTGAAACTCGCTGTTAATGTCGACAAATGCTGCTGTGTCGCCGGAGGCCTCCGCCTCTTCGAGCCGAATCAAGCGCTTCCGGGCATTTTCTAAATCCTGATCCGTTAAGTGAGGTACGGAAAGCTCGACCGCTTTGGATTCGGCCCATTGTCGCATGCAATAGGTTTCATCAATCGTCTCCACCGTGATCGGTGCAACCCAGGCACCACGACGGGGTTCTAAAATCACTAATCCTTCGTAACTCAGAATCGACAAAGCTTCACGGATGGGCATTCGGGACACACCAAATTCCTCTGCCAATTCATCTTGGGGAATTCGGGACCTGGCTTTGAGTTCGCCCCTAAAAATTTTTTGCCGAATAAGTCCGGCCAGTTTTTCGGATAGCGGGGCATTAATGCCCAGAGAAAAATTCACAGCCAACCTCCTTTGATTGTCGTGAGACTTAATCAAAGAATCAAATAAATTTCTCCTTGATATCATATCAAATATTCACCACAATAAGATGAGGTGGTCAATGTAGGGAGCGATAAATTTCTTCTATTATTTCATATCATGGGCAGCAGTGTTACAAGGGACGAACAGTCTGAAGCCGGGTTATCTAGGATGAATACTAGGGAGGAGACTGACAGGATGAACCGGGATTTGCAAGGAAGAGTGGTCTTGATTACAGGCGGAGGTACTGGTCTCGGGCTGGGAATTGCTACGGAGTTAGGGCTATCGGGAGCTAAAGTTGCCATTGCCAGCCGCAAGGAGGCCAATCTGAATAATGGTTTAACGCACCTTCGTTCTCGAAGCATTGACGCTTTCGCGGTAGTGGCCGATGTGCGTGAAGCGGATGAGGTGGCAAAGGCCGTCGACAGTGTGGAAGCTCGGTTCGGTCCTGTTGACATTCTTATTAATAATGCGGCTGGGAACTTTGTGGTTCCCGCCGAACGTCTTTCGCCGCACGGTTGGACCAGTGTTGTGGGAACAGTGCTCAACGGGAGCTTCTTCTGTTCTCGGGAAGTGGGCCGAAGGCTTATCCAGCAAGGGCGCCATGGTTCCATTGTCAATATCATTGCAGCCTATGCCTGGACAGGAGGAGCAGGGACCGTCCATTCGGCCAGTGCCAAGGCTGGAGTGCTGGCCATGACCAAAACTTTGGCGGTGGAATGGGCTCAGTTTGGCATCCGTGTCAATGCGGTGGCACCCGGACCCGTGGAAACCGAGGGTGCTTCCCGGCAGTTATGGGCGGACCCGGATGAACGGGAACGTCTTTTGGCGGAGGTTCCTATGGGGCGTTTTGGGCAGGTTGAAGAGGTTGCCCAAGCCGTTCACTTTCTGGTTTCGGATGGCGCGGGATTTGTCACTGGCGCGACGTTGACCGTGGATGGAGGAGAAAGTTTGCCGCACGCGCGTCTCGAAGTGGTCGACAAACTGAGAAAAAATCCTTCGTGACGTCCTATCCCAGGGGTACTGGCTGGCGAGAGATGAAGGGCGAGATTGCAGCGTGGAATCCGGAGAGAGGGAGGAATAGTCGGTCATTATCGAGATCGCGAGACATACGAACTGCAGATTTCCGTGAGTGGGAGAGTGGGATCCGGTTATCGGCGACGGTCTTCCCCCTCTCATCAAGTACGTGCCGCTGCCTCGGTGGACGATTTGGGGACGCCGACGATTCTTTGCCCAAGTGATGTGTGAAGGCCTCCCGATGCAAAATCTTGACCCCGAAACGGAACAGGTCAAATACCCCCTCGGGTCCGAAACGCTTGCCTTGGGTATCGGTCTCTTAACGATTGCTGTCGTGGGTGATAATCAAGGGAGAGTAAAGCTTGATCCCCGTACGTCTTCCGAGTTTCAAAACCACACATGGCAAACCGTGGCGGGAGCCGGTCTGCCAACTATAGACGCGAGTCGTGCAAAAGACTATCCAATGATGACCATCCGTAAATGACTTCTTCAACGTTCGCGCCGCCTATTTCGGCCGTTCTTTCGTGAATCTGCTGACCCCTTAGAGCTTCGTAGAATTGTCGAGCTGCTCCATTATTCGAAAATGCGACAACAAACATGGAGTGAGCACCCTGCTCTATGAGACGTTTTGAGACTGCGCTGACTAATTGGCGTCCAATTCCCCTGTGATGATACGCCGGTAGAACATAGATTCCATATAACTCGCCGTCAAAAGTCTGTACTTTTTCTCTTGCCAGACCGCCCATCGCGTATCCGACGAGGAAAGATGAGTCCTCTGCAACAAAAGTAGCAGATAATTTTTCTTTGTTGGCTAGCATAAGTTGAAATCGCTGTTCAGCCTTTTCGTAGGACAGAGTCTCCATAAACGCATCGGAAACGATACCTCGGTGAGTTGTTCTGAAGGTTTCGATATTCACACGGGCGATGGCGGGCAGATCATTTGGCCGCATTTCACGAATCAGGATCATAGGTCATATCTCCCCCCATTTTATCGGTAGCGCCATCAGTTCCCAAGCCTTTCATTTGTGTTGCCGGCGCATATCGTATCACTCCTCTAATCCTGACAACAAGAAGGTGGGCGCCAATCCACCCGAAACCAAAAGCTTTCGACAAGCGCTAGGGATCCTCAAATATGACCGAAACACTGCGTAAAACCCCCGGATTCAGCCGTGGGGATATAAGCCCATGGCCCGACAGGGCCAATATTGGCGCTCCCGATGAGGGTTAGACTCCGCATCGTGGTATAATAGTCATATGAACTACACATTGAATCACCATATCGTCTATTCGTGCCAATATCATGGGGTGTGGTGCCCCAAGTACCGGCGATCCGGGTTGGTGCGCGGGGTGGATGAACGGTTAAAGATTCTCAATCCCTGATGTCGCGAATGAGCGCCGCGTCGCGGTCATTGAACTCGAAGTCATGCCGGATCCTGTGCATCTATTATGCGAGGTCGATCTGCAGTTTGGCATCCATAAATTTATCAAACAGGTGAAGGGGCGTTCTTCGCGTGCGTGGGGCTTTTACCTCGGCAGTGTCAACTTAATATTTTGTGACCCCTTACGATTTCCGCATGTAATGGTAAGCTATCCATTAACTGCAGTTGTTCGGTGTGAGGAGATCGGTTCGCTGTCACGGAGATTGAAGTATGAAGGATAGGAATAACGATAAAAGACATTCTGTCGGCAACCGACGGAGAAAGGCGGGTACGCGGTGCCCACGGTGCGAATGAATACGGAAAAGACGTTAACCTTAACGGTCGACAAATTGATTGCGCGCATCTCCATTAACCGCCCGACACGGCGCAACGCACTGACCGAGGCGATGTGGGAAACATTGTTCGAGTGGGTTAACCACCTCCCGGAAGAACTCCGTCTTCTTATCATCACGGGAGAAGGCGGGGTCTTTACATCGGGCAGCGACATTCGGGAATTGGCCAAAATCTCGATGGATCGTGTCGATCGGATTTTTCGGCTCATTGAATCGACGGCGCGGACCATTGAGGCTATGCCGGTGCCCAGTGTGGCTGCAATTTCAGGGCCCGCATTAGGCGGCGGATTGATTCTTGCCTTAGCGTGTGATTTGCGCATAGGAACCTCTCGCGCCCAGTTTGGCATGCCCGTGGGGCGGCTCGGTATTACTCTTCAACCGCCGTTTTTGGAGCGTTTGGTTCAAGTTCTGGGATTGAGCCGCACCAAGGATTTGATCTACACCGGGCGAACGTATCAAGCACGGGAGGCCCTAAACATCGGATTACTGAATTATCTTGTTCCCGATGCAACGCGGTTTGCTGAGGAAGTGGAGGGACTGGCGGGAAAGATATTGGCGCAATCTCCGCCGTCCCTGGTTGCCGTTAAGGAGAACATGGAACGACTCTTAAAACTCACGACAGCGGAAGTGACGGAGTCGTGGGTCGGTCCCGATTTTGCCGAAGGCATTCGGGCATTTACCGAGAAACGCTCGCCCAGTTTTCCCGACGGGACGAAGTGACAGCACAAGGCTGACACGATGACGATTACGGGGGGGACAGAGTATGACAGCTCCGTTTGAGGGACTGCGAATAGTTGATTTCACACGGATTCTGAGCGGCCCCTATTGCACAATGTTTTTTGGTGATATGGGTGCCGAAGTCATTAAAATTGAACCACCACAGGGTGATGATACCAGGCAATGGGGGCCTCCTTTCGTTGGGGGAGAAAGTGCCTATTTCTTAAGTGTGAACCGCAATAAGAAGAGCGTGGTTCTGGATTTGAAGACCGAGGAAGGCCTAAAGGCCATCAAGCAGTTGATTGCTCAGGCAGATGTCGTTGTTGAAAATTTTCGGCCCGGTACTCTAGATCGGCTAGGACTGGGGTTTGAAACCCTAGTTTCCCTAAATCCTCATATTATTCTGGCTTCAATATCCGGGTTTGGGCAAACGGGTCCATACCGCGATGAGCCCGGTTATGATGTCATTGCCCAGGGAATGGGCGGAATGATGTCCATTACAGGAGAGAGCGGGCGTCCTCCGGTCAAACCGGGCTTGTCTCTGGCTGATGTCAGCGCGGGCATGTGGGCGATTATCGGCATATTAACGGCTATACATCGGCGCCACAGCGATCCTGGTCCGCAATGGATCGATATATCCTTGTTGGAGTCCATGATGGCTTTTCATACCTATGCAGCGGGAAACTATTTCGCCACGGGCGTGAATCCCGTGCCGTTAGGCAACGCCCATCCCAATATTTGCCCGTACCAGGCGTTTGCCGCCCGTGATGGTTATTTTAATCTCGCCATCGGTAACGACCGCTTGTGGGAGATCTTTTGCCGTGCGGTGGGCCATGAAGAATGGATAGCAGATTCCCGGTTCCGGACCAATCAGGACCGGGTGACTCACCGGAGTGAGCTGATTCCGATTTTGGAGGCCCTGTTTCAGACTCGAAGTGTGTCCCATTGGGTGAGTCTATTGCGCCAAGCTAAAGTGCCGACTGGACCGATTTACCAGTTTTCAGAGCTGTATCACGATCCTTACGTTACCGACCGCAAGATGATGTTTTCTCTGGAACACTCCACGGCTGGCAAGGTGACGCAAGTGGCGCTCCCTGTCAAATTTGTGACGCATCCGGTTGATCCTAAGGACTACAGCGCACCTCCGGGCTTGGGCCAACATACTTCACAAGTGCTGAAGGATCGGGGCATTTCGCCTCGGGAATGACCTGCGCGTCCCTGGGATGCGCGTGATCGGAGCGGAAGAAGGCGAGTGGGGTCACGGTAAACCAGATGATAGGCAATTTTTAGGGAGCAAGTTGATGGTTTTGAGGACAAGGCGTGCTGTCTGGTGTCAAATCTTCATAGAATCACCGAAAAATCTCTTGGGGCGTATGGGGGATGGCTTGTAGATAGTATGCCTTCGGCCATTTTGCTTTAGCCAGCATGGGCTCTAGGCATGAAAATGTTACTGGCTTTGCCTGGTTTCGGCTTCCATAGGGCAACCGTGTTTCAGTAAGGAATCTTTCGCGCCTGGGCTTACTTCCGTTGCGTGACGGCCTATGGGGTTTTCGAGACCAACCCTTTTGGACGGCTTAGCAGCTTAGAGTATTTGGTCTATGCCGTGTTTTGGTATCTCGGCGAATGTTCATGGAGCATGCCGCTGTTCGAGAGATCTTGATGGGATCTGGGATGAGGCTCTATATGCCGCGGGGTCGTTTTGACGGTAATTGGGGCTCGCTGTCCGAAGTGGGAAGGTATCTTGGTATGCAACACATTCTAATAGACTCGTCTGGTACTAACGTAAAACCTGTGAGACGGGCATTCGCTGGCACCCACGTGGGAACCGGATTCATTGCTAAGAACAGAACAAGACGAAATCAAGCAATACTCATCGCATCAATGTTTTTGGGCTATGGCAGGGGGACACCGCGTTTCGGCCGATCTAAAATGTCTTTATAGAATTCATTGACACCTTTGGGTTCGAGACTCCCCGTCTAGGAAAGGAGCGGACCGTCTTTTATGGCACGGTTCATTAGCGAGGAGGTCATAGTACAACAAGACTCGGAAGGTTCTTTTGTCGCTTTTCAGTGGCGCAATCAAATCTACCGTATCATTGAAGTGCTGAGTGATTACCGCCGGGTAGATTTTAAATCCCGTTGGTGGCTACGTAGGCATCAACGGCGATTAGTGATCCGTACGGACGAGGGACGATTCTTTGAATTGTACGCGGAGCGTCGAGGATTATGGATTCTTTATCGCGAACTCGATGATCCGTTTCAGGGATGAGGAGTGATACACAGAAAGGGACCTGCGAGAAAGCGAATCCGTGCTTCACCCTCCAGCCATCTTTGGCATGACTATATTGTATAGATGAGGGTCGGAAACGGGGTGAAGAATAATGACACGAATATAAGGCGTGGACCAACCGACATTCAGCCGGTCTGCAAGGCGTTGAGAACCGGGCGGGGGTTGACGCCTTAAAGGATTGCTAACGCGATAGTGCGGAAAACCGTTAATGCTATAAGAACTGATAGGGGACCCAAGAATCTGGCATGAGATGCTTGCCGTGTCCGTGCTCGTTAAGTCAGATCGCAAAACCCGCTGACATGTCCTAAATTGCTGTTCACTTTGTATCTCATGCATGGCCTTTGCTTCCGGAGTAGAGAAGATTGTATGGGTGGTCGAGGGCCACAAACACGTGGTGTGGAGACAACATTCTCTACGGCGCTCGAAATGTTCAAGGCTGAACTTTTTACGTTTTGGAATGTCTGAAAACCCCGAGTTCTGTTAGAATTATAAGAAATTTGAAGAATTTGAGGAGGATGTTTATGGCATCTTCATTTACCTTGAGCGATGTTCCCCGAATCGCACCGGCTTATACTCCCTCGAATCGGTTGCCCATACACTCCGAAGACGATTATCCAGCATTTTATCAAAAATCAATTGAAGACATCGGCCAATATTGGGCGGGTGTTGCCGGGGAATTGGAATGGACCACGCCCTGGACAGAAACTTTAAAGGGAGAACCGGCCCATTTCGAATTTTTCAAGAACGGCCGGATTAATGTAAGCACCAACTGTATTGATCGGCACGCCCGGCGCAACCCCAACCGGAAGGCCTTGATAGGGATCAGCGAAACCGGCGAGGAAAGGGTCTGGACATACGAAGAACTCCTGGACCAGACGGCTCGCATGGCGTCTTTTCTTCATCAGGAGGGGATCCGTGCTGGGGACGTGGTAGCGATCTTTCTTCCCAACCTTCTGGAAACCTTTGCCGCCGTTCATGCCTGCTATCGAATCGGCGCCATTTATAACATCATATTTTCTGGATTCTCGCCGGAAGCGCTCTATGATCGATTAGCAGACACCCATGCCCGGATCATCATTACGGCTGATGCCACCTACCGCAGAGGCCGTTTGATTCCCTTGAAGCAAACACTCGACCAGATTGTGGAGCGGGTGCCGTCAGTAGAACGTGTTGTCGTAGTTCGCCGGGCTCAGAGCGCCGTGGAGATGAAAGCCCCCCGGGACTTGTTTTGGCATGAGGTATTGGCTGACGTCAAGACGCGCCAGGAACCGGTGCCGATGGAAGCCAATCAGCCGGGATTCATTATTTATACGTCGGGGACAACTTCGAAACCTAAAGGACTGGTGCATAGCGCTGCTGGGTTTTTAGTCGGAGTCTATCACAATGTCAAAATGACGTTGGACCTAGGCGACGAAGATGTGTATTGGTGTACCGCGGATACAGGATGGCTGACATTTCCGATTTTCGAGCTCGTAGGGGCTTTGGCCCATGGTGCCACAGCTATCGTCTATGAGGGTGCGATGGACTATCCCACTCCCGCCCATTTTTATCAACTGCTGGCGCGTCATCACGTCACCAAAATCTTTACAGCTCCGACATGGCTCAGGATGCTCGCCCGGTTCGGAGAGTCATTGGCCCGGGATTACCCCCTTCCTGACTTAAAACTCATTGGACTGGTCGGAGAGCCGCTGGATGCCAGCACTTGGTACTGGGTGCGTCAACACGTCGGATCCGGGCAAGTGGATATCAACAATACCTATGGACAAACGGAAACGGGAAGTGCCTGGGTGTCGGGGATTGCGGGCGTGAACGCGATGAAGCCGGGGTCGTGTGGGCCGGCGTTGCCCGGTCACGCGTATGAGGTGGTCGACGACGCCGGGGTCTCGTTGGAGGCCAATAGGCCCGGAACACTCGTGGTCGCCAAACCGTTTCCTACTTTGGCCAGAACTATTTGGAACAATCCGGAACGCTATCAGGACCAATATTTCACCCAGTTTTCGGGCAGATACAATACTTTTGACACCGCAGCCCATGATCAGGATGGACACATCTGGGTTTTGGGGCGCATCGATGATGTCATTAATGTGGCGGCCCACCGTTTGTCCACTATGGAAATGGAAAGTGCTATTTTAGAATTGCCCGGAGTAGCCGAAGCTGCGGTTATCGGGTTCGATGACGTGATTAAAGGACAAGTTCCCATTGTTTTCGTGACATTGCGGGAGGCGTCTTTAAAAGGAGAAAATTGGATCGAGAAGGTTCAAGAACAAGTAAGCCGTCAAATTGGATCCATTGCTCGTCCTTCCCAGGTTTTCGTCGTCGATGCTATGCCCAAAACCCGCAGTGGAAAGATTGTACGGCGTCTTTTGAAAGAAATTGTCACGACAGGTGAGGTTAAGGGCGACATAACCGGAATGGAAAATCCGGAGATTGTTGATACGCTGGTGGAACAGATTAAAGCAGGGTCGCCCGGGGAATAGCCCATGGTTAGCGGAAAAGTGGTGGCGGGATCACTCTCAGGGCTGCCACCACTTTGTCCACACGTGCGGTAAGCCCCGGGGTTCTCAAGAGTCTAAAGGGATACCTCTTCTTGATGGGCATATTGGCTGCGATAGAGTCGCCAATAAATGCCCTGGCGCTTTAACAGCTCCGTATGGGTTCCTTCTTCGTGAATTCGTCCTTGATCCATGACCACAATGCGATTCGCATCCTGAATGGTGGATAGGCGGTGGGCAATGACAAGACTGGTCCGTCCCCGCATCAGATGGTCCATCGCCCGCTGGATCAGCACTTCGGTTCTCGTATCCACGCTGCTGGTGGCTTCGTCCAGGATCAAAATTGGAGGATCGGCCAAGATCGCACGGGCGATGGTGAGAAGCTGTTTTTGTCCCGCAGAGATGTTGGCCGCTTCTTCATTTAGGACGGTGTCGTACCCCTCTGGCAGTGTCTGTACGAAGTGATGGACTTGGGCAGTTTTGGCTGCCGCGATGATTTCTTCCTCGCTCGCACCGGTCTTTC
This sequence comes from Sulfobacillus benefaciens, assembly GCA_003023725.1. Taxonomy (GTDB): domain Bacteria; phylum Bacillota; class Sulfobacillia; order Sulfobacillales; family Sulfobacillaceae; genus Sulfobacillus; species Sulfobacillus benefaciens. The sequence goes on along the minus strand of PXYT01000029.1, from coordinate 8,977 downwards.
CGTAGGCAATGTTATCGCGAATCGTTCCGTGGAACAGCCAAGTGTCCTGCAGCACCATTCCCAGCAAATGGTGCAGTTCGCGGCGGGGAATAAACCGAATATCCACGCCGTCGATGCGAATGCTTCCCTCAGTGACGTCGTAAAAATGCATGAGCAGGTTGACGAGGGTAGTCTTTCCAGCCCCGGTTTCCCCGACGATGGCCACGGTGTGCCCGCTCTCGATATCCAGCGTCAAATCGTTGATAACCGGGTGATTCGGGGTATAGCCGAAGGAAACATGATCGAACTGAATAGACCCCGTGATGTGAGCCAAATGACGGGGTTCGGCGATTTCAGTTTCCTCAGGCGCGTCCAACACCTCGAACACCCGCTCTGCGGAGGCAATTGCCGACTGAATCACATTGGAGATACTGGAGAGTTGGGTGATGGGCTGCGAGAATTGGCGTGAATACTGAATAAAGGCCAGGATGTCGCCGATTTGGATGCGCCGCAAGGTCACGAGAATTCCACCCACAACACTGACAAACACATACCCGAGATTGCTAATAAAGTTCATGACCGGCATAATAACGCTGGTGATAAACTGAGCTTTCCAGGTGGCCTCATATAACCTCTGATTAATTTCCGTAAAGCGGCTAATCGCTTCGGGTTCTCTACTGAAGGCCTTAACCACCTGATGTCCCGTATACATTTCTTCAATATGTCCGTTAAGTTCGCCCAGTACGGTCTGGCGCCATAGAAAGAATTTTTGAGAGCGTCTGGCAATGACTCGAGTGAAATAGAAACTTAAAGGGAGGGTCAAAGCCACCGTGATGGTCATGATGGGACTAATGAGGACCATCATCACCAAGACTCCAACAAAGGTAACAATTGCCTGGATAATTTGAGTTAAGGACTGCTGCAGACTGCTGCTGATGTTGTCAAAATCATTAACAAAGCGACTGAGAATATCACCGTGGGCATGGGTGTCAAAATAGCTGACGGGTAAGAGAGTTAGCTTGTGATCCAGTTGCTGACGGAGATCGTAAATCGACTTTTGGGCCACGTGAGCCATAATGTACCGGGGAAAATAGGTGAAGGCCGCACTCAGTATGTATAATCCGCTCAGAATTGCCAGCAAATGCGAAATGGCCGCGAAATCTATGTTCCCTGTGCCGTGTGTTTGACGCACCAGGCCTTGATAGAGTTTGGTGGTGATGTTGCCCATGATACGGGGGCCCAGGATACTAAACCCCGTGCCCAGGATGGTGCTGATGACGACGAAAACAAGAGGCCACTTATATGGCAAGAAATATCGCATCAGCCGGCCAGCCGTAGCCTGAAAGTTTTTGGGTTTTTCGGCGGGGATGCCCAAATTACGGCCCCAACCGCCGCCCATCATAGGCATGAGAGGTCGTTGGCGTTCCGGTGGTTTCATGCGCTGACCTCCTTTGACAGCTGGGTGCGAACAATCTCCTGGTAGACCGGACAGCGATTCATCAGTTCCTCATGGGTGCCCAATCCGGCAAGCCGCCCTTCGTCGAGAACCAGAATGTGATCGGCGTCCATAACGGTATGAACTCTTTGCGACACCAGAATAATGGCGGCATCTTTCAGGGACTTTCTTAATGCATCGCGCAGGTTGCGATCGGTTTGATAATCCAGAGCGGAAAAGCTGTCGTCGAATAGATAAATTTCCGCTGGTTTCACCAGTGCCCGAGCAATAGCAAGCCGTTGTTTCTGCCCTCCGGACAAATTCGTGCCGTCTTGGTTAACCACAAAATCCCATTCATTGGGTAATTGGGAGATAAACTCAGCAGCTTGAGCAATGCCGGCTGCTACCTTGACGTCGGCGGCCGACGCGTCGGGATTGCCAAAGCGGATATTGTCGGCAATCGTTCCTGAAAAAACGACCGCTCTTTGGGGGACGTATGCTATACGGGAGCGTACGGCCTTTTGGCTAAGATCCCGAACATCAACTCCATCAAGTAGTATCTGGCCGTCGGTTGCATCAAAAAATCGCGGAATGAGATTGAGCAGCGTGGTTTTTCCCGCGCCGGTGCCGCCGATAACCGCGGTCACTTTTCCTCGCGGAATGTCGAACGATAGGTGAGAAAGAACCGGGGTGCTGGCACCAGGATACTGAAACGATACATCGTCAAATCTCAAAGGCGGCCAGGATAGGGAACTCCCCGGTTCCTGCAGAGCATTTTCTTTATCCCGAACCTGAGGAGAAAAATGGAAAATGTCATTGATACGTGTAGCTGAGGCCTGGGCCCTGGGAATCATAAAGAACATGGCTGAAACCATCATGGTGGAGAACATAATTTGGGTAATGTATTGGATGAAGGCCATCAGGTTGCCGATGGCAAGAGTATGGGCCCCGACTTCTTTGCCGCCGTACCATAAGATGGCGATGATGGACAAATTGATAATCAACATAACCAAAGGCAATAACAAAGCCATGAGCGTGTTGACTTCGATCGAAACGTCGGTCAGACGGCTGTTGGCATCTTGGAATCGGGCCTCTTCATAGTCGTCACGCCCAAAGGTGCGTATAATGCGAATTCCAGTCAGTGTTTCGCGGACGACGCGGTTGAGCACGTCTACGCTGCTTTGCATCCACTGAAACAGCACTGTACCCCGTTTAAGGATGATGTACACAGACACGGCCAAGAGCGGCAAGATGATCACAAGCACCGATGAAAGCTGTGCATTGGTAGACACAGCCATGATTATGCCGCCCAGAGCCATCAGGGGTGCGGTGACCATCATGCGCAATAGCATGTTGACGAATTGTTGCACTTGCATCACGTCATTCGTTGAGCGCACAATTAGCGAAGATGTCCCAATCTGGTCGAATTCGTGAGGCATAAAGGATTCAACATGCCGAAAAATATTGTTGCGGATTACCCTCCCGAATTCGGCGGCGACTTTTGATGCGAGATATCCGGCCGCGACGGAAAACCCGACCCCGAGAACGGTGACGCCCAGCATGACACCGCCCATAACAAAAATATAGTGTATATCGGATTTGATGACACCGTTGTCGACAATGTCTGCCATTAACCGAGGAAGATACAATGTGGACAAGGACTGCAGAAAGGTCAGGACGATCACCAACGAAACCGGTAGCCAAGAGGGACGCAACACACTCAGTAACTGTTTCATAGAACCACTCCGCCTGGAATTGAAGTTGTCAGACACCGCCTCAAGCCGTCATCAAAAAGACCTGAACTGCCAACTCTGCACTTTGTTGTTAGTACAAATAAAATATATCATAAGACACCCTCTGATGAATAATGGTTGCCAGAGTTCCTCCCAGCATTAATAAGGAGATGGCACCCATAGGGATTGCACCGGACCCAAGGTGGCGCCTTTTGATAGGGTGGTTGCCTTGGGATCTGGCTTTCGGTCTGTGATGCAAAGCCCGGCGTGGACTGGAACTCATGTTATTGTGGATCGTATCAGTCCTCTGTCATCTTTCCAACCCGGCCTCCTGTATCAGTGGCGGTGCGTATGGAATGTTTTGATTGCCCGGAGTGAATAAATTTCGATAAAATCGGACTAGTCAAGGTGGGGGGCATTGAGGGTTCAAGCGAGAAAAGCTGCCCTGGCGCCGACGACGAAACAACACACGGCATAGCAGACACAAAGCACTCAGGTTAATAGCTTAACGAAAACCGAATACAAAACCTTGCGCGAAATGTTTGGTATGCAAAGGATCTCTACCATGTCAGATGGCATTCGATTCGGCAATATTTTTTCTCGAAGGCAGGTGCTGCCGGGGGCGACGAATCCCCGTATCACGGCGTCAAGGAGAACCAGAATTAGGCTTGGTGGCAAGCCGGGGGCGGCTACCAAATTCTCCCCGTCGCGGATGGCTCGTTTCGGTCTTTCTTTAACCGGTTGAAGAAAGCGAAGCGGGGGGAATACCGATTCCGCGATGTGAAAACCTCGCTGCTTGGCTTTCGTGGACCATGGGACAGGCGGGTGCTGGAGCGTTGTCTCAGTTCTACGGGCAGAGCCGCAGGGATAAGCAGTTCTTTCTAGGCGCAAATAGGAAGTGCGTGGTTGGCACCTGAGGAAAAGGGCGGGGGTTGTTTGTTTTGAGGCAGTTTTTTACGCGTTCCCACCGCTTTTTGTGGGCTGTGGGAACGAGTTATTTTGTACAGTCCGCGTGGTCTGTGCTCATTATCTGGCGTGTCATGGAAGAAAGTCATTCGGTTTTGTGGATGGCGGCGGCATTGGTTTTGGGTTTTCTGGCCGATATTGTCGTGGGTATCATGGGCCCCCAGAAAGGGGGCGGGAAAAATATTGCCCACATCGTTCTTGCCCAGGCTATGGTGTTGTTGCTAGCGAGTGTTGTCGCCTCCCAGTCGCTTGCGGGGCTTATGCTGATCGCAGGGCTAAACGGTTGGCTCGCAGGGCGTATCGCCCCCTTGCTCCAGGCTCACCTTACACGTCATACTTCCGTGTCATCTCTTCGCCGGGCATCACGAGGATATGAATTGGGGTCCAGAACCGGGATGCTCTTAGGTCCCGTGGCCGCAGGCTGGGCCTTGGCCCGTGTTCCTTTTTCTTTGGTCTTGATAGGATTCTCCGGTTTGTTGGTGGTGGAAGCCGTGGCTCTTCGGACCCTTGACACGCAAGGAGTGGTGCAAAGCGAGGCTGACGGTGGCGCCCGGTCATGGCCTCGGTTCGTTGCGACTGTAAAATTTGTTGCTCGGGAGCCGTTTCTTGGAGTAGCTCTAGGTGTTCGGGGATTAAACAATTTCTTGTGGCCAGCTTTCACCCTGGGAGTGCCACTACTGGTTTTGCAGCAGTGGCACCAAGGGTCTCTGGGTTACGGTGTCTTACGGTCAGTCTGGGGATTCAGTACCATTCTCGGCACTTTATGGCTTGTACCCCGGATTCGGGGGAGTCTGGGAAAATTCTACTTCGTTTCATGGATGTTCACCGGATTAGGCTTCGTTCTGCTGGCTTTGAGCCCGTCGTATGCCTGGGCCGTAGCTGCGGCCATCGTGGGCGCGGTAGCCAGCCCCGCCGTGCATGTTGCTTTGGACACCTATATTGGAGAGAATGTGCCGCAGCATGCTCACGCGCACGTATTCGCCTTTCAGCAATTTGTTATGTCCGGTCTTGGGGCCGTGGGACTGGGAATCATGGGCCTCATTTATCAACAGTGGCAACCGGCGGATGTGCTGAGCATAACGGGTGGATTCATGGTCGTGGCAGCCGTCGTGGGGCTCGCCCGGTATTCAAGAAAACTCGGTTCGCCCGCAAACATCCCTGCCGCGTCCGACAGGTGAGAGAACAAGTGGAAACCTATGACCCAAGAGAGGAAAATAGGCCGCAGAACACTTGGAACTTCGTCAGCCTAACGGTCTTCAGCGGACGCAGAAGTGATTGCCTTCGTAATTAAGCGCACGTTATAGTTCACGGGTTCTTCGAGGAATGCGTCCCATTTGGGAGGCGTTTGGCCAGTAATATCGGCGAGTTTTTGAGCCCGGAGGTAATCTCTCAGCAGCTTGCGGTCATAGTCACCGGTCTGTACCGTCACATCCCATACCGCCAAGCCAAACAAAGCCACGCCAATGAGTTCCAGAACAATCATTGAGGTTAAGCCTCCTCGCTGTGAGTCTGCCTTTTGTGTGATACTGCATAACTTTATCATATTTTGCGAATTTTGAGGACTGGCAGAGTCCCGGATTCCGTTTAAAGCCAAAGGAAGTCCGCGCTGTTGCCGGATGCCGGACCCATCCGAGGTCAGCGAAAGCGCGGTGAGCATGAGGTTTGGGAAAAACGCGGCTCGCTCTCCCCAAGGAGAGAGCAGCCATGAAGAGGGATTCGGGTTTTAATGGCGGGACAATATTCTTGGCTGTCACACGGTCTGCACGGTAGGATTTGACGAAAGACCCGTCCTATGGGCAAAGAAACAACTGGATAGGGAAGGACTCTTCTAAGTGACTCTTCGGATGAAGAGGCAATATGTGGTAACAAGAGCAGTGTTATTTACATGTGTCCTCAATGTGTGACATAATTCCTCATTAACAATTCTTTAGTTTTGGTAATCTTGCCTCTTATCACCGTGTTCATTGTTTATTTCATTAATTAACAAATTCACCGGATTCCGTGCCGAGCATCACCCCTCACCCTGCCAAGGAGGCAGAGAGATTGTAATCCCTGAATTTCAGGGAATCAAGGAGGTTTTCTATTTTTATATGGCCAAGGTTAATCCTATTCTCATGAGCGCCGGTCTTCTGGGCTTATTAACGGCGGGATGTGGCCAGGCTGCTCAAGCTGTCGGCTCATCAGGGCACACATCATCATCCACCGTTGTGGTGGCGCTGCCGATTCAAACCGCACCTAACTGGTTCTTTCCGGTTTTGGCGTCGACCGGTTTCACCGATACCAACAGTCAGATGAATTTTATGATGTACGAGCCGTTGGTGCACATCAGTCGGAGCGACGGAGTCAACTACCATAAGTCGATAGCATCGAATATTCAGTACAACAAAACGGGCACCCGTTATGTGATAAAACTTAATTCCCGCTACCGCTGGTCCAACGGGCGGCCTGTGACCGCACAGGACGTGGTGTTCACGTGGGACGTCATCAAAGCGGCTAGCCTGGGCAATGCGAGTTGGGCATACGGCGGTGCCGGCGGTGGGGGCATCCCGGCCGACTGGACAAGCGTAAGGGCGGTCGGATCCCGTGAAGTCGTCGTCACTTTGGCGCACCCTGCCAATCAGTCATGGTTCATTCACAACGGATTGGCTCAAATTATTCCGGTTCCGAAGAGCCAATGGGATAAGTATCCTCACAACATGACTCAGGAACTGGCCTATATTAAAAGCATTGCCAATGTTCCGTCGGCCAAACCGTACCACGTTGTGGACGGGCCCTTTCAGTTTGCCAAAATGCAGCCCAACAACTTTTGGGAATTTGTTCCCAATCCACGGTACGGCGGGCATAAAGCCTCCGTTGGGGAAATTCGTTTTCAGTATGAAACGTCATCGTCTAGTGAATTTGCCGGACTGAAAACCGGCTCGGTGGATGTGGGATATCTTCCTCCATCGTTATGGAATTCAAAAACCGCATTATCCGGTAAGGACAGGTTTTGGAGCGGCTATGTTTTTGGATTCAACATGGCCCGGGTCAACCAAAGTCCGAAAGCACCGGGGGGTCTCGGGCCGGTGTTCAGCCAGCGTTATGTTCGCGCCGCTCTGGAAATGGGCATCAATCAGCAGGGTATTATCCAGAGCTTTTATCACGGACAAGCAGTCACCGAAGACGGGCCAGTTCCGTCCCAGCCACTGACCCAGTTTTACGACTCCGCACTGGGGAAAGCCCCATATCCCTTTAGTCCCCAGGCGGGAAAAAAACTCTTGGAGGCGCACGGCTGGAGACTTGTTCACGGAGTCATGACCAAGCATGGCGTTCGGCTGTCCTTCCCACTGATTTACGCATCAGGAAGCACCACGATTAATGATATTGTCCAACTGGTGAAGACAGACTGGGCCCGAGAAGGCATCCATGTGAGCCTTGTCCCAGAACCTTATGATAACGTGATTCAAGCGATGCACGCGAATCCCGCTAAGTGGAATGCGGCATTTTGGGGCGGCGGCTGGACTTATCAGCCAGATTATTATCCTACGGGCGGCGAACTCTTCGCCACTGGCTCTGCGGCGAATGCAGGGCATTATAACTCGGCCACCATGGACAGGCTGATTCAGGCATCGTACGCTCCGGGAACGACTACCCAGACACGGAAAGCCCTATTTGCCTACGAATCCTGGGCAGTGCGGGATATACCGTATCTTTGGTTTCCCTGGTTTGCGCAATTCAACGAGACCGCAAATACTGTGCATCATGTGAAATCCACCTTTAATCCTATTACCGACTTAAATTACCCCAATTATTGGACCACTTCCAAGTAAGGGGATCCCGCGGAACTTTTTAAGAACGGCTGATGGGGTTTTTGACGAAAACATGCGGAAGGACGAAACAAATTAGGGCAAAAGCGCTCCCCATCCAAGGAAACCAAGCCGGCGGGTGGGGAGATGGTGGGAATTGGCACCATAGGTGCCGACAAATGTCGCGGACATCTGCCCCGCGCCGGGACTGAAAGCTTAGAAGGGTTGATGGATTAAGGCATGTACCGTAGCGTAATCTTTCTTTCCCACATCCCATATTTTTAGATGCACGACATCAACCCCAAGTGAAGAACATGGCACCACCGACGCTGACGGGCATAGCGTCGGCCGTCCGAGAACGGCCGGGGAACTTGACGCCGCGGCAACGACGGAAAAATCGGAGGAGTGTTGTGAGTACCAACAGTTTAATGATCGATGCGGCCTACAACCGGCTTTTATCCTACTTGTCGCTGCCGTTCCCCTTGGAATATTCTCCGTGGTTGAGTGAGAAATACCAGGCGGAAGTCTATCTTAAACTGGAACTGTTGCGGCTCCCCCGTACGTTCAAAATACGGGGGGCGCTAAATTTCCTGGTGCAATTGCCCGGTGAAGAACGCCGAAAGGGTGTCGTGATGGCATCAGGCGACAACCATGCGCTGGCTGTAGCGTGTGCGGCTTATTTGTTCGGAATATCCTCTATGGCTGTCATGACCACCGGGGCTCCCGCAAACATTGCGGAAATATGCCGTGGGTACGGGGCCGAGGTTGTTATTCATGGCGCGGTCTACTGAAGAATCCGAACGCTATGCCGAGTCTTTGGCCCAGGAGCGGGGGAGTATTTTCGTTCCGGCTTTCAACGATCCGGAGATTATCGCCGGCATTGCGCTCAGCTGTCAGAACCAGTCTCGACCTGCCTGGATTATTGGCGTAGAACTGTCGGGTGCGGCAGCTCTGTACATGTCATTAAAGGCCGGTCATATTGTCATAGACCCCCCGCGTAAACGCGGGGGCTTGTTAAAAGCCCAACTATGACCAGCCTCAGTCGCCGGAACTGACAGCAGCTTTCGCAAGAAGGCTAC
>PXYT01000028.1 GCA_003023725.1 Sulfobacillus benefaciens | reverse complement strand
CCGCTCCTTTGTTAGAGTTGCCCAACGAAGCATAGCAAGACGCAGAGCCGTTGTCCAGCATAACCGTCCTATTCGTACGTTAAAATTTCAGGCCTCCTTAGCCATTCGAAAGGGTTTGTTCTGGGTGAGGCGTATCTTTTCCCACACGGGATAATAGCCGTAGAAGTTTTCGCTCCCTAGAAGCGTTTGATGAGAATGGGAAGTGGACCCGATGACGACAACAATCACGGACGGGGAGTGAGGCGTAGCCGTCCGTGACCTTTTGGCAGGTTCCTCTTACACTGATAACTGAGGACAGTGCATTTACACAAGAGGACCATGAACTGTTCTAGAGTCTATTGCGAGGATGCAATGTTGTATGGGACGTCCCGGCATTACCTGAATGGTTTTACCGGGTTAAGGCGCTTAGCACTTCGTCATAATGTTCGCGGTTTCCCGCTTTGAACGCCGTGTTTTGGAAGATCAGCCGATGTTCGCGGTCGAGGACAAAGACGGAACGCTGGGCAAATCCTCCCTTGGCGTCATAAACGCCATAAGCCTGGGAAACCGTTCGCATCCAATCCGATCCGAGCTCATAGGGTAATCCTCCCAGCGATTCCTTAAACACACGCTGAGCAAATGTCTGGTCAGTGCTCAAGGCAATAAGCGATGCCCCGGCCTCTTGAATCTTTGTGAAGTCCCCTCTCCAAGTGGACAGTTCTTGAATTCAGCCGGGGGTAAAGGCCAATGGGAAGAAAGCTACGATGAGGGGACCGTTTGCAGTTTGTTCACGGGACGAAAAGGTGGATCCATTGGTTGCCTGAACCCGGATTTCAGGGGCCATTTCTCCTAACTGCATGACACCGCTCCTTTGGTAAATGAGATCATAGTGATTTTCATTTTCATTGTCCCATTGAAAATCAAATGATTCAAGGGGGTAGACAATATTTCGGGGGGGTAGCAATTCCCATGAGCTCATGAATCATCCCGCGAAAAATCGGTAACTAGGCCAGAGCATCGAGAAAGTAGGGCAGGTGCAACAGTCGGGATAAATTCGGCAGCCGATTTTCCATTCAACGGTTTCAACCATTATTAAACAACCGTGAAGAGGAGCAAAAAATATGACAAACAAGGAGGGGGATGACGGATACCTCGCCGAAATAAGGTCCAAGAACCAGCAGAAAGTGTATAAAAAGCGGTGCACCATGAAACCCACGTGCGTCTAGAGTATGTCCCTCAAACGACTCATGCCTTGAGAGACCGCCGTTGAGGGCGACGGCGACAGAGTTTATGGGATCCTGCGGGGGGGTGTGTCCCCGCAATTGGGCGCCGCCCAGAAAAGACGTCATACCACTCACCTCGAAGAATATGGATGACGTGAGTGGACAACATTTTAGGGGAGAAAGGATTCTTTGTGGTTGAACGGTTGAAGGAGTATAGTGTAATCAACATCTTATTCTCATTTGCGTTATGAGGTGAGTTATGAACTTGAAATTGAGAACACCGGAAACTGAATTGTTGTGTCGAGCTTTTCTTTCGTTGGAAACAAGAGATGAGTGTCTGGCTTTTTTCGAAGATATTCTGACCGTTCAGGAACTTCACTCTATTGCTCAACGTCTGTGGGTAGCGCAAATGTTGGACCAAGGCCAGACTTACGATGATATTGCCCGCATTACGGGCGCGTCATCGGCAACCATTTCTCGTGTCAAGAGGGCTTTGGCCTTCGGCGCCGACGGCTATCGGGCGGTACTGGATAAAATGGATTCGAATCCGGAGTAATTTTTTGGATTTCATGCTTTAGCGCGCTAACGCAGCAAGGGGGTACCGTAGTGAATTTATCGAGAGTACTGATAGAATCAGGATTTTTTTGGCAGGACCAAACCAAGGGCTTTAATTGGATTGACGATCGGGTATTGGCTTTGTGGTACCAAATGCCCAATCCCGAAGTGGCCGAAGCAGAATTGGTACAACTTGCAAAATCGTTACTTCAGCAAGATTCGGTCCAAGGCACGGATCCGTCTTCACGCGGTCACTTCGTCTTATACACCGATGTCAGCCCTCGCACGGTCCATGTGCATTTTGTGACTTGTGAGCCTGATTTGAAACCTGCGTTTCGCTTAACCGAAGGAGTCCATTGAGGATGTGGCATGAAATCAGGCCCCACACGTGATGGATTCGGGACGGGGTACTCAATCACGGCGTTGCCCAGGCATGAGAGTTTAAGCTCATCGGATTCCGAGACGGTCTGCTGTCCGAAAACGCGGCAGGGGTATTAAACCCTGCCGGGAGGTTTTCAAGAGCTGGCAACGGTCCCGTGGTATAATGGAGATTGAGGATATCACGGGAGGCTATCATGAATTTGTTGAATGAATTGAACGGCCCTCAACGCGAGGCGTGCGAGATAACCCAAGGACCATTGCTTTTGCTGGCGGGGGCAGGCAGTGGGAAAACACGTACTCTGACCTATCGCATAGCCTATTTGCTTGAACGAAATTTGGTATACCCGCAGCAAATCCTGGCATTTACGTTTACGAATAAAGCGGCAAGGGAAATGAAAGAACGGATCGAACGACTGGTGGGAGAACGTGCCCGCAGCATGTGGATCGGGACTTTTCACGCTATTGCCGTACGTGTGTTACGACAAGACATTCAGTGTATGGGATATGGACCGCAGTTTTTAGTTTATGATGCGGATGATGCTAAATCTGTGATCAAGGCCATTATCAGGGACCTGGGATGGGATGAGAAGCAATGGCCGGCTGCCCAATTTGTCCATGCCATTAGCCGTGCCAAAAATGCGTTTATCGCACCTCAGCAATACTCCGCACAGACGTATCAGGACCAGCACGTTCAACAGGTGTACCTGCAGTACCAAAACCGCTTGAAATCTTTGAACGCTCTGGATTTTGACGACTTAATCTACTTGACCGTTCGTCTATTCGACGAGCATCCCGACGTGTTGGAACGTTATCAACAACGTTTTCTTCATATTTTCGTCGACGAGTACCAGGATACCAATCTCGCTCAATACCGGTTGATTCAGCACCTGGCGCAAAAACATGGAAACTTGTGTGCCGTGGGTGATGATGACCAGGCCATTTACGGGTGGCGAGGCGCGGATATGCGGAATATCCTGGAATTTCAGCGTGATTTTTCCGGTGCACGGGTGATTCGCTTGGAGCAGAACTATCGCTCCACGCAAATCATTTTGGATGCCGCCAATGCTGTGGTAGCCAACAACCGGGAACGGCTGGGCAAGAATTTGTGGACTACCAAAGGGGAAGGCCAAAGGATTCGCGTGTATGAAGCGTCGGAAGAAGAATCGGAAGCATGGTTCGCAGCCGAAATGGTCCATGAGGCGGTTCGCCATGGTCGATCACTTTCCGACTGTGCCATTTTATATCGGACCAACGCTCAGTCAAGGGCTTATGAAATGGCTTTGGCACGGGCGGGCTTGGCTTATCGACTGGTGGGCGGACGAAAGTTCTATGAGCGCAAGGAAGTTAAAGACGTTCTGGCATATTTGCGGGTCTTGTTTAATTCCCAAGATGATTTTTCGTTGTCCCGTATTATTAACTTTCCGAGACGGGGAATTGGGGACGTGGCTCTGGACAAAATTCGCCAGTATCAGATGGCCCGGCAAATTTCGTTATTTGATGCCATGGCGCATGCATCAGATATTCCTGGTTTGTCGGCACAGGCGCAACGGGCCTGTCGTGACTTGCATGGACTATTCCAGTCATGGAAGGATGAGGGAAATAGCTTAACCCTAATCCAGTTGGCACAGCGTGTGGCAGAAGAAAGTGGAATTATGCCGATGTTTCGGCAAGACAGAAGCCGAGAAGCGCAAGACCGCGTCGAAAACATCGGGGAATTATTGTCGGAAGCGAAACGTTTTCAAGAGGAACAAGGGATTGATGATTTAGGAGAGTTTCTGGGATGGGTTGCACTGGTGTCCGACTGGGATCAGACTCAGGAGGATCAAGGTGGTGTGTGGTTAATGACCTTGCACAGTGCCAAGGGTCTGGAATTTCCTGTGGTCATTATTGGTGGAATGGAGGAGGGCATTTGTCCTCACATCCGATCCATCGAGGAAGGGACTTTGGAAGAAGAACGCCGCTTAATTTATGTGGGAATTACACGGGCACAAGAAGAACTGTACGTATCTTATGCAAAGACACGCACGATGCTCGGAAGAACCCAGCAAAATCCCGTGTCACGCTTTCTCAGTGAAATTCCCGAACAACTGCTCGAACGTCCGCGCCGGGCAACGGCGGCGGACAGAGCCATTAGTGCCCGCAACCACGTGCTCACCGATGTTAGCGTCGGTGAAAAGGTTCGGCATCCTCGGTTTGGATGGGGCACGATCGTGGCGATGCGGGGAGAATCCGATGATTTGGAATTGACCATTGCCTTTCCCGGAGGCGGCGTGCGGTCTTTCCTGGCTCGCTTTGCCCAACTCAGCCGTGAAGGAGCCGAATCGGTTTAATGACGAGCGAGAGAAATGACCGCCGAATTCAAGAATTACGTGATTTGATCGCCTATCACAACCACCTTTATTATGATTTGGACCAGCCGGAAATTAGCGATGCGGAATATGACGTCCTAATGGACGAGTTGCAGCGTTTGGAAAGCGAAAACCCGAACGGGCGCACCGAGGAATCGGTAACGGACCGGGTGGGAGGAACTGTCAACCCGGCCATGGGGATTGTATCATTTTCACCCCCGGTTTTGAGTTTAAATAATGTGCACAACGCCGAGGAACTTCAGGAATTTTATACGCGCGTCACTCAAGTGACGGGGGACGAATCCCCGGCCTTCACTTGCGAGTTGAAAATCGACGGATTGAGCGTGGTCATTCGCTATCAGGAAGGGCGTCTGGTGCAGGCAGCGACACGGGGTGACGGACTCCGTGGCGAGGATGTGACGGCTAATGTCCTAAGGATTCGAGCAATTCCGGCTGTGTTGCGACAACCGGTGAGTATGGAAATCCGGGGCGAGGTCTATATGCCACGAAGCGCTTTCATTGCCCTTAATGCCAGACGCGAGCACGAAGGGCAGGGAATCTTCGCCAATCCGCGAAATGCGGCTGCAGGATCCCTTCGCCAACTGGACCCGGAAGTAACAGCTTCCCGTGAACTCTCCGCCTTCTTTTACCAAATCCGTCACGCGGCTCCTCGAAATCCAGCTTTGTCGCGGATCACAACACAATACTTGACATTGAAATTCTTTCACGAGGTGGGGCTCCCCGTGGAAGAACATTTTAGATACTGTGAAACGTTAGAGGACATTTACAACTATGTGGATGAATGGGAACGTCAAAGGGATTCTCTGGACTACGACATCGATGGTTTGGTCATCAAGTTAAATGATTTGTCCAAACAAGCCCTTATTGGGGAAACTCAGAAGGCGCCCCGATGGGCTGTAGCCTATAAATTTGCGCCGGAAGAAGTGTTGACCGAGGTGCTCGACATCGAAATTTCGGTCGGACGGACGGGGACACTGACGCCCACCGCCATTCTGAAGCCGGTTCGTGTGGCGGGAACTACCGTCAGTCGGGCATCGCTGCATAATGAGGATATCTTGCGCGACAAGGATATTCGCATCGGGGATTTTGTGTTTATCCGTAAAGCTGGGGAAATTATCCCTGAAGTGGTGCGCGTCGAAAAAACTCTCCGGCGTGATAACACAATACCTTTTCGATTTCCGGATCGTTGCCCAGCCTGCGGATCAGCCGTTGTGCGCCTGCCTGAAGAGGCCGCTCATCGTTGCACAGGGGGGATGGCGTGCTCTGCACAGTTACGGGAAGCCCTTATTCATTTTGCCTCCCGGGATGCCATGGACATTGAAGGATTGGGAGAAAAAACCGTTGACCTTCTTTTAGAAAGTGGATTCGTCAAACGGGTCGACGACATTTATCGTCTGAAGGAAGAGGATTTGCTGGCGCTTCCGCGTTTTGGGCGACTATCAGCCGTCAAACTTGTTCAAAACATTGAAAGCAGTAAATCCCGGTCATTAAGTCGTTTGATTTTTGCCCTGGGTATGCGTTTTGTGGGGCAACGCGCGGCGTCTGTGCTTGCCGCACGGTTTAGGACGATGGAAGCGTTGCAACAGGCAAGTTATGAGGAGCTCGTGGACATTCCCGATATCGGCGAACGTATTGCGACGAGCGTGATAACCTTTTTGTCTCAGCCCTCAAACCGAGAAGTTATCCGCAATCTACGGGATCTGGGGGTGAATATGAATCATGTTGAAGTCGCCGGGACCGAATCTCCCGGAGAAAAAGTGCTCGAGGGGCAGTCTATTGTGGTTACCGGGACTTTTAAGATTCTTCCCCGGAAGACATTAGAATTGTGGATTGCCCAACTTGGGGGAAGAGTCGCCTCGTCGGTATCTTCGCGTACGGATTTGGTCATTGTTGGAGAAAAACCTGGTTCCAAGCTGGAGAAGGCTCAGAAGATGAACGTGCCCATTGTTCCCGAGAAGGAATTTCTGGAGCAGATGACGAAATTAGGCATAACTCCACCGTTGTAGGCAGGGCGGAGGATGCGCCCCTCGGCAATCACTGGGGACACGAGATTTTGGTCATTGCGGCGTCTGCAATAAGGCCGTATAATAAATAAGATTAGTCAATTGTCGGATTATGGCGTCATTATTTGTTTTTTATCATGTCGACGCAAGCGAGGAAGGAGCGAATGGTGTGCCTGAGAGAGTCCTGGATGTCCGGAATTTGAGCACCCACTTTTTCACCGAAGACGGAGTCGTGAAATCCGTTGATCAAGTCAGTTTTTACATTAATTCGGAAGAAACACTTGGAATCGTGGGAGAATCAGGGTGCGGCAAGAGCGTGACATCTCTCTCTATTATGCAGTTGATTCCGAGTCCACCCGGGAAGATTGTGGGAGGCGAGATCCTGTTCCGTGGTGAGAACTTATTAACCAAGTCTTCCGAGGAAATGCGAAAAATCCGAGGCAACGACATTGCGATGATTTTTCAAGAACCTATGACGTCTCTCAATCCGGTTTACACAATAGGAGATCAAATAGCGGAAGCTGTGGTTCTCCATCAAAAAGTCAATAAAAAAGAAGCATGGAAACGTGCAGTGGACATGTTGAGGGAGGTAGGCATTCCATCTCCCGAGAAGCGTGTCCGCGAATATCCCCATCAAATGTCCGGGGGAATGCGTCAACGTGTGATGATTGCGATGGCAATGTCCTGCAACCCGCAATTGCTGATTGCCGACGAACCGACTACGGCACTTGATGTGACCATTCAAGCTCAGATACTGGATTTAATGCGGAAATTGAAACGGGAGTTTCACACCTCTATTATGTTGATTACTCACGATTTGGGCGTTGTTGCCGAAATGGCTGATCGCGTAGCCGTGATGTATGCGGGAAAAATTGTTGAAGAGAGTTCCACAGGGGATCTGTTTCGGGAACCTTTGCATCCCTATACGCAAGGGTTATTGGACTCTATTCCCCGCCTGGATCAGCCTGCGGCGGAAAAGTTGCATGTTATTGAGGGAACGGTGCCTAATCCCCTCAATCTTCCTAAGGGGTGCACCTTTGCTCCCCGCTGCCCTAAGGTCATGGATATTTGCCGGGAGAAAACTCCCATGTTAACAGAGGTTTCCGAAGGACGTAAAGTCAGTTGCTGGCTTCACGTGGATCCACAGAAACAACCGAGTGGTAAGGAGGCGGCCTCATGAGTGCCGTGCTGCAGGATCAAAAAGCACATGGCGTTTTGATGGAAGTGCGGGACCTGACAAAATATTTTCCCATTACGGGGGGATTGTTTTCACGCGTGGTGGGCCAGGTTAAGGCGGTTGACGGTGTAAGCTTTGACCTTCGCCGGGGTGAAACCTTAGGGCTGGTCGGTGAGTCCGGATGTGGCAAAACCACCACTGGCCGAGCTGTGCTGCGATTGATCGAACCAACGTCGGGAACCATAAAGTTTGAAGGCCAGGATATCACGAAGCTGAGTAAAAGAGAGATGCGAGCCTTACGCAGGGAAATGCAAATTATTTTTCAGGACCCCTTTGGATCCCTGAATCCGAGAATGTCGGTCGGCCAAATCATCGAAGAGCCGTTAGTGATTCATCGCGTTGGCAACAGGAAAGAGCGGGAAGCCCGTGTACGACAATTACTCGAGGTTGTAGGATTGGCATCGTATCATGTTCGGCGCTATCCGCACGAGTTTTCCGGAGGGCAGCGTCAACGCATCGGGATTGCCCGAGCCATCGCCCTCAATCCAAAAATAATTGTGGCGGATGAACCGGTCTCGGCTCTTGATGTGTCGATTCAGTCCCAGATTCTTAACTTAATGGAGGATTTGCAGCACGAATTCGGTTTGACGTATTTGTTTATTGCCCATGGTTTGAATGTTATTCGTCATATTTCCGACCGCGTGGGTGTAATGTATTTGGGAGCTATGGTAGAGATCGCAAGCTCCGAAGAGATCTATCACAAGCCGTTACATCCTTACACCGAGGCACTGTTTTCGGCGATTCCCATACCCAACCCGGATATTAAGCGGGAACGGATCATTCTTCAAGGAGACGTGCCCAGTCCGGTTAACCCGCCGTCGGGATGCCGTTTCCATACCCGGTGCCCGATAGCCCAGGAAAAATGTAAAGTGGATCGGCCTATCCTCAAGGAATCAGGCCCAGACCACTGGGTTGCGTGTCACTATCGATAAGGGGGAGGTGACGAAAAGGACGGATTTGCCATCCTTTTCGTCATGCCTTGTGTGACGATTTGGCGGGACGTACGAGGCTAAAGCGGGTTAATTTGACGACTTTAGGAGGAGCGGGACGCTGAAACTGCCACCAAGGCCCTGTTGCCGTCCACTCCCCGGCTGCCTCGACATATTCTCCGACCTTAAGATGAGGAGGGAGTGACACCCCGGCACTTGACGGAGCATTGATTACCGGATTATCAAATATAGTCGAACCGACCTGAATCTCTACGAATCCTCCGTCAAATCCTTGACCAATATGGGTGATAGGGCCCTTTTGTGTAATGTGGTATTCTCGAGTTTTTTGCGGATATACGGTTAATATGGCTAACACCACGACTAAGGCGATAAGCCCATATCTTTGTTTCTGAATTCCTGTCACGATTATCCACCTTGTCTCCCCGAATCTTGCCGAAACAAAACCAAAAACCGGTTTTTGTATAATTTGCTGCTAGTTGTGCCCTCGCATGCCATGGTTTATACGAACATGGTTCATAATTCTTTCTGCCTTCCACTTTACCGAAAATGGTTCCCCGGGACAATTAACCGGGGAGACACGGGGTGACAACGGGCATCACAACAGGGCTGGAACTCAAGAGGAGTGCCGGAATGGCTGGTTCTCGATTTCAAAAAGCGATGAGATGCATGTTATAATTGTTAGGTTATGGAGGGGTGTAAAGTGTCGTTATCGCAAGAACAGGTTAAACATGTGGCTCGTCTTGCACGGATTCGACTTGAGTCGGAGGATGCTGCCCGAATGACTGTGCATTTGGATGCCGTTTTGGAATACATGACCCAGCTTAATGAATTGAATACCGATGACATTGACCCCACGATGCATGTTATCCCGTTGACGATGCCTTTACGGGATGATCAGGTGCGAACGTCCTTGCCAGTGGAAGAGGCACTAAAAAATGCGCCGGATCGCCGTGACAATATGTTTGGGGTACCTCGGATTATGGACGGAGGCGACCGTTAAGTGGCCATTCATGAATTTGGAGTAAGGGAACTGGCGGATCGCATCCGGGCCAAAGAATTGTCCGCGGGGGAAGCCGTTGCTGCGATTTTTGACCGCATAGACAAGACCGAGCCGATTATTCAGGCGTTTTTACATTTGGATCCCGAGTATGCCCGCAGGCGCGCAAAAGTTATCGACCAATTGTCGGCGGAAGAATTGCAACACTTGCCATTGGCTGGGGTTCCGATTGCGGTGAAAGACAATATGACGACCATATCAATGCCCACCACAGCAGGGTCGAAAATTCTGAAAGGATTCATGTCGCCCTACAATGCTACAGTGGTCGACCGTTTAGAGGCAGCCGGAGCTATTATCGTCGGCAAAACGAATCTTGATGAGTTTGCCATGGGATCATCCACGGAACACTCGGCGTATCACATTACTCGTAACCCGTGGGACACAAACCGTGTCCCCGGCGGCTCCAGCGGGGGATCGGCGGCAGCGGTGGCTGCACGAATGGTGCCAGCCGCGCTGGGATCTGATACCGGCGGATCGATCCGGCAGCCTGCAAGTTATTGTGGCGTGACAGGACTAAAACCTACTTATGGTCGGGTTTCAAGGTACGGATTAATTGCCTTTGCTTCAAGTCTCGACCAAATTGGTCCGTTAACCCGGAATGTCGAGGATGCCCGGTTGTTGTACGAGGTGATTGCGGGACACGATCCTCTGGATGCGACGTCTCTCCCGCAAACCGTTGAATCTGGTCGACCGTCTTTACCGGACTGGCGTGACGTACGTATCGGTGTGCCCAAGGAATATGACGGTGAGGGAATTGCCCCTCGTGTTCAAGCGCGTTATCACGAGGTGCTAGCACTTCTCCAGGAACAAGGAGCTCAATTGGTCGAGTTGTCTCTGCCTCACACCCGTTACGCGATTGCCACATACTACCTCGTTGCGCCTGCGGAAGCATCAAGTAACTTGTCGCGGTTTGATGGAGTCCGTTACGGGTTTCGTGCTGAGAGCAATGAATTGCTACCAATGTACGAAAGAACTCGGGCAGAAGGATTCGGATCTGAAGTAACCCGGCGTATTTTGCTGGGAACCCATGCCTTATCAGCTGGCTATTATGATGCTTATTACTTGAAGGCACAAAAGGTGCGGACCCTTATTCGCCGGGATTTTGAGTTGGCTTTCGGTCAGGTTGATGTGATTTTGGCTCCGACAACACCCGATATTGCGTTCCAGTTTGGAGAAAAAAGCCAGGACCCGTTGCAGATGTATCTGTCCGATGTCTATACGGTGACAGCTAATTTAGCGGGAATTCCCGGCATTTCCACGCCAGCGGGGTTGATTGGCGGCGTCCCTGTGGGTATTCAGTGGCTTGGGGCGGCGTTGCAAGAAACACGGCTTTTGGAGATAGCTCAGGCTTTTGAACACTTGTGGCCGGCACAGCCATGGCCGTCTGTGGGAGGCGACTTATGAAACACTTTGAGGTGATTATCGGTTTAGAGGTTCACGTCGAACTCAAGACTCGATCGAAGTTGTTCTGTGGTTGTTCCACTGAGTTTGGTGCTGATCCCAACACCCATACCTGTCCCGTTTGTCTGGGAATGCCCGGAGTGTTGCCGGTCTTAAACCGTCAGGCCGTGGTGTATGCGGCCAAGGCCGCCTTAGCGCTTCAGTGCACCATCCATTCTTATTCGAAATTTGATAGGAAACAGTATTTTTATCCGGACTTACCCAAAGCCTATCAAATTTCGCAGTACGATCAACCGTTAGCCGAGTACGGTCACGTGGCTATTGTAAACGGTGGTGAAGTCATGAAAACCGTGGGCGTGAGGCGGATTCATCTGGAAGAAGATGCCGGTAAACTCAACCATTTGGGGCAGCGTCTTGGTGACGCCAAGGGATCACTGGTTGATCTGAATCGTGCTGGCGTACCATTAATTGAAATTGTTTCCGAACCCGACATGCGCTCGGCAGATGAGGCCCGGCTCTACCTAACGGAGTTGCGGAACATCTTGAGCTATTTGGACATTTCCGATCTTCGAATGGAAGAAGGGTCGATGCGTTGTGATGCCAACGTATCATTGCGTCCGGCGGAGTATGTGGGTTCTTTGGAAGAACTACCCCGTGTTGAAATCAAGAATGTGAATTCGATTCGGAACGTGCAGCGAGGAATCGAGTACGAAGTGGCACGGCAGGCGGAACTCTTAGAAGCAGGGGAACGCATCATCAAGGAGACGCGGGGTTTCGACGACCAAAGCGGTCGAACTTATTCGCAGCGGAGTAAGGAAGAAGCCAATGATTACCGTTATTTTCCGGAGCCCGATTTGCCTCCGCTCGTCCTCACAGACGCGTTTGTTCAGGAAGTGGCTGGCAGTCTGCCCCCTTCAACCATGGCACTTCGTGAAGAATTACGGGAGGCGGGGGTGCAGCCCAAAGACATTGAAGTGATTTTGTCGGACCAAGGAGCATTAACGTTTTGGCGTCAGGCTACAACTCTGTTTGACGACGCAAGACTGGTGACGAACTGGATGTTGTCGGATTTGTCCCGACTGCTCAATGCTCATGGCGACACCTTTGCCACCTCTCCGATTTCCCCGGAAGGGCTGGTTGAATTACTGAATCTGATCAAGCGGGGGACCTTATCTGGGCGAATGGCCAAAGAAGTCGTGGATAAGATGTATGAAACCGGAAAACCTGCGGAGGCCGTGGTTAAGAACTTGGGCATGAGCCAGATTACGGACGGGGAGGCCATCAAAAAAGTCGTTGAGGAAGTTGTAGCTCTTCACATGCCAGTCGTCGAGGACTACCTTTCCGGAAAGGACAAGGCTTTAGGATTTCTTGTGGGTCAGGTTATGAAAAAAACCAAAGGACAGGCAAAGCCCGATGTGGTTAATACGACTTTGAAAGAGGTTATTCGAGCCGTTGGTGAAAAAACTTAAACCTGGCACTGAATCAGCCGAACTAATGGTGGCTGAGCAAGGGTGGCTGAGCAAGGGTGGCTGAGAAAGCCTTGATTCGCTCGTTTAGAGCTTAGAGAAATCTCTGCATCTTGGTGAGGGATCCTCCCTCGCCATAGGAACAAAAGGAGAGTGCAGTGTGGGACCGAGCTAGCCTGTGTTAGTTGTGTTTCACAAGGAAGCCTTGTGAAACATGGCCCAGGTTTTTTGGCCGGAATGGATTTTTAATCGGTCTATACCCGATTGCTCGGCACGATCCTGAAGAATTTATGACCAGGGCAGTATTTTTTTGGCGACTTCCCAATGGGGGTACGCTATACGGTGAGGACAGATGGGCTGACAGGCAAACAATTATGTTGGCAGGTGTTAGACAAAGAGGGGACGGCTGGCAAGTGACAAAAGGGTGTGTGAGTGAAGGGGGGAAAGCGGCGCTCCTTTTGACCCTGAAGGACGGAGTCCCTGCGCCGCGAAATTGATGAATCAAAGGGACGCCCTTGCAATCGAGGTAAAAATCGAGCGGATGGGGCAAAATGGCCAAGGCGTAGCTTATTTACCGGATGGTCGAATATTTTTTGTCGACAAGACTTTGCCAGGTGAAACGGTTCAGGCTCGCATCGATGAAGTTAAATCCCGGTATGCGCGAGGGACGCTTGAAAAGGTGATAGTGCCAAGCCCGGAACGGATTGACTCTGCTTGTCCCGACTTTGAACAGTGTGGCGGGTGTGCCTTTCAGCACTGGGACTACGAGGCTGAACTGCGGTATAAAGAAAATCGAGTGAGAGAGTCCCTTAGGCGCATTGGCAAATTCACTAATGCACCTGTGCATTCAATTATTGGGGCGCCATCCATGTCTCATTATCGAAACAAAGGGCAGTTTCCGTGGGGTCATCAACGTAATCGGCCGATTTTGGGTTTATATCAATCTCGCAGCCATCAACTCGTGGAACTTACAGGGTGTCTCATCCAGGATCCCTCGATTAGTCAAATGCTACAGGATTTGCCCGAGCTGGTGAAACATTATGGTCTGTCCGTTTACGATGAAGGAACCGGACAAGGGACTTTACGCCACACGCTGTTTCGTACCTCCAAGTGGTCTTCAGATATGTTGGTTCTGTTCGTGGTGACGTCAAAAGACCCACGATTGACCCAAGCGGCTCAGGATCTCTTACAGCACCATCCCAAGATTCGGGGGGTGGGAGTCAATGTGAATACGTCCAGGACTAACCGGATACTTGGAGACAAGACGGAATTGCTGGCAGGATCTCCCATTATTACTGACAGGATCTTGGGCATGTCGTTCCATGTGTCTTTCGAATCATTCTTTCAGGTTAATCCGGAACAAGTCGGAACCCTGTACCGGACAGCCTTAGGGTATTTGCCGGAACATGCCCATAGTGTTTGGGATCTTTATGCCGGCGTTGGAACGCTGGCGTCCTTAATCAGTCCCTTCGCAGATTCGGTTTATGCTATTGAGGCCAATCGCCAAGCGACGAGGGATGCCACGCAAAACCTGGCGCTTAACCGTATTACGAATACGCATATTATCTCCGCGACCGTGGAAGACGCTGTGACCCAGGGCCTATTGCCCCGACCCCAGGTTGTTGTGATGGACCCTCCTCGCAAAGGCGTGGATACCGGCGTGTTGAATACTCTTATGCAATGGGCACCTCATCGAATTATTTATGTTAGTTGCAATCCGGATACGCTTGCCCGAGATGCCGAAATTCTCCATGCTGAATATGATGTAAAAAGCATAACTCCAATTGACATGTTTCCGCGAACGGATCACGTGGAATCTGTTTCGTTGTTCGTTCGAAAAGATGTAGCTCCGTAACAAACGACTGCTAAAAAATAATCGTCTGCTCCAGAAGAAATAAGCCAAAAAAGAAGAAGGTAGCGCTGTGATGACACTGTTTCTTCTTTATGCGGACTAGCAAGCATTCGCGGCACTGGCCAAAAAACCCGAAATACACAGTTGGGGTGCGAAACTCAAGTTATGATTGTTCGCACTGCATTTGAGAACGGAGGAATCAACAATGGGCGGAAAGAAGATCGAGCTTTAGTATTCCGCAACAAACAGGCCAAACTAAGTTGACACGCTATAAGGCCGATTCTGGCATTTCTTAACCGTCCGGGCACGAGAACAGTCCGAAACACAGCTAGCCTTGTCCCTGGCACTTTACGACAATTGTATGACTTTTAACGAGATGGACATGTATCCCGAGAAGATTATTAGCCCGACCCAGGGGGCGTGGCACTTGCCGGACGACGACGCACGAATAGCCATGCCAGCCACGCGAAGACAATCCCGGCAAAGCCGACGATAGCTCCTACAAATTCGGATTGGGTCAAGGGAGATGCTAAGAGTCCCATGATGACGATGGCCATGACCAGATAGCTTGTAAAAGGGAATCCCCACAATCGGTAGGTTAAGCGGTCGGGGTGATAGTGCTCGAGGTACGGGCGGTAATAGATTTGAGTCAAGAGGACCATCAGCCAAATAAACATCGCTTGAAAACCGGTGGCTGTCACTAAATACCCATAGGCCTTGTGAGGCAGGACGAAGGCGAGAATGATGGTTAATGCCAGCAATCCGGCGCTCATCCATATGGCGTTGCCGGGGATTCCCTTAGCGTTGAGTTTCCCGAGGGCCCTGGGAGCTTGGTTTGCCCGGGCTAATCCATAGAGAACCCGAACGTTGGAATACAAGGCAGCATTCATTGTCGACAGCACGGCAAAGAGCAAGACTAAGTTCATAATCGAGGCACCATATGGCAAGACACTCGCCCTAACGGCCAGAACGAACGGAGAGACGGACGAGGACATGTGGTTCCACGGGACCAAATTCAAAATCAGAATTATGGATCCAATGTACATCACGCTAATCAGCCCCGTGGTCCACCGGATGCTGGGAGCAATGGTTTTCTTGGGATTTTTGGTTTCCGCTGCGGCCAGCCCAATGACACCCGTCCCGGCATAAGCAAATAAGACTAGTAGGAAAGCAGGCAAGGTACCAAGCCAACCCTGAGGAAGCCATCCCCCATGAGTCAAAAATGTACGGAATCCTAATGAAGCGACTGAGGGCGGAGTCATGGGCAGGGCGTGGGTAACAGCTAAGGTTCCCAAGACGAGAAATAGCAGCACAGCAATGGTTTTAACGCCAGCCATGATGTCTTCCACAGTGCCAAACCCGCGTACACTGACGAAATTGACGGAAATAATAAAAAGAGAATAAGCCAGTGACCAAATCCACAGAGGTATTTCCGGAAACCACAGCCCGGAAAAAAGACTGGCTGCTGTCACCTCGCTCGACATCGTTAGCACACTGGAGAACCAAAAAATCCATCCGGCTACAAAAGTCCACCCCGGGCCCAAAACCATACGGGTGTAATTGAGGAAGGAGCCGGGCGTCGGAGACGCGATAGACATTTCTCCCAGCGCAGAGATTTCCAGGTACATAGCGCATGCGCCGATGGCGTACAAAATCAGAGCACTGGGACCAGCACGTTTTATGACGAGGCCACTGGCCATAAACAACCCCGACCCCATAATTCCTCCTAGGGTTAAGAGGGTCAGGCTGAAGGTCCCCAGATCTTTTTGAAATCCGTGATGTGTTGCGGATGAGCGATGAACACGAGACCAACTGGACTTAATACTCACATAATTTCCCTCCCGGATGGCGTTAATGTTAGGATGTTGGATTGGGGACACACTTATACCCACGAAAAATCACGTGGAAAGGGAAGAGAACAACGTGGAGAATGGACGCACGCCGGCATTTTCTCGAACAGAAATGACTGAACTGGTGGTTCCTGGCGATTCGAACCAGCTGGGCAATATTTTGGGCGGGCGCCTCATGCATTGGATCGATCTGGCTGCAGCAATAACGGCCGCCCGGCATGCCGGACATGTTGCCGTGACGGCATCAATGGACTCGTTGGAATTTTTGCATCCGGTTAGGGTCGGGCAGGTCGTGAAATTGATTGCCCAAGTCAATTGGGTAGGACGTACGTCGATGGAAATCGGCGTGGACGTCTACCGCGAGGATTTACGCGATCCAGACGTGAAAAAAACCAGTACGGCGTACCTCACCTTTGTGGCGTTGAACGACAATGGCAAACCCATTGAGGTTCCTCGTCTGATTTTAGAAACCGAAGAAGAAATTGAACGATTTCATCAGGCGGAACAGCGCCGCAAAATAAGGTTGGAGCACCGTCAGCGGATATAGCACAAGATAATTCGCATGGGGAAAGGGACCGTTGCATTGAGCACGGTCCCTTTCCCCTAGTGCCCTAATAATTTCGACAGGAAAACTGGCAACCTTCTCCGATATGATAGTCCCGGGTCCAGGACTGAAATTGAAATATGGCAATCACGATTTCAATGAGGCGACAGGTCATGGCAAGGCCATCGGGTGTCCTCCCCGCAAAAGAGGATCCCAGGATCCAGCCTGAAGCAAGAGGCCCAGGGGCGAATCAGCAACTCATGATACTCGTGTCTGAGTACATTGAAGGAGAAGGAGGCCAATATTCTAGATGCCCACAGCGCATGTCTTATCTTTAATAACCAAACTGACAGCACTGCTCGTTGACATTGCCGGAGGATTATTTTCGCTGATCATGGTTTACGGGGGGATTCGGTTTATGATTGCACAAAGTCCCCGTAGTGTTCAGGCGGCGAAGGAACTTATGATCCGCGCAGCGACCGGGTTGGTTTTGATCTTGTTGGTTGATGTGATTCGTCAGGTTCTTCAGTATGCTGCGAGCTAGCGCTTTGCATCTCAAAACTCCTGGATTGAATCCGTTGCACAGTGTGCTGTCATGGTTGAGCAAAGGGCTGAATCAAGCACTGATTGGCTTTAGTCGAGAGGTGTTAAGGCATACGGTCTTTTATCCTTTTAAACTCCCGGCCGTAGTTTATCCGCTCTTTGATTTCAGCCGGAATTTGGCTATCGCCACGACGACGGTATTTTTTGTCATCGCTGTAATTCAGGCCCAGTGGCCGGAACTGAACGGGGGACAGGGGTGGGGATTCTCGCCGGTGCACGTGCTGCATCGCACTCTAACCCAGGTTATTTGGGCGTTATTTTCTTTGCCGCTGGTCAATGGGTTACTGCTCTTCAACAACGAGGTTGTTGCTGCTTTGCTAGCTCGTTCGGCGATTACCTTTCACTTTGCATCGCACATGGCTCTATTGACGGATCCAATCACGGCCATTGTTCTCACTGTGGCTGTCGTGGTATTGGTTGCAATTCTCGGTGTGTATTATGTGGTGCGAGATGTCGAAATTGTCGTTCTTTTAGCGCTGATTCCCTGGTTCGCGCTATTTTGGATGGCCCAAGGTCAGAGATCGCCCTCCTTGTTGCGTCTTCTCAAGGAGCTTTTAGTTGCCATATTCATTCAAAGCATTCAGGCTATGGTGTTTTACCTTTTTATCCATATGCTTGGAGACCAGTCTTCTGGCAATGTCATGGGTCAACTCGAGGAAATTGGGCTGCTTTATTATGTGGTTAAGTTGCCAGGACAGATGCGCCGCATTGTCGGCACCGTCGGCCCTTAGAATAGACTGGTCAATCCAGGATAAGACGCGAGTAATCGTCAACCACCTCGCCCTAAAGAGCGGAGTTTGGGTCATCCACTCAACATAATGTGAAGACTTTTCATGATGGATTGGCTAGAGACAGCGGTAACCAACCCGGTCCGTTTGCCAAAGATCGTTACAAGATCGGTGGATACGACCAGGACTTGACTGCAGCGCATGATACGCTGGATTCTTGTGACCAACCTATCTTGGGAACCGGGGCGTTTTGATGGGCAGCAGTTACAAAACGCGGAAATTGGCAGCGTCAAATAATAGGAGGAGGGTCCGGGTTATGACGAGCGTGATTGGCTGTTGGATAACGGGAAGCGCTGGTGTGCCTCCTGTGAAGCCGAAGGTGTGCCGCTGGAAATTGGACATCCGTATTACAAAGCCAAAGGCGGCGATTGGACCGGTAAAATCTTGGCGCAGGCCAAAGCCACCTTTGCACGACGCGGTGTCCTTACCAAGACTAAATGCCACCAATGGCAGGGTTCCCCAAGCTCCTTGCCTGGACGCAACGTGCGTCGCGCAGATGGATGTCCTGAACAAGGGCAACCACCCATGCCACCGGACGTGGCGCACACCCGTGTCTTTTTCCGAACAAATACGGCTTGGCTCGGGGGGACCTAACGTTGCAAAAAGACACTTTGGTTTCGGGAGGGGGACTTTGGTGAAAGCCAGTGTGTCATTAAAGACGGGAACAACGAGAGCTGTGTAGGCCCAGTGGTGATCGGTACCAGGGGCATAAACATTTACTCGGTGCAAGAATTTCTCCCATACATATCTCATCGCTTTTCTTCCCGGATTCAGTGATCAGACGGCTATGGGCGGTTCGTTCACCGAGATATATAGCACGGGAGGAGGAGTGAGAATGGGGCAGGCAGCCTGCTGCACTATCCCTTTCCGAGCTGAAGGCCCATGTATTCTCGTGCAAATGAATGACATTTAGGACCGCCAATCCCGTGATGACGAGGTGAGACAGACGACGACGTCCAACGACACATATAAGGTAGTAGCCGTTCCTCTTCAAACCGATCCCCCGATTTTAGGGGGGATGCGGATCCAGGATTTGATATGGCCAGCTGTGGGGATCGCTCTCGATATGATTATCTGGCGTCAGCGACAATGGCCACTGCCTGTGGTCTATGGGTTATGTGCGGTGATATTAGGCGGGGGATTCGCTCTCGCGGGGATCCGTGTTGAATCCAAAAGCTTACCTGAGTGGGTGGGAATTATTGCGGTTTTTGTGTTCCGGCCCAAACGTTATTTACCATAAAGATTAGCAGGAGATGAGTCTGGTGGACGTCTATATGAATAAACTATTTCCCATTCAGGCAATTGGCCCGGGAATCTGTCTCGTTCATAAAGACCGTTATGTGGCGATTGTGGAGGCACAGCCAATAAATTTCGCATTACGGTCGCCAGAAGAACAAGAACAGTTAATCAAGAGCTATGCAAACTTTCTCAACGGATTGAATTTCCCCGTGCAGTTGTTTGTCCGGTCGGATTTCTTGCGCGTCGACGAATATCTTGCGGACCTCAAGAGTCATGAGGAATCGATTGAGGCACACTTGCGGCCATCGCTTGGGGATTACATTCAATTTTTGCGAGATACCGTCAGCGTCAATCGGCTGGTAAAGCGTCGGTTTTACATTGTGATGTATTGGCAAGCCTTGGGGTTAAGAACAACGGGGCGGACGGCGGGAGAATTTGTTTGGGATGAGGCGGAACAGGAGCTCATGCGCCGGCGTGAGATTCTGAGTCAGGGATTAAGAGGGTTGGGAATTCAAATTCGCACTCTGGACCAGCCCACAACGTTGAAGTTTTTGCAGGCGAGTTTCGGGCAAGATCCGCGTGCCATGCCGGGGGGAAAAATGGATTGGGCATAAAGCAAAGACTCAAACGACGTCGGATCATCGGCAGTATCGATGTAATCTGGCCCGATTATATTAACGTTCAGCCCAGACAACTTCAAGTTGGCAACCGTTGGACCCGTTCCTTCATGGTCATTGGTTATCCCCGCCAAGTATATCCAGGCTGGTTCGATTCCTTGTTGCGGTTTCCTTACCCATTGACCATCGCTTTTTATCAAGGACCTCTTCCCCCTCAGGTTGTTCTGCGGTCCATGAAGCGACATCTTTTGTGGAACCGGGGACTTGACAGCGCCATCAAGGCACAGGGACGATTGGCGGACCCCGCAGTGGAAACGGCTATCGAAGACGCGGAACGCATACGTCAGAAATTAACCAGGGGAGATGCGAGAATATTAGAGACCAGTTTACACATGACGCTATGGGCACCGACCTTGGAGGAGCTAAATGACGCCACCCAGATGTTGCAAAACGTTTGTGAAAGTCTGCTAGTGACCATGAGACCACTACATTTTCGCCACATTCAGGGGCTCAAGTGGACATTGCCGATGGGAGACGCACCCGGCGCGGTTCGGGAAATGGAAAGCGATACCTGGGCCACGTTATTCCCCTTGGTATCCGAGGAGATTGTCCATCCCAAGGGGATTTTATGGGGCATCAATCCGCAAAACCGATCTTTGGTTCTTGTTAACCGTTTTGTTATGCCGTCTCCGCACTCAATTACGATTGCCTGGTCCGGGGCAGGGAAAAGTTATGCCGCAAAATTGGAAGCGTTGCGTTCGCGTTATTATGAGCTGCCGGTGTATATTGTTGATCCCGAAGGAGAGTATAAAGTTCTCGAAAATGTCGGAGCTCATATTTGGTCGGTGGGTCAGCCTGGTGGCTCGTTTCCCTATGACCCGCTTAAGCTGACCGTTGATACTGAGGACTGGGAACAAGACAGCGATTTCTTGATTCGCTTTCTGTCGCGGTTGATACCGGATTCTGAACACCGGTTGAAAATGGTTCTGCCTCCTGTCTTATGGGATTTTTGGAATCGCAATGAGAAGGGGGGATGGCAAGTTAATCCCAAAATTCTTGACCTCGTAGATATTTTGGACGAGGTTCGAACCCGAGACCCTGAATTGGCTGAGCAATTAACGATGGTGATTGTCAGATGGCGCACGCTAATCGGAAACACCGTCTCTATTCCTACAAATCTCCATTTTCAAGTTTTTGATTTGAGCCGTTTGACAACGGCTATGAAGAACGCAGCCTATCTCGCGCTTAGTGAATGGTTGACTCGTGAGACATCGCGAGGATCGCGCAGGCTCATCATTTTTGATGAGGCATGGCATCTTCTGACCGACAACGAGTCGGCCAAATATCTGGAATCGCTATTTAGGCGAGCACGCAAGTGGGGAACCGCCCTGTCGTTGGTGACCCAGGATATGAATGACTTTGTCCGCTCACAGGCTGCGGAAGTGTGTTTGAGGAACGCACCGATTGTGATGCTTCTCAAACAACACCCTGAAAGTATTAAGCAAGTCCGGGAGTATTTACGTCTGCATGATGGGGAAGTTGGCCAAATTGCTCAGGCTGGGGTTGGGGAAGGGCTGCTGATGGTTGGAGATGAACACGTGCCCCTGCGGGTTGTGGCTTCTCCTGAAGAAGACAGGCTTTTGCATCAGGGCGCTGCCACTAGCCGGTCCTAGGCCATCCGCAGAGCCGTGGAGACTAACCCAATTTATGTTCTATGAACCAAGAGAGGAAGGAAAACCAGGGTGAAATCATTGAAATTGCGCTCTTCCGCCATTTGGGGCATGCTGGTGGCGGGTATCGTTTATGCCGTGTTAAGTCTGGTGCCGCTGATGCGGCCGACTCCTATGGTCCCGGTGATCAAGAAATCCATGGCTGCCGGAAGGTATGTGGGAAAAGGCGATATTAACTGGGTTCCTTTGGGATCCTCTCAGACCAAAGACTGGCACCCAGGATATCTCCGGATTGGTCTGAGGCAGGGTCAAATGGTTTTGTCCGGGTTATTAACGGTGCACCAAACCCAAGTCAAGGGCGTTCTGGTTGCTATACCCGTATCGACAGCTGTCGCCCATGTCGGCCAAGAAATCCATGTTTTGGTGATCTCATCGTCAGGGCATCTTTGGGCATCGAGTCCGGTAACCGTGGTCTCTGCTCCCTCCCCCTCCGGTCTCACGGGGTCGGGCGGAGTGCCTCTCGTTGTCGCGATGCCGTGGAACGAGGCTGTCACTTTCGAGAAACTGAGTATTCACGGCACGGTGTCGGTTGTGGGGATTCGCTCATGATTGTGGTAGCCGTTGAACATAAGGGGGTTGAAAACTTCATCCGGGATGAAGTGACCCATCACCCGGAATATGAATCCGTGAGCATTGTGCATGCTTGGGAAGAAGTGGAACATCTGGCTGACAGAGCTCACAAAATTCTGTTGGGGGAACGGGTGGTGCGTTATGTCCCCACGGAAAAAATAGTCGAAGTGGTTCAACGGCGTATGGGACACGGATGGGTTTTTTGGACCACTGAAGGGGACCGGTGGAGCCGCGTTCTCGGCAAGAATGCCGAGATATGGCATAAGGAATTAGGTCCAGAGGAGCTGCGCGAGTGGCTCAAGTCCTCCCATACGCTAACCCCAACCGTGATGCCGTCGCGCTGGTTCATGTGGTCTACGTCGGGAACCAGCCGCCGACAACTCGTTTGGCGCTCGTTAATAAGCAACATGCAAACTCAGTATAAAGAGGGAATCCTTGCCGATTTCGACTGGGAACAGGCACTAGTGACCCGATTGTGGGGCCAGGGTTTTCGTGACGCCAACTATCCTTTTGCCAGACTGGCCCTTGGCACGGCATCCTGGGGATGGGTGATTCCGGCTCCTATGCCATGGATGCCCGTTTTGTATGAGCCCGACACCGACGATGTCAAAAAGGCGTTGACTCGCCACGCCAACTGGATGGCGTGGGACCTGGGTCTCAACATCCGCCGCCCCCTAGCCGCTCTCGTCATTGCGTCTTTGCCCACCGGCGTCATTTATGTCCAAGAAGAAGGGAATGATGAAACTCTTCACAAAGGATTGGCCTTAATCCAAGAGTTCAATCCCCGGTGCGATTTGCGGCTTGTGGGAGACTCGGCGGCACCTCTGGCTGGACGCTTGGGCTTGCCTTTATTGACACCCACGGCCCAGCAGGTACCCATTACCCCGTCTTGGGGGGCTTTAAGGCGCTGGGTGAATTGGCCCTTGAAGAGGAGTCCGTGATTTCACGGTATTTGGCTAAGAATTGCGCCAGGGACGCTTGTTTGATGGCAAGCTCCTGAGCCCAGTTGTCTAACTGGCCCGAACCTTGCGGGGTGATTTGGTATTGACGAACCGGAGCCGCGTCATCATGTTGTATCCACGATGAAGTGAGACATCCGGATTCCTCTAGTTCTCTTAATAAGCGGTAAATCCGGCCGCTGTCGACGACCCATTCTTTTGGCAAGATCTCGGATAACCGTAACAGGAGGTGGCCTCCATGATCAGGATGTTCATTGAGAAGAAGAAGAACAAAAGCCTCTAAATGCTTTCCGGTTTGGTAACGTTTGAAATTGGACATGGTCCCACCCTCCTGAGAAAGAGGAGGGGGTCTATGGACCCCCTCCTCCAATTTTGCGAATTAAGCTTTCTGTTCCTGCAAAATGGACTCAAGTCCTTCCAAAGAAGCGGAGAACACGGCTGTTCCTGCAATGAACTGGGCATGAGCCATTATCGCGCCGATTTCCTCATGGGTTAGCCCGGCCTTCAGGGCTGCCTGCATATTGTTGCGCACGCACATGGGAACTCGCGTGACCAAGGCCGCTGCCAGGTTGACAATCGCAATGGTTTTCGCGTCGAGAGGGCTATCCTCACGGTATAGCTTCCCGACTGCGGCTTGAGCTTCCACGATGTTCGGGTTAATTTCGGCCAGATAACGCCTGAGCTTCATAGGACGTCCTAATTTAACTTCTTCCTGACTCAATTGTTCTAAAATACGCTGTTTCTTTTCCTGATTCACCATTATTCCTCCTCGAGAGTCTGGTTTTACCACCTTGATCATGTTCGTCTCTTAATGTTTGCTACCGAAAGTCTGCATGCGTTCCATGACGTCTTGAACGGCTCGTTCGGGCAATAACTTGGCTCCTCCCAGGGATTGAGCCAGGATATAAAGTTCTGCGGCTTCTTCGAGTGTGCCCAGCAGTGCGGCCGTCTCCATGGGACCATCGCCAAAGACCAAAATGCCATGATTGGCCATAAGTACGGCTGGAAGCCCGGGATGGTGTTGTGCGATATCTCGAATTTGTTCGACCGAGGCTTTTGAACCGCGTGGAGCCCATGGTATTACCGGTACCGGTTCCGTGAGGCCAAAGCGAAGTAACGGCTCATAGACCAGAGGAATGGATTTTTGGGCAACGGAGAATGCGGTAACGTGGGGTGCGTGAGTATGAATAACTGCACCGCACGAAGGGCGAACCTGGTAAACGGCAACATGCATATCAACTATCTCTGCCATAACCGGGTCCATATTTCCCTCAAGAATTTGGCCGTGTACCGTAAGCAAGGCAAAGTCGTCGACGGTGAGATTGGCGATATTCCCACCCCGGGTCATAACAATTCTGTCTTCGCTAATTCTGGCTGATAAATTGGCATGATTACCCCGAAAGAGCAGTGCGTGGGATGCTAAATAGTGGGCCGTTTTCACCAGTTCTTCCCTGGCTTCGTTTGGACTTGTCGTTCGCATCGGAGAACCTCCTTTGAATTTTTGAACTATGTCTTCTGTCCCTTTCTTGGATTGCACATTTCGGAACAAAATTATAAGTTCGGTTCCCCCCCTTGAACGGAACTTTCCGAGCTCGTACCGTGATTCTTACGAATCGGATCACCGCGTTTTCACCGAGCAAAATCATCATACAACAATATATACTATAGTGCAAGAGTCAGTATGTGTTAGATACGGCCTGGAAAGTGGCCAATGGCTCCTGGATTTCTCTTATGATATAAAGAAAGTGAAGAAAGGAGCGACGTGCGTTGAACGACCTGATTATTTTTATCGGAGGGTTTTTAGGATCTGTTGCGCGCTTTCAAGTGGGTCGGTGGATTGGGCAGCGCACAAGTGGAGGATTTCCTTTCGGAACACTTTTCATTAACACTCTAGGGTGCATGGCGATTGGCGTTATTGCCGCTCGTCTGTCCCCGGGAGGAGGATTATATAAGTTTTTGGATATTGGATTTGTAGCTGCTTTTACTACTTTTTCGACATTTAGTTACGAAACCTGGAGACTGCTGGAAGAGAAATTGATGTCATGGGCATTTCTCAATATTGTGCTGAACATGGGATTGGGGCTTACGGGGGTTGAAGTGGGCCTCTTGTTGGGAAGGTTGTGAGTGATGACGCAGCAAAACTGGTTGTGGGTCGGGATTGGAGGAGGCCTTGGCGCCTTGGCTCGCGATGCATTGTCCCTCTTGGGCCAGTATCACCGTTTTCCTCTGAACTTTTTCGTCATTAATGTATCGGGGAGTTTTCTGATTGGCATTGTCATGGCGTTGAGTGCCGAACTGGGAATCCTTGAAGATCATTGGCGACTTTTTTGGGGTGTGGGTTTTCTCGGGGGCTTTACTACCTTTTCGACGTTTATGCTGGGAGCTCACAGATTATGGTCCGTGACCCCGGCACTGTCGCTTGCCTACTTGTTGGCAACGTTGTTCTTAGGGTTAATGGGGGCGTACTTAGGTCTCATATCAACTCGTCAGTGGGTCAATATGCGGCTCAGTCGCCATGAGCCAGAGGAGATGGAGCAGGAAGACTGATGTAATTTAAAGAAAGATTGCCAAGATATCTGGCGGGTTTCCCGGCAACACCCGATTCGGGTTTGTGCCATGGATTATTCTGCATTATCCCTTTGTTATATGATTGCCTATGTGGTTGTAATTTTTCTCGGAACGTACTCCGGTTGTCCAAAGCATGATATGATAGGCGAAACGGTATCAACATTTAATTTAGCCACAAAGGTGCTTGCCTGCGGCAAGAGAATAGGGAATCAGGTGAAAATCCTGAGCGGTCCCGCCACTGTGATTTCGTTGCCAGGATATCAACACTCCGGTTACGAAAAAGTCAGGAGACCTGCCTTTGAGGATCATATCTTTCTGTTCGCGGAAACGGGAGATGGAGGTCCAGCTATTCTGGAATTCCGTCCTCTCGTTTATGAGGGGATTTTTTATTGGAGATATTGAGATGGCTTATGTGCCGATATTATTGGATTTAGGAAACTTGCGCGTATTATTTGTCGGAGCAGGACGGCAGGCCCGGAATAAGCTGGAGAATTTTGTGGAGAACGGAGCGACGATCCGTATTGTCAGCCCTCGTCTGAATGAAGGGATAAAACCTTACGTGGACACGAAGCGGGTGCAATGGATTCCTAGGGAATATCGCCGGAATGATTTGCACGACGTACAACTGGTCATGGCCTGTACAGACGATGAAAAACTTAACCGTCAGGTTGTCCAAGATGCCATTGACCTTGGAATTCTGGCCGGTAATATATCTCTTGACGGTCCAAGAAATATTCAAATGATGGCCCATGTTAGACGGGAGTCATTGGTTCTCGGGGTTTCAACCCTGGCTCAAGCCCCGCTTTTGGCTCCTGTCATCTTGCGGGATATGGTGTCATCGATAGATCCCCGGTGGCCGCGTTTAATTTCCGCTCTGCACCGTTTCAGGCAGGATGTGCTGCGCCGCTATTCTCCTGCGGATCGTCCGGTGTTGTGGAAACGAATCAAAACCTTTCCGTTTCGAACCTGGTTAGCAGGTATTCATGACCAAAACTGGACTGATAGTGAGTGGGACAAACACCTCCGACTGGCGCTGGAGAAGTGGCAAGGATAACTCTGAACGAGGAGGAGTTATGTGGGTAATAGGCTCACGGGGACGGTATATTTGGTGGGCGCGGGGCCGGGAGACCCTAGACTTCTTACGAACTATGCTGTCCAGGCGCTCGCTGCAGCGGACGCCGTCGTATACGACCGATTAATTCATCCCAATATTTTGGATTTGACGCCTTCGTATGCGGAGCGTATCTATGCCGGAAAAGAACATGCCAAAGCATCGGTCAGCCAAGACTCAATTAATCAACTTTTGGTTGAACGGGCCCAACGGGGACAAACAGTGGTACGGCTCAAGGGCGGAGATCCTTTGCTATTTGGCCGTGGGGGAGAGGAAGCGGAGGTCTTGCGAGCGTATCGGATTCCGTTCGAAATCATACCGGGGCTGAGTTCATCCATGGCCTCCTTGGCCTATGCCGGTATTCCGGCGACGCACCGTGGACTCATTCAAGGGGTCAGCACCGTGGGGGGATTTCAGGGGAAATTTTCCTATTCCTGGCAGGAAAGGCACTCCTGGGTGGTATTAATGGGTTTGGAACATGTGAGGGAGGTCGTATCCGCTGCCCTCGATGCCGGTTTTCCGTCCGACCTTGCTGCGTGTGCCATTGAGTGGGCGACCTGGGGGCAGCAGAGGACAGTGCGGGCAACCTTGCAGAGTCTTCCGGAAGCCATGGAGACTCACGCTATTGAATCACCTTGCGTTTTGGTGTTTGGGGAGAACGTAAGACTATCCGAAGAGTTGTCGTGGTGGGAATCCAAACCCGCGCATGGCCAGAGGGTTATCGTTGTGAGCGGGTATCCGGTGGAGTGGGGAATGCTGGAGAAATTTCGGGAACAGGGCCAGGAGGTGTTCAATTGGTCGATTTACCTCTCTGCGCTGGCCGACAACGACAGGCTTGCCGCAATGTCTTCTCATGACACGGTTTTTATCGAAGAATCGGCCCTCGTCAATGCCCTTGTGAAGGGATGGACTGATATGGGTCGTGATTTGCGGGATTTGCCCCACTTATGCGTTCCAGCCCCGGAGGTCAGCAAAGTGGCCGCGAAAGGATTTAGCCGGGTTCAGGTGGCGTCGACAGTTGAGCAGGCTCAAAAAGATCTGGATGATGGGAAACAGCACCTGTATGTGACATTCGAACAATTTCAGAGCTTGCCATCATCAGCCAGGAAGCATGTCAACCACTGGACGGTTCCGGCCATGATTAGAAACATGGATGCGCTGTGGACATACCATCTGTCCCGGAACTTTGACACGGCGGTGTTGGTGTCCCCTGCCGGAGAAAAATGGTACGCCGAGAATCGGCTTACGGCTGAGCGGGTCATAGTTTCGCACGGGTAAGCATCTCTTCTGTTTTTCTATTAAATGGTCGCGAAAACCAGCCTGGGGAACAGCGTATCAAAAAAGCGAAGAGGATTGCGAGGATGACTATGCCATGATTTTCTACTTAACCACCGCTGAAACCGATCTATTAAGCTTGTCCCGGGCTGCCGAAAGGGATCCTTCCTGGCAGGGGAAGGTGATAGGAATTAATGTTACGGAACCGGTGAACAATGATGAGATCGTCGATCAGATAGCCGAGAAGGGCAGGATTGTGGTCATGCGGCTTTTAGGTGGCCGCAAGGCCTGCGCCGAGCTCTTCGACCGTATCACGGCTCTGTGTCAGAATCGGAAAATTCCGTTTATGGCATGGCCTGGGGACATGGAACCGAGCGAAGAGCTTCAGGGCGCTACCACCGCAGATTTTCTGGTGGCCGCGGAAGCCATGCGATATGCGGCACTGGGCGGTGAACGGAATTTTTATCACCTTTTGCGTTATTTGTCGGACCATTTTCTTGACACCGAAATGGGGTTTGAACCGCCTCGTGAGGAGCCATGGTCCGGAATCTACTGGCCGTCTCACCAAGAGGCGCTCAGTCTTGACACGTGGCGGACGCTGACCCAGGACTACAAGGACTGGCCGACGGTGGCTATCCTCTTTTATCGGGCTCATTGGCTTGCCGGTAATTTGTCTTTTGTGGATGCCATTATTGATGGACTGTTAAGGCGCTTACTTTGTCCCCTGCCGATCTTTTCTCAGTCACTAAAGACCGATACCAGTATAGACAGCTGGATTCAGGGCGCGGATGCGGTGATCATTACCATGAGTTTTGCCACTGCAGGTCTTCAACAAACTGTGTCCGGTTCTATTCCGAGAGAGTCTCGGGGAGATCCCAATCTCTTGATCAAATGGGACGTACCCGTGTTTCAAGCTCTTATTTCATTGGGGACGGAAAAAAAGTGGCGCGACAGCCCCTTGGGGCTGGCTCCTTTGGAAACGGCCATGAATGTCGCTATTCCCGAGTTTGACGGCCGGATTATCACGGTGCCGGTGTCATTTCGCCAGGAATTACCTTCGGTGCGCAATTCCATTGCCATCCGTCAATATGTTCCCGTTCCCGACCGTATTAACCGACTGTGCAGTTTGGTCCGCGAATCCGTCCGGCTAAGAAGGACTCCACCGGCTGATCGCCGTCTTGCTTTCGTGTTAACCAATTATCCATCCAAAAATTCCCGTATCGGCAATGCAGTAGGCCTCGATACCCCAGTTTCGTTGTTGCGATTGATTCGGATTTTGGCGGACGAGGGCTATAATGTAGGCCCTGTGGAAGATTTGCCCGAAACCGGCGACGAATTGATGAAGAAGCTCATAGCATCCGGAACACACGACGAAGAATATTTGACGGCCGAACAGTTCGACGGGATGGAGCGCCTCCCTGTCGCCAGCTATCTTGAAAATTATAGTCGGCAACACGCCGGAATCCGTGGGCAGATGGAAAAACACTGGGGCCAGGCGCCTGGCAACACATGGGTAGCAGGCCAAGAGATGATTGTGCCCGGGTGTGTCATGGGCAATCTCTTCATCGGCATTCAACCTCCCAGGGGAAACGGAGAGGATGAGGTGGGCATTTATCACAGCCCGGAATTACCGCCTTCTCATCATTACGTGGCGTATTACGCTTGGATTCGGCAGCGATTTCAAGCTCATGCTGTTGTTCACCTGGGGAAGCACGGTACTTTGGAATGGCTGCCGGGAAAAGGGATTGGCCTCTCAGGAGAATGTTATCCCGATATCGTTTTGGATAGCTTGCCCAATTTCTACCCGTTTATTGTGGACGATCCTGGCGAAGGCACTCAGGCCAAAAGGCGGAGTCATGCCGTTCTGATCGATCACATGGTTCCGCCTGTTACTGTTGCCGGCCTCTATGATGAACTGGTCAGGATGCAACAACTTCTAGACCAATATTATCAGGCTGAAACATTGGATCCCTCCAAACTGCCCATTATTCAAGACGATATTTGGAATTTGGCCGAATCAATTCATTTGAACCGTGATCTCAGTCGAGACCAACGACCTCATGAGTTTCCGCAATACCTTCTGGATATCGACGGGTACTTGTGTGAACTGGAGGCTAGGCAAATACGTGATGGGCTGCACATTTTAGGACAAGGTCCTGAAAGTGGGGAGAGTTGGGGAGAATTGCTCTACGCTATGTCAAGGCTTCCTCTTTCTCAAAGCGTGAAATCGATGCCCGAGGCCCTGTGCAGTGATTTGGGCCTCAAATGGGAGGATCTGCAAAATGATTTAGGAGTATTGTACGAGGGAACGATTCCCGATCTCCTGGCCCCATACCTGTCTCAGTCTCACAAAGGCGATCTTATCCAAGGAGACGTTAAAAGGGCAGTGGAAGGGCTAGCCAAAGAACTGTTGGCGCAAAGTGTCTTGACCGGGGAGAGGGCGGAGACACTTCCTGAGACCCGGGCCGTAATCCGCGAAGTTGGAAGTCGGATTGTGCCCTATCTTCGTGACTTAAGCTGTGAAACCGATGCACTCTTGCATGGGTTGGACGGAGGATTCGTGCCTCCCGGGCCTAGTGGAGCCCCGACACGTGGCATGATTGATGTCTTGCCGACAGGCCGTAACTTCTATTCAGTGGATCCTCGCGGTATTCCCTCCCCTCCTGCCTGGAAAGTGGGGCAAGATTTGGCCCGGGAACTGATCAAGCAATACCAGGAGTCGCACCACCGCATGCCCAAATCTGTCGGGATTGTCGTTTGGGGTACCGCGGCAATGCGAACCGGGGGTGATGACGTCGCCGAAATTCTGGCTCTTTTAGGTGTTCGTCCCATTTGGGAGACGGCGAATGGACGGACTCGGGGATTGGAACTGATTCCGCTTGAAGAATTGGGTCGCCCACGGGTCGATGTCACTGTCCGGATTTCGGGATTTTTCCGGGACGCGTTTCGGAACATCATTGATCTCATCCATCAGGCAGTGGAAATGGCAGCAACAGCTCATGAACCACTGGATCTCAATCCTGTGCGATCTGCGTGGCTGGAGGACACTCAAAAACGGATTAGTGAGGGACAAGCTCCTGAGACAGCGCGTCATGCCAGTTTGTGGCGAGTTTTTGGAAGCAAACCCGGTAGTTACGGGTCCGGGATTCTCCCGGCCTTGAATTCGGGCGACTGGAAAGATTCCCAGGATTTGGCGCGGCTGTATTTGACGTGGTCGAGTTATGCGTATA
Organism: Sulfobacillus benefaciens; assembly: GCA_003023725.1. Lineage (GTDB taxonomy): Bacteria > Bacillota > Sulfobacillia > Sulfobacillales > Sulfobacillaceae > Sulfobacillus > Sulfobacillus benefaciens. The sequence continues at coordinate 12,362 of PXYT01000028.1, read as the reverse complement.
GTGACACAGACTACGGAACTCCGGCTTACCAAGAATTTCAGCAACGGCTCCAGGGAGTGCAAATTGCCACCAAGAATCAGGACAACCGGGAGCATGACATTTTTGACAGTGACGATTACTTGCAGGATCACGGGGGCATGGCTGCCACAATCCGGTCCCTAACCGGAGCCTTGCCTGATATGTATTTCGGAGATTCTTCCAATCCGGAACGATCGCGAGTGCGCTCATTTCAAGATGAGGCTTATCGGGTCTTTCGCAGCCGTGTCGTTAATCCGAAATGGATTCGGGCCGCGATGCGCCACCATTACAAAGGGGCACTGGAAATGGCGAACACTATGGACTTCCTGTTTGGCTACGATGCCACCGCGAATTTGATGGAGGACTGGATGTACGATGAGGTGGCTCGGGCCTACGTAGTAAATGAGGAGGTGCGCAGATTCTTTCAACAATCGAATCCATGGGCTCTAAAAGATATTGCGGAACGACTGGTTGAAGCTCGCCAGCGCGGTATGTGGGAACATCCAGATGAAAAGATCTATAGTGAGGTGCTCGATGCTCTAATGGAAACGGAAACGACATTAGAAGAATGGGGAGACGATGATGACTGAATACGTCATGCCGCTCGACGCGATCGTCGGACAGGAGCAATTAAAGCTGGCTCTGGCCCTCACGGCCATTTCTCCGGCGGTTGGGGGAGTTTTGATTCAAGGAGAACGGGGTAATGCGAAGTCGACAACCGTTCGATCCTTCTCTCATATTTTGCCCGAAATATCCATTCGCGAAGGGTGCCCTTATCATTGCGACCCAGATTACCCGATTCCCTTTTGTCCGGTGTGCGGCAATGAGTCGTCACCCGTGGTATCCGCTCCGGCACCTTTTGTTGAATTGCCGTTGGGAGCGACCGAAGACCGGATTTTGGGCCACCTCGATTTGGAAGAGGCGCTTAAATCGTCGCACAGTCGCTTTGTACCCGGATTGTTGGCCAAGGCTCACCGTGGAATTCTTTACATGGACGAGGTCAATCTGCTTGATGATCAGTTAATTGACTTGTTGCTGGATGCCGCCAGTTCGGGTCGAGCGTTCGTGGAACGGGACGGGTTTTCTTTGTCTTACCCCGCACGATTTGTTTTGGTGGGAACGATGAATCCGGACGAGGGTGAAATTCGCCCGCAGTTGCTTGACCGCTTTGGCCTGTCGGTGCAAATCGTCACACCTCAGAATATTGAAGAACGGGTTATGATTACCCAGAGGCGTTTAGAATTCGAACGCGGGCCCGGACGGTTTCTGCAAGAGTGGGAGAAGACTGTGCAAAGCTGGCGCAGGAGGCTTGTGGAGGCTCGAGAACGCCTTCTAAGTGTTGAAATCCGGACGGATATTCTGCACTACATTGCACAGACTGCAGTGGATGCGCATGTGGAGGGATTGCGGGCCGATATTGTCATGGCCGAAGCATCCCGGGCATATGCCGCTCTTTGCGGTCGAGGCACCGTGAAGGCAGAGGACGTAGACACCATCGCGCCCCTGGTTCTTTTGCATCGTCGTCGCCCGGAACCCCCCGTTCCTCCAAAGCGCTCGGAAACTCATGATGATAGTCAATCCCGTTTGGGGGGAGGACCGGATTCGTCCCGTCGCGATGGAAGTCCGTCATCCCCGCAGAGGCCGTCAGCGCATTCTGCCCAGAAACCAAATTCTGATACGGATTCGTCCTCGACTCACCCGTCTGGGAACGGAGGTCAAGGAAATGGGGAAGGCCACCGCGTGATTCCGGTTAACCGCGACCAACCGGATAGGTTGAGCCGAATTGCCGGCCCATGGACAGGGGAATGGAACAGAATCCAGATAACCCATTCGCGGATGAGGCATATGTCACGCCGGTTAGGGCAGCCTCCCGCTTCCCATCTGCGCGGGCGAAACAGAAGATTGCCTGCTTCCCGGGATGATGCCCTTATCGACTGGCCCGGCACATTACTGGCTGGAGTCAGGCGGCAACACTTAACTGTCGGGTCTCCTGTCGGTTGGCGTCACGAGGATCTGACCTTCCGGCAGTCCAAACACGGAAGCCCGGTTGTGATTGTGTTTGTCGTTGATACCAGTGCATCGATGGGAAGTCTCAAACGTCTTGGGTCGGTGAAACACCGAATCCTGAAGATTGCTCAAGCAGCATATCGGAAACGAGTCCATTTTGCACTGTTGACATTTGGACACCGCGAAGTCAAGACGCTACTTTATCCGAGCAACAAAGTGGGCCGTCTCCGTTCCATTTTAGAGGACTTGCCGGCTCAGGGGGACACGCCTCTGTGGGATGGGTTGTGGCAGACGGCGAATACATTGAAAATGTGGCGACGCCAGATACCCTGGTTTTTTCAACTCTATTTGATGACGGACGGGAAACTTCCCGGACTGACCACCGAGTGGGATACACATGTCTCGAGGGCTCAGCAGTGCCTCAGTCAAATTCGCTTGAGCCCGGTGAGTCTTAGAGTGATTGATGCCGACACCAGCCGTGTTCCTTTATTTTGGGCCTACAAAATTGCCGGACTGCTGGGAGCGCCCTATGAAAGGCTGGATGGACGGGAGGTTGTGGGATGAAAAGAATGCAACCCGAGGAAATTTACCAGGAGAGTTTTCGTCGGATCCGGCAGGGTCCCAACATCCCGTTTTCTCAGGAAGAACGTTATGTTGTTGAACGTATCATTCATGCCACAGCCGACTGGGAATACCGGAATACGGTGAGAATTCATGAGCAGGCGATGAGTCGGGCCATCTCGGCCATCCGGCTAAAAGCACCGGTTGTGACAGATGTCGAGATGGTTCTTGCGGGGTTAAGCCGTGGATTGAGGAAACAGGCAGAACTAGAGGCCTGGTGTTATGTCGACGACCCCGATGCTCACGCTATGGCTCGTCATTTGAAAATGACCCGATCTGCGTGGGGTATCCGGCGAGCAGCTCACATCCATGGAAATCATGTCATTGTTGTCATAGCTAACGCCCCTACAGCTCTTCTGGAAACCCTTCAACTGGTGGAAGAGGGTTGGCGACCTCATGTGATCATTGGTGTTCCAGTCGGCTTCGTTATGGCCAAGGAGTCCAAAGAGCGCCTGGAGCAGCAATCTCTCATTCCCTATATCACTAATTTGTCGGAAAAAGGAGGAAGTGCGGTGGGAGCAGCGATTGTTAATGCGCTGTTGCTATTGGGTAGCGGGCAGGCATGTTAGAAGGCAATCCCGTTTATGTTTTAGGATTATCCGGGCAAGGAACCCTGCATCTCTCGGATTCCGCAAAGGCTCTTTTGCGAAGGGCAGATATTGTCTATGGTCGCGAGGATGTCTTGAATCAAATTCCGGACGGTCCGGGCAAATATCCCATCCACTCGCCTCTACATCCCATGGCCGAGCACTTGAAACGTCATTCCCTGGAACGACGTGTGGTCCTCGCTACAGGGGATCCCAATTTTTTCGGAATTGCCGAATTTCTGTACCGCACTTTGGGGCCAGACTCGGTATATGTTATTCCTCAGGTATCTTCAATTCAGAGAGCGTTTGCCAAGATCAAAATGTCTTGGCATGATGCCTATTTTGGCTCCGTTCACGGGCGTCCGGTGGAGAATGTGGTTCCTTGGGTTTTGCGCCATGCTAAAGTTGCCGTGCTGACCGACCCTCGCCATCATGCCGGAAAAATTGCACAGATTCTTGTTGCTCATGGACTCGGAGAGGTAAGGATGTTCGTCTGTGAAAACTTGGACATGGAACGCGAAGAAATTTCCCAAGCGCAGGCCATTCATGTTCAACACTGGCAGAAGGGTGGATATGCTGTGGTGGTTATCTTAAATCACCGGGCGGGCCAAGGGCATTTTGGTATCGATGACGGGGATTTTGATCGCCGTCCTGGACAACCAGGGATGATTACCAAGAAACCGGTGCGGGCTGTGGCTATCGCACAACTGGGTCTTCGCCCCGACAGTGTTTTATGGGACGTCGGGGCGGGTACTGGTTCCGTGGCGATCGATGCCAGCCGGGTCATCGGTATCGGCGGGCAAATCTTTGCAATCGAACGCAATGAGCGAGACTTTGATATTTTGTGTGTCAATATTCGGCATCATCAGACCGCCGTCACGCCCATACTGGGGGAGGCCCCCGAAATTTTCACCGTCTTGCCCGATCCTGACTCCGTGTTTATAGGGGGTTCAGGCGGGCGTTTCCAGGAGATCGTGGAGAGAGTTCTCGGGCGGTTGAAGCCAGGTGGCGTGATGGTGCTCAATTTGGTTCGACTCGATCGGGCGGCAGACATTGGCAAGTTGCTACCTAGTGGGTGTTCATGGAACGTACAGCTGATTCAGACGTCCGTAATGGACTGGAAAATGCCGGTACCGCGTTTTCGACCTGACAATCCGGTATTCGTGGCGACCGTGCAAAAACCGGGAAATGAGGAGTAAGAGATGACGCGAATTTATGGGACCTTATTCGGACTGGGGGCGGGTGCCGGAAACCCGGAGTGGCTGACACTTCAAGCGGACCGGATTTTAAAACGGTCGCGGGTCATCGCTTTACCCCGCGGGATTGCGAGAGCAGTGGGACGCGCCGAAGAAATTGTTGAGGCCTATCTGACGCCCGACAAATATTTATTGCGTCTGGCATTTCCCATGACTCAGGACGAGAACGTGTTGGCCCGAGCCTGGAATGATGCCCGAGATCAGGTGTTGTCGCATTTGACGCAGGGTTTGGATGTTGTGTTCGTAACCGAGGGCGATCCATCCCTGTACTCGACATTTTCTTATCTGGCAGACGCTGTTTTGGCGAAATGTCCCGAAATTGCCGTCGAAATTGTTCCGGGCATTTCTTCGGTAAGTGCGGCGGCGGCTCGGTTAGGGGTAAGCCTGGCCCGTTCGGGACAGTCTGTTGCTGTTATTCCCGCTGTAAACGGGCTGAATCAGTTGAGCCAGGCACTGGATGTCTGTGATACAGTGGTTATTCTCAAATTTTCCCGAGTTTTTGATCGTGTCTATGAACTATTGGATTCCCGCGGACTTTTGCCCGATACGGTCTATTTGGCTGGTATTGGGACCACCCAAGAAGAAATTCGAGGCGATCTGCACGAAATGAAGGAGCGGGTGCCGCCGTATATGTCCTTGTTGGTAGTGAGACAAAGATGTCCGGACTGACGGGTTTGAGGCCCGGGGGCATCGGACCAGGAGAGGGGAAAATACTATGCGCGAAATTCAACGCGGATGGGTCTATATCATCGGAGCCGGACCCGGAGATCCCGAGTTGTTAACGGTACGGGGAATGCATGTTCTTGAAGCTGCGGACACCGTGGTTTATGCGGATTCCTTGGTAAGTACCCGCGTCTTGGATTATTGCTCGGCCGAAACAAAGGTATGGACGAGCAGTGACCACCATCTTGACGAAATTGTTTCGATAATGGTTGCAGCAGCTCGCAGCAATCATGTGGTAGCTCGTCTTCATTCCGGCGATCCGGCCTTTTACGGGGCTATTACGGAACAAATGCATGCACTTCAAACTCACCATATACCTTTTGAAATCATACCTGGAGTCAGTTCGGTCAATGCTGCCGCTAGTCGCATCCAGCGCGAATTGACCATACCCGGGGTGTCACAAACTGTGATTTTGACCCGGGTTGAGGGGCGATCTAGTCACTTGCCCCAAGGAGCATCACTTTCGGCATTGGCCCGCCATCCCGCGACTTTAGCCATATTCCTGAGTGCCGCCCTCGCCAATAAAGTAAGCCGGGAACTCTTGGAAGCCGGGTACCGGGAATCCGATCCTCTGATTGTGGCCTATAAAGTCGGTTGGCCCGATGAACAGATCATCCAGAGCACGGTTAAGGGATTGGCGGAGGATTTACGCCTTCACGGCATTCACCGCCATGCCTTGATTTTGGCAGGAGAAGCGGCGCTGGGCAATTTTGCTGCTACCCGATCACGGTTATACGATCCGGAATTTTCACACTTGTTTCGGCGGTCTGTCGGGAATGTTGAGACTAGAGAGTGATGGAGAAGCGAGAGAAGTGGGCTGCCGTTGTGATAACCCGTCCGGGGTGGGACCAGGTTCGTTTGCTGCATCGTTACAGGACGATGACAGTGTGGTTGCCGAAACGCTTTCATGACTCGGGTTTACTCGCGGACGAAGAGGTCCGTTACTACGCAAAACCTTTGAGCCAGTGGGTGCGTGAGGTTTTTCACGACTATGATCATTGGATATTCGTTATGTCCGTAAGTTTGGCGACCCGGCTGATCGCTCCGGTCATCCGGGACAAGCACCGTGATCCCAGTGTCACCGTCGTCGATGATGGCGGACACTATGCTGTGTGTTTGCTCTCCTGCCATGCCCAAGATGGCAATGAAATTACGCGGGACATTGCGCGGATATTGCAAGCAATGCCGGTCATTACGACCGGCTCGGAAAGTTTGGAAGTGCCGGCTTTGGACTTAATTGGCCGCGAGGGAAACTGGCATTTGGAAGATTGGGCGACTTTGTCCCATCTGTCGCGAATGATGCTGGAAAAGGACCCGGTAGGGGTTGTGCAGGAAAGTGGGTCGCCCTGTTGGCGATACCGTGATTCCTTTAGCCGGATATATGACGGATGGGAATACGTGCCGGCTCCGGTTTTTCAGGAAATTCGGGGATGGTTGTGGATTACGCATCGCCGAGTGTCTGTTCCCCGTCAGGTGGAACAGGCCCCTATTTTAGTGTATCGTCCCAAAGTTTTGTCTATTGGTGTCGGATTTAGCCGCAATACCACCGTGGAAGATCTGGAAGAGATGGTGTCGGAAACGTTGAATACGAACCATCTATCGTCTCATAGTGTGGATACGATAGTCACCATTGACAGAAAACGCGGCGATGGGGCACTGGAAGAATGGGCTCAACGCCACGGCTGGAAGCTTCAGTTTGTTTCGCCCGAGGAATTGAACCGGGTGCCGTTAAACCACCGCCACTTCAACCCCTCGGTGCTCGAAGCCACGGGAGCCTATGCGGTTTCCGAACCCGCGGCTATTTTGGGAGCGGACGGAGGGTCGCTATTGGTATCAAAGTGCAAGTCGGATCGAGTGACTGTGGCTGTCGCGCTTAAGACTGCCGCCTCGCGGAGTTGGGAACCCGAGAATGACAGTAGATAAGCCGAGCACGCAGAGGGTGATATTTTAAGGGGAACATGCGCAAAATCCCGCAATTGCGAGGAGAAATTTGAGAAAAGAGGAATTCAAATGTCGGCACTGGTCGATGGAATTTTGCTGATTGGACATGGAAGTCGCGACGAAGAAGGGGCAGAGCAATTCAACCAAATGGTTCGGCGGGTTTCCCAGCGTCTGCGGCCATTATTGCCTGTACCCGTATACGGGGCGTTTTTGGAATTTGCCTACCCAAGAATTGGCGAAACCTTGACTAGGTTGGCGCATCAGGGAATGCGAAAGATCCTGGCTGTTCCGGTGATGTTGTTGGATGCTGGTCATAAGGTGCACGACATTCCCCACGAGCTGGCTGAAGCGAACAAAATGAATGCGGGAGTGGATATTCAGTACGGCGATCATTTAGGGTTCCATCCCGATATCATGACCGTTCTGATGCGGCGGGTGCAGCCTTACATTCCGAATGACGGAACGGGCATTTTGCTAGTGGGAAGAGGTAGCTCGGATCCCGTGGCAAACGCTCATTTTTATCAAATGTCCCGCATGTTTTGGGAAGGAAGCCAGTATTCTTTGGTCGAGAATGCCTTTATCGGCATTACTCGACCAGACTTGCCGGAAGGTCTGGAACGAATGTATCGTTTAGGAGTTCAACGCCTTATCGTCGTTCCCTATTTCTTGTTCACGGGCGCCTTGTTCAAAAAAATCGAGGATATTTCCGCCAGCTTTGCCCGGCGGCATAAGAATCTGACGGTGCATGTGACGCAGTACTTCGGTCTTGAGGACGAAATTGTGGAGTTGGTTGTGCAGCGCACGAATGAGGCACTTTTTGGGAAACACACTGCTTATGACGTGGAATGGATGCGAACCCGGGCTGCCCACCGCTATCTTTCTTCGCATCATCATGAGGATGGACATCATGCGCATCACCTGGACAATTGACGCACAACCCATTCCCAAACATAAACGGCAAGGAGTAGACGATGACAGGAACGCTTTATATTGTGGGGATTGGACCAGGAGATCCGGAGTTACTGACACCTTTTGCCCGGCGCATTTTGCAGCAGGTTCGCGTGGTTATCGGCTATGATGGTTATTTAAAGCTCTTGCGTCCGTTATTGGACGACAAACGGCAACGGATTGAGGGACGAGCGCTTTCGCAAGAAACCGAACGGGCCGCACTTGCCGTTCAATATTCGCGTCAAGGCCGGGACGTTGCCGTCGTGTCGAGCGGGGATGCGGGGGTTTATGGCATGGCCGGGGTGGTTTTCGAATGGCTTCGGGAAAATCCTTGGTCCATTGTCCCTCCTATTGAGGTGATTCCTGGGATTTCCGCCATTCAAGCCGCCGCAGCCCGTGTCGGGGCACCGATAATGCATGATTTTGCCGTGATTAGTTTGAGCGATTTGCTCACCCCATGGCCTAATATCATACGCCGACTTCATCATGCCGCCCAGGGAGATTTCGTGTTGGGGCTTTACAATCCGCGGAGCGCGAAACGGCAACATCAGATAGAGAAGGCCCGGGATATCTTTCTTCGCTACCGGGATCCGGGAACTCCCGTGGCTGTGGTCCGTAATGCCTACCGGACGGAAGAATCCGTGATCATGTCGGATCTTGCGCACTTTCTGGACCATCGTGTGGACATGTTTTCCATCGTTATCGTGGGAAATTCTCAAAGCATGAACTGGAAGGGACGTTTTGTCACGCCTCGGGGATATTATCCGGATGCTCGGGGGTCTTTAGGGCGAATTCTGATTTTGGGAGGAACCATCGAAGGTCGCCTCATGGCACAACGTCTAGCAGCCCGGCAGTTTCCTGTCACTTTATCGTATCGAAAGTTCGGCGTCGACACCTTTGGTGAAAGCATTGAAACTCATTGGGGTGATTGGGATGTTCAGAGTCTGAAAGACTTCGTGACTCGTTACCATGTGAGTGATATCGTGGATATGACACATCCCGATTCACGTCAAATGCAGCAAACGGCTAGAGGGGTCAGCAAAGACATGGGCCTGCGTTATGTCCGGTATCAGCGGCCTCAAATTGTGCCCCGGAGTGCATTGATTACTGTGGTCAGTACCCACGAGGAAGCTGCGGTTTTGGCTTCGGCGGCCTCTGGTCCAGTGATGCTGATGATTGGAACAAAATTTCTTTCTGTTTACGCTCTCCGGTTGCTTAATACCGAAGGTGTGATTCCAGTAATTCGGATTCTTCCGACGTCAGAATCGCTTAGGCAAGCGGAAGCTCTGGGATTCTCCTCCCGCCACATTGTGGCTATGTTAGGACCCTATTCCCGGGATCTCAACGGGGCTTTGTATGACCGCTATTCTCCGCGGCTTGTCATAGTGAAGGTGGGAAGTTATGATCTGCTTGAAAAAATCGAACCAGCCCTAGAACGAAAAATTCCGGTTGTTATTGTGGATAGGTCGGCGTCCGGGAATGGAGACAACAATGCATCAGACGCGGACACTGTCTACTCGCTCGATGACCTCGAGAAACGTTTGTGCGATAGCCGTCCCCGTTGATCGGACCCACTATAGTGATGGATGGCAGCCAATAAGGGGGCCAGTCATTTTTGGAGGAACTCTATCAGGGAGCCATATATGAAGAGGTGATGATAGACGGCAGGGTGCAGCGGTTGCGGCAAGGATTTACCACCGGAACCTGTGCCCAGGCCGCCACTCACGGGGCTTTGTTGCTGCTCGCGGAGAACAAGCCATCTTTAGAAGAAATTACGGTCACTCTTCCCATTGGAAAAAGAGCCCATCTTCCCGTATACGGAACATCGATCTCAAAACACCGGGCTGAGGCAAGTTGCACAATCCAGAAAGACGGAGGAGACGATCCTGATGCAACGCACGGGGCACTCATTACCGTAACGGTGAGCGCCTTGTCCAGCCCGGGTCTTGTTCTGGATGGCGGACAGGGGGTGGGACGGGTCACTCGCCCGGGTTTGGGACTGTCCATAGGGGAAGCGGCTATTAACCGGGTTCCGAAAAGAATGATCACCCAAGAAGTTCGGCAACTGACAGAAAATGTCCTGGGCTCCGCCTTTCAGTCATCATATCCGGGATTAAAAATTTTGGTGAGCGTTAAGGATGGCGAGGATATTGCTCAAAGAACCGACAATCCTCGACTGGGTATCATGGGGGGTATATCAATTCTGGGCACTACAGGACTGGTTCGCCCCTATTCGCTGTCGGCGTGGAAGGCGTCCGTGGTTTTAGCCACAAAGGTTGCTTGTGAAAGCAGCTCCCAAGTGGTCTTAGTCACCGGATCGCGGACGAAACAGTGGGCTGATGCCTATTTTTTATCGTCTCCTCCTGAATCTGTGGTAGAAGTGGCACGGTTTTTGGGTCATGCGCTGCATGTCGTCAACATTCGTCCCAAAGTCAGACGCGTTGTCTTCGCGTCCATGCCCGGAAAACTGACTAAAGTTGCGCAAGGAGCCATGGATCTTCATGCCCGAGAGTCCACGGTGGATAAGGAGGCTCTAATCGATTTAGCCATGAAAAGTGGCGTTCCTTCTTCGATTCTTCACGACATGCGGCAATTTTCCACGGCTGCCGCGGCTATACAGCGGGCTCGTCACTTCCCGTCTTTTCTAGTTGGTTTGGTTGAGGCGGCACGGTGGCATCTTCAATCAAAGTTGCGACAGGACGTGGAAGTGGCGGTGTATTTGATCGATGCCGCCGGTCAGATAATGGCCCAAAGTATCTGAGGATAGTTTACAGTCTTCCCATTGCCCTGACGTCTCTCCTTACAGGCTCCAATGGCCGGTACATTCAAAGGGCCCGTAGTATTCCCCCTCAGTCAACAAACGGGCGCTGGTTTTTTGGATTTCGACGAATGAGACGAAATGCGTGATGCGGACGCTTGCCCACGACCCTCATTGGAACGACGACTATAGCGCTGGTGGAAAATGCTTGCATGGCTTTTTTGCGGATACGAGGGTTAAGAGGCCTTAAGGGCAAATCTTCTTGCGATCACTACAGTGCCACATGAGAGCACAATATGGTGTTTATGGGTGAGATGGTGCAATGAATATTGCGGTTACGAGAAGTGAGGCCTTTCCCGGTACCGGGCGGCTATCGGTAGAATTCGGATGGCCCCACCAACACCCATCTGGTTGCTCCTTGACCTGGGGCGTTTGGTAGTTGAGCTGGAGGAGCCGTTGAGACACTACGTGGATGTGGCCAACAAGCCCAAGGCTTTACCCGGCATTGCGTGTTGAAATGCTTCCCCACACGGTGAGTGATTTATGCCGAAATATGACAATTTCATTACATTGATCCCTATCGCAGAGGTTTGGGATTCGTATTGATCTTCATGTTCAAACAGAGCAATCCATGTTGGAGAAGTATGGAAATGACTAACTGACCCTTCCTCTGTTAGATAAAGACAATTGTTTGCCGCCCATCCCATCCCCGATCGACACTGACTATCACATCCAGCCTCCAACCGAGCCTGGCGTTCGTGAGTTGTACCCATAATTTTTGGCGGGGCCTGCCCAGAATGTCGCCAAGGGCATTTGGCGTGATGAACTCCCCTATGCGAAGGGGATGTTCGAGGACATTATCCGTCGGAACTTGGATGACATGGTGCGGTGGTGGATTGGAATAAAGCAAGGCTTTGAGGTATCCACTGGAAAGATGGGGAAGTACTTCAAGCACTATCTGCCCGAACGCTATTGGACCATGTACGAGAGAACCTTATTCGGACAGCCATTACGACAATTTTTGGAATTCTATTGTTGCGACATGCGAACTGTTTCGAATTTTGGCTAAACAGGTTGCGAAGGAGTTTTCGTTGTCGTATCCATCGAATGATGATGAGAACATGACAGAATACCTTAAACATGTGAGGACATTGCCCCGGGACGCACAGGGCATTTATTAAGTACTTGTTAGACGGTTAATGGCATAGGTGATCGAATAGAACTTGTTCCTGCGGAGATGTTGCTGCGTATACGGGGTGTTAGTTTTTCAAACGGCCTCCCTCGTGTGAACCATGATAAGGGGCGGGAGGTCGCTGGGCAAGTCGGATGACCGGTTTCCGTTTGCAGCACCTCACGTCAAAGACTACCAGAAACCTGTTGCATCAATGAGCAAGCCAAGACACCAAGGAGGCCTGAAATTTTAACGTACGAATAGGACGGTTATGCTGGACAACGGCTCTGCGTCTTGCTATGCTTCGTTGGGCAACTCTAACAAAGGAGCGG
>PXYT01000027.1 GCA_003023725.1 Sulfobacillus benefaciens | reverse complement strand
GTCGTCCTCCCTCCTGCTCCTGGTGGTACTGGATCCGTCGGGATCCGGGAGGCCCAGGCGTGCCGACGCGCTTTTTGATACAACCTCTCACCCAGTTGTGAGAGGTTTTTTACGTCAGGGTTCCAAAGGGTGAAAAGAATGCCGAAAAAATAAAAACCCTGGGTTCTAATCTCCACGCTGGTCCAAGGTTTCGAGGCGTTGAATGACCTCACGCGTAATACGGCTTGGTGTCGATGATCCCGCTGTAACGCCTACCGTCGTGACCCCCTCAAACCATTCTGGTCTGAGGTCGTCCACACTTTCTACGCGGATGGACGGTTTGTGGGCAATTTGCTCTACAACTTCAACCAGGCGATTGGAGTTATTGCTCCGCCTGTCCCCCACGACGACCACCATGTCCACGTCTTTGGCCGTTTGAACAGCAGCTTCCTGGCGCAGTTGTGTGGCTAAACAAATCTCGTTATGAACCTCGGCTTGCGGGTATTTTACCAGCAAGGCTTCAATAATGGACTGGGTGTCCCACTGACTCAAGGTCGTTTGAGTTACGATGGCCAGGGGTGTTTTGGTATCAAAGGGCACGTTGCCTACATCCTGAACATGAGTGACCAGAAAAGCTCTTCCCTGTGGCGCCTCTCCCATGGCCCCCTCGGGCTCTGGATGGCCCTTGGTTCCGATATAAATAATGGAATAACCCTGGCGTATTTTTTCCTCAATAAGGGTATGAGTCTTGGTAACATCGGGACAAGTGGCATCAAAAAATGTCAGATGCCGTTCTTGTGCCCGGGTCTTGACTGCAGGCGAAATGCCGTGAGCTGTAAAGATGACCGTGGAGCCCTCGGGCACTTGATCCAGCAATTCCAGGCGGGAAGAACCGTCCAAGGTGCGAATCCCGAAACTTTCGAGTTCCAATACGGTATGCCGATTATGAACGATCTGTCCCAAAACATAAATCGGTCGGGGAATATTGGGATCTTGTGCAACGCGTTTGGCCATCGTTATGGCATCAACGACACCGTAACAATAGCCGCGGGGATGAATTTTGATGACGTCCATACGTTCGCTCCTTCTACAGTTTCCGGTCTTGACTATATTGTACCGCACTTGGCAATGTCAGCGGTTTGGAGTGCGGCCCATCAAAAGGTAGCCTGTCATCGCCAGGACCATGGCCATCCAGTCCAGGCCCTGGAGCCGAAACTGGTAGCGGACGGCAGTCATCTGAGCGATGACCAACGCGATGGCGGTTAATAAGGCAAATATTCCAGCGAGCTGTCCAGGCGCATAACGATGGCTGCGGTAAAAGAGGAACAACAGGAGACTGATTGCGCTCATCAACAGGAAAAAGAGAAAAAATGTGGCAAAGCGGTTCAAGTGATGATAAGAAATGCTGAAAACCGGGATCCGACTGGCCATACCTAACCAATTGAAACCTAAACTCGAGAGTGCCAACCCAGGACTCAAGGCTAAGGAGACATAATCCCAGTCGGTACGCCTCCACTGCGATCGGGCATGGATAAGGACAATGATGGCACCGGTACCTGCGCCGATTCCTAAGCCCCACGTTCCTAAAGAACTTTGGGGTGTAAAGAGCAAATGAGTCGGGTGGGCGAGATAGTAGTGAAATCCGGTAACAATATAGAGACCCTTTTCCCCTAACACTGCACCCACGATCACGGCCCACAACAAGTCTTGAACACGTTCAGGCGCCCGGTAGCGGGATAAAACGAAGGAGGTAACAAGAATGCCAAGAATCATTAACACCGAAAACAATGGCAAGGGCCCCACAAAAATCATGGAGGGCAGATACACCGACAATCCCTCCTAACTCTTATTGGCGCGCCTGAGGTTTTCCCGGAGGAGAGCTGGAGTCATAGGACCGATCACCTTGCTGACAATCCTTCCGTTCCGGTTGACGAAGTATGAGGTGGGAAGCGTCGTGACAAAAAAACTATTGAACAGACGACCCGACGGATCGTAGAAGCTCGATGTCGGCGAAATACCATATTGCCGAAGGAAAACCGCCGTGGCGGCTGGGGTACCCTGGCTCAATAAAATTAATTTGTCATGTGACAAAATGGCCTCGTGCAAATCAGGCAATTCCATCCGGCATGCAGGACACCATGTGGCAAAGAAGTTGAGCAACCCGGGGCGGTGGTTCAGTACTTGCCCCAAGGTCTTTCGCTGCCCCGAGGCCGTGATTACCATCATATTATTAACGGTCTGTCCGTTCTGGGCCATAAAACCAGAAGGGCGAGGGGGTTTGATGATAATACTCAGGGCGAGCACGAGGATAAAAATGAGTCCCAGGAGATTTCGCGATATCAGCATCTCTTCGCACTATCCTTGTCGGTTAAGCTACAATGTTTGGAATCCTGTCGAACCAGCCTGTCAACAACATGACACCTAATATGACCAACAGGGCCCCGGAAACCCGTTCGATCCATGGAAGGTATTGCCCCATTCGGTGCGTCAGTTGAGCAGCTTTTCCGAGGAAAAAAGCCAGAATTAAGAATGGAACGGCTAAACCCAGAGAATAAAAGGCTAGCATAACTCCCCCGGCTCCCAAGGTGTCCGAGCGAGCTGCCAGGAGCAAAATGCTGGTGAGAATGGGGCCAACACAAGGCGTCCATCCTGCGGCAAACACAATACCTAACAAAGCCGCCGACAACCCTTGAGCTTTTGGGGCAGCCAAGGGCAAATGGGCATCTCTATTCATCAGTCCTATTTGAATAAGGCCCAGAATCTCCAAGCCAAAAACAATAGTGACCAAGCCTCCGAGTTGAGCAATGACATGACGATGGAATTGGAAAAACTGTCCCAGAGCACTGGCACCCAACCCTGCCAACACCAGAACCGTTGAAAAGCCGGCGACAAACAATATCGCATTTTGCATCACTCGGCGTTGAATCCGGCGGTTTTCAACCGCCTCGCGAGTTAACGCTGTTCCGGCCATCGTAGTGAGATAGGACGGAATCAAAGGCAAAACACAGGGCGAAAGAACCGAGGCCAAACCGCCTCCAAAAGCCACACCAAGCGAAACAAGGGAAAGACTCATAGCTTCTCCTCCCTGTTATGCTGCCCGCAATTATACCATGTTAGCACTCTTGTGTCATGGGAGCAGGAATTTGGTGACTTGTGTCGTATTTTATTAGATTAGGAGGCTAATATGATACGGTTTGAAAATGTCAGCAAAAGGTACGCGAATGGGCATTATGGCGTAATCGACATCAATCTGGAAATACGTCGCGGCGAGTTTCTCTTTCTGGTGGGACCTTCGGGGGCGGGAAAGTCGTCGTTGATTCGGCTTCTATACCGCGAAGACGTGCCGACACACGGAGAAATCTATCTTGACGAATTTCGGCTGTCGCAGCTGCGAAAGCGGCAGGTGCCGCGATTGAGGCGCCAGCTGGGGGTGGTTTTTCAAGATGGAAAACTTTTAAGCAACCGTACGGTATATCAAAACGTGGCTTTCGCAATGGAAGTGGTCGGGGCTTCCAGTCACGATATTCATAAACGGGTCCCTCAGGTCTTGGAACTGGTTGGTTTGTCTAAACGCCGCAATAACTACCCCCACCAGCTGTCCGGTGGCGAGCAGCAGCGTGTCGGTATTGCCAGGGCTTTGGTCAACAACCCCGTATATATCATTGCGGACGAACCGACGGGAAATTTGGATCCGGAAACCTCTTTCGGCATTATCAAATTGCTGAACGAAATTAATAGGCGCGGTGCCACAATTATCATGGCGACGCATGCCAAGGATATTGTCAATCAAATGCACAAGCGGGTTGTGGCGGTGGAAAACGGGCGAATTGTCCGAGACGAAGCGAGAGGAGTCTATGGGTATGAGCCTTAGCAGCATATGCTACATCATCAAAGAAACCGGACGGAATTTGGTCTACAATACCTGGATGACTTTGGCCTCGGTATCCACTGTAGCCATTTCGATGTTTGTACTCTCTTTCTTTCTGGTGCTGACCGTGAATATGAATCACGTGACGAGGGTGTTGCAAAGCCAGGTGGAAATGCGGGTCTTTATTAATCCTCATGTGCCGCGGACTCAAGAGATGACCTTGCTCCAAGAATCACGGCATTGGCCCGGCGTCAAGAAAGTACAGTTTTTTACGAAACAGGAAGCGGCGGACGCCCTCAAGAAAGAGTTTCCCAACCAAAAGGATTTGTTGACATTGATCTCCAAGTCTAATCCCCTCTTTGACGGGTACAATGTTTACACCAAGAATCCCAATCAGATACCGGCTTTGGCTAGCCGGTTCCGAAAACAGCACATTGTGCACAATGTAATCTATGAAGGACAGGTAGTGAGCCGTTTGTCCCGCTTATCGGTGGTATTAAAATGGGCGGGCTGGGGCATCGAAGGATTATTAGGTTTGGCCACGCTCTTTATCATTGTCAACACGATTCGTCTGGCGGTGTTCGCCAGACGCCGGGAAGTCAGTGTGATGAAACTCGTGGGGGCCACAGACTGGTTTATTCGCTGGCCTTTCGTGCTGGAAGGATTGACACTGGGTTTGGCCGGTGCCATTGTAGCAGATCTTGTGGTTGGCCAGGGCTATCACTGGCTGCTTGTTGAAGCCAGCAGCGCCTTGCCGTTTTGGCCCATGGCAACCCTTCACCAGGTCATGCAAAAAACGGTGGATTTCACACTGGGCGGCGGACTGCTCGTGGGAGGATTGGCGAGCATGGTGGCATTGCGGCGCTTCCTTCGTGTCTGAAGTATTTGCACCCGTGGTATAATAGCCGTGAAGCATTTTAGAGATACCCGCCACTTGCTGGAGGGTTCTCCGTATTTTTTAGGCGTGCTCGCGGAAAAGTGGCCGCGGCTGGTGACGGGCCAAGACCCGTGTCAAGGGCGTTAAAGGGGTCTCGGACCCGGCTTCCGGATTCTTTTTCATCCGGAAAGTTCATTACTCCCCCCGGAGACTCCGGGGATTGTTTACACGTCCTGTGCCAAAATGACAGAGCCCTGGGCCCTGCAGATTGCGATTTAAGTCGACAAGAGCAGGGAAGTAAATGGGTCGGTGCCATTTCATGAGACTTTTTGTTCGTGAATTTCGTCGGATGGGGACAGCGTCGTCGGAATCTCAAGGGAAAATGTGTCGGAAGGTATTTATGGTGTCTCTGACACTCCAGGGCGGAATTGGCAACCGGTGACTCCACGTCTTTGTTTAACCACCATAATATGTCAATGGTGCGCCGTGGATAATTTTGGGTAAAACACCAGTAGATTGTCGGTGTGAATCGACCGCTACAGCTGTTTATGTGGGGATTTTTCGCGACCAGGTGTTCTTGACGGAGAAGCACGGTGCCACCCTGGAACCTTGGTTGATAATGTGAAGGTCCTTTAATATGGGATTGTGGGTTAAAATCATCCTGGGGTAACTCTCGGAGGGGATCAGGGAGTCTTCAAGTAGCTTTAAGTAGTCCGGCGGCAAGAGTCTCGTCCTTGGGTCCGACATAGCGCAGATCGGCAAACCGTTGAGAAAGGAAAAACAATGGGTGTATTTCAGTTAGTCAGTCCTTACGAACCCCAGGGGGACCAACCCAAAGCCATTGATAGTTTAGTCGAAGGCATCCAGCAGAACCTGCGTCAACAGGTTCTATTAGGGGTTACCGGATCCGGAAAAACTTTTACCATGGCCAACATCATTCAACGGGTTGACCGGCCGACATTGGTGATGGCGCCCAACAAAACGTTGGCCGCGCAACTTGCGGGTGAATTGAAAGCATTTTTCCCGCATAACGCAGTGGAATATTTTATTAGTTATTACGACTATTACCAACCCGAAGCTTACGTGCCACAAACCGACTTGTACATTGAAAAGGATTCTCAAATTAATGACGAGATTGACAAGTTGCGGCACTCGGCCACATCATCTCTTTTAGAACGACCGGATGTAATCGTCGTGGCAAGCGTCTCGTGTATTTACGGGTTAGGGTCGCCAAAAGACTACCGGGAACTCGTCTTGTCTTTGCGCGTGGGAATGGAACGGGATCGTGACAATATCTTGCGGAAATTGGTCGAGATTCAATACGATCGCAATGACGTAAACTTCATTCGTGGAAAATTTCGGGTACGGGGCGACGTGATTGAAATTTTTCCCGCTAACCAAAGTGAACAGGCCTTGCGGGTTGAAATGTTCGGAGATGAAATTGAACGCCTTCGGGAATTTGATCCGCTGACAGGTGAAATTCTGGGCGAGAGAGAACACGTGGCTATCTATCCGGCATCGCACTACGTGATGGGTCAAAGCCGTTTGCAACCGGCTATTTTAAGTATTTCACAGGAGTTGGAGCAGCGGCTAAAAGAATTAAAAGACCAGGGGAAGGATTTAGAGGCCCAACGTCTCGAACAGCGTACCCGTTACGATTTGGAAATGCTGGAGGAAGTGGGATTTTGCTCTGGAATTGAAAACTATTCCCGGCACTTTACCGGTTTACCGCCGGGATCGCCTCCCTATACGCTTTTGGACTATTTTCCTCATCCCTTTCTGACCATCATCGACGAATCGCATGTGACGGTTCCTCAAATTCGGGGTATGTATGCCGGGGATATCTCCAGAAAAACCACTTTGGTTGAGTATGGGTTTCGGCTGCCTTCGGCAGTGGATAACCGGCCGTTGCAGTTCGACGAGTTTTCTCAGCGTATCGACCAGATCGTATATGTATCGGCGACTCCCGGACCTTACGAGTTGAAGGTGGCGGATAAGGTGGTGGAACAGATTGTTCGACCCACCGGGTTGGTTGACCCACCGATTACCCTCAAGCCCACAACGGGACAAATTGACGATCTGCTGGCGGAAATTCGCCAGCGGGTGCAAAAATCACAAAGAGTTTTGGTGACCACATTAACCAAACGCATGGCCGAAGATTTAACCGAGTATCTCCGGGAGAACCAGGTGCGTGTTCGCTATTTGCACTCGGATATTGATGCCTTGGAACGGATGGCCATTATTCGCGATCTCAGATTGGGCGAATTCGACGTGCTGGTTGGTATCAACTTGTTGCGGGAAGGGCTGGATCTGCCTGAAGTGGGACTGGTGGCGATTTTGGATGCGGATAAAGAGGGATATCTGCGATCTGTGACGTCATTGGTGCAAACGATTGGCCGAGCGGCTCGGAATCTGGATGGGCAAGTGATTATGTATGCGGATAAAATGACCGATTCCATGCGTCGGGCCATTGATGAAACCGAACGCAGGCGGGAAATCCAGCAGGAATATAATGAGGTGCATCATATCGTTCCCAAAGGTATTGTCAAAGAGGTGCGGGATGTTATTCAGGCGACTAAAGCCGTGGAAGATGAAAAGCGTGTGGATAAACCCGTCAAAGACATGACGCTGAGAGAACGCATGACTCTGGCCAAGAAATTGCGCAAGGAAATGAAAGAGGCGAGTCGCAATTGGGAGTTTGAGCGTGCGGCTCTATTGCGAGACATGCTCATGGAACTGGAAAATGAGCGTCCGATCAAGGCAGTGTCGGGGGGGAAGAAGAAATAAGATGGCGAAACATGTGATTGCCATTCACGGAGCCCGGCAACACAATCTCAAAAACATTTCCGTGGAGATTCCCCGTGACCAATTGGTGGTTATTACGGGAGTGTCTGGGTCGGGCAAGTCATCCTTAGCCTTTGATACGATCTATGCCGAGGGACAAAGACGATACGTCGAGTCTTTATCTAGCTATGCCCGTCAATTTTTGGGTCAGATGGACAAACCTGATGTTGACAGCATCGAGGGGTTGTCCCCTGCCATTTCCATCGATCAAAAGACAACCAGCCACAACCCCCGCAGTACAGTGGGAACCGTGACCGAGATCTATGACTATCTCCGGCTGCTGTATGCCCGTGTGGGTTCGCCCCATTGCCCTCAATGCAAACAGCCCATCACGCAACAAACGATCGAACAAATGGTTGACAGAATCCTGGAAAAGCCTATGGGTACCCGGCTGGAAATACGAGCACCGGTTATACGGGGACGCAAGGGGAGCCACGAAAAGATTTTTGATCAATTACGGCAATTAGGCTTTCCCCGGGCACGGGTCGACCAGACTTTGGTTGAGGTGGAAATTCCGCCGACATTAAATAAGAACAAGAAACATGATATCTCGGCCATTGTGGACCGGATCGTAATCCGAGAAAATATTCAGCACCGTCTGACTGAATCCTTAGAACAAGCTCTGGAAATTAGCGGAGGACTTGCTGAGGTGGGGGAGCCTGATGGCCCTACCGATATTTATTCCAGAGAGTTGGCGTGTCCGCACTGCGGTATCTCGTTGGAAGAGCTGACTCCTCGCATGTTTTCGTTTAACGCGCCCTACGGGTCATGCTCGGAATGCATGGGATTAGGATTTAAACTGGAACCCGATCCCGACTTAATCATTCCTGATTCGGATTTATCCATCAGTGAGGGGGCTGTGGCCCCGTTTTTTCGGGCTCCTACCCGTTTTTACATGAACCTCTTGACGCATGTCTTTGCAGATGCCGGTTATTCCGTGGATATGCCGTTTAACGAACTCCCGGTGGAGGCCAGGCAGATTGTGCTATACGGCTACGATAAGACATTGCCTTTTCATTACGAGGGTGTTTTCGGCAATCATGTACATGCGACACGGTATCAAGGGGTGATTCCGATCTTAGCCAAGAGGCACAAAGAATCGAGTTCGGAAAGTGCACGGCAGGATGTGGAGGAATATATGAGTTCGAAACCGTGCGCGACCTGCCACGGTAAACGGCTCAAACCCGAAATTTTGGCCGTCACCATAGGTGGGCTGTCAATCGCCGATTTGACCGACTTGTCTGTGCGCAATGCCCGGGAGTTTTTGCGGTCTCTGACCTGGAACGAACGAGAACAAATGATTGCAGGGCCGATCTTGAAAGAAGTGCACGAACGGTTAAGCTTTTTAATTGATGTCGGTTTAGGCTATCTTACCCTGTCCCGCGCTGCGGGTACTTTATCTGGCGGTGAAGCTCAGCGCATTAGGCTGGCCACCCAGATTGGATCGTCTCTGGTTGGCGTGCTCTATATTTTGGATGAACCGTCAATTGGGCTGCACCAGCGCGATAACGAGCGGCTGATCGCGACCTTAAAGCGGCTGCGTGATCTGGGCAACACGGTGCTGGTGGTGGAACATGACGAGGATACCATGCTGGCCGCTGATTATTTGATTGACGTGGGGCCGGGACCCGGAATTTACGGGGGCCACATTGTGGCCCATGGAACTCCCCGGGAAGTGATGGACAATCTGGAGAGCTTGACGGGCCAATATTTGTCGGGACAGAAGGAAATTCCGCAACCTTCTCACCCGAGAACACCTCAAGGACGGTGGCTAACGGTTGTAGGGGCTTGTGAGCACAATCTCAAAAATGTTACTGTTGACATTCCACTGGGACTGTTAGTGGCGGTAACAGGGGTTTCCGGATCCGGCAAATCGACCTTGGTCAATGAGATTATCCGTAAACAGTTAGAGGTGTCCCTCAACAAAGCCCGTAACCGACGCATCGGACAACATCAGTCGATTTCCGGACTGGAACACCTCGATAAGGTGATTGCCATCGATCAAAGTCCGATTGGACGAACTCCTCGGTCCAATCCAGCCACATATACCGGGGCCTTTGATCTTATTCGCGAACTTTTCGCTAATACGCCGGAGGCCAAAATTCGGGGATACAAGGCTGGCAGGTTTTCGTTTAATGTGCGGGGCGGCCGCTGTGAAGCCTGCAAAGGCGATGGTATATTAAAGATCGAAATGCATTTTTTGCCCGACATCTATGTTCCCTGCGAAGTCTGCAAAGGGACCCGCTATAACCGGGAAACGCTGGATGTCCATTATCGCGGTAAAACCATTGCGGATGTTCTGAACATGACGGTTGACGAGGCGTTGAATTTGTTTCAGCATCATCCGCGGCTGAAGCGAAAATTACAGACTCTGCGTGATGTCGGACTGGGGTACGTGCGGCTTGGTCAGAGCGCAACCACATTGTCGGGCGGCGAGGCTCAGCGGGTGAAACTGGCAACGGAACTTTCCAGACGATCAGATGGGCGCTCATTATATATTCTTGACGAACCAACCACCGGCCTGCATCAAGAAGACATCCGCCACCTCCTTGCTGTGTTGCAGCGTTTGGTGTCTCAAGGTGATACCGTGTTGGTCATCGAACACAATCTAGATGTCGTGAAAACGGCCGACTGGATCATTGACCTGGGACCGGAAGGCGGCGATCTGGGAGGAGAAATCGTGGCGCAAGGTCCGGTTATTGATATTATTTCCGATCCACATTCTTATACGGGTCAGTTTCTGGCACGGCATCTTAACCGGCGAACCATGGTTCAACCTTAGGGCGAACTGCTCTGAGTGGCGAGAAAGGCAGAGGTGTTTGCATGGCGTTATCCGAAAATCTGGATGAAAAACGGCAACTCCTTCCCGACAAGCCCGGCGTCTATTTGATGAAGGATGGAAAAGGCGAGATTATTTATGTTGGGAAGGCCGTTAATCTGAAAAACCGCGTGCGCAGCTATTTTCAGGATGCCAACCGGCTTTTGCCCAAAGTTGCGGCGATGATGCGCCATGTGCAGGACTTTGAAATTATTACCACCGATACCGAAGTTGAGGCTCTCATTTTGGAAGCCACCCTCATCAAAAAACACCGGCCGCATTACAATATCCGTTTGAAGGATGATAAGGCGTATCCGTATATCCGCCTGACTTGGGAGGAGGATTTCCCCCGGATTTTGATTTCCAGACGTCCCGACATTGCCGGCAGTCGGTATTTTGGACCCTATACCCGGGCTCAAAGCGTACATGAAACCATTCGCCTGCTGCGTCACATTTTTCCTATTCGCAACTGCACCAACCAAAAATTTAAAAATGCGGCCAGACCTTGTTTGGAATATCATATCAAGCGGTGTCCCGGACCATGTCAGGGATTAATTGACAAGGGTAGCTACCGGGAGATGATGAAGACTGTGGAATTGTTTCTTGAGGGCAAGGTCGATGTCGTTGAAAAGACCTTGGTCGCCGAATTGAACCAGGCGGCCGAGGCTATGGAATTTGAAAAAGCGGCAAAACTTCGAGACCAGGTCATGGCGGTCCGAGAGATTACCGCTCAGCAAAAAGTCTCGGCTGATGCGGGACGGAACTTGGATGCAATTAGTTGGGCACTAGGTGAATCCGATGCCTACTTGCAAGTGTTTATGGTGCGCGACGGGAGACTGATCGGCCGTGAATCCTTTACTCTGACCGGAATGGACGGATCGGATGAAAGTGACTTGGCTCACGCGTTCTTAATGCAGTATTATGACCGGACTCGAGACATACCGCAGGAAATTCTCATTGACAGGCTTCCTCCCGATGGTGGGCAAATTAGCGAATGGCTTCGTGAGAAACGCGGAGGTAAAGTAGAATTGAAGGTGCCGATCCGAGGCGAGAAGCAGCGCCTACTGGCTATGGTCCGGCAAAATGCCGTGATCGCCCGGGATGAAGCTTTGAGACGCATGGAAATTAAGGAGCGGGACAAAGAACGCGCCTTGCTGGAAATTCAACAGACTCTGGGCCTGGATGGGTTCCCTTACCGGATGGAGTGTTACGACATTTCCAATACTCAGGGCACAGAGTCCGTGGCGTCCATGGTGGTGTTCACGGACGGCCGGCCCGACAAGAGTCAGTATCGGCGCTTCAAAATCCAGACGGTTGAGGGGCCCAACGACTTTTTGTCGATGAAAGAAGTGATTGATCGTCGCTTCCGGCATCAGGCTGAAGACGCGAAACAACTTGGGAAAGGCCATTTCGCCAAGACTCCGGATTTGGTGATAATTGACGGGGGACGGGGGCAATTGGGATATGCGTACCAGGCCATGCAGGATTTGCATGTTGAGACGATCCCGGTTTTTGGATTGGCAAAACAGCATGAATGGCTGTTTGAGCCGGAGCGTGCCGAGCCGATTATTCTGGACCGAGATTCAGCAGCCCTCAAACTCTTGATGCACTTGCGTGATGAGGCACACCGTTTCGCCATTACGTATCACCGGAAATTACGGACGAAGCGCAATCTGGCCTCAATATTGGATGACATTGACGGGATTGGACCTACTCGCAAGAAGGTGTTGCGGCAGACTTACGGTGATTTGAGTTCCATCCGCCAGGCCAGTGTCGAGGAACTGGCCCGCCTGCCCAAAATGACGCGAGCGTCGGCGGAAGCGGTCAAGGGATATCTCGATGAATATTTTAATCGTATTGAAGGAGATGCTGGTTCACTCGGGAGGAGAAATGCTGGAGCTGAGGTTGAATCACAGACCGAGAAGGTGGGGGATGGATAATGCGGTGGTTGACAATTTGGGCGGCAACCGCGGTGGGACTCGCGGTGATAAGCCATATACACTTAGGCATTACGGCCAGCAGCGCCCAGGCTATTCTGGTCGCCGCGTTGGTATTGGGCCTGGTGAACACGTTTATTAGACCCATCGTCAAACTACTGACACTGCCGATTAATCTGTTGACGTTCGGACTCTTTGGATTGGTGATTAATGCGTTCATGTTGTGGCTGGTGTCGTCAGTCGTTCCGGGATTCGCGGTGAGCGGGTTTGGTGCCGCTTTTTGGGGAGCCATCCTATTATCGATCATATCGGGGGTTGTGGGTTGGATAATCAGATACCTATAAAATTGTTGGTGCTGGATTTAGATGGCACGGTGTTGCGGGGGGATGGATCCCTCTCGGACGCTCTGATGGATGCAATAAGAGAGGTGAGGGGCCTTGGCATAACGGTGATGCTGGCTACGGGCCGCATGGTCCGTTCTGCCGAACCGGCCTGGCTTCAGCTGGGTTTGGGCCCCGGTCCCTTGATTGCGTATAACGGGAGCATGGTGGTTGAGATGCCCCGCAAAAATCCGTGGTTTTCTTGGCACCTGACCGATGATGTGGCTCAAGTGGTTATCAACGAGGCGTTGGATGCGGATATTTTAACGCAGGTGTATGTTGGAAACGAATTGTGGCTGTCCAAAGAAGATGAGCGGGCTCAGCATTATATTCGAGTTAATCATATTCCTGGCGAGGTGAAGTCGCGGGACAGTATTTTAAAGTGGCCGTCTCCACCCATCAAGCTTCTGTTGCAAGACGATTCGGATAAACTTGACCAATTTCGCGCCCATATTTCACAGACCGTGTTAGGATTACAGGGGAGGATTTTTAAGTCCCAGGCAGACTATCTGGAAATTGTGCCCGCTGGTGTGGGTAAAGGACCAGCACTGGCAAAAGTCGCCAAGCGACTGCATATCGACCCGCAGGAAATCATGGCTATTGGGGATGCCGAAAACGATGTGGATATGCTTCGGCTGGCTGGACTGGGTGTAGCCATGGGGCAGGCTCCGGATTTTGTGAAACAGGCTGCTGATGTGGTTACCCGGAGCGTGGAAGAGGACGGTGCGGCATACGCTATTCGCCGCTGGCTATTAGATCCGTTGCATGGACTTCATAAAGTGAAGCACTAGCGCAGGAATGTGATGGCCCCAAGGAAGGCGCCAAATCAGGTAGAGAGTGGTCAGGCTCAAGGTGATGGCAAAGGCCCAAGCAAATTCCCTTTCCATTCGACGTTCGTTTGCCAAGCGTTTCAATGCTGCCCGCGATGCCGGCTCGGGTGCTGAGGCAGATCCGGTTTGCCGACGTTGTGCCCGCCGTGAAAGTTCAGTTGCCATGAGGCCCTCCTACATGTTGACATCATGAGTTATTATTCGACAAATATTCGAATTCTCCTGTTTCGCCTGGCACTAAATTGCACTGTGTAGACGATGACAGAGAATCTGCCAGCTTCGGGGGTTAACGAAAAGCGGAGTGAAATAGATGGAACATGTACGGTTAGTGATTATCACCGGCTTGTCCGGTGCCGGGCGCAGTGAAGCCATGCGGGTATTTGAAGACTTGGGATATTTTTGCGTTGACAACTTGCCGCCCAATTTGATTAGCAAATTTGCCGAACTGCTGCAAAAGAGCCCTGAAGTTCAAGGTGCGGCCCTGGTCATGGATATTCGCGGCGGCGTTTTTTTCGGACAACTGCAGGGATCGTTGCAAGAGCTGGAAGCGAGCCGACTGCCGTACCAAATTTTATATCTTGAGGCGGATGAGGAGACACTGATCAGACGCTACAAAATGTCCAGAAGGCGCCATCCGCTAGAAAAACAGGGCCGACTGGTTGAAGCCTTGCGCAAGGAAAAAAATGCGGTGAGGGAGTTGCGTGGCAAGGCCGACGTTATTATCGACACGTCGGGGTTGAGTGTTCTTCAACTTCGGCAGCGGATTTCCGATGTGTTTCGCTTGGATGGGACAGGATCCTTGTTTCAGGTTCGTTTAGTTTCGTTCGGGTTTAAACATGGGCTGCCCAAAGATGCCGATCTGGTTTTCGATGTGCGTTACTTGCCGAATCCCTATTATATCGAGGAGTTGCGGGGGAAAACTGGCAATGATCCGGAAGTCGAGCAATATGTGATGCGTTTCCCCCAATCCAACGAAACGCTGGAACGGCTGAATAATTTGCTGGAATTCCTAATACCTCAATTCCAGCAAGAAGGAAAACCTCAGGTGACCATTGGAATTGGTTGCACAGGCGGACAGCACCGGTCGGTCGTTTTTGCGAACCTCCTAAAAGAATTATTGGCGGCATCGGGGCACCAAGCGCTCACTGAACATCGTGACTTGGACTTACGGGAGGAGTAGCATGTGGCGTTTGTTGGCTCCGGGATTAAAGCTTAAGCGCTTCCTTGCGCTGATTGCTGTGGGATTTATGGCTCTTGGCGTTGCTATTGGGTTGTCGGTCTGGACCGACCCTCATCTTCTGCCCTATTGGCGCCGTCCCGTTTTGGAGACGATATTGCTGGTGTCCGGAGTGGCCTTGGTGATATTAGGCTTTTTTGGATTATGGCGTTCCATTAACGAAGTGTTGGGTTCGGACCGCTGGGCGGGACTTTTATATTCCCGGCGGCAACTAGCCCGGGGTCCCCATGTGGCGGCGCTGGGAGGGGGGACAGGCATGCCTTCCGTGTTGAGGGGGCTCAAACACTTTACGTCAAATTTAACCGCCATTGTAACGGTAGCGGATGATGGCGGCAGCTCCGGCCGCCTGCGCGGTGAATTGGGTATGCTGCCCCCGGGCGATATTCGAAACTGCATGGTGGCGCTGGCCGACACGGAGCCTTTGATGGAACAGCTATTCCAACACCGTTTTCAGAGCGGCGAATTGAAAGGTCACAGTTTTGGCAACCTGTTCTTGGCGGCCATGGAACAGGCCTCCGGGGACTTCGTCACCGCACTTCGCGAATCCAGCAGGGTCTTAGCGGTGCGCGGAACTGTGCTGCCTGCTACCTTGGAACATGTCACCCTACATGCGACATTGGCGAGCGGGGCACATGTGGAAGGGGAAAGCGCTATTGGGCAGAGTCCGGAGCGGATTGAAAGAATTTGGATGGATCCTTCTGATGCCACGCCTTTGCGTGAAGCCGTGGCAGCGATTCTAGCCGCGGACATGGTGGTTCTGGGACCCGGAAGTCTCTACACCTCCATTTTGCCAAACCTTTTGATTCCGGCCATTCAAGACGCGATACGGCAGACGAAGGGCATTCGCGTCTATGTTGCAAACATCATGACGCAGCCGGGAGAGACTGCGAACTTTTCCGTTCGGGATCATTTGCAGGCTATTGAAGACCATGTCGGTTCCGGGCTCATTGACGTGGTGTTAGTGAATCGTGAGCCGGTTCCGAAACCTCTTCTGGAAAAGTACTGGCGTGAAGGAGCCGAGCAGGTCGCCTTTCAAGGAGAAGAGCTTTGGCATGGATCACAGCCGGTGGTCATTTATGATAACCTACTGTTAGCGGACGGTGTTGTTCGTCATGATCCGGATAAGCTGGCTCCTGGGCTATTGCGCATTCTCATAAATTTTCGTCCAAAGTGGGCCGAGGGGCGTTTAATCGACGCGTTATGGTTGGAAAATCGTTTACGGGAGCGACATCAGCCAAAATGGGATGGTCATATGCCAGACAGGTTAAAGCGGAATTAGGGCGGGTTCCCCGCTCGCCGCAGCACACCTGTATATGGGCCGAGTTATTTGGCTTGGGCGCGTATACCACCTTCGCCGACTTGTCCCAGGGTTTGGACGCCGGAAACGCGGTTGTGGCGAGACGTGCTTATCAGATTATGAAATGGCTCGAACTTTCACCGCATATTGCGGTTCAAAAATCCCGGCGACGTCTGGTTTTTCATGTACTGCCGCGCATCGAGCCTTCCTATTCACCCTATGCACAGGGGGATCCCGTCAGACTTTGTCCCAAGGCGTATCTGCGCGGACTTTTTTTGTCGCGCGGTTATTTGGCGGAACCGGAGCGTGCCATTCACTTGGAAATTTGGCTGAATGATGCTGGGCACTTTGAACAAGTGCGAGAAATCCTGACGTCCTTAAAAATCCGCCCTAAAACTTCCACAAGGCGAGGCCGGGTTATTTTTTATTTAAAAGATGCGGAGCAAGTCGGGAGGTTTCTCGCGCACATTGGCGCTCATCGGGCGGTTCTCGCTCTGGAAAGTGCCCAGGTGGTCAAAACTCTGAAAAATCAGGTCAATCGGCTCGTCAACTCGGAAACAGCCAATTTACGGCGAGCCGTGGAATCTGGGCTTGAGCAGGCGCGGATTCTGAAACTTCTTCTGGATACGCCCAGCCACGTTATTCCGCCATCTCTCCGAGAACTGGCTCTTCTGCGCATTGCGCATCCTGACTGGTCTCTCAAGGAACTGGGTATGGCCTTGCACCCACCTTTAAGCAAATCCGCGGTAAATCACCGTATGCGCCGTCTTTTGCATGGCTATGATCTCCACACCTCCCGTGAGTCCTGACTTTGCAATTTCGTCAAAAGGCTACCGTTTCCGGCTGTGTTTTGGCATAATGGTGAATTGTTAGAGAACTGCGAAGACAGTCTTGACCGTGTCGACGGAATTGCCATCCACAGCGTATAATTTCTTTGTGAATCTGATAACGTTAAGTTATTCAATGGGCCGTGACCTGGGCTGGATGAGGGGGGTTAAATTGCTGACCGGTTATAGTGCACTTTTGATTTATGTGATCGTTGCCTTCCTAGTGGCGTTCGGAATGTCCTTTACTTCGAATTTACTGGGGCCAAAGGCCCCGGGGGGACTAAAACGCACGACGTACGAATCTGGGATCATCCCGGAAGCACCGGTAGGATACTTTTCCGTCAGGTTTTACCGAGTTGCAATGTTCTTTATGATATTCGATGTGGCGGTGACGGCTTTATATCCATGGGCGATTGCCCTAGGGACTTTACATCAGGCAGGTTTTGTGAAAGCATTAGTCTTTCTCGTGGTTGTGGCCTTAGCCTTTGCCTATGTTTGGAATAAAGGGGGATTTCAATGGGATTGAATCTCACACAAAAAGAGGCGGAAAAGTCCTTGCTTCTGACGACCGTCGAAAAAATGGGACGCTGGGCGCAAAAGTCATCTGTGTGGCCTGCAACCTTCGGCCTGGCGTGTTGTGCCATTGAGATGATGAGCGTGACCAATTCGCGCTATGACCTTGCCCGCTTTGGTGCCGAAGTCTTCCGGGCTTCTCCGCGACAAGCCGACTTGATGATTGTAGCCGGACGTGTAAGTCAGAAAATGGCACCCGTGTTACGGACCATTTGGGAACAGATGCCGGAGCCGAAATGGGTCATATCGATGGGTGCATGCGCATCATCCGGAGGGGTCTTTGACAATTATGCCATTATCCAGGGCGTGGACCACGTTGTCCCCGTGGATATTTATGTTCCAGGCTGTCCGCCGAATCCCGAGGCCTTAATGTTCGGCATCCTGAAACTGCAGGAACAAATCATTCAGGGTATCCCTCCGAAATATCAACGGCTGGCTATGGAGGAGGGACGGACAGTATGAACCGGAACGACCCGGAGATTCTGGAGAGGTTAACGTCTCGGTTTCCCGAAGAATTCACCAAAGTGGACAGTATCGACCAGCCCACTATTGTGACATCGATTGACACAATGATCAGTTTGATGCAGTACGTGCGGGACGAGGAGAATTACCGTATTTGCCTCGATGTTCTTGTTGTCGACTATTTGCCTGATCGGCCCCGCTTCGAACTGGTCTATCACCTATACAATCCCTGGAAGTATGCTCGGCTGCGTGTTAAGGTTCGCGTGAAGATTAACGAAAAAGTGCCCAGCGTGACGTCTATCTGGCCTGGGGCAAATTGGCCGGAACGGGAAGCATACGATTTATTTGGCATTCAGTTTGAGGGACATCCGGATTTACGGCGAATTTATTTGCCTGATGACTGGGATGGACATCCATTGCGGAAAGACTACCCCTTAACGGGTACACGAGTGGATTGAGAGGTGACGATATGGCTACCGAGAAACCCGAATTGCTAGACACCCCGGAATCGGATGAACCCATGATCATTAACATGGGTCCCCAACACCCATCCACCCATGGCGTTCTACGAGTGCGTTTGCAACTTGACGGCGAACGGGTGGTGCACGCCGAACCAGTGATAGGTTATCTGCATACCGGGTTTGAAAAAACGGCCGAAAGTTTAACATATCAACAATGCAATACGATTACCGACCGGCTGGATTATCTCGCTCCGATGACCAATAATCTAGCCTATGTGCTTGCGGTTGAGAAATTGCTTAACGTTGAGGTGCCGAAAAGGGCGCAATATATCCGGGTGCTATTCGCTGAATTGACCCGTGTGGCCAGCCACTTGGTTTGGCTGGGAACACATGTTATGGACTTGGGCGCGATGAGTTTGTTTTTTTACACGATGCGGGAACGCGAGGTCATTTTGGACTTGATTGAGGCCGCGTCCGGGGTGCGAATGAACCCCAGTTATTTTCGAATTGGCGGCTTGGCCTATGATCTTCCCGACGGATTTCACGAGAAAGTCCAGGCTTTTATCAAAGATTTTCCGCGATGGATGAAAACCTACCGTCACATGTTTGATGGGAATCCCCTGATTAATGAACGACTTCAGGGCATTGCCATCCTGACGCAGGAAGACGCTCTGGCATTGTCGGTGACCGGTCCGAACTTGCGGGCAACAGGAATCCCTTTGGATCTCCGCAAGGTTGAACCCTACTCTTCTTATGAAGACTTTGATTTTAATGTGCCACTGCGTACGGAAAGCGACGCTTACGCACGCTTTTGGGTGAGAATCGATGAGATGTACGAATCGATGAAAATCATCGAACAGGCCATTCTCAAGATTGAGCCAAAAGGAGAGTATACGACGTCCGACAGGAAAGTTAGCCTGCCTCCGAGGGATGAAATTTACGGGAACATGGAAGCGTTGATTCACCAATTCAAATTGGTGACCCAGGGGTTTGAGGTTCCGCCGGGAGAAGTCTATCAGGCTGTCGAAGGTCCTCGGGGCGAAATGGGATTTTATATCGTGTCCGATGGTGGATCCAAGCCGTACCGATGGCGGGCGCGGACACCATCTTTCTATAATCTGCAATCCATGCCGGTTATGTGCAAAGGCGGCCTCGTCGCCGACGTGATTACAGCCATCGGCAGCATAGACATAATGTTGGGAGATGTCGACAAATGAAGCCGGAGTGGAGTCAGTGGGCTCAGGAAGCAAAAAAGCAGTTCCCGGAGGCCAATTCGAGTTTATTGCCGCTATTGCACCGCATTCAAGACGCGGAGGGCTGGCTGTCGGACGAAACCATCCATGATGTTGCGTCGTTGCTAGGACTAACCCCCCAGTATGTGGAATCGGTAGCGTCATTTTACTCGTTATTTTACCGGCAAACAGTGGGCAAGAATGTCATCCACGTTTGTGTCGGCCTGTCTTGCGCACTGGCGGGATCAGATCACGTGATGGAGGAGCTGGAGCACAAACTTGGAATCCGTGAAGGACAGACAACCCCTGACGGAGAGTACACCTTGCTGGAGGCGGAATGTCTCGCAGCATGCGATCTGGCGCCTGTCGTTCAGCGCAATTTGCGGTTTCGGGGACGGGTCGATGCCACCAAATTGGATGCGCTCTTGACGGATGACGGAAAAGAGGTGAACTCGTGAGTCAGCAATATTACTTGTTACGGAATCGGGAAGTGCCCAATATCGACGAAATGCCGGTGTATTTGGCTCATGGCGGCTACCAGGCACTCAGAAAGGCGTTGAACGACTTTAAACCGGAAGAACTCGTCGATATGGTTAAAAAATCCGGTTTGCGGGGTCGTGGTGGTGCCGGGTTTCCTACTGGAATGAAATGGGGATTTCTTCCAAATGACGGACGCAAACGTTATCTAGTGGTCAATTCCGATGAGGCTGAACCTGGAACATTCAAGGACCGGGAAATTATTGAACACAATCCTCACCAGTTAATAGAGGGGATCATAATTTCCAGTTATGCGACCAAGGCCCGAGAAGCTTTTATTTATTGCCGTGGAGAATTCCTTTTCGGATCGGAGCAATTGAAACGTGCCGTGCGCGAAGCCTATGAGCAGGGATTTCTGGGCGAAAATATTCTAGGCTCCGGGTTTTCACTGGATCTTGAGGTCTATCGGGGAGCTGGGGCTTATATCTGCGGCGAAGAATCCGCATTACTGGAGTCCTTGGAAGGCAAGCGGGGAAATCCGCGTCTAAAACCCCCCTTTCCGGCGGTCGCGGGGCTGTATGGTGGTCCGACCGTGATTAACAACGTCGAAACGATTGCCAATGTCCCTGTTATTGTGACCAAGGGAGCGGACTGGTACACCAGTATGGGGACGGCAAAAAGTCCGGGGTTAAAGATTTTCAGTGTGAGCGGCCGGGTACAACGGCCAGGTAACTATGAAATTCCGCTAGCTACGCCTTTGAGAACACTCATTGAAGATTATGCGGGTGGTATGCTTCCGGGACGCCAGCTTAAAGCGGTTATCCCGGGAGGGAGTTCGGTCCCCTTGATGACTCCTGACAAACTGGACACTCCTTTGGATTACGAATCTATATTGCAAGCCGGATCGATGCTGGGATCCGGTGGGTGCATAGTGCTTGACGACCATGTCTGTATTGTGGGGGCCACAGCGCGTCTCGTGCGGTTTTATCGTGAGGAATCTTGTGGTAAATGCACTCCTTGCCGTGAAGGAACGTATTGGATGACAGATGTTTTGGACCGGCTGGAACATGGATTGGGTACGCCCGAGGATTTGGATACCCTTGCGGACGTGGCGGACAATATTGGCGGCAAGTGCTTTTGCCCCTTGGGCGACGCTTCTCTTGGGGTGTTGGTTAGTGCTCTTAAGTATTTCCGTGAGGAATTTGAGGCACACGTTGCGCAACATGCTTGTCCGATGGGAGAGAGATTATATGATACGATTAACAATTGACGATCAGGAGGTCAGTGTCCCCGAAGGCACCACGATTGTGGATGCGGCGGCTAAACTGGGAATTGACGTGCCCATCTATTGTTATCACCAGTCTTTGGGTCCATTGGGCGCCTGCCGCATGTGCCTGGTGCAGGTGGAGAAAATGCCCAAGTTGGCAACGGGGTGTACAACCGCTGTCAGTGAAGGGATGGTTGTTCACACCCAAGGGCCGGAAGTGGAAAAAGGGCGGAAGGGTGTTCTGGAATTTCTTTTGATAAACCATCCGCTGGACTGTCCCGTGTGTGACAAGGGAGGCGAATGTTATCTCCAGGATTACGCCTTTGAATACGGACCCGCTAAGGGACGTTTCCAGGAACCCAAGATTCAAAAAGTCAAAGACGGCCCGATTAACGAGTTTGTTTTGATTGACCAGGAACGTTGCGTGTTGTGCCAGCGTTGCGTCCGGTTTATGAGCGAGTATGTGGGAGAAGAACAGTTGCTTTTGGAGGGACGGGGGGTGGAGACGGTTGTAACTACTGTCGAGCATGAACCTGCCACCAGTCAATTCACGGGCAACGTGATAGATCTGTGCCCGGTCGGGGCGTTATTGTCGGCCCCTTATAACCACAAAGGGCGGCCGTGGAATATTGACCGCCAAACGACAATTTGCCCTCACTGTCCCGTTGGGTGTCCAAGCAAAATGACAACCCGGGAAAGCCACATCATTCGTATGGAAGGACGGCCCGTACCGGACAGGGACTGGGGGTGGCTGTGCGACCGGGGACGGTTCGGTTACGATTTCGGCTATCATCCTTTAAGAGTTCTGGATTCGACGGTTCAAGGGAAATCCTTGTCCAGTGCTCAGGCGATGCGCGACACGGCACAATGGATGAAGGAAACTATCCGCGAGCATGGGTTCGGTAGTATCGGTGTCGTCATGGGCGGCCATTTCACAGCCGAGGAAGCCTATTGGATAAAGAAATTCGCCGAAGAGGTGGTTCACACCTCGGAGATGGCTACACTTCGCAATGTGCCCGGATACCTGCCTATTTCGCTCAATGGGACATTCGAAGATATTGACCAAACCGATACCGTAGTGTTCGTGGGGGTGGACCCTTATGAGGCTGTGCCCGTTGTGCACTTAAAACTGCGGGACCGCATCCGACATTTTCCCGGGTTGCGGGTTATCGGTGTGGGGCCCAGAAAGCTGACGTCCGGTACCTTGCCCGGGATTGATTACCAGGTGCTTGGGGAAGATGAGGCGGTAGTCTTTGCTCAAGCGTTACTCTTGGCCAAAGGCGACGATCCAACGGTGCAAATGCTCGGTCGGAATGTTGCGGACTATCCGTTGCCGGTGGATTCGGAGACTCTGAAGACGCTGGGAGAAACTTTATTGAACGCCACACATTTAACGATGCTGTGGGATGGAGAAAATCCTGAGATGGAACAAATTTTCAAGGCGTTAACCATATTGCGCCAGGGTCGCACAGCCGTTTTGCCGTCCTTCGGTCCGGTCAACTGGAGAGGCTATGAAAAGGCAGGAATCCCTGTGCGTTATGAGGATTTGCGTAACCTTCTTATGAAGGCCAGGAACGGTGATATCCGGATGTTAGTGCTGTGGGGGGCCGACCTACTGCGGGATTTTCCTGACCGGGATTTGGCTCGAGAAGCCTTGGAAGCGGTAGATTACGTTGTGTCCGCCCAGATTCGTCCTCCTCTGGATTTGCCCTATACCGATGCTTTACTTCCTGTGGCGGCGTGGGGAGAGGTTGAGGGCAGCTATGTGAATATGGAGGGGCGCGTTGCCGTAGCCGCCGCCGGAGTACAACCGCCGGCGCAATCCCGCCCGACCAAAACCTATATGGTAGGCTGGGCACGCTTGTTCCAGCAGACTTTTGGCGTCGAAGCAGAATGGGACCTGTTTGAGGACATTGAAGGGGATCTTATACCCCGCAATGCAGACGAGGAAGACATGACGCCTCAGCCTCTGAAACGACCTGACCCCGTAGAAGATCCTACACAGTGGCGGGTGATCCGGGGCGAGTTGGTTCTGGAAAACGGCATACCCTCCGAAATTCTTGAGCCGCGCATCAGTCTCTTTGTAGGACGTATTCATCCCGATGAGGCGCAAGCACTGCATATCCCTGCCGAGGGCGGTTATGTGGATGTGGAAACCTCTTCAGGTACTATAACGATCGGCGTTCGTGCCGACGAATCCATCCCCGAGAGGACGTTGTGGGTACCTAGAAGCGGCCATTACGAGTGGATTGCTTCCTTGAACGGGGTAAAACAGCTCAAAAGGCGTGAGGAAGTGAAAAGCCTGTGATTTTGCTTTTGATCATTTTAATTGTAAAGATCATATTGCTTATCGCTATACTGATGGGGGGATTTGCCTACACCACATTGCTCGAACGTCGGCTGCTGGGTTTCATGCAACTGCGTTTGGGCCCTAACCGTGTTGGGCCATGGGGCCTGTTGCAGCCTCTGGCGGATGGACTGAAAATGGCTCTGAAAGAAGACTTGATGCCTGCAGGAGCCGACAGATTTGTATTCCGCATGGCTCCGGTATTCTCGCTCTTTGCCGCCTTGTGCGTAGACGCGGTTATTCCATTTGGGGCTCCTATCCACTTATTCGGAACAAGTATCTCACTGGACATTGCTAATCCCTCCATTGGCCTTCTCATTGCCTTTGCTTTCAGTTCACTTGGAATCTATGGCATTGTTTTGGGAGGATGGGCTTCCCAAAATAAGTATTCTCTATTAGGGGGGATTCGCGCTTCGGCCCAGATGATTTCCTACGAACTGGCTATGGGACTGTCTATTCTGGGTGTTTTAATGCTGGCACACACCGCGAACTTGGAGAATATAGTGCTGGCTCAAAAAGAACATGGGTGGTTCTTTGTGCCTGAAATCATTCCGTTTCTGATTTACTACACAACAGCGGTTGCTGAAACCAACCGAACGCCCTTTGATTTGCCAGAAGCCGAATCGGAATTGGTTGCGGGATATCATACAGAGTACTCCGGTTTTCGTTTTGCCATGTTTTATATTGCCGAATACATCAACATGATTGCCGTCAGCGGACTGGCCGTCACTCTGTTTTTTGGTGGCTGGCTTGGACCAGGATTCTTGCCTCCCATCATCTGGTTTTTGTTAAAAGTGGGGATATCGATGTTCATCTTTATCTGGGTTCGAGCTACTTTTCCTCGCTTCCGGTATGACAAGCTGATGTCGTTTGGCTGGAAATTTCTCGTACCTGTCGCT
Source organism: Sulfobacillus benefaciens (assembly GCA_003023725.1). Lineage (GTDB taxonomy): Bacteria > Bacillota > Sulfobacillia > Sulfobacillales > Sulfobacillaceae > Sulfobacillus > Sulfobacillus benefaciens. Next base: position 20,255 of record PXYT01000027.1, on the reverse strand, counting down.
TTTGTCTACTTTCTAGCCACGGCGGCGTTTGTTTCCGGGGTGCTATAGGATTATGGTGAGTGTAGCGGTCGAGGGCTCCTGAACTATGGATGCAAGGGCAAGCGGCCGAAGATGACATAGTTGGTTTGTTGGTTTAAGGAGGGATTATTGGATGCTGGATGGAATAAAGGCTTTAGCCAAAGGACTGGGAACGACGTTTAAGGCACTGGGTGAGCCACGTGACACTATAGAATATCCTGAGAAAAGACGGGAGTATTCGCCGCGGTTCCGTGGCAAGCACATGTTGGCGAAAGATGCCGATGGTCATGAATTATGTGTCGGATGTGGCCTATGTGAGGCCGTGTGTCCGGCTCATGCCATTCGTGTTGTGGCCGCGCAGGCCCCCGAAGGCAGCAATGTTTCCTGGACCAATCGTTATGCTGTGGATTATGAGGTGGATTTAATTCGGTGTATTTTCTGCGGAATGTGCGAGGAGGCGTGTCCAACCAATGCGGTTCGTCTGACGCCGTTTAATGAGCTGGCCGCTGGAGACCGTCTCGACATGATTGCAGATAAAGAAGAATTGCTTCATCCGCCCGTGAGAAAATGAGGTGATTACCGCATATGGTCGGCATAGTCATATTGGCCATATTGGCCATTAGTGCGTCAGTCGGTGTTGTGACAGCGCGTCAGCCTGTACATAGCGCTCTATATTTAGTCGGCAATATTTTGTCGCTGGCTTTGCTCTATCTGATGTTGAAGGCAGAATTCTTGGCTGCTGCGCAGGTCATTGTTTATGCTGGGGCGATCATGGTCCTCTTCCTGTTCGTGGTGACCTTGCTTACGGCGGGAAAGGAAGAACGGGAACTTCCGGAAGATCTTCCTGGACAAAGGATTGTCGCAGGCATTTTGTCGGTTATCGTTGGCGGGGTGTTTGTGGCGTTGGCTATCAAATATCCGGGGCCAACTCTTAAAGCGCCCCTGCCTTCCCATTTCGGGGACCTGACGGGTATTGGACGCCTGCTTTGGGGACCGGACTTTATCTACCTGGTCGCTATCGCCATCATGCTGGTTTCTGCTGCTTTGGGGGTTCTGGTTTTGAACCCTCCGAGAAAGCGGCGGCAGCAGGAAGCAGAGGCACGGGAGCAACGAGCAGAAAGCAAGGCTTCGCCCGAAACAACAAGAAAAGAGCGGGAGGGGACAGGCTCGTGATTTATACCAACTGGGTTGTGGCTCTAGCGGGTATTATTTTTGCCATTGGAGCTATCGGGGTGATGTTTCGGCGCAATCCGTTGATCATGTTCATGGCATCGGAAATGATGTGGAATGCAGCAGCACTGGCATTCATTGCCTTTGCCCGGCAATACCACGACATGAATGGACAAGTCATGGCATTTCTCATCATTGCCACAGCTGCTTCCGAGGTTGGCATTGGTTTGGCAATCATCGTCAGTGTCTACCACAAACGGCACCGATTGGATGTTGATGAGATTTCCCGTCTGAAAGGGTAAGCGGATTAACAACAGAGGACACGGCGGGTCCGTGTCCGGTAAGGAGCGGCGGATATGCAAGGTGTGGCGGAAATTGTGCTATTGCCTCTGTTAGGCGCAATAACCATCGGATTGTTTAAAGGAATTATGCCAAAGAAGTTGCCTGGGATTTGGGCCAGCCTTCTCGTCGGCATCAGCTTTTTGGTGAGTATTGGAATGGATTTGAAATTAGCGTCGTTGCCGCCTGGACATCGGGTGATTTCCGGAATCTTTTTTCCCTGGATTACAGGTTTTGGGCCAGCCATCGATTGGCGTTATTACCTGGATCCTCTGTCAGGGATATGGATACTTATCATTACCGGAGTGGGAATGCTAATCCATATCTATTCGATTGGGTACATGCACGACGATCCTCACAAGGCTCGGTATTTTTCCTATCTCAATTTCTTCGTTTTTGCCATGCTTCTTCTGGTTTTAGCAGGCAATCTTCTGATCCTGCTAATTGGTTGGGCACTGGTAGGACTGGCGTCCTACCTTCTAATTGGGTTCTGGTATCATCGGCCTTCGGCGGTTCGAGCCGCGAAAAAAGCCTTTGTGATGAATACCGTAGGAGACGCGGGAATATTGGTAGGATTAGCTCTGTTGTACATTCACTTCCACACGGTATCCTATTCAGGACTCTTCCGCATATTTGACGCGTCGCATTCCTCAGCATTTTTCGAGTGGACAGCATTTCTGTTGTACCTGGGCGCCATGGCTAAGTCGGCACAATTTCCATTGCACATGTGGCTTGTCGACGCGATGGAAGGCCCGACTCCCGTATCCGCTCTCATTCACGCTGCAACCATGGTGACGGCCGGGGTCTATCTCATGACTCGCCTCTATCCTCTGTTACGGGTTGCGCCCGTGCTGGCCTACATTGTTGCTGCAATTGGAGCACTTATGACAATTCTGGCGGCATCCAGCGCCATTTTTCAGCGCGACATCAAGAAAGTGCTGGCTTATTCCACTGTGAGTCAGTTGGGATATATGTTCCTAGCCGTAGGCGTTGGGGCCTTTACCGCAGGGGTGTTCCATTTCATGATGCACGCCTTTTTCAAGGCGCTCTTGTTCCTGGGCGCCGGGAGTGTCATTCATGCTCTGGGCGGGGAACAGGATATGAACAAAATGGGCGGATTATGGCGAAAAATGCCATGGACAACATGGACGTTTTTGGCAGCAACGTTGGCGATATCGGGAATCCCTCCCTTTTCCGGATATTATTCCAAAGAAGCCATATTAGGGGAAACGTTTAACCTTGGGCATCCCTTTTTGTGGTTAATCGGCGCGGTTGCTGCAGGAATGACCACGTTCTATATGTTTCGATTGTTCTTCCTGACCTTCTTCGGGAAACCGCGGGATGAGAAGTTATATGAACATGCCCATGAAGCTCCGGCCGTGATGACCGTGCCGATTGTGATTCTGGGGATTGGCGCGGTATTCGGCGGATTTTTGGGGACATGGCTGAATCATTGGCTCTTGCCGGCTTTTCGCATGTATAAAGGAGCGCCTTATGCAGCGATTCAGTATGGCCCGTTGTGGACAACTGGTTTTACGTTGGGGCTCGCGGTGGTGGCTTTTATCATTGCCTTTATCCTCTACATCCGCAAAGGCACCTCGACCAATGCCGCCACCGAAAAAGGCGTGGGACGATGGGCATTCAACGCTTGGTATGTGGACGCCATGTGGACGTATTTGGCCGTAGTGCCCTTTAAGGCTATCGGGAACAGCGTAAGGCAGGCCGAGGTGGGCATTCTGGCCGGAGTTAAAGGACTTGGCACGGTCGTCTGGGATTGGGCCCAGGATTTGCGTCCGCTTGAGACCGGTTATATCCGGCGTTATGCGTTGTCCATCATGGTCGGTTTGGGCGCATTACTGGCGTATTATCTCATTCGGGTCTAAATCCCGGAGTCGAGGCGCATCAAGGCGAGGAGGCTAGGTAATGGTTTTATTGTGGTTAATGGCAATTCCCCTCATTGGGAGTTTTGTCGTGTTGATTGCGGGAGGCCGATTAGCAAAAGGGCTAAGCGCAGGGATTGGTGTCATTGAACTGATAGCCTTTATTGTATTATTGGCTCATGGACCGGTGGCTTTGAATTATCGTTGGATTCCTGCTTGGGGTGTGAGATTTCATGTGGGTGCCGACGGGCTGTCCTTATTCCTGATCGGTTTGACAGCGGTATTAACGCTTATGGCAATATTCGCATCCCGAGGCTCGTTCGGCAGAGCCTATTTCTTTTGGGTCCTATTTCTGGAATTTGGCATGGTCGGGTTGTTTGAGTCACTGGATTTGGTGTTGTTCTATGTCTTTTGGGAAGTCATCCTGGTTCCGATTTTCTTTCTGCTTACGGGCTATTCGGGTGAGAAGGGCCGCCCCGCTGCCATGAAGTGGCTGATCATGAATCTGGTGGGTAGTTTATTTATGTTGATTGGCATTGTGGCTGTGGCCGTGATTCATGCTCAGCCTTTTGGTTCTTTGACTTTTGAAATTAGTCGGCTGACCGATGTGAAATTGGGGCCGGCTGTGGCGCCGTGGATTTTTGCCAGTTTCTTCGTCGCATTTGCCATCAAAGCTCCCTTGTGGCCGTTTCATGGATGGATGCCGGATGCATACCGGGAGGCCCCGCCGCCTGTCACCGCTTTGCTGTCCGGTGTCATGTCCAAGGCGGGGATTTACGGGTTCCTGCGAATCATGTTGCCGCTGTTCATGCCGCAGTTGCGGCACTATCAGGTCGGACTGTTAATCTTTGCCGTGATTGGTCTGGCATACGGTGCATTTATGGCTCTCAGGCAGACGGACATGAAGATGATTAGTGCTTATTCCTCACTGTCCCACATGGGAATGATGGCGCTGGGGGTATTTTCGCTGACAGCGGCGGGAATTTTGGGCGCGACCTTTCTTATGGTCGCTCACGGTTTAATTGTGGGCGGGCTCTTCATTGTTCTGGGGATACTTGAAGACAAAACCAAGACGCGGGAGGTTGAGGTGATGGGGGGTCTCAATGACGATGCGCCAAGGCTGGGAGCTTATTTCCTGTTCTTTGCCCTCGCGGCTTTGGGTTTGCCCGGACTTCCGGGATTTGTCGGAGAGTATCTCATTATTCAGGGGCTGGTTGCGCATGATGTGGTATTTGCCTTAATAGCAGCAGTGGTTTTGATTGTCGCGGCATGGTACATGGTGCGGTTGTTTCAAGGCGTCATGCAGGCACAGCGCCGTGGGAGTCCGATTGGAGACATCAATGCCCTGCAAGTGGGGTATATTGCTTCGTTGGCCCTTCTCATTGTCTTTCTGGGAGTATATCCAGCCGGAATAACGTTACATGCGGCGCCGAGCTTGTACCATGCGGTGCACCTTGTAGCCACGAAAGGGGGCCACGGACTATGAGCGCGTCTACGGCATTATTGCCGGAATATATCGTGGTCGTAGCCGTTTTGGTAACGATGATTGCCGCAATGATTCGCCGCCCAGGGGGTACGGTAGCGTCATGGGTTGCCTTGATTGGGATATTGGGGGCGCTGTGGGCCACGATCGATTTGTGGACCATGCACATTCATCCTGCGGTTTTCTTTAATCAGAGTTTAACGGTTGACAATTACAGCTTGTTTGTTAACGTTCTGGTTCTTATCGCAGCCAGTTCCACATTGCTGTTGGGATGGACAGGAGAACGGGAACACGAGGAGTTTCCCATTCTTGTGCTGATAGCGGCCTTGGGTATGATGAGCCTGGGCATGGTTGGCAATCTCATCGCACTATTCCTGGGAATCGAAGTTTTGTCACTGCCTCTTTACGTGCTGTCCGCATCGCACCGGACCGTTCTCGGCGGAGAAGCGGGACTCAAGTATTTGCTTTTGGGAGCCTTTTCATCAGGAATTCTTCTCTTCGGCTTAGCTTTGGTTTATGGTGCCACCGGAACCATGAATTTCGTGGATTTTGCCTCGTCGGTTAACGTTCACTCTCCTCTGCTGGCCGCCGGATTGATGTTGACGCTGGTTGGGCTGTTATTTAAGCTGGGAATTGTGCCATTTCATATGTGGGTTCCCGATGTTTACGAAGGCTCTCCGATGCCCGTTACCAATTTTATGGCTTTCGGAACCAAAGTGGGGGCAGCGGTTATTCTGTTAAGGCTGTTGGCGTACGGATTTTATATGTCTCCCCAGGACTGGGGGCCAGCGCTTGGGTACTTGGCCTTGTTGACCATGATTGTCGGCAATCTGTTGGCGTTGCCTCAAAATGATTTGAAACGGCTGTTTGGATATTCAGGTATTGGTCATGCCGGATTTCTTCTCATTGGGGTGGCAGTGCATAGTGTGGTGGGAGCTAAGGCTATGCTATTTTATCTGTTGCCGTACGGTTTGGCTGTCATAGGCGCCTTTGCCATTTTGACCATGATGGGAACAGACAAGGAAACGGTGACTATTAGCGACTTAGCCGGTATGGCACGGCAAAAACCGTGGGCGGCCGCGTTATTTATTGTCTTTATGTTCTCGTTTGCCGGCATTCCCTTAACGGGAGGATTCGTAGGTAAGCTTTATTTACTGCAGGCTGCGTTGTTTGCTCACCAGCCCGGCCTGGCCATTGGTCTGGTGTTGGGAACATTTCTTGGTTTGGGGGCCTATTTGAGACCTTTACAGGCAATGTTTCGAACTCGTCAGGGTGAGTCGAACATGGCTGGTTGGAACGTTAACTGGAGCCACGTAGTTGTGTTGGTTGTGGCGGTAGTCGGCACGGTAGGACTCGGGGTGTATCCGACCCCGGTTGTTCACTGGGTGAGCCAGTCTGCCAACTTTTTCTGGCTTCACTAAATGAGAGATGGATTAAGAATGTCTCATCGTGTGTTAAAATTGGGTTGATTGGTGGTGCCCATTTCACACCCTTCTCAGGTAGAGAGGAGATTATTTTGAGGTTTTTTTCGTTGGTCGAACCCTATCTTCGTCAGGTGAACAGTTTGTTGGAAGAACAATTGTTGACGGGAAATGAACTCATTGAAAATGTGGCCCAATACCTTCTGGTGGCGAGTGGGAAAAGGCTACGACCAGCGTTGGTGCTCTTATCGGGGCAGTTTGGCTCTGAGCTGACTTCGGCTCGCACCCGCAAACTTGTGCAGGTAGCTACGGCGGTTGAAATGATCCACATGGCCACTTTGGTTCATGACGATATCATTGATGACGCGGTGTTACGGCGGGGAATTCCCGCCGTCCGGAGTCAGTTTAACGATACCGTTGCAGTATTGGCGGGAGATTTTCTTTTTGCTCTGGCCTTCCGCCTCTTTTCTTCGGCGGGAGATTTGGCTATTGTGGATATAGCCGCCAAAGTGGTTCATGTCATGTGTGTTGGTGAAATACACCAAAACATGGACCACGGACAAGTGGCTTCCGAAGACGCTTACTGGCGGCGTATTGAAGCCAAAACCGGATTTTTTCTCGAGACCAGTTGTCGGTTAGGAGCCATAGCAACAGGCGCCCCGGAAGGCATTGAGATGTTGCTGGGTCAGTATGGGCACCATATTGGATTGGCGTACCAAGTGGTCGATGATTTGCTGGACTGGCTGGCCACTCCGGAAACGTTGGGTAAGGCTGTGGGAGAAGATGTGGCGGCTGGGGTCTACACCCTGCCTATTATTTATGCCTTGGCGTCGGATCGTCAAGGCAGCCGGATAGAGAAAATCTTATCGGGGCCCCATCCCGAGACCCAAGTGGAAGAGCTTCGGCATTTGTTGGACAAAAGCGGAGCCTTACAATATGCAAAATCTCAAGCCGGGCGCCATATCGATCAGGCCCTGGAAGTGTGTCGGCAATTGCCAAATGGTCCTGCGAGACAAGCGTTGGAAGAACTGGCAGAGTTTGTATTGGCTCGAGAGTATTGATGGGAGTGGCAATAAGGAGCGATTGTCTTGCAACGTATTCCCGATGCGGCCATCAGGCGTCTGCCTGCTTATTTGCGTTGGCTTACCGAATGTGAGGAAGAACGCGTGACGTCGGTCATGCTGGGTCAAGCTACAGGTTACTCGTCAGAACAGGTTCGTAAGGATCTGGCCTATTTTGGGGCGTTCGGAACTCGTGGCGTCGGTTACGACGTGGGGGCCTTGCGTGATGAAATTTATCGGATACTGAAGCTGGATCAAGGTGTACGAGCCATTGTCGTGGGAGCGGGACATCTAGGTACAGCCTTGGTGCGGTACGTCGATCAGGGACATCAAGTGCGCCATGATGTCAAAATTATGGCACTTGTCGATAATAACCCTGTGATTATCGGAACCCAAGTGGGTTCTATTCGGGTAGAATCCGTGGATCGTCTGGAGGAGCTCGTCCATCAGTATGACATCGGGATTGGTGTGCTCACCGTACCCAAGGAAGCAGCCGTCATAGTTGGAGATCGGCTGGCCGAGGCAGGGGTTCGGGCTATATTGAATTTTGCGCCCGTGAGCGTATGCACCCACTATCCTGACGTTTTTGTCCAACCGATTGACCTGACATTGGAAATGCAAGCTTTGTCGTATTTTGTGGGCCAAAAGGCTCCTCATCGGCTATGAATGCACGCGGATTTTATTTCGGTATGTTCTTGGTCGTTCTTAGCTGGGGTTTAAATTATGTGATCACCAAAATCGGCGTGGGGCATTTTGCTCCAGCCGACTTTGTGTTTTGGCGGTTTTTGGCGACCGCGATTCTTTGCCTGCCGTGGATGGTCAGAACACGTCCTAATACGCTGCTGCAATACGGGAAAGTTGCCATTTTGGGCCTCATCGGCGTGTCATTCTATCAGTGGGCTTTTACCCAGGCTCTGCACCAGACGTTGGCCGCAAACGTAGCCTTTTTATTTGATGTGTCGCCGTTGATGACGCTGGCGGGGCAGCGCCTTTTGCGGTTGCGGGCATCCACTCCAGGAATGTTTGTCGGGGCAGGTGTGTCTCTGGCAGGTGTGTCATTGCTGATGGGGGCATCACGAGGCGGCTCTCTGCAGGGAGATGCTATGGCTCTGTTGGCGGCGTTTGCATGGAGCGTTTTCACCATCCTGACCGACAAGTTTCGTGTGCCTGTGAAAGGCATTGCACTCACTGGCTGGATGAGTCTCTTTGGAACTGTGGGTATCATGCCTCTGATGACATGGCATGGGATCGTACCGCATAGCTTTTCCGTTTCCCTCCCTTTGACCTATACGGTGCTTTTTGTGACCATCATGGGCCTGTCCTTATGGCAGAATGCCGTGTTAAGCGTTGGTGGCGGTAAAGCCAGTCTTTACCTTTATCTCATTCCAGTTATAGCCGCGGCGGCGGGGTGGGTAATACTCGGGGAGTCTTTGAACATCTTAGAGGGCGCGGGAGCTCTTCTGATAATTTTCGGGGTGAGTGTCGCCGAAGGAGTCTTTCGGTTAAGAACCCCGCCGTCCTCACCCCGGGCCACTTATACAGATTAGTCAGTGAACGGGATGCTTTTTGACATCGGTGCGGGAGCGGAAGTGAAAGGCCGGTGCCTGGCCGGGACTTTCGTGCGTTTTGACTAGGCTTCTGACCTGAGCTAGTTCCGCTGTTGCCGAGTCGAGGGCAATAAGATCGTCGCGGTTGACGTCGTGTACAGACGGTTTTCCCAAGGTCTGGACGCCGTAACGGAGTTCGTCCGCGGAGGAGCGCAGGAACTGAGCGAGATGTCTCGCCGCCTGATCCACATCCAGTTCCTGTCGATGCCGGCCCTTTTGAAAAAGGAGGTCCTCAGGCGGCGATCCGGGCAGAACTTTTCGTATCTGATAAGCGGATAACGCCATCAAGGCGGCGCAGCCGATGTACACCGCGTCGGCCCCCAGAGCGATGGCTTTGAGATATTCGCCGGGGCTCCTCAGACCGCCGCCTGCAACGAGACTCATACGTTCACGGGATTGTTTGTTCCGTAAGAACTGGTCGGCCCGAGAAATTGCCGCCATGGTGGGCAGCCCGAAATCGTCCTGCAATATGGGGGGGCCGGCGTGGGTTCCACCTTCCCCTCCATCCAGCACAATGAAGTCGGCGTTTGCTTCCATGATGATTTCCAAATCTTCCTCCAGCCAACCGGAGGCAGCGAGCTTGACGCCAACAGGCACACTGTAGCGGGCTTTGAGGTGACGAATCAGGCGAACGAAATCGTGAGAGCTTTCGACGCCTTGAAGGCGGGACGCAACAACCGCTCGATCGCCATCTTTTAAGCCAAAGTATTTCCGCATCTCCGGATCGACGTGATGCGTGACCATAGCCCCCGCCCCTTGGGCTCCCTGCCCAATCTGTACTTCGATAGCATCGGCGGACTCTAGAAACCGGGGGTGATTTTGAACAGACAAAGGCCAAGTTCCGCGATGATACTGAACAATCAGGCGTTTGGCGGCGTCCCGTTCTTCGGGAAGAAAGGATTCCCCGGTATTGGTTGCGGTTCCGGCCATGTTGGCCCCCAAAGCCAAGGCGATTTTAGCCTTCATCGATAGAGCACTGCCATAGCTCATGCCGGCAATCAAAATAGGAATGTCCGTAGTTAAGGGCCGTTCCGTGTGCTGACCGATGGTTGTTTTTAGTGCGATTTCTTGCCGGCGCCGTGCGGGGATACGGCTTAACTGGGCTGGGTTGAACACGAGTTGCTCCCAGTGCGAGAAAACCAACGGGGTTCCGATTGGTCTCTCGATGGCGTGATCTTGAGACGCCCGCAGTGAATTTTCCAGAAAAATTTGCGGGTTGGCACGCTGCAGTGTTGACCACATTGAAGTCAGGCTTGTCATATAGCGAGTGTTCGTCACTTTGTTCCAAGCCTGGTCCGACAATCGTTTCCATAGGGCCTGCTTGATGGGGGGCAGCAGCAGTGCGATGACGAGGCTAAAAATTACGAGGGACAATAGGGCAGCTGCAAGCATTTCCCAAAACATCATTTCCCGCTCCTCCACTCAGTGTCTTGAGTGATGTTGCCCCGGTGCGGCACAATTTATGTGATCCATTCTGCCGCTCGGCCAGAGAAAGTCCGGGAATGACGCCCGAGAAGTGTAGATTCTCTCGCTGAACTAAACTCAGACGAACAGCAGACGGCATACCAAGAGATTAATCGACGTGGCGCCAGCGGATCAAAAAGCCATAAAGCAGAATCAATCCGGAGAGAATATAAAAAGCGACACTCAGGAAGGTAAAGTGATGGAGGAAAAGCAATGTGCCGATAAGGGAAAAGCCTACCACATAAACGGACTGGGTCAAGCTTCGTAACCCTTTGTGCATGAGCCGCAGTTGCCCTATACCCTGTTTCCATTCCACCTTGGTTTCGATTTCACCGTTTTCGACTTGCTTGAGAATACGGCTAGAAAGTTCAGGGAGGTCCAGCAAAGTGTGCGCCATGTCCACGGCCATGCGTTTGGCATAGCCTAATGTGCCGCCGTGGTCCTCCGTTACAAAGCGTTTGGCGTAAGGTGCAAACAATTCGACCAGGTTGATGTCGGGATCGAGTCCAGTGGCCAATCCCACCAGAATGGCAATGGCTCGTCCCAGAAAAGCAAATTGCCCGGGAATTTGAATGGGTTGAGTTCGCAGCAAATTTTCGAAATCCCGTAACAGACCGAGCAGGTCCAGCGACTTGAGTTCGTCCAAGGTTTCCGCATAATACCGGTCCAGCAAATATTGAATTTGCCGTCTGAGCTGAGCCCGGTCTCCATCGGGACGTACCATTCCCAGCGCTTCCATACTGCCCTGAAGCTCCATGGGATTGCGCTTGGACACCGCCACAAACAGCCGGCGCATTTGCTTGCGCGAAGCCTGATCCAGCATTCCAATCATGCCGTAGTCGAGCAACACCAATTTGGCATCCGGATTCACCAGAATGTTGCCGGGATGCGGGTCAGCATGAAAAACCCCTGCCTCCATAACCATATGTAAGTACAGATGAATAGCTTCCTCGGCCACCACGGTGGGGCTGATGTTATGTGCCTGCAGTTCTTCCCGTCGGTTGATCTTAATTCCGTCGCGAAATTCCATCGTTAAGACGCGCGACGTTGAGTACTCGGCGTACGTTTTCGGCACGATAACATAACCCAGGCGGACGACATCCTTGCGAATAAGTTCGGTATTCGCCAATTCCTGGCGATAGTTAAGTTCTTGGGTGACAACGCGCCGAAACTCCCGAAGCACGGTAAACAGGTCGAAGACCCGCCCAAAGCGTGTAAAACGCGTCAGCAGATTGACAACGATTGACAGGGCTTTCAGATCGGCTTGAACCGTACTTTCGATATAAGGCCTTTGAATTTTGACGGCGACTTCCGTCCCATCATGCAAAGCCGCCCGATAAACCTGGCCCAAAGATGCTGCCGCGATCGGCTTTTCGTCAAAAACGAGAAATGACTCATGCAAAGGTCCCAGTTCTTGTTCGAGAATGAGCCGAACGTGTGGCCACGGGGCACTTCTCACATTGTCTTGCAGAGCCTGAAGTTGGTCAATAAAGGGTTTGGGCAGGAGGTCCACGCGACTTGAAAGAAACTGGCCCACCTTAATCACCAAACCGCCCAACTGTTCGGCTGTCTGGCGGAACTTGATGGCTTGGCGGGTAAAAAGGTCATTGAAAAAGGCCTCTTTTTCCGGACTGTCGGGACGGTTGCGCTGCCAGAATCCGGCCCATCCGATTCGCAAAATGATGCCAACAAATAGAGTAACAACCCGGTAAATGCGGTACACAACGGAAATCCAGCTGAGCTCTGCCGCAGGCATCGCTGTTTCGGTTTCGCGCGTTTTTGCTGCCACGTGATTTCCCCCCTCCCGGCTAGTCTATCATAGCAGGTAGACATGCAAAGCGGGTTTTTGGATGACTTGCTGCAATGACCCGAGGATTTGGCACCAAGAATGTGGTACGCTAAAAAGGATACAGGACATTGGGGTGTCCGGTAAATGGGGTGGAACCGGTGCTGTCATTTCTGTCATTTGTGCAAAATATGTCGTGGTCATCGTGGCTCCTGTCGGTGGTTGACATATCTATTGTTTCGTATGGCCTTTATCGACTCTTTTTGCTCATTCGGGGTACTCGAGCCGTGCAGCTGATTAAAGGAATTATTATTCTATTGGTTGCCGTTCCGGTTTCCAGTTGGCTTCACCTTTACACCACGCACTTTCTGTTGCAGCAAATTCAAGTGATGCTGGTAGTGGCCTTGCCCATCGTATTTCAACCGGAGCTTCGGAGGGCGTTGGAGCATATTGGACAAGGGCGGTTCTTTGCGGAAGGGCTTTTGGTTCATGACGAAACCAATGTGGCTAAGGCTGTCGACGAATTGTCACGGGCTTGTGATCATCTTTCCCGCAACCGTACCGGTGCGCTCTTTGTCATCGAACGGACTACGGGGCTGAATGAATATGCCGCCACGGGCACGCCCATCGGTGCGGTGGTATCGGCTCCGCTACTGGAAAATATTTTTGTTCCCAACACACCCTTGCATGACGGGGCATGTATCATTCGAGGAGACCGAGTGATTGCTGCCGCAGCATTTTTACCGTTGACCGACAGCGCGCAGCCGGGCAGCGAACTGGGAAGCCGTCACCGTGCGGCCATTGGGATTAGCGAACAATCCGATGCCGTCAGTGTGGCAGTGTCGGAGGAGACCGGATGGATTTCAGTGGCCTTGGAGGGGCAACTATATCGTCGGCTGGATGATCGGGGACTGCGAGAAATGTTAAGTCGGCTGTTGATCACCAAGCCACATACCCCGTTAAAAATTTGGAGAAGGGGTGTGAATTAGTGGATCGGTTGCTGGAAAACGACACGATTTTAAAAATTTTGTCGCTCGTGGTGGGGTTGATTTTGTGGGTTGGGGTCATGTCAACCAATTCACAGGCAGCGGCAGACCGCCCATTCGGCCCTATTCCCCTGGAATACCAGCCTCCCAGTAAATCGAGCCTGACGGTAATGTCTCTGAATCCTAATACGGTAACGGTAGAACTGAGGGGATCTGTGCAAAAGATTAATGGCACCAGTCCGCATTCAATTGCGGCATTTGTCGATATGCAAGGCCTGACCCATTCCGGGACTTATACGTTGCCGGTCCGGGTGTCGGTGCCAACGGGAACAAGCTTCGTCAGTGTGGTTCCCAGTAAGGTGACTGTTGTGATAGACCGCCTGGGCTCTCGCCGTATGAACTTAGATTTGGCACCGAGTGGATCTCCGGCACCTGGCTATGAGCTCAAAAGCTTGACGGCTAATACGAAAACGGCGACATTGTCTGGGCCCACATCCGAATTAAACAAGGTGCGCAAGGTGGTGGCGGAGGTTCCCGTGGGAGGACGCAATGCAAGTTTTCAAGAACAAGTTGTTCTGTTACCCTTAAACGCGGATGATCGTACTGTGCAGAAGGTGCAGGTTTCTCCGGCCATGGTTTCGGCGTCGGCGACTATTAAAAAGCGACCGCCGCAAAAAAGTGCGGGTGTGGTGGCGAAACTCACGGGCCACCCGGCGGCAGGATACACCGTCACAAATATCGTGGTGCGACCCGCCACCGTTACTATTACCGGATCCCAAAGTGCGATCAGTCCGGTTAACGTGATATATACGGTTCCGATAAATGTTTCCGGTGACACCGGTTCAGTGTCCGCTGCCGTGCCCCTGGTATTTCCCTCAGGAGTCTCCGGGCTACGGAAGCAAGATGTGAGTGTGAGTGTCACGATTGCGAAAACGGGATAATAGGATAGCGGTAAAGGCAAAAGCTTGGCACAACAGGATCGAAGGGACTGTCGATTATGTCTTTGTTTGGAACGGATGGTGCTCGGGGCATCGCCAACACCGAGCTGACGGTTGATTTAGCCGTAAACATTGCGCGGGCGGCAGCAGAGTCTCTCCCGCTGGGTTCGAGCGTGTTAATTGGCAGGGACACCCGAATTTCGGGTCCAATGTTTGAGGCGGCCTTGACAGCGGGATTTTCCTCGATGGGGATTGACGTATTGACGGTGGGAATGCTGCCGACTCCCGCTTTGGCCTATTTGATTGGTAAGATGGGGGCTCAGGCGGGTGTTATGATTTCGGCGTCTCACAATCCTCCTCAGTATAATGGCATCAAGTTGCTGGACCATCAAGGAAGAAAGTGGCCCATGGAACAGGAAATTGCCGTAGAGCAAAGAATTGCCAGTAAACAGATTTCCGAGGTTCCGGAAAATCGCATTGGCCGGGTCTTCCATTATGAAACCACCGCTCTCGCCCACTATCATCGGTATCTGGAGAGTTTATTTGCGGGTCTTGTTCCGGAACTTCATGTGGGACTGGATTTGGGACATGGGGCGGCTAGTGCAACGGCCGAAACGGTGTTGAGGAATCTTGGCGTGCATGTTCATCCTTTATTTAGTGAGCCCGAAGGATCTCTCATCAACGTGCATTGCGGAGCCACCGAGCCTTGTGTACTTCAGAAACAGGTTCTACTCAATCATTGGGATTTGGGACTGGCTTTTGACGGCGATGCGGACCGTTTAATTGCAGTGGATCACACCGGCCGTCTCGTGGACGGGGATGAGATCTTGTATGTTCTGGCTACCGGGTTGAAACAGCAAGATTTGTTAGCAGATGACAAGGTGGTTGCCACCGTCATGTCGAATATTGGGTTGGAACGCGCTCTCGAAAAAGAGGGAATTCAACTTAAAAGAACGCCGGTGGGGGACAGATGGGTGGCTCAGTTGATGCGAGAGGAAAATATTGTGCTGGGCGGGGAACAGTCGGGTCATGTGATCTTATCCCAATATGCGTCAACAGGCGACGGGCTCTTGACAGCTTTGGCTCTGTTGGCAGAAATGCGCCGTCAACAACGTTCGTTGGCTGAGTTAGTCAGTCCGGTCGAGCGTTATCCGCAGATTTTGCGTAATATCAAGGTGGAACGGACGCTGATTGATTGGGAAAAAATTCCGGAGTTTGTGGGCTTGGTAAAAGAGGCCGAAAGAAGTTTGGGGCGGGATGGCCGTGTCTTTATTCGGCCTTCTGGAACTGAACCGCTTTTACGTATTATGATTGAAGGGCGAAACCTTAGTGAGATTGAACAGTGGGCCGACCGGTTGGAATCGGTCCTGCAGAATGCTTTGGAGTCGGCTAAGGCATAAACTGCAAATTTTTTATTAGCGCCGGAACCTTTCGGATCGAGCAAGAGAAAGGTTGACGAGGTGAGGGATCTCGAGATCTTCGGCGGGTGACCTCCGGCTTCCCGGCAGTCGATAAATCACGAACAAAGGTCGCTTGTGAAGGCGACACAAAAACGTGTGGCCGGGACCGACTCCAATATCATTGGAGGCGATAGCAGTGTGTGGAATCGTTGGCTTTGTCGGGGAGAAGGAAGATGCTCTCCCCTTTATTTTTAATGGATTGAAACGTCTGGAATACCGCGGATACGATTCGGCAGGCATCGCTTTGGCATCGAAAAGCGGCATTGCAATTCAGAAAACCCAGGGAAAACTCGCTGCTTTAGGGGAATTGTTGGAAGCTCTGCCTTCTGGTATTCCTTGCGGGATCGGGCATACTCGGTGGGCAACTCACGGGCGACCTACCAATGAAAACGCGCATCCTCACACGGACTGTCAGGGGGAAATTGCGACGGTTCATAACGGTATCATTGAAAATTTCCAGACCTTACGTGAGGAACTCATAGCCAAGGGACACCGCTTTCAATCTGACACCGACACCGAGGTAATCCCCCATCTTTTGGAAGAGTATGGAGGGGCCGAAGACTTGGTGGGTGCGGTCCGACAGGCAGAAACCCGGTTGCAGGGAGCCTATGCGTTTCTGGCCATTTCATCCAGGGACCCCGAAAGAATTGTGGCTGTGAGGCGCACAAGCCCTCTCATTATTGGATTGGGGACCAATGCCAATTATTTGGGATCGGACTTCAGTGCCTTTCTCGCCGCAACCAAACGAGCGCAAATTCTGGAAAATGGGGACATGGCCGTCGTGACACCGCATTCGGTCGTTATTACGGATAAGGCTGGATCCCGTATTGACCGCCCGGTTATCACCGTGGATTGGGATATCAAACAGGCAGAACGCGGAGGATATCCGCACTTTATGCTAAAAGAAATTATGGAGCAACCGGATGTCTGGGGGGATTGTCTTTTAGGACGTATCCGCGACAACGAGGTAGTCCCGCAAGAAATCGGACTGACATGGGACCAGCTTGCAGAATATCAACGCATTCAGATTGTGGCTGCCGGAACGGCTTACCACGCTGGTCTCATTGGGAAAGCCCTAATTGAGCGTTTGGCCCGAATCCCGGTTAACGTGGATGTGGCCTCGGAATTTCGTTACGCGAGTCCGATTCTTGATAGAGGCACCATGGTTATGGCCATCTCTCAGTCCGGGGAAACAGCAGACACGTTGGCGTGTCTGCGCTTGGCACGGGAGCAGGGCGTTTTTACGTACAGTATCACCAATACTGTGGGATCCACCGTGGCGCGGGAATCCGATGCGGTTGCCTATACGTTGGCAGGACCTGAAATAGCGGTGGCTTCCACCAAAGCTTACACGACCCAAATTTTGGTTCTCTCCCTTTTGGCGCTTCTTTTGGCCAGGATCAAGGGGAGAGCGCGCCCCGATCTGGTTCAGGGTATGCTGCAACTTCCATTTCTTGGGCATAAGGTATTGAAGGGCATAGACGGGATAACGACCATGGCGGAACGCATGGCTGGGACTCACGACGTCTTTTATATCGGTCGGGGACTGGACTATGCCTTGGCGATGGAAGGTCAGTTGAAGATTAAAGAGATCTCTTATCTTCATGCCGAGGCATATCCAGCGGGGGAATTAAAGCACGGAACATTAGCTCTAATCAAAGAAGGCGTACCGGTTGTGGCGATTCTGACGGAACATGATGTGTGGGAAAAGACGGTGTCGAATATTTTGGAGGTGAAGGCACGCGGCGCTGAGGTGTGGGGAATAGTCGACGAAAGGTTTCCCGCCACTCTTCCTATCGATCACTATATTCCGATCCCCATTGGGGACACTTTGTTGGCACCGGTTTTGGCGGCTATTCCCTTGCAGTTGCTGGCCTACTATACGGCGGTGGCCCGGGGTGAGGATGTCGATCAACCGCGTAATTTAGCAAAGTCGGTAACTGTCGAATAACAGGTAAATCTGGTGAACCGGCCTGTTGAGAGTAAAAAATTGGCTATAGGAATGAGCTTCAATTTTCTCTGTTTATTCCGGTAATCGCCCTAAGCGCGAATGAATTTCGTCCGGCATGGTGGACAGATATTCGAGAAAGCGGTCAATTGGGCGGCCATTCAGGCCGCCCAATTGGGGAAATACGTGTTGAGAATTACCTTCTCGGGGAGCCGCTTCAACACAACCGTTCCACGTTATTGAGGTTTGGGGAATACGAGGGTACAAACCGTAAATCGAGTTGAGGATGGGCTGCCACGTAAGGTGCAAGAATCTTGGCGTGGTGAATTTTCGCATTGTCCAAGACTAGGTGGATGGTCTTGTTCGGGCACGTCGCCAGCGTGTCTAAGCACGCTTGAAAGGTTTGGGCAGTGGCTGGGTCTGCTTGGGTAATCACGACTTGGCCTGTCGCGGGCGTGACGGCACCAAAGAGGATGGCGGGCGGCAGCATGGTGTCCGGTGGGGGCCCGTTTTGGGTGGCCCTGCCGGATAACCGTGGGTGTTTCTGATTTTGCCCATTCGACACTCTTCCCGAGCGAAGACTTTGCAGCATCAGAGGTCGAATCCTTTGAGATGAGATAATTGTGGGAAAATTAATTTGCATTAATATAGCATAAGCTAAAGCGGTTTCCCATAAGACATCAAGTTTGTCGGTAGTTTTGGGTAGCAGGCCGAGATCAGCCTGGCGAACGTGGTCCTGTATCAGGAGAGATAGTAGAACGACTCCCATTTCCAATCTTTCTGAAGCAATAAGGTCTGCGATAATGCTTAGGGCGTAGTCCAGGCAGGCAGAATGAAGGTGGCAATACACCGAGGGACGATCGGGTGCGGCGTCGATGACGTGTGTCAAAAGGAGATGGTTGCCGCATGTTGCTTCTCCTTCTGAATATAGAACGTAGCACAAAAGTCTCCACTCGTCATCCCGGGCATCGTCCCGATGCGGAGTAGCGGCGATAATCGGATTTTCGCACCATTGCAGGCGACTTATATCATCATTGCTAGGCGACGGCAACAGTTGACTCGCGGCATCATCAGAGTGAAGTTTGTTGTGGGCAACAGCGACTTTGGCCGTTTGCTTCTTCCGTTCAGAATCCCACCCGACTAAGGAACGCTCCGACAGAAGGTGCTGCGCGGCTTCTTCAAGGAACGTTTGGCGATGCGGCATCGAAATCTGGTTTACGAATCTCCCGTTGGGAGACAAGATTCGGTGAGTTCCAACCACCAACTCTGACGTTTGTCGGGATCCACAGGACCGTGCGCGCAGTCCAACCACAAATTTGCGGCTAGAAACTCGCCGTATTCTTGAACGTAGATACTCTGAATGTTGATAGACGTCGGGGTGAGACTATGCTGTTCGACTATCCAATTCCAATCGAGGCGTTCGAGTACCTTGCCTTGTGTGTCTGCCACTTTCGTTGTAGGCCATCCACGACGAAGTTGCGCGAATCCCCGTAAGCAGCAAGAATTTAAAGATTGTAGCGAGGGAAGGAGCTCATGTGGGTCTGAAAAGGTGCGCTTGAATCCCGTGATAAAGTTTTGTGGCCGAGATCACCGGTTCTTTACGATACAAACCCATCCGTTTTCCTCGGGAAAAGATAGATCTACTGATTGATCTGGGTGCGAATGATAATGTTGATCAACCAACTCATTGAGCACTTCAATTCGGCGTGGATGTGGCGCCAAGTTGGCGGTTTGAATGCATTGTAAGAAAAATATATTGAGACCCCAAGGGGTTGTCGTCTTCCAATCTACTCGAGGGTTGGGTGGGGCTCGGCTAGACGTTGCAATCTGGCGGCGAACTCCTGATTAGCTTTCCATGCCAACGGAGTAATGGCTTGGCGTGTTCTGTGAAATTCCTCATAATTCACGGTGGTTATCATCTCACTTTGTCGCAGTATGTGATTTGTCCCTCTTTTACATTAAACTCCATTTATAAGTCCGTCGATTATCGCTCTACCAAATTCAGGATATATCAGGTTTCCTTCCGGGGGGAGAGCCCCGCAAGCAGTTCGAGACATTTTGTACGGTGGAAGGTGGCCACTGAAGGTCCTGCTTAGTACGCAGTTTTTTCGAAGGTCGGGTTATCAAGTGAGCAAACATTACGATCTTTTTTCGAATCCACCAAATTTTTCAATGACAAATTACGGTTACTGAACAACAATTATCTTAACTGGACAACAATTAGCTTGACTGTAAGCAACACGGCACCGTTGAAACAAATGTTTGATTGTTTCAACGGTGCTTTTGTTGTGTGTGGGTAGCCGGGGAGAAGGAGGTCTCTGTGGCCAAACGGCAAGTACGAGAATAGACCCGACACCGTTGAGCGGCGTATATAAAGAAGGCCGGGGACCGGGCGCGGAGCAACCAATAAGCCGTGGCTTTTGGTGCCAGATGTTCCGTCCCAAGGATTGGCCAGCCGTGTTAAGGGTGGACCCGCTATGATCTCTTGCTGCTGGATGGCTGCTTTGCATCCTCTGACCGTCGACGAAAGTTGTGATCTCCTTGTATGGAACCGGATTTGCTCTAATTGATGACGTCACTCGGCGTGATGAGGGTGAACTCCTCCTGCAGCCACCATGGCTTGGTCGAAGGTGTAGACGGGGATTTCCGGCGAATATGCGAGCAGAAGACAGTCCACCCAGTCGAGATTTGTTT
>PXYT01000026.1 GCA_003023725.1 Sulfobacillus benefaciens | reverse complement strand
CCGGGTGATGACGTATTGCAACAGGTGATGGAGCTGCCAGAGACTTGAACACAGTTTTGATCAATGACACGGTTACCTGACGGAAGTTTTGAGAGAATTTGTGAAGGAGTATGCTTTCATTGCGGAATGCGGCTAAGTGCTGGTCCCATGTTGGTTGATGGTAAGGGAGGGAACTCATGTGAATGAACAAGGAGGGAGTACAGTGAGCCAGACTTTTGAGAAATGGAGCATTACAGCGGAACGGGCTCAGATTATGGTTAACGCGGCCGCGGCCAAGGCTCAGGAAATCGGTGTGCCCATGGTGATTGCGGTGGTCGACGACTCGGGTATCCTGAAAGCTTTTTTGCGGATGGACGGAGTGAAGCTTTTGAGCGTTGATATTGCCCAAAATAAGGCATGGACTGCCGCCAGTTTTGGTATTGCCACGGATCAATGGCATGAATTTATCAAAAACGATGCGCCTCTCTTGACAGGTATCCCCTCAACTCCGCGGTTGATCGTGTTTGGAGGCGGATATCCTATTGTAGCCAATGGCCAGGTTGTGGGGGGGTATAGGCTGTTCGGGAGGTCATTACAGCCAGGACATGGAATGCGCTCAAGCGGGGCTGGCGGCCTGGTCCCAGGAGGCGTAACGATGAGTGGGTGGACTATGGCCGAAAAAATCTTGATGGATCACCTGGTGGACGGCCCCGCTGCAGTGCGGCCTGGGCAGATCGTTCGGGCGCGAGTGGACCGCATTCTTCTCAATGATGTGAGTGGGCCCTTGGCATTTCGTCAGTTCGAAGCCGTCGGAGCTACAAAATTATCGAATCCGGATCAGGTTGTCTTGGTTGCCGATCACTTTGCTCCTCCGCCCACTATTGCAGCGGCACACGGTATTCGGCAGATGCGTGTTTTCGCCGAACGTTACGGGGTCACCCATTATTATGAGGTGGGCCAAGGAGGAATCGAACACGCCCTTCTTCCCGAACAAGGCCTGGTGGCCCCGGGTGAGCTGATTATCGGCGGTGATTCCCATAGTTGCACTTACGGGGCTTTTAACGCATTCGGGACGGGCCTCGGGTCCACCGACATAGCTGTGGCTCTGGCTCTGGGCGATTTATGGTTTCAGATTCCCCAAACACTGCGCTTTGAATTCACGGGAAGACCGACGGCCTACGTGACCGGCAAGGATGTGATTTTGCGCGTTTTGCAGGAAATTGGCGTGGACGGGGCTACTTATATGGCGTTGGAATTTAGTGGCGAGGGCATCTGGGCTCTTAACATGGATGAACGCATGGCACTATGCAATATGACTGTAGAAGCGGGCGCGAAAGCCGGAATGGTCGAAGCGGATCCGCTTCTCTCCGCATGGGCTCAAGAGCGAGCTGTGCCGTCGGATAAAGCCGTGGCAGCCGATAAGGATGCTATCTACCGTGAACGGTATGTCCTTTCTTTGGCTGATATGCCGCCCTTGGTGGCGGTTCCTCATTCACCGGGGGATGTGCACTCTTTGGATGAGGTGTCGGGCCGTCATGTTGACCAGGTGTATATCGGAAACTGCGCTAATGGCACGCTAACCGATTTGCGCCAGGCTGCGGAAATTCTCCGGGGGCGACATGTGGCCCGTGGAACCCGCCTTATCGTCGTTCCGGCAACCCAGCATATTTACCAGCAAGCCCTGGAAGACGGCATTATTGAACAACTTATTGAAGCTGGTGCCGCCGTGTCTACTCCCACGTGCGGAGCCTGTTTTGGAGGTCATATGGGACTTTTGGACCAAGATGAGGTGGCCGTGGCCACGACCAACCGGAACTTCAGAGGACGGATGGGTCACGCCAAGGCGGAAATCTATCTGGGAAATGCCTTCGTGGCCGCTGCGGCGGCAGTGGCCGGAGAACTCATTGACCCTGTTCTAATTACCGGGGGCAGGGAAAGGGGGGAAGATCTATGATGTTCACGGGCCGGGCGGTGCGCGTGGGGGACGATATCGACACCGATGTCATCATTCCTGGCCGTTATCTGGCCATCACTGATATGAGTCAATTGGCCGAACACGTGTTTGAGGGTCTGGGGCCTGAATGGCCAACAAAGATCAAAGCCGGGGACATTATTGTGGCCGGACGCAACTTCGGTTGCGGATCGTCCCGGGAGCATGCGCCTTTGGCACTGAAGGGAGCTGGGGTCAGCGGGGTGATTGCGTCCAGTTTTGCGAGAATCTTTTTTCGCAATGCTATCAATTTGGGATTGCCGATCATTATTTGCCCTGAAGTGACGTTGGCTGTGCGGGACGGGGACATGACTGAGGTGGATACGGATAAGGGAATTGTTCAGACGCCCCAGGGCACTTACCGTATTGAGCCGTATCCCGCATTTTTACAAGAACTCATTGCCGCAGGAGGTTTGGTTGAGTGGGCCCGGCAGGAAGTCAGGAGGAGGAAAACAGAGTGAATGAGTGGATGGTACCGGCTTTCAAGCCTGGAACGAAGTTTCGAGAACTGCTGAGCGGGAGTGATCCTATTTTGGCACCGGGCGCGTTTGATGGCTTAAGCGCCCGGTTGATTGTCGAAGCCGGATTCGAAGCCGTGTATATGACCGGATTTGGTGCCTCGGCATCGGTACTGGGACGACCCGATGTAGGACTATTGTCCTTACGGGAAATGGCCGACCATGCCCGTCAGATTGCTGATGCGGTTCCTGAAACTCCCGTCATAGCGGATGCCGACACGGGATACGGCAACCCGCTCAATGTCATTCGTACTGTTCAAGAATACGAGCGGGCAGGAGTGGCGGGGATCCATCTGGAAGATCAGAGCGCTCCCAAAAAGTGTGGTCATATGGCGGGTAAAGAAGTCATTTCGGCCGAAGAGATGGTTGCCAAAATTCATGCAGCCGTGGATGCCAGAAAATGTCCCGACTTTTTCATCATCGCCCGCACCGATGCCAGAGCCGTGGAAGGTTTGGATCAGGCTCTGGAACGGGGGAGGAAATACCGGGAGGCGGGAGCCGACATGCTGTTCATCGAAGCTCCCGAAAATGAGGAGGAAATTCGCACCATTGCGCGCACATTTTCCGGAACCCCTCTGTTATTCAACTGGGCGGAAGGGGGCAAAACTCCTCCCGTGACTTATGAGAATCTGCGGGAATGGGGTTTTAGGATGGTCATCTTTCCCGTCAGCACTCTGCTGTCCGCGACGAGAGCTATGCGGGAGGTCCTGAGGACGATCCGCCAGAGGGGAACCCCTATCGGGGTTATGGACAAATTGGTTCCCTTTCAGGAATTTTTGGACTTCATTGGCCTGCCGGAGATTCACTTGCTTGAACAGCGTTATGGGGCACAATCGGTTACCGGCCCTGCGTTTCGGGATCGAAGACATCAAACCAAATAGGGGGAAAGCTCATTGAACACACCGTTAACACCGCTCCAGTTAGCGGACAGAGGATTTAAGTATTACGGCAAACGCTTGGCTTTGATCGATGGCGAACGCCGGTATACTTACGATGAATGGTCGCAGAGGATTTTTCGGTTGGCTCGCGCGCTGCAAGATGCCGGAGTCAAGGCCGGCGACCGGGTCGCGGTCCTCATGCCGAATACAGGACCAATGCTGGACATGTTTTACGCCGTGCCTTGGATTGGAGCGGTTTTAGTGCCGTTAAATACGCGTTTGGTCGCAGACGACTACGGATATATTCTGGATCATTCTGAATCTCGCCTTATCGTTATTGACGGGGATTTGTGGCCTTTGCTTGAACCTCTGAAGGACCGGTTGCCACCCCTGTGGGTTTCCGGAAAATCCGTGGAGGGTCAAGTGGACCTGGAACCTCTGCTGTCTTCCCATTCAGGGGATCCTCTGCCTTTGCCCGATATTCGAGAAGACGACACCATGACTTTGAATTACACCAGTGGTACGACGGCACGGCCAAAAGGGGTGGAACTGACCCACCGCAACCTTTTGATCAACGCGGTAGACTTTACCTACCATCTGCAGGTTAGTCTCGGTGACGTTTATTTGCATACCTTGCCGATGTTTCATGTGAATGGTTGGGGTGGAGTGTGGGCCGTGAGCGGAGTCGGCGGCGTTCATGTGACTCTGCCCAAGGTGGAGGGAGCCCGAATATGGGAGGCTATCCGCCAAAATGATGTGACTCGCATGTGCGGTGCGCCGGCGGTACTCAATATGATGATCCATACGGCCAGCAGTTCCGGTGTGAGCCATCCCGTGCTGGTTGCCACGGCAGGGGCTCCACCTCCGGCGGCAATCATTGAGCGCATGGAATCTTTGGGCTTTAAGATTCTCCATGTTTACGGGCTGACCGAAGTTTCTCCTTTCATAACCGTATCGGAGTGGGTTCCGGAAGAGCGCAACTGGCCCGTGGATCAAAGAGCCATCCGTTCATCCCGTCAAGGTATCTCTCAGCTCTTAGCCGGAGAGGTTCGCGTAGTACGGGCGGACGGCACCGACGTGCGTGAAAACGGGGAAGAAATGGGAGAAATTGTCTGCCGCGGTAACGTGGTCATGAAGGGCTATTACAAAGATCCCCAAGCCACGGAAAAGTCCATGCGGGGCGGATGGTTCCATACGGGAGATTTGGCGGTCGTTCACCCGGACCATTACATTGAAATCCGGGACAGAGACAAAGATGTCATTATTTCAGGTGGAGAAAATATATCGTCGGTGGAAGTGGAGTCGGTATTGTACCGCCATCCCGCTATTGCTGATGCGGCGGTGATCAGCGTACCCCATGAAAAATGGGGGGAAACGGTCAAAGCTATTGTTGTGCCAAAAGCCGGCATGAATCCGACACAGGAGGATATCATCCGATTTTGTCGCGAGTATTTAGCGCATTTCAAGTGCCCCACCTCGGTCGAGGTGGTCAGTGCCTTGCCCCGCACTGCCAGTGGCAAGGTTCAGAAATATCTCTTACGAGAACCTTTTTGGAAAGATCAGGGAAAACGGGTTCACTGAAATCAGACCGGACAGTGTGGTAAGCAGCGGAACATTCGCTTTGTTGCCGAAATCCCGAGCATAATCCAGGGAAACCCTGGATTATGCTTTCTGGCGAGTCGTGGATTATAGCTCTGATGGCCGCATATATGGAATAAATCTGGGATTCGTCGATGAGGGGATCACGATTTGGGGCATGGAGAAATTTCTCCAAAAATTTCGAGGTGGTGACTTGACACCAAAAAAGAAGATGATCTATCATAAAGTCAACAAAAGACAAAGTCACAAAGGAGAGGTGATGTGCGATGACAATGTGGGATGAATTCTTCCGGCCATTAGAACAAGTCGATTTTGTTCCGGCCACCAACATTGTGAAAAAAGAGGACGAATTTGAAGTGGTGCTGGCGGTGCCGGGTTATTCCGAACAACAATTGCATTTGAGCATCGAAGGGAACATGTTGGAAATTGGTGGTGACGGTGACAACAGCAGCGAAGACAGCAGTAGAGAAAATGAAGTCTATCTGCGTCGGGGGATAAGGCAACTGCCCTTCAGGTACCGGGTAGAGTTGCCGGAACGGGCGCAGGTTGAAAACATCGACGCTGAATTGAAGGCAGGCCTGTTGACCGTGAGGATTCCGCTGCAGCCGAAGAAAGTGATTCCCGTGAAGATTCAAGGCACTGACACCATGAAGAGAATTGAGGCATAAGATAGGGCCGTTGAAACCTCAGCAGTTCACATCGGTTGTTCAGGTTCCTACCATTGACATGGTCTGGGACCTGAATATTTATATTCTCGCCATTGACTCTGACAACCTCTTTGTGCCGAACACGGCATCTTAAGGTGGGTGTTCAGGAGTCCGAATCAGGCTTGGGGTCTCCCTGCTTTGGTGTCTGCCCTACACCTCGAGAGGCTTGCTGAGCCAGGCGTCATCATTCGTGACAACAATTCTGGGACCATAAAGATAAGGGGTGTCCTGTGCCAAGGTCAAAATCTTTGGGGAACAGCTTACAAGAGAGACAGAATGACCGGATAAGGGCTTCAGACGACGCGGGCAATTCCTCGACGGACCTCATACCGAGATTCTTTCGCAAGAAACTTTTTCCCAAAAAGGCATTGACAAGGGGGCAAGGAACCCATATTATAAAGTCAAAGATAGTCAAAGTCATATAGAGGGGTGAGACACAATGACAACATGGGATGAATTGTTCCGTCCTTTGGAACAAATGGAGTTTGTGCCGGCCGCGAACATCGTGAAACAGGACGACCAATTCAAGGTGGTACTAGCAGTTCCGGGTTATACACAGGAACAATTAAGCTTAAGTGTTGATGGCAATGTCCTTGAGATTCGGGGGCAGGGGATGGACCACAAAGCGAACGAAGAGGGAGTGTACTTGCGCCGGGAATTTCGGCAGGTTCCGTTCCACTATCGTGTTGAATTGCCGGATCGGGCCCAGGCGGATCACATCGCTGCAGAATTGAATCAGGGCCTTTTGACCATTCAGATTCCCTTGCCTGAAAAGAAAGTGATTCCGGTTCGTATCATCAATCGGGATACCGCCAGCAGTATTGAGGCTTAATCCGATCCGCTGGTTCTGGGCCCCCGTGACGCGCTGTCACGGGGGCCTTCAGCTATTGATGTGCCACAATGCCACATAGGCGGACAGGTGGCATGCTCCTGGGCATAAGGAAGCCATTATTTCCAGGAATTTTTCTCCCGATACCCCCTTATCCGGCACAACAAGCGGCACTCAAGGTTTTTTCCCGTGGGCGTGCGTAGGCATGTCAGGCTTGAAAAAGCTTAGTGACTGTCGAACCCTACCCATGCGGGTCTCAGACTTTTCGGACATCGGGTTAAATCTCGTGACATACCCACTGTGGCTTTGATAGAGTAAAAGGGTCATAAACAGCCAAAGGTTCACAAGGGGTGTATGAATTTTAAGGAAAGAAATTAGAGCTCGCTCCGAACACCGACGGTTTTACCGAGTTCTGGTCGAACCACGAAAAATGATAATAGCCAGCAGAAATCGAGGGGTCGACGATCGGGAGCCCTTGCTTCTTTGCTTACAGTTGTCGTTATGGACATGGCCGGGTTTCGAAACAGCGTGTGATGGCACCGGAAGACGCTCGAATGACATGGAGGAGAAATGTTTGTCCACTCGGCCTTCTCCTCCCATGGTGGTGAAATCACTGAGGGAGAGCCGTTCAGCATGAGGAGTATCAGGGATGGCGGAGTGGTCGCGATTGTGGTTGCTGCGATCTCAGAGGAGTCAATAAGATGATGCCCGAATATCCCTATTTCCAAGCAGTAGCAGACCTTTTGACCGAAGAAGAAGAAACGGCATCTCCATGGTTTTGGCCGGAGTGGCAAATGCTGTTTTGTGCTATCTTGATTCCGAACATTTATTTTGATTCAAATTTGAGGTTTCTCCAACTCTGGCTTCTCCGCAATTCTCATTTCATGCGGTAATGGTCGTGAGGAACGTGGGATCGGGGCGGCCAGACTATCGTTTATATTGAAGAGGAAATCAGAAAAGGGAAGTCGGCGGGCATCCTTCTTCTCTTTTTTGCGGCTGCACGGTTTAACAGGGCCCGTGTTTCGAGCCAGGGGTACGCCATTCTTGGTGTCTGCCATTTCGGTACACACCAAGAATGGCGGAAGAGGGGAATTTGATTCCTGAAGGTTTGTCCTTAACTACGGCTGGCGGAAGTTAAAGAAATGCCTTGACCAGTTGAAGCCTCTTCCATACAGTGCAGGGTTTATGGAGCCTTTACCCTTGGATTCGGGAACATTCGGTGAAATTTCCAGATATCCCGGCATTAAATGGCTCTATGGGATAGATTTTGGGAAGCATAAGGCATTAGGATATGGGAAGCAGGGCAATTCCGCAACCTGGGGTTGTCATGGAATTGTGAAGTATTGATAGAGGAGAATGAATTTGCCAAAACGACAATTACCTTTTATGCAGGTCGATGTCTTTAGCCCAGAAAGCGGCCAAGTGCTGGGAGGAAATCCTTTAGCGGTATTTTATGATGTTCCGGGTTTTTTGGACGTTTCGACCATGCAGGCCATAGCCCGCGAACTGAACTGTCCGGAAACGACGTTCGTCACGCAGCCCCCGGAACGTGAGGGACGGTATCGGGTTCGTATTTTTACGCCGTACCAGGAGCTGCCTTTTGCGGGTCATCCCACACTGGGAACGTATTTTGTGTTGAAAGCGAAAGGTCTTCTCGAGGGACCTGGAATGCAGATAAGTGGGGCAGGAGACACGTCATGTAGTGAGGATGAACGGGGATGGATATGGATTGTTCCTCCTAAAGGTCATGTGCGCGACGTGTTGGTGAGTGCCACCCGTCTGGCGTCTGCCTTTGGGGTTGGAGATATTTTTCTCGATGAGACGATGCCCCCCGCTGTCTGCGGCACAGGAATTGACCATCTCGTAGTATTTATCACGAATTCGGAAATTTTGCCTGATCTCGAACCCCTGCTCCCTCGAATTGCGGCTCTGCAATACGACCTCGGTGTTCAGGGGGTCTATGTTGTGGCCATGGTAGGCCCTACCACCTACCGGGCCCGGTTTTTTAACAAAGAGGGAGAAGATCCGGCCACTGGATCCGCAGCAGCTGGATTTGCGACTTATTTGATGCAGAGTGCGGGGGAGACGGCCATCCGCCGTTACATTATTAGCCAGGGAACGGAAATGGGTAGAACTTCCGAAATTCATGTACGGCTTAATGCTTTGTCTTTAGGGTCTTTGGAATTGGGGGGGCGGGTCTTTCCCGTGGTTGACGGCACGTTCTATGTCTAAGGTGTCAACGACTTCAAAATGGATTTGAGAAGGCGATATGCGGACGAGGTTGTATTCCGGGCTTGAGGACTGCCGGGATTTTTCGCGGATCCGCCATGATTCCGGCCACGGGTACAGCCTGGGCTGGCCTTGGTGGGAGCATGGCCTTGGACAAAAACTTCACGGTACGAAGCACAGCATTTGTTGGCTAGGAGGCCGGTGCTCTCACACACAGATTTCCAGATGACCCCGGGCGGCACGGTAAATGCCGTTTTGGGACGGGAAGCCAGGGCTGTTTTCATAAAATGGGCCCAAATGGGACCAGCAGCCAAATCTCCGGTCAGTCCGAGTGGGGAGTCATTGTCGTTTCCCACCCATACGGCCGTTGCAAGTTGCGGTGTGTAGCCCACCAGCCAGGCATCCCGTTGCTGTGAAGAGGTACCGGTTTTTGCCGCGGCGGGCCGGTTCACAATGGAACGGAGGTTGTGCGCCGTGCCCTTGGGATTCAATAAGGGGGCGGTGAACAGGTTGGTCACCACGTAAGCGACCTGGGGACTGATGACCCGGGTGAGACGTGAATGGTCCCGAAAAATAATCTGTCCGTTCTGATTCACTACCTTGAGCACGCCAAACGGCTGCACTCGCCTGCCGCCATTGGCCAGGGTGCTTACTCCGCGCGCCATCTCGAGTGGCGTAACGGAAGAGGAACCTAAGGCGGTTGTGAGATTGTTCGCGAGGGGGCTTGAGATACCCATCTGGCGGGCCATGTTAATCATGGCAGGAGGTCCCACGGTATTCATCCATTTTACCGCCACAATATTGTCCGAATAGGCAACGGCTCGCCGGATAGTTAAGGGGCCATTATAGACATGAGCGTAATTGTGAGGAACATACCACTGTCCCCCGCCGGCGGGAAAGCGTATGGGTGATGAGTCTTTAACCGACGACGTGGGAAAGCCGTCATGGATCACGGTGGTATATAAAAAGTATTTCATGGCGGATCCAGGCGGACGCGCCGCTTTGGTGGCTCGATCCAGGGGTGTTTTTTCAAAATTATCCCCCCCAACGAGGGCCTCGACGGACCCGTTTTGGGGGTTGATGGCCACAAGGGCCGCTTCCGGCTCAGGGACTCCGTTGACGTTGCGGGTCCGGGGCAGGTATCTACCCAGTGCTAGTTGAGCGTCTTTTTGCATGGCCCAATTCATGGTGGTGGTCACGCTCAACCCGTTGTTATAGAAATGCCTGCCGATTGAGGGGTCTAGGCGTAGGAGTTCGTTAGCCACGAATTGTGTAAAGTACGGCGCCCGGTTCGTCAAAATGGCTGCCCGGGACAGGTGTAAAGGGACTCGTTCGGCGCTTTTAGCCTCTTTCGGAGTAATATATTTTAGGACGGCCATTTGCTGTAGTACCAGATTGCGTCTTTGGACAGCGGCCCGTGGGTGGAGGTAGGGATCGTAATAGGCGGGGGCATTGACCAACCCTGCGAGAAGTGCCGCTTCTGGTAATGTCAGCGAGTGAACTGAATGTCCAAAGTAGGTTTCCGAGGCAGACTGTAGGCCATAGGCTCCTTCTCCAAAGTAGACGTCATTGAGATACATCGTGATAATTTGGCGCTTGTCGAACATCGCGGACAGTTTGAGCGTGATAAGGAGTTCCTTCAACTTGCGTGAGAAAGTGCGGTGTTCACTCAAATAGAGATTCTTGGCGAGTTGCTGGGTTATGGTACTGCCTCCTTGCAAGATTTTATGATTGATCAAATCAACCACTGCGGCACGAAGAATCCCCACGGGATCAATTGCCGGTTCAATCCAGTAGGTATTGTCCTCAATCGCTACCAAAGCATTTTGCATGATGGGCGGGATGACGGAATAGGTGATCGGAATTCGGTTTTGTGATCCGGGAAGCACGGAAACCAAATGCCCGCTTTGATCATAAATCATAGTGTCCGCAGGAAGGGCGGGAACGGGCAGAGCGAGCCATGACACGGGCAACAGCAGCAATGCGGATAAGATGATGATGGACGGTAAACTGGCCATGGCAATCACGTGCAGAATTTTCCCGATTAAGCGGTCGCGCTTTGATGGTTGACGGCGTCCGTGTTTTTCTCTTCTGGATTCCATTTCGATCCTCCTGATGCCTACCCCGGGATTTCAGAGGGAGTGGGACGAGATGTTCCTAGTATTCCGTGGGACAGCTAAAACATTTGATCCACAAATTGTCAAACAGAAAGCGGGAACTTTGATCCTTTCCGCATGAAATCATTGGAAAATGGTCATATTGGGGTACGGGGAGTCATGTCGGACTTATGGTCTCTTTATTTTGGCATATGCATTTAAATCATTGTATTCTTGATGGCGTTTGTTATAATTTGCAAGGAAATTTGTCCGCATAAGGAGGCACAGAGGTGCTAGAAACCCCGAAAAAATTTACCCTCATCGCCGGATCAGCGGAAGGCCCCAGCCGCTTGAACGCATTCGACAATGCCTTATTGGCCGCAGGAATCGGCAATGTGAACCTGATTCGTGTGAGTTCCATCCTTCCTCCCAATGCGATTCAAGTCGAAAAACTGGAGGTCATCCCCGGGCAGTTGATGCCGACGGCATATGGCACGATCACTTCGGATTTGACGGGGGAGACCATCTCGGCGGCCGTTGCCGTGGGGATCGGGGAGTCCGATGAATACGGGGTCATTATGGAATTTTCCGGACGATGTGGTCAGGAACAGGCAGAAGATACCGTGACGGAAATGGTCCGTGCAGCATTTCAGCAACGAAGACGGGAACTTACCCGTGTGATCGTGCGGGCCAGTGAGCACCGGGTACAGTCCATTGGTTGCGCCTTCGCAGCAGTGGCATTGTGGTACTAGGGGTTGGGTGCGAATTGATGAAGAATGGGCGGATGAGGACCGTAACGGGTTAAGGAAAGGCAGGACTAAAGAAGGATGAATACCTGGTTTAGCGAGCTGCAGACCCGCAATGTGAGCTTAGGGATTAGAATCGAAGACGTATTATGGCACGAAAAAACTCAGTATCAGGAACTCGCGGTTCTGCAGACCGAAGCCTACGGACGTATGCTGGTATTGGATGGAGCCATTCAGACAACCACACAGGACGAGTTCGTCTATCACGAGATGATTACCCACGTTCCTCTCTTGCTTCATCCTAACCCGCGGAGAGTCGCGGTTATTGGCGGGGGCGACGGGGGAGCCATCCGTGAAATTCTTAAACAACCAGGAATTGAGGAAGCGCACCTCATTGAAATTGATGAAAAAGTGATGGAAGCCAGTAAACGCTTCTTTCCTGAAATAGCCCAAGGTCTCGAGGATGACAGGGCACATGTTCATTTTACCGATGGCATTGCATGGGTAAAACAGGCCAGAGACTTTGATGTGATTATCGTGGACTCCACGGATCCTGTCGGACCCGCGGAAGGCCTTTTTGCTCCCGAATTCTACCAGAACATTTATGATGCCTTGAGTCGTGACGGAATCATGGTTGCCCAATCCGAGTCGCCCTTTCTTGAACCTGATATCATTCAAAGGGTAGTGGCAGGAGTATCCCGTTCTTTTCCCGTCACTCGTCTCTATTTGGCTTCTGTGCCTACTTATCCGTCGGGGCTGTGGAGTTTTACCTTGGGGTCCAAACAACCACTGAGGCCTGCCCGTCGGGTGCCTTTAGAGACCCGGTATTGGACCCCGAATATCCAGGACAGCTGTTTTCATCTGCCCCGATTTGTGGAGGATCTGATCCGGTGAACGTATTATTCAACAAGAGTGATAGATTTCTGGGTATGGTCAGTTCATGGGAGGACGCCGAATGGATCTACTTCGGCATACCTATGGATTTTACCGTCTCCTTTCAACCGGGGTCCCGTTTTGCCCCAGTGCGTGTTCGGGAAGCGTCCTACGCCATCGAAACGTACTCGGTTATGCTGGACCGGGATTTGGACGAGCTTAGGCTTTGCGATGCAGGGGATTTGGAACTCCCATTCGGTAACGTGACGGAAAGTCTGCACCGCATTAAAACCGCTGTCCAGACAATGATTGCAGACGGCAAGCGGTGTTTTGCATTGGGAGGAGAACATCTCGTGAGTTTCCCCATCGTGCAGGCACTGGTGGAAAAGTATCCGGATCTGGTGATTGTGCACTTGGATGCCCATGCCGATTTGCGCGATGATTATTTAGGGGAAAAATTGTCGCATGCCACAGTAATGCGGCGGATTTCCGAACGGATTAGACCAGGGAATCTGTATCAGTTTGGCATTCGCTCGGGTACCCGTGATGAAATTGCTTTTGCCCGTCAACTCGGACACTTCTATCCCCATGAGGTCAAAAATCCTCTGGAACAGGTTCTGGGCGAGTTGCAGGGTCGGCCTGTCTATGTCACTATAGACAGCGACGTCATCGATCCGGCCTATCTGCCCGGGACCGGAACGCCAGAGCCCGGGGGCATCTCGTCGACTGAAGCCTTTGAGGCCGTGCGGCTATTCAAAGGCTTACAGGTCGTGGGAGCAGACCTGGTGGAGGTCATGCCCGCTAATGATGTGTCTCAGCGATCGGCCGTCCTTGCGGCAAAATTGATCCGAGAAGCATTACTGGCCATAGCATAGAGGGGGGAATCCAGTGGCATCCCGTTTAGATTCAGCACGCGGAAGTATAGCTCGGGCGATTCAGGCATGGCTTCAGAGCCGGGATATTGATGTGGATGAAGACCGGGTCGACGTGGGTGTGCCTTCTGAAGAAGGACACGGGGATCTGACATCAAGCATCTGTCTTAAAATCGGTAAAACAGTTCGCCAGGCACCACGCCAATTGGCCGAGGACATGGTGCCGGAACTCACACGGCAGTTGCAAAATTTGGTGACGCATATCGAGGCGGCCGGACCTGGTTTCTTAAATTTCACCTTGTCTACCCCGTGGCTGGCAGAAGTCGTCAATGATATTCGCGCCCAAGGAATAAATTATGGACACAGCACGTGGGGGAATGGTGAGCGCGTTCTCATTGAATTCGTCTCGGCGAATCCAACGGGACCCCTTGTGATTGTCAGTGGCCGTGCTGCCGCTGTGGGGGACACTCTGGCGCGCATTTTTCGCGTGAATGGATTCGTGACAGACCGCGAGTTTTATGTTAATAATGCCGGGAATCAGATCATCAAATTTGGGCAAGCCATCTACCTTAGAATTCGGGAACTGGAAGGGGCCAAGATTGATCCCTGGCCTGAAGGCATCTATCCTGGCGAATACGTGATCGATATCGCCAGGGAGTATTTGGAACACAACCCGAATTGGGTGCCCCAAGAACCGGACGACGGGTTGTACGCCCTGCTGGGGCAATTTGGAGCGGAACATCTAAGGCGTGTTCAGGAAGAAATTCTTCGGCGGTTCGGGGTGGAATTTGAAAGCTGGATCTACGAAAAAGATCTGAGAGATCAAGGAGCGCCGGAAGCAATTATAGAACGTTTGGAAGCATTGGGATGGGTCAAGGAGGAAGGCGGAGCCAAGTGGTTTGTTTCCACGCGGTTCGGCGATGATAAAGATCGGGTATTGGTTAAATCGGATGGCAGCTATACGTATTTTGTTCCGGACGCGGCGTATCATGCCGGAAAGTTCGAGAGGGGATACGACCGGGTTATTGACTTATTGGGTCCGGATCATCACGGATACGTGGGGCGCATGCAGGCTTTGGTCCAAGCGTTGGGTTTTCCGGCTGACCGCCTGGAAATCATGATTATCCAGCTGGTCCGTCTCGTTCGAAACAATGAGGTCGTGAGAATGTCTAAGCGGGGAGGACAGTTTGTCAGCCTCGAGCAGCTGATTGAAGAAGTCGGTGTGGATCCGGCGCGCTATTTCTTTTTGGAACGGGCCCCGAATACACCGATGGATTTTGATCTGGGATTGGCTGAACTCAAGAGCAACGAAAATCCCGTGTACTACATTCAGTATGCTGCCGCACGAATTCACAGCGTGCTTCGCCAGTGGCGGCAGAGTCATCAAGATGCCTTTGCCTGGAATCCAACTTTGTTATCGGAACCACTTGAAAGACGTTTGTTGTTTATTTTGGCGCGGTATCCCGACGTAGTCAAACGGGCGGCTATAGACCGGGCTCCCCAATATTTGCCGAAATATCTTACGGAATTAGCAGCGGCTTTCCATTCCTTTTACCGCCAACACAGAATTTTAAGTGAGGATCCCGCAATGACTATGGCTCGCGTAACCTTAAGCGAAGCCACCTTATGGGTCATTCGGTCGGGTCTCGGTATTATGGGAATTTCTGTGCCGGAAACGATGTAGCTTTACCCATTGGCATCCGGCTCACGGAAAGGAATGCGGCGGGAGACAAAAATGGAAGCTCTGCGGTTGCCCCTGCCAGTTCGTGATACAATCTAGTGTGCGGTGATTTTCCCTGAGACCGGCCTGGACGGGGCGCAAGCAAGTCTGGTGAAAGGAGTAGTGCGGATGCCCATTAAGATTCCCGATGGAATGCCTGCCAAAGAAATCCTGGAACAAGAGCAAATTTTTGTGATGCCTGAAGACCGGGCTTTTCACCAGGATATTCGTCCGCTGAAGATTCTTATTTTAAACTTAATGCCCATTAAAGAAACCACCGAAACTCAGGTTCTGCGCTTATTAGGCAACACACCTCTGCAGGTGGAAACGATTTTTCTGCGAATGCAGTCGCATCGCTCCAAGAACACCTCGCAGGATCATCTGGAAGCGTTTTACAAGACATTTGACGCGGTGCGCGACCGATTCTTTGACGGCATGATTGTAACGGGTGCGCCCCTAGAGCATTTGGACTTTGAGGAGGTTACATACTGGTCGGAATTCCAGACGATAATGGACTGGACGCTCGAGCACGTGACATCGACCTTTTATATTTGCTGGGCTGCTCAGGCCGGTTTGTACCATCATTTTGGAATTCCCAAATATCTTATGGCCGAAAAACTGTTTGGAGTTTTTGCTCACCATGTGGTGAAATCCGTCAATCTGGTTCACGGGTTTGACGACGAGTTTTTCGTTCCGCATTCGCGTTATGCAACGACTCGTGCCGAAGATATTCTCCGGCATCCGGATCTCGAGCTGATTGCGGACTCTGACGAAGCTGGGGTTTATATGGTGACGAGCAAAGACGGACGGCAGGTTTTTGTGACCGGCCATTCCGAATATGATCGGATGACTTTGCTGAGTGAATACACCAGAGACCGGACTAAAGGGCTCAACACCTCTTTGCCCCGCCACTATTTTCCTGATAACGATCCGGCAAAAACTCCAATTATGCGTTGGCGTTCGCATGCTCACATCTTATTTTTCAACTGGCTCAATTACTATGTATATCAGGAAACCCCTTATGATATTGAACAAGGCATTCGACAATCCTTAAATATCACGAAAAGGGTCTGACACTCCTCTTACACAAAATGTGTTGCGTTCTTCTCTAAGAGCTCCAGGATTTACCTGGTCAACTCCTAGCCCTTTCCCTGGCGGAAGCGGGCCAGGTAATCATTTTTGTCCCAATAGGCCACTTGGCGTGTATTGGCTATTCATCCGAAATCGAGTGTTTGCCAACCATTCCGATATCTTGGTAAACCAAGCATCTTTTCACGTCTGTGCCTTGATGACCGTGTGCGTTGTTGTTGAGTTTGGGGAAATCTTAGACTTCGGGATCTTTCCGGGGGCTCCGCTGGGCAGAAGTACTCACAGAGTGATTCGGCATCAAACGGTTAAGGGAGTGCGTGACGATGTCTCCCGGTCTACGGACAATGCTTGCTCATCAGATGTTGAGAAAACATTTCCCTTGTTCACGCCGATTTCTTTGGCAAAAATCAAAATTAATTATTCTGGGCTGCCAATTGCCATTGGGATGCCCTGGAGTCAATTCTCGATTGCCGTATACCGCTCCGCCATCGGTGGTGGGGGTTTTCTCATGCCCCGGCCCAAATAGGAGTAGGTGCCGGTTCCCACGATACTGCCAACGGGTAAAGCCAAGGTGTCATGGGACACTCTCTGCACGCCGGGATCGTCCCCGCGTCGTAGATGCCTGTGACGGGAACCGGGGACCCATGAAGGTACGGCGCTTACATCGTCTCCAACATGAAGTTGAAGCCGCCTTGGACACCACCAGCACTATCCCAAAGGGTTGAGGAAGCAACTTTTCGGCCGATTGGGTTAGACAACCTCTGAAACAATGCGGGAGCGGTTTCGTATTCCCTGTATCAGCTGAGCCAACCTTTCTTGAAAGGCTGGCTCGATCTCCTTCCAACCTTCCAGTGTGAGCCTGTTCGTTAAATCGTCAATCGCGGCGGCTGTCGTAGCCAGTTGATAGTCCACGTCGATGAGCATTTCCAGGATTTGATCGTTATTGCGGATGCGGTGATAGACACGGTCCGATGATGGTGTCTCCAGTGCGTGGATATGCGCAACCGTTTGTGAGACATTGTCGGCCAGTTGTTTTAAACGGCGCAGGCTGTCCATCGCTTCTTTGTCGGGGAAAGGATGGTCTCTGCTTGGAGTTCCCACCAGATGTCCCTGCTGCTGATATAGCGCGCGCCACTGCCCTGCTGATCGGGCAAGGCTATCCGCCAATTGGTTTCGAATAACCTGATCAAAGGCGCGCATTGTCACGGCCGAAGCATAAGGATTCACATCACGGCTTTCCTGGAAGAACTTCGCGACAATCACCGGTATGGCTTCGTGGCGTTCCACCGAACGACATCACCTTTCGCAAAAAAATTCGACTTTGCCGTATTTCAAGGATGCTTGCTACTTCTCTGATTCTTAACGTGCCGGCGTTGGAGGTGCCATCAAAGGACCAGTGTCGACAAGAGGCGACGACCCCTGAATAGTGAAACCCGTACCACTAATCATGTTTGGTGCCGTTAAGAGCCCGCGCTCGGCCATAATCATGGCGATGTAGTAGCGGATTGCGGTTTCCTCGTTAAGGCCAAATGCGCGAAGGGAGATCAGTTTTTTCATCAGTTCGTCCGCCGGGGCAACCAGGACTTTAACGTTATTCAAAGTGATGCCGTAAGTACTGAGAAAGTCTTGAAGGTGGGCGGTCACGAGTTCGGTGATGTCATGGATCTTTTCGTTAATCTGTTCCAACGGAGTCACCTGACAGATTTGATTGATGGCCTGTTCGAGAACCGGTGCCGCGTAGGTGTTAACCTCCGAGGTTTTGATGAAATGGCCTTGATAAGGCATGTGCTGCACAACATTCAGCGCGTCATCTTTTGAATCCACGTGGATGTAATAGTCGACCTGATATCGCAACTGAGCCATTTCGCGGGATAAGGCCTGTCCTTCGGCGCGTATGACCAGCTTCGCCCGGTTTACGTAGATCGCTTCGTATTGCCATGGAGACTGGCCTCCGTAAAATGCTTGCTGAATGGCTCCGACCAAGATGTGTTGCGGCGTGTCTACTTGGTACTGCCCGGTTTCATAGACATTTAAAATCGCTCCACGGCTTTTTAACACACAAAAGTGATTCGATTCCACCGTCAGCAGTGATCCGTTCATAATATCGTTGCCTGGATAGTGATAGAGCAACACGTCCGGCCCCATGATTTCTTCGCCATTGCCGGTCAGGGTGGAGATGACATTACGCACAGCCATGAAATTTTCCTCCTTGTGGGGTGCTGGAATGCACACCTTTACCACCCAGTATACATGGATGCCAAGCACCAGCATTGTATTTTCGGCAACATGATGAAAAAGTCTTTGACATTCCCATCGCAATGAGTTCGCCAAAATCCCCCTAGCCACTCGCTCGACATTGAGTCTGTGGTGACTTTTGCGCAGGATATTCGCTGCACATTCACAATGGCGCGTAGTCG
Source organism: Sulfobacillus benefaciens (assembly GCA_003023725.1). Classification (GTDB taxonomy): domain Bacteria; phylum Bacillota; class Sulfobacillia; order Sulfobacillales; family Sulfobacillaceae; genus Sulfobacillus; species Sulfobacillus benefaciens. Next base: position 27,025 of record PXYT01000026.1, on the reverse strand, counting down.
TCTGTCACGGGGGTACAGTCCAACCTTGACCCGTTTGCCGCTATTGCTCTTCTGGATGTGTACCGTGCCAGACGAGGAGATCATCACCCTCAAGAGAATTGGCCATGGATGTCTACGATTCTTTTTGTTGCAAGATATTTCATCATGAAAGGTTCACCAAAGGTGTTCTAATGGGTCGCGAAGTGGTCCGTGAGAGATTGGCACAAAGTGTTGATGGTTACGCTGACCAATGTTGATGTGACGTTTCCCATCGGGATTGTACCCCACAACCATTTTCCCAATGTGATGATCTAAAATGTACCGGGCCACCTTACACCATATAGTCTCGCACCTGATGATTGCGATGGATCGTCGCACGTGCCGTCTTCTCCGAACGCGGTAACTTTTGCAGAGCGAAGGATCGATTGTAGCTTTCCCACGAGCACGTGGTACTGATGGTTAAGGGATTTGAGGGCCTTTCCGTCGATGACGAACGACGTCTCATCGGCACCGTTCACGCAAGTCGCAAGGTTGGCTAAACCCAGATCAATTGCAAGTGCCGTGCAGGCGATTGAGAAGGTTGTGGTTCTTCCGCGGCGTACACAGACGAATTGCACTATGAAAAACCGCTTTCGTCATGAGCAGGGCGCACACTTTTGACCGTCTTTGTATGCTGGCCCTGTATGGTGGCGGAATACGTTTGGCGATGTCTTAGGCTAACGTTCGCATAATTAGTGAGAGAGGGAGAGCGGTCCTTCGATATGGGAGGCTGGCACTTTGAGAAGGCGCCATTATCTTCAGAGCAAAAGGACGGTGTGTCGGAGGTTTTCTTCAACCCACGCTCCACGGACTAAGGTTCCGGGAATTGCTTCATCTTTCGTATATAGTGTAAGGTTTGTGTATGTGATGTTGCTATTAATCACTGAAATCCAAATCATTCAAAACCATTTAGGGGGAAAGTTTCGTATGGAGAACCGTAAATTTACGAGGAGATCGGAGGGACATGATCCCGTGAGCCGCCGATGAAAACTCGCACACTCGTTAGCGGGGGTATAGTCGTCTTTGCCTGTGTTGTTGCGGCCGCCGTGTGGATTGGGACCCAAAGCGGAAGTTGGCGGGTCATCCATAATCATAGCGAGAGTCTCACCATTCCGGCCAGCTGGCATGCCATGAATAAAGGCAAGGCCTACTTGGAAAGTCTGTCCCAAAAGGATGACGGACTATGGTTATTGCCTGGGCTTAATCCGGCCGATCTGCCCGCCACGGCCAAACTGATGCCCAAGGTGGGAAACCATATTAAGGAGTGGCAGGTTAAAAAAGGGAACCAATTTACGTATTATGGGCTGTGGACGGATCGTCACCAAAGCCAGGCCATAAAAATCCACGTTCCCCGCTCACAGCAGAACCTGGCCCTAGCCGTATTGGGAAGCTGGCGTCCGAGCTCTCAAAGCGCCGCCACGTAAGCCTATGGAACGAAAAACTGTAAAAAGGGCCCTGTCTCAGGGTGGAAACGGCTGACGGGTTCCGACGGCGGTTTGGGTCTTGAGGTATCAAACATGCCTTGCCGGAAAGAGACCCAGATTTGCGCCTCTTCTTTGCTGGCACACGACTGAATCGGGCGTGTTCGCAGTGACAGCTTGGCTTTTAACAGGGATTCCTCTTCGTTGTGTAAAATTTTAAGAATAACCGGATGGCTGGGTTTATATCCTGTCCAGGCAATGAACTGCGAGGGCAGCGCATTATTTCGGGAGTGGTTGCACGCACGACAGGCGATAACGCAGTTATCCGGAGTCGTGCGTCCGCCCCACGAAATCGGCAACACATGCTCTAAGGTCGAACCGGGACCATGGCACCATGCGCAGATTAAACCATCGCGCCGGCGCACTAGGCGGTAGATCTTGCGGTAAGCCAAAGGGCGGTAGTTAAGATGAAGTACTCCATCGATCAAGCGGGCTAGTCCGTCGCGAAGGTTTTGCTCCGCTTTTGCCCAACTGCATGGCGACAACATCTGTCCCCGTAAATCCACCACCGGAACTTTTTCCAAGAGCGACTCTTCCATACCCATCCTAAACCTCCTTGGTTCTCTATTATACCGCAACCGGCAGAAGTCAAAGAGAACAGTATGAGTTCTTTGTCTACTGGGTTTTAGATCACCGGCGAAAGGCCTTCATACCTCTGGCCACTCTTGGCAGAGGAAAAGCTGTGGATAAGATGAGTTCTCTTTTGTCACGGGCCCGTCCGCGTTCAAGCGGGATAACGGTAAAGATATCTACAGACTGTGGACAAATTTTGATAAGGCTGTGGGAAATGCAGTCATCCCCGGATCACCCTGGTTGCCGGCGTACAACGGATAGTTTGTGGCTGCCGTGGGACCCCGGGGAATCAAAGAACAAACCCTTGGCTCTTTGCCCGGCGAGTTCGATCCATTCGGCCGCCGCCAGCAATGGTTTCAGCGACTCGAGTTTTTGCCATTCATCCAGAAAGTGACTCTCTGCGCCGCCGCTACCGAAAATGAGGCGGGATGAGCCAATCGCATTGAGTGTTCGTTGCAAAAGTTCCAGGGAAATCAAGGACGTTTCCAAAAAAACATGGGGATAACGCATCGCCAGCATGATGACCTCGTCCCAAAATGGGGAAAGAACGCCGGAGTGCACCATAATCACTGGAGTTTCGTGAATTTCCTGAAGAAATTCGTCCCAGAACAGCGGCCTTTCCAATCTCAGCGGTGCCGGACCTGGACCGGTATGAATCAAAACCGGTCGTTTAAAGCGGTTAATCACGGGTGCGAGTGACAATACGTCCTCGTCGTAAGGCATATGACGGCTTAGGGCCGGATAGAGAAAAGTTCCGGCAGCCCCGGCATCCAGCAGGGATTGCAGTTGAGAGGCCTGTCCCGGGTTGCCTGGTGCCAATGCCAGCCAGCGGGGATTGTCTTGGACGGCAGCAAGTAGCTGACGGCCGATGTAGGACGGGTCGCTCAGCATGTTGGCTCCCCAGTCCAACAAAATCTTCTTTTCGGCTTCGGGTTCCTTTGCCCTGCGGGCAAATGTTTTAAGCCCCGGCGGAACACTGGCTAAAGGGATGTAGTACGAGATGTCGCTCACTCCGAGTTGAATTAAAGGGGCTTGGGGATCTTCGGCCATTAGCAAAGTTGGGTCCTCTCCCGCCATGCTCACCAGCCTTCCCTGATGGGCTATCACCGCTCCGCCGATGTAATTCTGTCCGGAAAACCGTCCGAGAAAGGGAGCCACGAGGACTGTGCCCTGGATATCAAGACTATGATTGATGGCCAAGTCCTGCAGTTCGTTTTGTTCGGCTACATTGCGCGGGCTCGTGGCCATCACCACAATGTCTGGCTGAAAGCCACGGGCAGAGTCCCATAACGCCCTATCCAGCGCATCAAGTCCCAGAAGGATGATGAGACGTCCGAAACGGGTGTGGATCGCGGAAATTCCGGGTCCAGGCTCAAACCAGGGGCGCTCGGTCGGCTGAAACGTCATCTTGGTTTGGGTTCCGACAATGGTTCCATCCTGGTCAATAACGAGGCCTTTCTGCTGTTTTTTAATCGTCTCGTTGTCCAGCACCCTGAGACTGCCGGTGACAATCATGAGACCGAGTTCTCGGGCCATTAGGCTCAGAGTGTCCGTGAAGCGATTGGGTATGACTTCCACCGGATTCAATCCCAAAAACCATTCCGGGAACACGACAATGTCCGCCCCCCGGCTGGCGGCTTGGCGTATAGACTCCTTGGCACGAGCAAGAGCTTTGTCCAGCTCGCGCAGGTAAACTATCTGACAAATGGCGATACGGGGAACAGGCATGGCGACTCCTCCTCGATTCGTTTTGCCCTCACTCCTATCGTCCTATTGGGCGGTGACGGGTTCCGACTGGATGAGACTATTCTTACGTCATTGGTACGCCCAAAATCCCGAGGAACAGGGAAGAAGTTTTCCACGCTGCATCTGGCCTTTATTCGAGTTAAGGACCGACTTGCTACGGGATGCTCTTGCCTCTTGAAATACCTGGAACTTTGTGGAACAGAAGGATTTTCATCCTGCCGTTTACTTTAGTTGAACTTTCCTCTCAGCCTATTTTTGGCAAATCCACCGGGCTCGCTCTCCATGAGAAACATCATACTCTAAAAGGCAGAAAATGGCAATTCATTCGGACCAGCGAAACCATACAATATCTTCGGAGGAGGGAAGGGGATCAATAAACGAGCTTTGGGCAAGCACGGCTGCCTGGGAGCCGATCCTGCCGTAAATTGCACTGGGACCGTCAAAATGAATGTCCAACGCGTGGAACAACAGCTGAGGATTGACAATGACCGAAATGTTTGTGAACTGCGTGAGCAGACTGAAAGCGCCTTCCTTGGTCCATTGTTCTCTCCGAGTGAGGCGGGGATTAAAGGGCCAGGGTTCGTTCCACCACCAGGGATTGGCCGATGGCTGGGCGACAATGCGAACGCCCTGTTGATCCATCAATGGCAATAACGGGGTAAAACGAGGCTCTCGGGATGTGTGGGGAATTCGGAAGCCGTCATAACAAATGGCGGTGGCACACAAGACGTTGTCAATGGTGAAGGATTGGAGGGCGTTGCTCAATGACCCCGACGATAAATCCAGCGTATCTTCCTGAGTGGGAACCAAGTTTACCTTGCGCGTGGTGTGAATAACATCCCCCGAAGGATTGATTGTCATGCTAAAGTTAAATATACGGTTTGAATGGGAGGTAAACGTTTCGGATTGGTAGCCTCTGGCGTTTTCGGGAAGCAAGGCACTGCCGGCTACGAGATAGACCTCGTATTGGCGGGCCAGGCGGCTCATGGTACTGTGCCAAACGCGCCAGACCTTGGGGGCAGTCAAAAGGAAAAACGCTTGCCGCAAGGACAAGGTGTGGTGACTAAGCATTTGTTCCAATAAGGACGGCCACAATTTTCGCCCGATACGTGAAAAGGCTTCGTCCATGGTAGCGGCACCGCTAATGAGGTTCAAATTGTCCGATAACACTAAAAACGTTGCCAGATCTTCCGGGAAGACCGCCAGAGCGGGAATATGGGGATCTCGCCTCGAGGCAATACGTTGCATGATAATATCCATTTTATGGTAAAATTGACTTGTCGTGGCATAATCGGCAAGAGTCATGTAAGGCTGTATGGCAAACAGATCGATAGTGGACATAACTAAGTCTCCCCGAGAGATCCTGGCTAACCCTGCGTACTTGTTATTATCCCCGACCAGGACGAACCGTCAAGTGAGGAACATATCCTCTACCTTGAATCTTTCGGGGTGCACGATGGTTTGCGAATGAAATCATACGATTACGATAAGGAAGATGAGATGGTCGTCGTGAATCCACACCGTCAGGTGGTTGAAGCGCTTTGGTCATGGTGTCACCAAATAGGAATTCCTTTGGAATTTGTTTCCTGGGAGGGGGAAGGAGAGGATGGGGAATGGTCAGTGGGAGAGGGCGACGCTGACGGGTTTGTCTACAGGCAGGAAACGGACGTGGGGGTGATCCGCTTAGGATTCAACCAACCCGTAGCCCTGGTTTGGGTACGATTTTTGGCCGAAGTGCTGTCGCATCTCGCGGTTGATCGGGAAAATCAATTTGTCATTGCTTCGGTGGTCCATGAAGTCAGAAATCCTCTGACAGTGGCGCTTGGATATCAAGAATTAATGTCCCAGTCTTATTCCGATCCCCTCCTGACTAAAACAGCCGAATTGCTGATCCAGATTAGCGATCGTTTGGAAGATGTTTTACGGGGATACCAGGAGATTTTGCAGTTTGAGGCATTTGATTTGGCACGTTTGTGCCAGGATGTGGGTAATGAATTTCAGGAGTTTTTGCGACGGAAGAGTGTCAGTTTAAGAATAACAGGAGACATGGGCTGGATCCGGGGTGACAGAAGAACCATCCGCCAAGTTGTTCGCAATTTGCTTCGCAATGCCTGCGATGCCGTCAACGAAGGAGGGGAAATCGACATCACTACGGAGAATCAGAACACGCACGTACTCTTGCGTGTATCGGACAACGGAACAGGCATCGCAGCAGGGATTCGACCGTTTTTGTTCCACCCCTATTACACGTCCAAAAGCGATGGACACGGCCTGGGTTTGGTGATTTGTCGCCGAATCGTCGAACAGCACCACGGGAGCATTGATATTGAAGACCTGTCGCCTGGAACGGCTATCTTGGTGAGGTTGCCCAAGAATCCGCAAAAGGAGAGGGCGAGCAATTCGCATTGACCTGGCGAACCGCCGGATTGAGACGCAATGGCGTCGGAGTGATTTCCAGGGAGGGGGTATGTTGACGCGTTTTATGACGGAACATTTTTAGACAGTAACCGGGACAGGACCTTGTGAATGATCATGCGCAGCTCTGCCAGTTTAAAGGGTTTGGCCAGCATTCCAACGACCACTGGATGTGTTCGGGCTATCGATTCCAGTTCCGCAGAGGCTGAGATGAGAATAACAGCAGCAGGCCAAATTAAGCCGGATCGCTCAATCCATTCGCTCCCGTTCATATCGGGCAACCGATTGTCGAGTATCACCAACTCGGGATGATGGCGGAACAGGAGACCGAGTCCTTCCGCGCCGTTGCCTGCCTCAACCGTGTGCAAGGGGACTTGAGGAGAGTCCAGGTCGTTTTGTTTGATGATCATGCTCGTGATATGGCGTATGCCAGGCTCATCGTCGATAATAAGAATGGTGGCCACAGGATCGATCATCCTCATCATGGAGTTGGTTTTTATTCATTATTACTATAATATGTCTGGAAAAGATTGCAAGTATTTGCGGCGCGGCGTCTTTGGCAAGTGTTATATAATGCCTTTAGAACGAGTGCGGTTAGAGCTAGAGAGGAGGATTCAACCTTGGAACACCCCATAAAGCGGCAGGATAAGAACCAACAACAGGACCGCTGAGGGGTGGCCACCGATTTTGGTCGGATTTGTGTTTGAGGAATCCCGATCTCGCTTAGATGATTACCAACAAGGGAAGAGGGGGAAATTTTGTCAGCCACGAACATTCTTCGCCATGCATGGCGACACCTTGTACGGAATCCCGGAAACTTGGTGTTGTCGTTTTGGTATCTGTTTATTCTTTTTCTGTTCCAACTTGTCGCAATCCGTGGACTAGGCAGCGGGTTCCAGCAATGGCTCAAGGCCTTGAATCCGAGCAAAATCACAGTGTCCAGCATTCCGTCCCTGCCTCATGGACTGGCCTTAAAGCTGACACTGACCTACCTCACGATGATGTTGGTAGTTTTTCCGTTTGTCGTCGGGGCCTTATATGGGGGAGTGGCCGACAATCTTCAGACGGGCAGCAATACGTCCGTGGGCTTGTTTGCTTTTTTTCGCTATGGGTTTCGGTTGTTCTGGGAAAGTTTGGGTCTTTTAGTGGGAATCATTGTGGGAACGGCGGTTATGCTGGCTGTAGCCCTTCTGGTGAATTTTTTGCTGGCCTTTCTCGGACAGCACGCTTTGGTACTCCGGGTGATCATGGGCATTGTGAGTGTGTTAATCACGCTGACCCTGATGTTCTGGTGGTTTGCCGCTGTGTTGTATTGGATGGGGGCTGTGTATTTTGGCCGTCAGCCCGTGCTGCAAAGTCTGGGACGGGGTCTCTCGTGGGTGTGGCGTCACAAGGGAGAGAGCCTGAGACTAACGGGATTGACGGCTTTATTGGTACTCGCGGCGACCGTGCTGTTCTCGTTATTCGGCCTGGTTCCCATCATTGGCCAGTTTTTTGCGATTGTCCTATATGCCGGCGTTCTGACACTCATTGCTATTGAATCAAATATCTTCTACCGCGAAGCTACGCGACATGATATACCTCCGGTTTTTCACACTTAAGACACGATGCGAAAGACAGCGCACCACCCCTAGGCCTGCTCTTGTCGGCCGGGGTGCCGCTCTTTTAACCTCTTGAGGGGACACGGACCCACTTGCACCGGTTGAGGACACGGGAGAGTACGGGGATGTACCGTGGGCGAATCGGTTTGTGGCGATCTGGCAAAATCCTTATTCACAGGGGGCCAATCGTTCCATTCATGCTGAAGGGGGCGACGGGTCAACGGCACAGATGGGGCGAAGGTTGTTGCGGCGGTATGTTTGGTTGGTTGCCGTGACGGTCTAATTGACCCCGCATCGATTTGGCTTCCGGCGGGGGGATATTTTTCACTGTCGTAACCCGCCCGCCGAACCCTCTTCCAGGGATGCTTAGATTGGTTTCATCAAGAATCACGGGGTACTATTCCGTGACTTCGGCACCATTCATGCCACAATGTGGCTGTTATCCTCTCACCGGTTATTCCTTTCGCTTCGTCTGAAGCCAAAAAAACGACAGGCGGTCCCATGATTTCGGGGTCAAGGAGTCTGGAACGCACGGATTCCTGCACGTTTTCGGGAATCATCCCGGTTTTCACGGCCCCTCCGGGCAACAGGATATTCACGGTGACGCCGAAGGGTTCAAGGTCTTTGGCCATAATATAGGAAAGAGCCTCGGCTCCGGCACGAGAAGGGCCGTAAGGAACAAATCCTTGGCGCACCATGGTTTCATGATTCATCGAAATGTTCAAGAAACGGCCGGCGTTTTGTTTTTCGAACAAAGAAAAGAACTCGCGCGATACCAGAAAGTATCCCGTCAGGTTGGTGGCAATGACATCGTCGAATTGGCGGGGCGACACGTTGAAAAAAGGTTGCGGGCTCTGTAAAAAGTCCAGGTTGACGGTGCGCATGCCGATACCGGCATTATTGATGACCATATCCAGCCGCGGCCACCGCGAACCGATTTCTTGCGCTGCGCTTCGGACAGAATCGGGATCGCGGACGTCCATGGGCAAAGCCTCGGCTTGATAGCCCTGGTTGCGAAGATCTGCGACACAAGCGGCAAGCCGACTTCCGGGCCGGGCGGAAATAGCTACCGTCGCTCCTTCCCTTAACAGGGCGCTGGCCATGGCCAGTCCAAGACCGCTGGTTCCCCCGGTGACGACAATATATTTATGGTCTAGACGAGCCTTTTGCATGAAAAGCACATGACCTCCATCCTTGATTTAACCGTCATTGTCATCGGTTACCGCCGAACATATGAGGCCGGTGGGCTCCGTTTGTTTGTGACACGGCCGTGCCCGGGAGATCTTATTCGGTGACCGAACGGTCTATAAACAAGAATAGCTTATATGCTCCGGATATCAAGAGGACGGGATTGGACCATGAATCCAGCCCGTAGACAGATCGCGGGAGACAAGCAATATGCGGGAGTATCCGAATCCCAGTGGGATGACAAAGGGCCCGGCTTTAGCTGCGGCGTGATTGGGCAGAAACCGGCCTTGAGCCTCACGCTTCGCCTTCGGTCGCGTGGGCATATTCTGAATCCGCAAATCCTCAAACACATCCAGATCGCACGTTACGTAATCAGGCCGAACAGGCCGTACGGATGATGAAAGTCCCCCAGAAGAAGATCTCGGGCACCTTTCGGAGCATGACGGGGGCGGAAGTCTTGGCACGGATTCGAGGCGACATTTCGACGTGGAAGAAACAGGGGCTCCCGGTTATGGAATATCTCCAACAAGCGATCCCAGGGGCGCCTTATCTCCCGCCCACTCCACCGTAGGGTTCCCCAGCTTGTGTCGAGCATCCAACTGATTTCGGGGGGGGGACGGCCCTTCCTTATTCGGAATGGGATCTGCCACCTCTGAGTAGTTACAAGATCCATGCATGAGGGAAAGGAAGCCCCGGCATCCTGCACGGATGCCGCTCGCTTGACCTCCTCTGGGCTATCACCTAACCAGGGGAATGCGCGGGCGTTATGTTCAAAGAACCGTGCCCAGAGACTTAAGACGAATGAGAGGACGAAGACTTATCGGGTGCATTCACAATCAGCGCTAACGAACCGTCATGTAAATCATGAACAATGCAGTTTGTGATTCTTGATAACCACAGGGCGGTTCTGTTCCGCTCCGGAATGTCTTGGGCATAGAAGATGGGAGCCATCCCGCCTCCAATGGCTTGACGGTTGACGGTCACCACAGCGAACATGACGGCACGAGGGGCATCAGCCAACATCATCCACTCCTTTTTCATCGTAAGTGCGTTCGAATAGGACGGTGTAGCGGATCGGGTTTGATCCGGCATTCCTGAGTCTGTCCGAACAGGCTGGGAATTATGTGAAGAACCCTTCATGTACTGCGAAAAAATGAAATTCTGTACCCAGTACGAGTCTTTCCCTTTCCCTAGATTTTTAAGGACACAAGCCGTAACCTTATAGTGCATGGTGGCGTTATGTTCTCAGAAAGAAGAGATCGTCAATGAACCTTAGAGCCAGAGGAGTTTGTGGTCAATGAAGGTCCAATTAGCGTTGCTGTCCCTCGCGGCCGCGGTAATGGGCAGCGCTGTGGCAGTGGCGGTAGGACGTCCCCATTTTGATGCATTGGTTGTTCCGAAACGGGAAGGGGTATCGGCAAAACACACGGCTCCTCTCTTTCCGCGAAAGGACGTGGGGGCATACAAGAAAACGAAGTCGGCAAAAACGATAAGAATACCACCGGCGGCGATTACCACGACTACGACTCCGGTCTTTGCGGGAACCAACGTCCGCATCGTGGGCGGAAGCCAGACAGAAAGTCTGTTGACTCGCGGATATCCTTTGAGTCTAAATCCTGTGGCGTTCTATCAATCCCGATATTACCATGTGATGTTTGAATTGCAGGCGGATCTGGGAGGGGAAACCAGTACTCTTCAAATCTTGCAAGGGCCGGGAAATGTGGTGGTGCTCACGGCCCGCAATCACGTGATCACGGGAACTTATGTAGCTGCAGGCACTGTGCAATTGACCAATTTGAGCGGAAATGACGCCTATCTTTCGATTCTGGACAGTCGGAACAGTTCATGGTTAACGGCTAATTTAGTGACAGGCGCAATGAGAGCGTCCCAGATGATGCCCTTGGCTGCCGAACTGTCGCCCTATATGGGGGGATTGCAAACGTTGTATCCGGTTCCGGAAATTAACCCCGGAGCGGCGGTCTCGCTGCCTCATCCTGTGGCTGGGTCCCCTTCCGAGCCTCTTATCCAGCAATGTCTTGATGAAGCCAACACCTTATTCAACACGCAAGTTGGCGTGAACTCGGTCGTATTAAATCAGAGTGGCTCATTTCTCAGTCTTAGCAATTTGCAAGGAGGGCGCTGGCAAAGCGTCCGTTTCCGGTTGATTGGCCGAATTCCGGTTCCTGACCGGGTCGTCACGTCCTGGAACAGTCAAACCCTCGTCTACCGAATCGCGATTAATGAACAGGGTCAGGCGCAAAGTGTGGTGTTGCCGCAATCCGAAATTCTGCAACTCACCCATTATGCCGAAACCCTTTCATATACGCCGCGAGACTCCCAGGCTGGAGCCGTTGCGGCCCTTCCTATTGATTTAGCGGGATATCAGACATTGCATCCGGGTGCGCCCAAACTGATTGTGGAACAGGGGAATCAAGTGCTGTTAGCTCTAACCTATCAAGCACAGACTTCTCAGCACACTGTGTATGTTCCTGTTGGATGGTATTGGTGGCAAAGCGGCCCTCAGGTTCTCAGTTCCGTGCCAGCCACCCCATCACTGTCGCCGTCAACATCGGCCTCGACGCCGCCTTCTCAGCCAAGTCCCGACAAGGGGTCAACTCCAAGTCTTAGTCCCGCTTCCCCATGAAGTCAAAGCCGGCTTGGCTCATTCACTCTGAGACATTGGTAAGGGACGGGAGGCGTGATCCCGCCCCTTAAAGGCTAAACGATCAACGGTTAACGGTGGACATGTCCTGGTACCGCGGGCCGGCTACGACACTGGGAGGCAGTGCGTCCGAAATCCTTTTCAGTTCTTCTGCAGTGAATGAGATATTCGGTGCCTGAATGTCTTCTTCCAAATAGGAACGGCGTTTGGTGCCGGGAATGGGAACAATATCCCGGCCTTGAGCCAGAACCCAGGCCAGGGCCAGTTGCGCTGGCGTTGCTCCTTTTTCGCGGGCCATTTCCTCAATGATGCCTACGACGTTGAGGTTTTTCTGGAAGTTCTCTCCCTGAAACCGCGGATGGTGACGGCGATAGTCGTCTTCGGGAATGTCCTCGAGTTTTTTAAAGCGCCCGGTCAAAAATCCCCTTCCCAGAGGACTGTATGCAACGAAGCCAATGCCGAGTTCCCGAATTGTCGGTAAAATTTCGTCTTCGGGGTCACGGCTCCACAGTGAATACTCCGTCTGCAGTGCGGAAATGGGGTGAACCTTGTGGGCTCGCCAAATAGTGGCGGGAGCTGCTTCGGATAATCCCAAATACCGGACTTTTCCTTCCCGAACCAACTCTGCCATCGCCCCCACGGTGTCTTCAATGGGAACGGTGGGATCGACGCGATGCAGGTAATACAAGTCCACGGTTTCGACTTGAAGACGCCGTAAGGATCCTTCGATAGATTCTCTGACATATTCGGGTGTGCCGTTGACACGTATGAACTTTCCGTCCTTTGAACGCTGATTCCCGAATTTTGTGGCGATCACTGCCTGGTTGCGACGTCCCTTCAATGCTTGGCCCACGAGTTCCTCATTGGTAAAAGGGCCGTACATATCGGCCGTGTCAAAAAAGTTTATTCCCTGGTCCAATGCCAGGTGAATAGTGCGAATCGATTCATTGTCGTCACGATCAGCATAAAACTCGGACATGCCCATACAGCCGAGCCCCATAGCGGACACGACTAATCCTTGCGAGCCCAGGGCACGTGTTTCCATTTTAAGTCACCTCCCAGGGTATCATAACCTCGAGAGAAAAAATTACTCAAGTGCCAGAACAGCAAAAACCGCCTGGCGCGAATCTCGCCCAAGCGCGAGACAGGCAGGCGTTTCTTGAGCGTCGGAACCGAGTGGGGTACAATAAAACGGCTAAAACTAAGATGTGGGGGCAACAATACGGATCGTGGCAGTATTTCCACACGACGGGGATTTTTGATTCTCGCCGTCGTTTTAATGGCCGCCAACTTGCGGCCCACCATTACCGGCGTAGGCCCGTTGATTTCGGATATCGTGCAAGGAACCGGAATCTCAGGAACACTGGCTGGTTTGGTTACGACCATTCCGCTTATGGCTTTCGGACTGATTTCCCCTTTGGCTCCTCGGTGGGCTCGGCGATTCGGATTGGAACGCACACTCATTACCGGGCTCGGGATATTGCTGGCAGGAACGCTTCTTAGGTCATGGGGCGGTCCCTGGACCCTTTTAAGCGGCATGTTTCTGGTGGGGGCCGGGGCCGCTATTGGCAATGTGCTGCTTCCCAGTTTGATTAAGCGCGATTTTTCCCGTCATATCGGAATTATGACCGGAATTTACACGACGACCATGAATGTGTTTGCCGGGATAGCCTCCGGAATCAGCGTGCCCTTGGCACGGCAAATGCATCTGGGCTGGCGCGGGTCGCTGGAGAGTTGGGCCGTTTTGAGCCTGGTCGCCTTAGTCGTCTGGCTGCCCCTGGCACGACACCATCATACTCCCGACGAAGAGCGCCCCTCTCTTTTGATGCATTCTCTCATTGCTTGGCAGATTACCCTTTTCATGGGCCTGCAGTCCTTCCTGTTCTACGTGAACGTCGCCTGGCTGCCGACCTTGCTCCATGATCGCGGCATGAGCCTGACGATGGCGGGATGGCTGGTTTCTCTTATGCAAATCGTGAGTCTTCCCGCGACCTTCATTGTGCCAATTCTGGCTGGGCGTCAGGCGCGGCAGCAGCATCTGGTGCTATGGATCAGTGCGCTGTTTCTGATTGGATATGCGGGGCTGTTAACGACCCGTGGAACAATCGTTTCTGTGATTTGGGTGATCTTTGTCGGATTTGGCGCGGGGGCCAGTATAAGTTTGGCTCTGTTGTTCTTTAGTCTGCGCGCCCGAACCCATCAGCTGGCGGGAAACATATCGGGCATGGCTCAGTCAATCGGCTATGTGCTGGCCGCTTGCGGACCGATTTCGGTAGGTCTATTTCACAGCTGGACCGGATCGTGGGTTCTGCCACTATCCGTTATGCTTCTCGTGGTGGTCTTAATGGCCGTCTTTGGGCTGGGGGCAGGCCGGGATGTGTTTGTCGAAGAAGAACTCGCCTTAAACTCTTCGGCCAACCGATCCTAGCCGCGGTTCATAATCTGGAAGTCGCCCTAGCGTCATGGTATACCGTCTGTCATGAGCTGCATAACAGTTTTGAGAGGATCCTTGGCTACGGAGGCTCTATTGTGCGCGTTCCGTTCGTTCTGGGGCCGAGAGATGTCAAGCGATCAGGGACCGGGAATGCGCCAACGTGCGAACCAGGGATCCGTGATCATTTTGGCAAAATTCGCTACCGGCACGCGTCCCAGATTGTGTTTCCGGCAAAGTTTGAGCAGTTCCGGAACCATGTCCTGGGAACGGGAGGAAGTGGACTCCGGAGAAAAATAGTAGTTTGTAGTGACTTCGGGAATGCGGGTAATAGGTATTCCTTTGGCACTCGCACGCAAAATCCAGTCCCAGTCGCTATATGCCGGAATTTGAGTGTCAAAGTGTCCCACTTCGAAAAAGGTCTTGCGCAAGGCAACCATGGTGGAAGGGATTACGGGACTGGTTTTGGTAAGCATGGACGGGTGGTACGCAAAACGAAACGGTCGGTGCCATCCTTCCTGGACGTGGTAGAGCTCGGCGTCGGTAAAAACAATTCCCCGGGTCCTTTCACATGTGGCAATGGTCTGGGCGAGGTGATTGGGCAACCATTCATCGTCATCGTCCAACAAGGCGACATATTGTCCGCGGGCAAAATGCAAACCCACGTTGCGGGCGGTGGCCGCACCTTGTTGCGGTAACACGCCGATGAAACGCAGCGCGAACGGGTATTGCCCTGCCAGTAGTCCGTTTAAGGGGGGGCGGCCGTCAGAGACCACAAAGACTTCCAAGCGAGAGATATAGCCGGCGCCTTGCGCCGCGATGGAGTTCAGAGCCCGTCTTATCGTGTAAAGATGCACTGTCGGAATAATCACGGATATTATTGGTTCTCGCATAGAGCTCCCCCGCCCCGTGTGTTTAGGATGCTTTCATAGCCCTACTATATCCGAATGCGAGCGTCAAGATCCGGGAAGTTACGCGCGTCACCGGGAACTTTCGTTCTTGATGGCTTGTCGTTACCCCGTCCGAAATCCTGGGAGATGCCCCTTAATCGGGAATATTGCCCGCCTCTTGGTTCCAGCGGCTGAGTCCGTCATAGAGACGATAAAGGCCCGCCAACACAAGACTGTAGGGAATAAATAACCAGGCCAGGCAGCCGAAATACCTAAACCGCCGGAGTTCCACAATCCCGAGAACGGCCAGATAGCCGAGAATGGTCCACAAGATGATGGGCAGGGGCCACGGCCATAACTTTCCCCAACCCACAATCAGAAAAAGCCCAGACCATTCTCCCATCACTCGGCGCCGGAATTTTGTCCGGGATGCTTGACGGAGATGAAAGGCACAGGATTGTTGCAAAAATCCCGGGCAGGCGGGACATAAGGGGGCGTGGCACCGCGAACAATGGGTGCCGGCTGGCTGGCCGTGCCATGAACACGTGATCCAGGGCGGCTTGGTCTCTTCTTTGCCTGATGCAGAAGGGGCGCGACGCTCCTCAGTGCTCTCGGGAAAAGCAGTGTTGGGATTGGCCATCAATTCGGTATAGGCCCAGTTAATCCATTTCATTTGTTCTTCCTGAACCATGCGGGCCCGAGAATCTTCTTGATAGAGGTCGGGATGGTGCTGGCGGACCTTCGACAAATAGGCTTGCCGGATCTCTTCGGTGTCCGACGTCGGCTGCAATCCCAGTATTGTCCATGGACTTCTCTTGGTCATAACCGCCACGGATCTCCTTTGTGCCGAACCAGTGTCCCCGGTCGGCTTATGGCATGAGTATCTTTTCCCGCAACTTATGGCTGCGGGCATTCCTTTCTCTATGATATGTTTATGCCAAAGATGCCGGGAATATCTCTTGCGGCGAAAAAACCCCGCGGGTAGCGGGGGAAAATTCAGGGCCATTTCCTCAGGGTTTCTTGAGAGGATTAATATAGGTGACGTGCCTGATACCCACACCATAATGGTAGACCATCGTGCCTCCTAACGTGCCGGTCAAGGTTATCATGACAACCGCCAGAAAGAGAAACAATGTGGAAAGTCCTGTTGACCTTCCCCGCCCGCTGTTGGCGAATGACCAGCGTGAATTGCGTCCCATTGCGGTCTGAGGATAGTGGGCAATGAGGCGGGCTATGATGGCGAGGAACGCAAAAATTCCCGTTAGCACGGCATCACGTTGGTGGGCAGCCAAAATGGCAATCGTGGTGCTGTTCCATTTCACGAATTGTTCGGAGATTACGCCCATGGCCGCCGCCACGGCGCCGGCGATAAATCCGAGAACGGTAAGCCAAAAACTGGCGCGGTCGAAAAACCGGTCGGGGGTTTTGACTAATTTCCCAAGAATGTCGACAGCTAACGCCAAATACAGCAGAGCAATTGGAAAGTGCACAACCATGGGATGGATCGTGTGGGGAAAAATATGAATCCCGATGTGGATCCAAGTTTGAAGAAATGCGCTCCAGATGCCGATAAGAAAATGCATAATCTCCTCCACACAGATTGTTGTCGAAGCCGGTGTTGTCGGATTCCTGTCAAGTAAACAAGGTTTCGATGAAAAGACCATGAGAACTCACCGGGAAAGCGGACATTGCATAGTAATTTTGCTGAGAGAATTGTACACTACAAGCGAGCAACACGGATTTGGATGACATGGATTTTGGATGGCATCACGAATAATTTCGAGGTGAAGAATGCGTAAGTCGCATGTCAATGAAATGGATGCGCTCTCATTTCACTATCCCTTCTGGTTACATGGTTTCCGGAGGACCAGTCACTTGTTCCGGTGGCTGGGAATGCTCAAGCCCGTGCAAAAACTTCCTCAGGAAATTTTTTCGGAGCACTTGGAGGGGCCGGTAGAAATCACTCGTGACGATGTCGGGGTGCCGCATGTTCAGGCGGGGAGTATGAAGGACGCCTTGTTTGTGCAAGGGTTTATTCATGGCCGTGAACGGGCTTTTCAGATGGATTTGTCCAGGCGGCTGCCATTAGGGCAGCTCGCTGAACTGCTGGGACCCAAAACTTTGGTGTTTGACCGTTTCATGCGCAAGCTTCATATTGCGCACTGGGCCAAAGAAGCTGTCGGCACCTGGTCGGACAATACCAAGGAATATGTTCAGTCCTATGTTGAGGGGATCAATTATGCTTTTTCCACTCAGCCTTTGCCTCCCGAATACCGTTTTTTAAAAGGACATTTGCGGCCCTGGACGGTCGAGGACACCAATGCCGTCGCTTATCAACTGGCTTGGTCCCTTAATTCGATATGGCATGCCAAGTGGATCAGCGATCAGCTCGGATCCGATACCGACGAGGTTGTTCGGGAATGGCTGTTTGGTGCAATCAATATGACAGCGCCCACCATTGTTCCCGATACGGGACGTTATGAGGCCTGGGGCAGTATCGGAGTCGGATCCAACAATTGGGTGGTTGACGGAAACCATTCGGAAACCGGGGGACCGCTACTAGCCAATGATCCGCATTTGATGCCGCAATTGCCGTCCATTTGGTATGAAATGTTTTTAGAAGGTGGGGCGCTGCACGTTTTTGGAGCATCTCTGCCGGGGGCTCCTGGCATTGTCATTGGCCAAAATCAGTATATTGCCTGGGGTGTGACCAATATTGACCCCGATGTTCAGGATTTGTACCGAATTAGGATGGAATCGGACCAGGTGCATTACCGCGTTGACGACAAGATGGAAACCATTGTGCAGCGCGAGGAAATCATTCACGTGCGGGGGCAAGAGGATGAAAAGCTGAGTTGCTACGACACGAAATGGGGCCCAGTGATCTACTCGGAAGACCAGAACCACCACATCGCGATGGCATGGGCGGGTTTTCAACCCCTGCCTCTGGCGCAGGCGGTATTGCGCCTTGACCGTGCCCATGACTGGGAGACATTCAACACCGCTTTGGCGGAATGGTGGGTTCCTGCCCAGAATTTCGTCTACGGTGATAGCGCTGGACATATCGGATACATTGCCGCGGGGCGGGTGCCTATGCGCGAAAATGGCCCCTGGCGGGGAGTTGTGGATGGGAACACCGAAAAATACCGGTGGTCGGGATGGGTTGAATGGACGCAAATGCCCCGGATCTT
Organism: Sulfobacillus benefaciens; assembly: GCA_003023725.1. Lineage (GTDB taxonomy): Bacteria > Bacillota > Sulfobacillia > Sulfobacillales > Sulfobacillaceae > Sulfobacillus > Sulfobacillus benefaciens. Next base: position 8,829 of record PXYT01000026.1, on the reverse strand, counting down.
CGATCCGGATAGGGGATATATTGTCAGTGCCAATAATCCGGTGGTGGGTGACGAGGCGGAGGTTCCTCTTTTTGGCCGCTATGCTCTGGGAACGCGTGCCCGGCGCATTCAGGAGCTCATTGAACGGGTGCCCAGACATTCCAAAGACACTTTTCGGACTATACAGCTGGATGTCTATTCGGAACCGTTAGATCAACTCGCAAAAAAACTGCGAGAAACGAAAATTCCTTCTGAATGGCGTGAGACCCTCCAGGACTTTCATGGTCAGGTGACTATAGACAGTGCGGCGCCTACCATACTCTACTTGTTTGCTCTGGCCAGTGTTCCGGAACCCATTCGCCGGCGTCTTGACACTCCGTTTTTTCGGGACATCCGGCCAGGATTGCCGGGAACCCACCCCTACCCCGAGACCTGGTGGAGCCTTTTGGGGGAGCGTTTGATTCCCGCCGTTCTAACGCACTGGCACGAACTGGATATCACGCAGGCCATCACTAAAGCCCAGGAATGGCTTCACAAGCACTTTGGCTCCACATCCGGACATTGGGCCTGGGGACGGGCACATAAAGTCCGGCTTTTTCATCCGTTTGGCGATGTGAAAATTTTGGCGCCGCTATTTGCTCGCCGGATGTTACCTATGCCGGGGGACTTGTATACTCCGTTGCAGACAGCGTTTGCTCTGGAGCCGAATCTGCCTTGGCCGAGGCCGGTGGCGTTCATGCCTAGTTACCGCCAAATCATGGATCTGTCGACTCCCGTGGAATCGGTGGGCATTCACTTGACAGGTCAGTCCGGACATCCACTATCGTCCCACTATGACAATCTCGTCCTCCCTTATCTCCGGGGCGAATATTTTCCGCTTGGCCCTGGCATGCCGACTCACCTATGGTTCATGATGTCTCCCGTCCCCGGGGAACGGGGGGACGAGGTGCGGAACACAACTGAACGGGGATAATGGACATGCCATAAATCATAAATCGTGCGGCGGTCCCACCCCAAGTCCCAGGGAACCCGGTAACGGTCCGATGTGTGCGTGTCAACGACGGGGAATCCCAAGGTGTCATAACCGACGACAATGGCGGTATGAACGGCCCGGTGGCCTTCAACGTAACTGATGAGATCGCCCGGCCGCAACGCATTCACGGCTCCGTCGGGAAACCGGGGAAGGGGCCGGGTGAGTTTATTGTATGGTCCGGACGCGTAAAGAGTGGCGTGGCCGGAGGATTCCAAAAAGTCCTTCAGACGATCGGCATTGACCCATGCAGGACTTCCTTCCCCCCTGGCCTGGGAATATTCCCAATGCGGACTCATCAAGAATCCTCCCGCGTGAAGGGCTTGCGACACGAAATTCGTGCAATCTCCTCCCTCTCCGTTGTAGCTGGTGTAATCGCTGTTATAATAGCGGTCATTGCCGCATCCCGGTGCGGATCCGCAATAGGTATTGGCATATTGAACCGCCTTCTCGGCCCCGCGCGAGGAAATGGCGGGCGGGTGCGCCTGAACAGATCCTTGGGCGGGGAGAGCCTGATGCAAAAGCCGGGTGTCTTGGTTCAATGGGTCGGTGAAGTCATCGGAGGCAATGAACCATTGCCCGCGTTCTTTCACCAGCACATAATCGTGCCGGACGCCGAGACCGAACCGATCATCCGGTGCATCTTTGACGGGGGCGGCATTTTTCTTTGTGACACGGTAGGATTCACCAACCACGCCAAAGATATTAACCCGTCCGCGACCCACGAACCGAATATGCGGAGTCCTCAGGCTGATCGTGATGCCCCGCACGTCGAGGCCGCGGGATGTGGCCCAGACTTTGAGGTAACGCGCACGTTTCTCGGCTCTGGCCAGGGCATCTGAATGGGGAAGAATGATCGACCGTAAATCAGCCTTGTGACCGGTGATAATGGCATTGTCTTCCCGTGTCACCAGGTTGTGCAGAATTTGTTTGATGTGCTGCTCGTTTGGGGTCAGGGGCGTGGGCGTAATATGGTGTGGGGCCGTTGCGGCTGTTGATAGCACCAGGGCCAGTCCACTGATCCATCCGTGTTTTGTCATTGCGTCTCATCACCACAGCGATAACATGTGTCACTTTCCCCGGGGATATGCGTCGAGAAGGGATTAGTCGCTTCCAGATTCGGTTGCTGGTTTTTTCCATTCCGCATAGCTGTTGAGCGCTCGCTGACGGGCATGCTCATGGTGGACGATGCGCAGGGGATAATTGTCGCCCAGGTGAACCCCAAAGGATTCCAGGACATCCCGGGGAGCTTGCCAGGGAGCATGGAGGAGCGAGAGAGGAAGTTTGGCCAGTTCGGGGATCCACATTCTGATGTAATCGCCGGTTGAATCGAATTTGTGAGACTGGGTCACAGGATTATAAATCCGGAAGAATGGAATATGGTCAAAACCCGTGCCGCTAATCCACTGCCAGGATACGCCGTTGCTGGCTTCATCGGCGTCGACAAGACGCTCACGAAACCATTTGGCGCCTTCCTGCCACGAAATGAGGAGATCCTTAACAAGAAAGCTGGCCACGATCATACGGATGCGATTGGGTATCCATCCCATTTGCCGCAATTGACGCATTCCCGCATCGATGATCGGATAGCCACTGTGGCCCTCTTGCCAGGATTTGAGAGATTTCGGAGCATGCCTCCAGGGGAAGCTAATCCAGTCCCGGTCGGCAGGGGTGTCTGCCAAAGACGGAAAGTGATACAGCAGGTAGGCCGAGAATTCCCGCCACATAAGTTGTTTAAAGAAAGTCTGAATACCGGGCGGCACCTGACGGGTTCCATTGAGCACATCGTAGTGGTCTACAAGATCTTTCATAACCCGGCGAATGCTGATTTCGCCAAAGTGCAATGCACCGGAAAGTTTGGATGATCCTCGTTCGTTGTCATAGGTTCCACGGGAATCATACTGTTCCACACTGGTTTCCAAAAAATGTTGCCAATGGGCCCTTTGGTGCTCCTCCCCGGGTTGCCAGTACAGAGCCAGCTTGCCCGAGTTCAAGGAAGCGTCTGATTCCCAGGATCTCACGCTGTCACTGGGAATGACCCCAAAACCCTTGATATCGCCAGGAGCGGGCAGCACCCTCGGGGTTTGTTCCCGCAAGATTGACAGGACTTGCTGAAAGAACGGCGAATACAAACGGTAAGGCGTATTTTGCTGAGTCATTACTGTCCCGAAAACACTCGAATAATTGGCCGGGAAGACTCGGAAGGGCACACTATGTTGAGAGAGCCGGTGCCTGAGCTGTTCGTCTTGTTTTTTTTCGCCGGGGAAAATCCCCTCATTCCAGAATACGCTGTAGGCGCCGATACTTGCGGCGAGGTTGGCTAGCACCACAGCATATTGGCCGCGCCGCAAGATTAGCGAGACACCCCGGTCCGCAAGGCGCAGGGACAGGGATTTAAGACTTTGGATCAGCCACCAAAAACTGGCGGATTGCACTGGGGGTGCCGCGCTCTCGTCCAGCACGTAAACCGGGATCACTTGTCCTTCTTCTGCGGCGTGATAAAGAGCCGGATTGTCGTCCAGCCGAAAATCGCGCCGCAAGGCTACAATAATGGGTTTAGACAAGAAGAACGGCTCCTTTCCGCCGCCGGGCGCCGATACCAGTCAAAACCAGCGACTCATACAGAGTATAGCTAGAGTATAGCGAATTTTTCCCGGCAGTCTGCAATTTGCCGTTTTATTCCCGACTCCGAAATCCCGGCAGTGCCAGGGAGAGCTATATCCCCCCAAACACTTCCCGCCCCTCTCACGAAGATTGCCCCGGCTTAAGAGAGTCTTGCATTGCCGGGCTTTCGCGGCTTCCTGATGTCCCACCAGTAGACAGGATATGGTTTGTGGCGAATGAACCGGTTGAAGAACAAGGAGAAGGCCGCCACTGTAAGCGCTCCGGCCAGAACCGGAGTCAAAAGAAAAACCCAGGAGGCATGATTCAACATGACGATGATGGGATCGGCGCTGGCGGGGGCGTGGCTTACCCCGAGGATGGTCATGAGGAAAATGGCGATGCCCACCGCCAGGCCCAGAGCCCAGGGCTTTGTTCCCAAGATGTGCCAAGCGATGAGGCCCACCAAAGAGGACAGAAAATGCCCGCCAATGATGTTTTTAGGTTGGGCAATCGGCGAGCGCCAATATTCGAACGAAACCATGGCGGAGGCGGCGAAGGGCGGGATAAGCCAAAGAAAATGGGTCCAATGCGAGGCATAACGCAGCAGCATGACAATGACAAAGCCGCCGATAAATCCGAAGACGGACTCAGTGAATGTGAGCGGGCTTGGGTAATGATTGTGCCCTGGGGGTTGCCAAAACAAGGAATGTTCTCCGTGGTCCAAAAAAATTCTCCTTTCCCGTGCAATTATGGGGAGTTTGAGGCCGAGCGTCTCGTTCTCAATGATATTTTATAAATATCGTGCAATAACGTGGCGATGAAGATGCAAAAGGAGGTGGCGACGGTCGACGCAAAGGCTGTGCTCTTTGATTTGGATGATACCCTGTATGACCGCTTTCCCGCCATACGAACTTATGCCGTCCGTTATTTCCAGAGGGACTTTCAAGAACTGTTGGCCCCCCTCGACAGTGGCGTTCTGGCAGAGTTGATGGTAGAAGCGGATGGGGGACCCTTGAGATCGGGAAAAGAGGCCATGCAGGCTTTACAGCGTTCATTGCCGTGGATCCAATCGGTGCCGGACTGGGAGAGCCTGATGAGACACTGGTTCACATATTTCCCTTTATGCAGTGAGCGGACAGCCGAGATGGAGGAAACGCTGGACACGCTAAGGCAACGTGGATTTAAGCTAGGGGTGGTCACGAACGGTCAGGGGCCGGGACAAAACCAGAAAATCGATACATTGGGAATCCGTCCCTATTTGGATGCGATTAGTATATCCGGAGAGATCGGAATCAAAAAACCGTATGCCGGGATTTTTCAGCATGCATTGCAACAATTAAACGTGAATCCCCGCGACGTTTGGTTCGTGGGAGATAACCCGGTCATGGACATCTACGGTGCCTATAGAATGGGTTTAACCCCAATTTGGATCCGGCGCTACGACCGGCCTTGGCATGGGCCGCTGGAAGGGCCGCCACAGACCGTAAGGGCTTTAAAAGAGGTGTTGAGCATCATCGACCGCTAGCTGATTCCGCCTTGGCAAGCATGGTTGGCTGGGAATCCGCCCGTAAATGCTCACTGGTTGATATCAGCGTCTGAGAGCTAAGCCATCTTTGCCAGGAACAAAATCCCGTGCCCTTTCTCATGCGCGGGATTTTTCTTGCACGTGAATCTACCGTTCTCCGAGTGGCTCAACCTTGTGGTGAGGGGTTCTCAGCTTTGCCGCGGTGTCAAGAGTTCAACCGTAGGGCCGAATTCTGCGTCTGTGGGGTCTTTAACGCGGATGTGACTTCCCGGCGGACTATGGCGTTTTAGTAATAAAGCCGGAAAGTGCCATGCAAAGAGAGAGGAATGTGACGATGTGTGCACCAGAAACGCCAACCCCCATAGGCAAATGTCTTCAGTGTGTGTTGATACGCCCCGGCGTTTTTTACCTCGTCACCGATACCGCGCAGGCAATTTTGTGCTATCCCCGGACGGCGAAGTCGTTTTTTACCTCGGACATTTTGGCATTGGCGCAACCATGGGAACGATGGCTGTTGTTTACAGGCTTAGGGTTCGAGAAGATTTTGAACTTGTGGCCGGCTTGGGGTGAGACACTGGCACAGCAGAGGCATAAGATAATAACGCAAGACGTCCGAAGATTGTGGCGCGGACGGAGTTAATGCCGGAAAAGTTTACGGGGTTTGACGGTTTTAGAGGTATTGTGCCGTACGGGCTCTTGGGGAAAATTTGACGAAGAGCCGGCTGTTATGTTCCTGGCATCCCGCAGGGGGGGTGGAGGCGACTTTTGGAATTTAAGGACGGTTTTTTCATCATTTTTTAAGAAAACTTCGTTAAAAAGTTATAAAGAGGAGGAATAGACATGGGAGGACCGGACGAATTTCAAGCACTTGTCAGGCGTTATCAGTTAGCTCTTCAGCGTTTTAATTGTGCCGACGCGGCCTCATTCGACGCGGCCAATCGGGAATTGTCGGAAAGGCTGTATGAATTGAACCAATATATTATTGACCGAAAACGCCAGCTGGGATTTCCGGTACACTCGACCGCCTTTCCTCAGGTGATGCGTGTCTCTTAAAATCACATGGCACGAACGATAAATTCCGGTTCGACATTCGGGCCGGAATTTCGTAATGTCTAAAGGGAGGCGAAACAATGGGACAACAACTCACGAAAGACGACGAGTTACGGCCGAATGAGGGCCGGACATCGATGGCGAGGTTGTGGCGAGGGACTTTGTTGGTCTTTGTTGTGCTATTGTCCCGTGCCTTTTTTGTGGAAATCGCCAGTCTGGCTTACGTTTACCTTCCGCATGCCTGGGTGGACTCTCCCCAAGGGGAAATTCCACCGCATGGAGGTTTATGGTTTCAGAGCTTAGTCGGACTATGGGCACATTGGGATGGCTACTGGTATTTGTCCATTGCCCAGTACGGGTATAAGGGAAGGCCCATGGCATCAGCATTTTTTCCCCTGTACCCCTGGCTGGTGCATCTTTTCGGATCGACTGTATGGTCGGGAATTGCCTTGAGTTTGGTATTTTTCGGAATCTCTGTGTTCTTTTTGTACCGGTGGGCGGAACAGCAATGGAATGAGCAGGTAGCCTGGATGGCTGTGGTCGTCTACGCGTTTTTTCCTACCGCGTTCTATCTCAACGCGGTATACACTGAGCCTTTGTATATGGCGTTGGTGTTTTCCACATTGTATTGGCTGGGACGCCGCCAATACCGCTGGGTGCTGGTTACGACGGCTCTGGCTACCCTGACCAGTGTGTACGGAGGGTTACTCACTCTGGTCGTGTTTGTTTGGGTTTGGCAACACGAGAAACGGTTTTGGAAGGCGGTTCAATTTAGTCTGGGCCCAACCGCAGGAATGAGTATCTATATGATTTTTCTCACCTGGCGTTTTCACGATCCTCTTCTCTTTAATGCTGTCCAGTCCGACTGGGGACGTCATTTTACCTGGCCCTGGATTACCTTGCAGCAGGCTTTTTACGCTGCTTGGGCGAATCACGAGGCGTTATGGAATTTTTCTCGGATATTTGCCACCGGGCCTGCCAGCGGTCTCGATATGAATTTCTATAATGCGGTGTTTATGGCCTTTAGTCTGGCGATTATTATCATCTACGGCCGGTTTTTGCCTCTCTATTTATGGGCTTATCTTATCCCATCCTTGTGCATCACCCTCTTCTACCCTTCGACGAAACAACCCCTCATGTCTTTCCCCCGTCTCATTTTCGAGGACTTTCCCATCCTTATTGCCACCGCAATTGCACTGACGCGTCATCCCTTCTGGCGAAAGGGGTACTGGGTCGGGTCTTTATATATGGCAGGACTCTTGACTGCACTTTTCGCAACAGCCCATTGGGTAGCTTGACATGATTTTAGTAAAGTAAAATCTAGTTCGTAGTGAGAGTAAAGTTATGATAGCCTGATTTGAATATTTTTTATGAAATAGTGAAGCAAGGGCAGCTATAGATCCTGGCTTATGCTAATGTGTATTTGTATTTAATCACAAAGGAGGAGTGAAGGGATGCCAACAGCCGGTAAATGGGCCGGGGTGGCTGCATTGGGAGTTTTATCCATGGCTTTGGCGGGATGCGGCACGCAAACCATTAACGCGTCCAAATGGATGACGATTCATCCGGCCTCGAAAACCGTGGATCTTAAAGTGGAGAGTACCTATTCCAGTTCCCTGCAAAGTGCCGTCTTCGACGGCTATACCCGGGGCAAATTGATTATCACCATTCCGCGGGGGTATCACGTGAATATGGACTTTATTAATAACGGGCCGATACCGGAATCGATTGGTATTTATCATCATCATCATCTCGCATTTAAAGGGGCAGGGCAGCCTTACCATCTTGTGGCTCTATTGCCGACTGCCGGCATATTGCCGGGACACAGCCACACTTACCGATTCACGGCTTCTCATGTTGGCAGCTACACTCTTGGGGACATGCTGAACGGTGATCCTCATAATCAACCGACCAGCGATCTCTGGGATACGGTGAAGGTCGTGCCGAAGGGCACTCCATCAATGTCGGTGTCGTAAAAGAACAATCAAGTCGTGCTGTACTGACGATGCACGGGGTGAAAACCTCAAAGTATTAGATGTTGATGCAAAGAGAAACTCTGCAGATTTATCGTTGAGTATTACTTGACAGTACTCTTTAACTAGGATAATTTGATGGGTAATCGGGTATTCCCGAGTATTGTTAAATGTCTGCGGTTTGTGTGCGCGTGATGAAAGAACAGGTTTTTGGTCTATGCGAGACTTGATTCTTCGCCGTTAGCCGAGATGATTCGATCCCCGTACGACGAGGCAGAGATTCGCGATCGCCGTGATTTGCCGCTCCCGCATAAGACCAAGCAGCTGCGGTAGCCAGCGTAAATGGTCCTGTTTCATTCTACCAAGGCTAGAAGAAAGATCCTTTCTTAGAAACCAGATGAGCCCAGGAAACAAGGCCACAACAATTGCTGCGTTACATAGTGAGAATGTTCTGACTGTTTCTTTCCTTCACGTTGCCCCACCGCACAATACACGATCCGACCCGAAAGGAGGAGCTTGGGTGAACAAATTGCCAAATGAACCCCCGGAGGAGGATATACCAGAGGAACAGCAATGGAGTCGCCGTCAGTTTCTCGTGGGTACGACGGCTTTAGGGGTTGCCGGTGCCGTGACTCTCTTTGGGCGGCAGAGCCTGGTGGATGCGGCCC
>PXYT01000025.1 GCA_003023725.1 Sulfobacillus benefaciens | reverse complement strand
CGCAACGCGACGAGTCCCCGCTTAGCCCAGGCGTGACGGGAGATCTTCCCGGACCTGGATTCGATTCCGCACTTTGACACCGTCGACCGTCTTTTACAAACCATTCCGGTCGAAATCTGGGAGACGGTGCTGCGCGACCGTTGATGACCTCAGACGGGCAAACCTTTGATTTTCAGCTTGTGCACAAGCCTGTGCACAATGAACGGAACCAAAAGGCCTGACGACAGCGGGAAAAATGGCAACGGCGGGCCACCCGGCGCCAGAAGGGGTCCCAAAATCAACAGAAAGCCTATCGCCAAGCGGCTCGGTATCAGCACTATGAGATGCATGTGCATCACGAGTATGCGCATCAGACCCGTCATGCTCTCGTGATCCACGCCGAGTGCGAGCTGTATGTGTTTGAGGATTTGCGGATTCAGAATATGACCAAGCGACCGAAGGCGAAAAAAGACGCTTCTAGGCATTTTCCGCCCTACGGTGCGAAGGCCAAAGCGGGGCTCAATCGGGCCATCGTGTCGTCGGCATGGGGCGAGGTCGTCTCGTTCACCCGCTATAAAGCCCTCCGTCAGGGAAAGTTGGTCATCACGGTCCCGCCCCAACACCGTTCGCAGGAATGTGCGGTCTGCACATTCACATTCCCGGACAATCGGAAGAGTCAATCCGAATTTGTCTGTCAACGCTGCGGACACACGGATAACGCAGATCACAATGCTGCGATGGTGATTGCTCAGCGCGGCATCACAAAACCTCTTGCCGGAGATCCGCCCATCCAGAAGCACAAACGGACGCGGATTTTTCGGAAGCTAGGGCCGGAACGGTCCGAATTCACGCCTGGGGAGATTGCGCAAGACGCCAAGGGCCACAAACAGGCGGTGCAGCGATCAATGAGCCAGGAACTTTCGGGAGCGATCCCGAACACCCCCGCTTCAACCCGTCAGGGTTAGGCGGCGGGAGAGTTCATCTCTAGCTAAGGGCTCAACAATGGCTTTAGGCCATTTTTCTCTGGCATCTGGCTGCCCAAGGACGGGGTCGCAGCTTTGGTGAAAGATCGCTGGCTCTAATCCTTAAACCATTTTGGAATTCTGGACGAAACGGAATTCCTTGCGGTAAAATTCGCCCCGGCGCCGGCTGGGATAGATTAAAAGAATTCCGTAATAAATTGACTCTGGAATGCTTGAAGACCCGTGTTTACGCTTTTTGTCCCAGAAATAGCAGCAAAGTCGGTGAGTCAAGCTAACTTTTCCATCTGTTAGATCTTTGCCGGGTTAAACGACTCTCTTTAAGGTCATGGATGCATAGGAATTAAGAAAGACACCGTGAACACATTCCAGTGTCTTTTCTATGGCTCTGTGATCTCTAAAGCTACTTCTTGGCCGTTTGGGTCAATAACGCGACGACTCCTCCGGTGAAGGGAGAGGTGGAATTCGGAGCCGCTGATTTAATCGCCACGATGGTCGCGACGGTAGGTTCAGGCAATGTGAAAGATCCTTTACCGCGGCTATTAGTCGTGGTCGTCATTTCAGATGCCTGAGGGGTGCCGGCGTTAACAAAGGCATGCAAAGTGACGCCAGCTATGAATTGTCCTTCGTGCCTGGCGACAACCTGTTCTTTAATCGGACCTTTGGCGGCCTTGATCATAAAGGGATTGATTGTTAAGGTGTCATAACTTTGCGCCGTGGGAGTGGATGACGGGGTTGTCCACCAAGCATCTAGCGCCGCGGACAGCTTATTAGTGCTGGGATTATAGCTGCTGAAATTACCGACTTTGACCCCCACCATCTCCATGGTCTGAGCCTTCTGCCCTTTTAACACCAGCACCGCCTGACCCAAGCGATTAGTGTAGGCTGAGGCATATTGCACATAGGATTTGGCCTGGCTCGTATTTGTCGCCACGAATGATGTTGGAGGAATACCGGATCCCGGTGCCATCGTCCCAATATAAAACACCACAGGTGCATGTTGTACCGGTTTATGATGCCTGGAATACGCCGAAATAACGAACACCGCTTTATGGTGCGCGGACGATGACTGCGAAGCCGCCGGAAGAATTTCCGCACTCACTTTAGTGTCCACGACCTTAACAGGCAAAGGTGTCGCGTAATGCGGCATTCCCCATGATAACCCTAGTGCAGACAAGGGTCCTAAACTCAAAGCCATTAGTCTGCCAAACATCCATTCCCCTCCTCGGATTTATGTCACTTCCCATAATGTGGATCGTCCCACAGGAGCCATTGTACTAAACGACACCATGTAGTGCAAGACTGAATTTCACCTATCTCACTTCTAGCCATAATTGCGTAATCCGCTAATATGCCAGGAACAACGGCAGGTGATTCAAAATCACAATCAGTCAAAATATCTCTGTAGCATTCGAGCAATGGAGAATGCCTCATGTGGGCTCTTGTCAAAAAGGTTTTGCTTGAAGCATCTTAGGCAGCGCATTAACATGACGGTCGTTGAATCATACGCTTGACATCGTCAACAATTATTAAGGACGGTGTCAAGCATCAAACAGACGCAACCGGTAGTACTGATACGCGAATTCACCCGGTTTTATCTCACTCGCGCCGGCACATTAGACGAACGACGGTGGCATACCCCATTTACCTTGACAGAAGCCCGTGTCCTCTTTGAACATAACGCCCGTGTATTCCCCTTCTTAGGCGATAGCCAAAAACCCTCCGAGCTCTGCAAAGGGCCCCCCGGAGATAGTTAAGGGACAAAGAGCCAACATACCGGCCGCGTTTCATTGCCCGCGTCAAAAATATTCCCGTACAGGAGAACCCTTATTTCTTCACTGAGCTCAATAACGCTCCCAACCTGGAAAAACGCCTCACGTGCTCCCTAGAGGCTTGCGAAAAATGCGGTAGATGTTTTGACGGGATTTGGTCATGCGCACATCCAACTTCGGCTTGATTATCGGTAACGGGCACCCGGCAATTTCCGCATAAACCAAAGCACCGATTTGATCGAAAGGGATTAACTTGCAGCTCGTTGCTTCGGACGATAGGGCCTTGCCAATGCATATCAGCATGATATATTAGAAATGTATATATTAAGTTATTTATTAAATCAGGATGTGAATCTATTGTCGTGGGAAGATCAGATTGACGAGCAATTGTTTACAATCATGGATTTCCTCAAACCCCGCAATCTATCCCTGCCCATATCGCTTCCGCATCTGGCTATGCTGCGTTGGCTCTACCGCAATCCTGTGCTTTCTATTTCCATGGCAGCGGCCTATAGCGAGGTTAGCCAGCCGGCCATGACCCAAACCGCTCAAAAACTGGAGCGGGAGGGATGGATCATACGTCACCGGGACGAAAATGACCAGCGCGTTGTATGGATATCACTGACGGCGGAAGGACGCAAACATGTAGAGAGAGTCGAAGCCATGCAACACGAGCGATTAAGACAGCTGATCGAAAATCTCTCTGCCGAAGATAAAGAAACACTGGCGCAAATTCTGGCAAAGATTCAGCAAAATGTCCGTCAGACACTCTAATGTCATAAGATAAGGAGGACTATTGTGAAACCATCACTCCCTAATACGGGATCCGCTCCCCGGCATTATACGCGCCAACTTAAGTGGGCAGTGGCTGTGTTAGTTGTGGCTGGCGGCAGCGTCCTGATTTGGCGCACTACAGCTTCACCTCACCACACGTCCGGCGTGACGCAATTCCCTCTGGTTTCGGTGAGTCGTGCCCAATTCGGTCATTTAACCGCCTTCAGTCCCCAAAGTCTCACGATGACCCCGACCCAAAATGTTACGGTGAGTCCCTTGGTATCCGGAACAATCAGTAAAATTCTGGTGTCATCGGGCCAAGTGGTCTCCGCTGGCCAGCCCCTGGCTGTTCTCAGTAATCCGGCTTTAACATCCGCTGTGAGTCAAGCCGAAGCCAATGTCTCGATGATGCAGGCTAAAGTGTCGGCGGCCCAAAGTACGGGCAGCACAGCCAATGGCGCGAGTCAACTCTCGAACAATGCCCAAAGCCAAATCACCTTAGCCGAGCGTGAAATGGCATCTGTCAGCAGTTCCGGGTCTTATTCGGCTATGACTGTAGCCGAGGACCAAAAATTTTTGACGATCGTCCAATCTCCGTCGGGCCCCTATCTTGAAGCCATAAGCCAAGCTCAATCCGCCCTTCAAAAGGCCCAGTCCCAAGTGCAGCAGGCTCAAACGAGCGGATCCCCGAGTGCCATTACCGCTGCTCAAGAGATGCTGGCTTTTGATCAACAAGAGCTCAACAGCGCCCAAGCTTTGGACAAAACGGTTGTCACTTTTGCCCAACGCAATCTGGCCACGGCCCAAGCTGCCCAAAGCCAGGCCATGCAATATGCCCAGCAAAATCTTGCCGCGGCTAAGACTACGGCAACTGATCTTAATCAACTGACAGCATCGTCCATGGCCCCCTCTTCATCCACGCTGACTTCTTTACAACAGCAACTCCAAGCGGCTGATTCGGCTCTAAGTGCCGCTCAAACAGCTGTTCAAGACCTAACTGTTAAAGCCCCTGTAGCAGGAACTGTGAGCGGAATAGAGGGTGTTTCCGGCCAAGGTTCCTCCCCGGCGGCGCCGATAATGAGCATAACCAGTACGTCTTCAAACTTGGTTATGACCCTTCCCGAGACTCTCTCCCAAAATCTCCATTCCGGCCAGTCCATAACCATTGAAACGCCACAAGGTGCCAAGACTGTTCAGGTCCAGTCCAATGTGCCGATGCCTAACACCTCATCCTTATACCAAGTGAGTCTCAATGCCCCCGCGTCTTTGACACCGGGGCAAAGTGTCACGGCAGAGGTTCCCGTCCAATCGGCTCGGGGTACCATCATTCCGGCGTCTGCCTTAATTCCACAGATCGGGAATAAAGCCTTGGTGGAAACCGTGAATCACGGCTTCTTACACACCCTAGTGTTACACATCGTGCTTCAAAACAGCCGTCAAGCCATCGTCTCGTCCCTCTCACCAAATACAGAAGTTGTTTCTCCGGCAAACACGGAATTAGCCAACGGAGCACGTGTCAGAACACTGGGACAGGGATAACAGCAGGAAAAAAGCGGACAAAGCGGAATAGGAGAAAAAGAATGAATCTGACATACTGGTCTTTGAAACGGCCTTTGACCATCGTGATGGTCTTTCTTGCCGTGATCCTCCTGGGTATTGACGGATACTTGCATCTTCCCGTGCGCCGATTTCCCCAGGTCAGCATTCCCACAGCACAAGTAGTGGTCAAGGACCCGGGAACTTCCCCTAATGCCGTGATGAATACAGTCTCTAACCCATTGGAGAATCAACTGGCCACAATCTCCGGACTTTACACAATCAAGGCCACATCCTTGGCCGGAGAGTCCCGTATTTTGGTGGAATTCGACCAGGGCACATCGCTCAATGCCGACATGTCCCAGGTGAACAGTGCCATTCAGAGGATTGCCAAATCCTTACCTTCCGGAGCAAGCTATCCCTCCGTCATTGAAGCCGATCCCTCTTCGTTGCCCATTCTGAATGTCGCGGTGTTGGGATCGCCTAATGCGGCTGTCCCCACATCCTGGGTAGAAAACACCCTGATTCCCCGTCTGGAGGAAGTTCCCGGTGTGGGACAAATCCAGACATTCGGAACACCCACTCAAGCCGTCAAGGTGAGCCTCAACGCCACCTTGCTCGAGTCGCTGCACCTTCCGGTTATTGCGGTGGGTCAGCAAGTGGCGAACGCTAACGTGTCACAATCAAACGGCAACTTAATCTCTGGATCCCGATCCTATGATGTGAGCACTCACGGACAGTTTAACAGCCTGAATGCCCTGAGAAACCTGGCGATTATGCTGCCGTCCACATCCAAGGGGACTCCTTCCACCGCCTTGCCGCTCCATGATTTGGCTTCTGTGACACTCGGCAATACGCCATCTACAACCGAGGCATCCTATAACGGGCATCCGGCCATCGGTCTCAGCATCACGGAACAACCCGGTGCCGATACCCTCAGTGTGACTCATGATTTGCTGCAAACATTGAAGAGCATCAAAGGCACTTTTCCACCCCAAGTCAGCGTGAAGACCACGAGTAATTCTGCCAGTTTCACCCAAAGCGCATTAACTTCCACTCAAGTCGATTTGTTTCTGGCAGTATTCTTTGCCGGCATCGTACTGTTTGCTTTTTTGCACCGGTGGCGAAATACTCTGATTATCCTGATTGCAATCCCTGTGTCCATTGTTGCGACCATGGGGGTGATGTGGGCTCTAGGCTTTAGTTTGGATTTAATCTCCCTCATGGCGTTGTCTCTTCTTATTGGGTTTTTAGTCGACGATGCAGTGGTGGTGCTCGAAAACATTCACCGCCATCAAGCCATGGGAAAATCACCGTGGAATGCGGCGTTTGACGGGCGCATGGAAATCGGGGCTGCAGCCGTCGCTATAACCTTGACCGATGTGGTGGTGTACTTGCCGTTAGCACTGGTCAAGGGCAATGTCGGGGCCATGTTCCGCGAGTTCGGCTTGACAATAGTCAGTGCCACCTTATTCTCCTTGCTCGTATCATTCACCCTGACGCCTTTGATGGCAGCCAGATGGGGAACTCAAGGTCCCAGGGCCCTATGGGCTGTCAAATGGGATCAGGGCTTAGAGCGAGTGAAATACGCATACGCCAAGGCCTTGCATGCTCTCCTTCACCGCCCTTGGATTGCTGTTCTGACGGTGGCAGCCACAATCGGGATGACCGTCATGTTCTTTCCCTTAGGCCTAATTCACACCACCTTTATTCCTCCCGAAAATACAGGACTCTTTACCATGAATCTCACTCTTCCTCCGGGGACAGCCCTTAGCACCACCCAACAAGATGTGCACAAGCTCGCCCAAAACATTAAGGCAATTCCGGGGGTTAAAACAGTTTTTGCCACAGCAGGTGCAAATACGGCATCAAATATAGGACAACTCAGCGTGCAATTAGCCACGGCAGGGCGCGAATCCGCCATTTTACACATCGAGACTCAGAGTAACCAGTATGCGAACAATATTCCCAATATGCAAGTAACGACTGTCACCGCCAATCCTCTCACACCAAGCAATGCTCAGCCCGTGGCAATCCGAATCTTGGGTCCAAATCTATCCCAGGTTCAGAATCTGGCTTCGGTAGTTGACAAGAAAATAGCCGGATTACCTTCCCTGACCCAAGTGACAAACGATACCCCAGTGGCCCTGCCCGAGCTTGCCGTGACGGTATCTCACCAAAAGTCACAACAACTCGGAGTATCTGTACAAGATGTGGTGCAAACGATTCAAAGTGAGACTCAAGGACTGACGGTATCCACCTATCAGCCCGGATCAGGGGGAACACCTCTCAATATCCTTTTACAGACTCAGGGTACGAATTCGAGTAATCTGCTGTCCTATCCAGTGCCTTCGACCGTCGAAGGCACCGTGCCCTTATCTGCGGTAGCGCATCTCACATCCACTTCGACCGCCACGGCAATCCAACAACAGAACCGGTTATATGCCGATACCATTTCCGCCGGGCTCAGCCAAAGCGGAATGTTGGGACCCGCCATAAAATCTGTCAAAAACACCATTAAGTCGATACCCATGCCACCGGGATATGAAGTAGTATATGGGGGACAGGTCCATCAGCAAAAGTCTGCATTCGGGCCACTCTTCAAGGCTTTAGGACTGTCAGTTCTTCTGGTGTACATGCTCATGGCTGCTCTTTACGAATCTCTGGTACTGCCCTTGGCCATCATGCTCACTGTGCCCTTGTCCGCAGTGGGAGCCTTGAGTGCTTTGGCCTTGACAGGGCAGACCATCAATATTTTCTCGATTGTCGGATTGATTATGTTAATGGGGATTGTCACCAAGAATGCCATTTTGTTGGTCGACTATACTCAAACGCTGCGCAAACGAGGCCAGGATCGAGAATCGGCCCTGATTGAAGCGGGACAAACACGGCTCAGGCCGATCTTAATGACATCGCTGACTATGATCATGGCCATGATCCCGTTGGCATTCAGCGTAGGGTCGGGAGCCGCCGACCATCAAGCTATGGCCATTGCCGTCATAGGCGGCTTAATCTCGTCGACGGTACTCACTCTTGGGGTTATCCCAGTAGCCTACACCTTTCTGGATAGATGGCTACCGTGGAGTCTTAACCAAAAAATCCCGAGCCCGACTCTTACAAACAAAAACCGCCGAGAACAGGCTTGAGATCTCGCAAATCTCTTGAAATATCATTGCCTTCTTCTGGGATGTGTCGCCCACCCCGACCCAAAATTTGGCGGCTGGCATTACTTCATGAAAGTCGCCCATTTCCTGAACCTTTTCACCTTAGAGACTCCCAGGGGATGGTCGCTCTGCCGCCTTAGGATACCAAGAGACCTTCCGTTTTTTGCGTGAGGTCTGGACCGGGGGTTGGCTGTCGAGCGAGTTTCTGCACGCCCACCAGATCGGCTCATGGGCTACCTAGCCTTCTCCTCGCTTGACCCATCCCGCCCCGACCATACCCCGTTTCGTCGGAAATGGTGAGCCTGTCATCCCCATCCCCGTGTGTGCACCCTGGCTGGGATCGCCCCCATCTTTCCAACGGATAGACCCTTGCTCCCATTCGGTCCCATCTCAAACCAACATACCGTCGCTGAAGATGATCGTGCCTCAGCACTGTTGGGGGATCATAAACTTGACACGGTCCGCAATGGATATGCCAGGATCTTGCGCGCGTTGCTGCACAGGCGCTGGATTGCAGTGGTTGTGGTACTGGCTTCCGTAGGCATGACATTGTCGTTTTTTTCTCTGAAACTCATTCACACCACCTTTATTCCTCCCGAGAACACGGGACTATTTTCGATGAATATCAGTTTGCCACCGGGAACGCCTCTTTAGATCATGCAGCAGAATCTGCATGAGTTGTCCTCGAAGATCCAAAGATTGCGGGGCGTGAAAACCGTCTTCGCAACGGCCGGAGGAGGCGGACAGTCCAATGTCGGGTCGTTGAGCGTTCAGTGGATGTCGGCGGGACGTGAAGCGTCCATCGTTCGCGTTGAAAACGAAAGCGCCCGTTATGCGAGCGACATTCCGAATTTGCGTGCGAATACGGTGACAGCCAATCCCTTGACCCCGGGAAACGGTCTGCCTGTGGCCGTGCGGGTGCTCGGCCCCAAATTGTCGGAAGTGCACAAGCTGTCCGCTGTCATCACTCGCAAGATGACCCAACTGCCGACGCTAAAAGAGGTGACCAACAATACACCCGTCGCTCTGCCGGAACTGCAGGTAACGGTGTCTCACCGCAAGGCCCAGCAATTAGGAGTATCGATAAAGAACGTGATTGACACCATCCAGACGGAGACCCAGGGCCTGAGCGTGTCAACATACCAGCTAGGATCGTCGGGCACCGCCTCCCGTATCATTTTGCAGACAAGGGGAGCCACCCCGGTACCTTGGGCCCCGCCGTGAAGTCGATTAAGGCGGCCATAAGCAAGATGGAGATGCCTGCCGGATACCAAATCGTCTATGGCGGTCAAATTCATCAACAAAAGACGGCTTTCGGATCGCTCTTTAAGGCTCTTGGTTTGTCCGTCCTGTTGGTATACATGCTTATGGCCGCGTTGTATGAATCTTTGGTGCTTCCCCTGACCATTATGATGACAGTCCCCTTATCCGGGATTGGCGCTCTTTCGGCGTTGGTTCTTGGCGATCAAAGTATCAATATTTTCGCGATTGTGGGGTTGATTATGCTCATGGGGATAGTGACTAAAAATGCGATTTTGCTGGTGGACTATACCCAGACGCTGAGAAAACGGGGATATGACCGGGAAACGGCGTTAATTGAGGCGGGACGGACACGGTTGCGGCCTATCTTGATGACGTCTGTGACTATGATTATGGCGATGATTCCGCTGGCGGTGAGTGCGGGATCGGGTTCTGCCGATCATCAGGCAATGGCTATTGCGGCGATTGGCGGTTTAATCTCATCCACAGTCCTTACCTTAGGCATCATTCCCGTCGTGTATTCGTTTCTTGACGCGACTGGCTGCCCTGGACGATGAGTCAAAAGATTGCGCCTGCTATGAGCGCAAGGAGAACCGGGAGATGGGGACAACATACGTTTGCGAACATCAGTCAAGTGGGGTTTTTCTGGACACGCGAATGCGCATTTGTTTCTTATCTGTTGTTGAAGTTATCACTTGTCCCGCCGCAGTCCATGCCCTATCCGCCGTCTCATCGGCCATTGTGTCCAGTGTGGATTCAACCACATCCCTTACTGCAACGCAAGATGGAAACTTCTGTTGGATGGCAGGACTGCGTTTTCTTTTGCCTCATGGGCTACCTTTCTTGAATGCACGGAACAGTCAATATGAGACAGAGTGATGAAGTGGAGTTCGAGAAACGGGGAAGGAATTGCCGGGATGGAGCTATACGCGTGTAAGGTTGACCAGTCGAGTGAGTCCCCATGCAACCACTGCATACGTCACTATGGCTACAAGGGTCACCACTTCGAGTTGAGACGCCCCATATGCCAGATGATAACCGAAGAGTCCCGAGAACGGTGCCACAAACGGTGCGGTTATGCCATAAATGAATCCGGCGAAAGGATTTGTGGGATTGGCTCCTAATAACGCGAGAACAAATCGAAAAGCGAGGAATGTTAGGAGAATACTCGCCACATACCATATGACCCGGGTGACCACAGTTCGTTTTGGAGCCACTGTCTGCTGCTTCTGAGGAACGCCGTTGGTCGCGGTGCGAATCGTGTGCGTCTCCGTGGTTTCTGTCCCTAGATCTGGAATTTTCTTTGTGGGTTGGTCTTGCATCATGTTACCTCCTCATTTAAGGGGCCGTCGGGTTCAATCGTGGACCTTGCCGATGCCTGGATTCCCTTTTCCTAACATCTCTATCATACCATACCTATGCGGACTTTTGTGATTATATTGAATAATTATTATTAAATTTTAGTAGTGTAACATTAAAAAATGTATATATTCGATCAGTCATTGTGTATTTTTTGTCTTAAATATAGGAACTGTGGACAATAGACTGAATTGTATGCAATACCTTTGTAGATAGCCCGGAAAGAAGTCTCTTGTCGAGGCTATATAACCCAATGGCGTCCGTAGATGCCTTGCCGGCTTAAGAAATGTTCAATAGACCAAATTGACTGAGGGGAATCCCTACACCCAGAGTTATCTACCCAAGTGAACCGGCGAACCATTATCGCGTAATAAGTCTCGCCAAATCGCCCGCTCAGAGCACCATCAGAAGAAACGCCGCCAAAGCCGTAAGTGGGGGCCGGAGCGATCATGGACAGCGCCAAAAAGTGAATATGGCGGTGTCGTGCCGTCAGTTCTCAATAGACCACTGGTTCCTCGGCAGTTTTTCGTATAGCAGGGATCGTTGTTGATCTGATGCCGTTTCAAAAATTAGTGGGCGGATGACCCCACAAAGGTTACCCCCGCTTCTTGACGAACACCATTTATCCCGTCGTCCGAGGGTGTCGAAAGAAAATTGTCAGTTGCGTAACAAAGGGAACTGGTCTATTATAAGTAGGCTCATTTTACTGTGAGCAAAGGAGCAGGGCATGATCATCACTGATGGTGTGAGGATGCTTAAGATTGGTGTAAGCAGTCATCTGTACCTGATTCAAGACGAGAGTCCATCTGGATGGACACCGGGAATTCCCGGACAATTTGGAGCCATCGGGGCCGAGTTCGCTTTGGGAGTCGATCACCTTGATCACATTCTGCTCACGTACCACGATATCGACCACAACGAAGAGCCTGACACCTCCGGGAACAAGCCGAGGTGCATGTTTGGGCACCAATAGAAGGACGTCCTTTATATCGCGGGGGAAAGCCACCACCCGGCGTCAAATGGATGATACAAGGGATTGGGCCAACACTGTTGCCTGCGATTGACCACATGCATAGGGCCGACCAGCATATCGGCACCCTAGGGTTTTCCTGCATTTTTGGCGGCAGATCGCTCTCCAGCCGGAACCTCGGGACGCGGAGTTTTGAGTGGTTATGCCCTGCCCGTGGAATGCCATGGTGTCGTTGATGCCCTCAGTCACCAATTTCAACGGCCGTGAACTCCCGGAATAGCGCGTGTGGTCGCATGCCCCTCCGAGAATGTCTGGCCATTCTCCCCAGAACGGAAACTCAAACGCCGGAGTGTGTAAAGTGCTTACAATTCCGGAGTGCCGGGCGACATTGCGTGTGCTGAATACAGGAGCATAGTTCCAAAAACAAAGACCGGGATATTGTGTGCAGGCCTTTTGTCCACGAATCATTGGGAGCATTGAGACTCTCTGTCCTTGGCACAGATTGCGCTGAAAGCGACGTCAAGGGAGCATGTCTTTCTTTCCTTGTAGACGAAAATATGTTCGCCGTAAGCGCATAACGTGATAGAATCTATCTACCGACCTAAGACCACTCGAGAAAGGGCGGAAAACTCGTGGCCAAATCCGACAACATGCTCTCGTTGTTGTGGTTATTGTACGCCAGAGAGCGAATGACCGCTGCACAGCTCGCCGAGGAATTGGAAATCAGTATTCGTACTGTTTATCGCTATATCGACTCCTTATGTGCAAGTGGGGTACCCATTATTTCGGACTCGGGACATGACGGAGGTTACCGTCTGGCACCTGGGTTCCGCGGTACGCCATTGTTCTTTGATCCTGGTGAAGTCAGTGCGTTGTTTCATGCGACAAAATTCGCGCAAAATTCCGGATATCCATACACGGACGTTTTGGATCAGGCGCTAAGGAAATTACAACGGACACTGGCCCCGGGTCAAATGGCTCATTTGGAGAAACATGTCATGGGCTTTGAGGTGGTGCCGTATCTGCGCGGGGGATCCGTAGAGCCTTGGCTAGGCATTTTGGAAGAATCCGTAGCACAATCCAGGACGGTCAACATGTTATATCAAAAGCTGAATGCCGAAGAGCCGGAATGGAGACAGGTCGAGCCGTATGGACTGGCCTTCTCTGCGGGGGTATGGTATTTGGCGGCTTTTTGCCGAAGCCGCAGGGCTCTTAGAACGTTTCGCGTTGATCGGATTCAAAATCTGAATCCGACGGACGCTGTCTTTACCCGTCCTGCCGATTTCTCTGTGCAGGACTACTTCTCCGACAAGCAAATGAGAGAGAGAATAGAGCGGGAGCCCCACTCCCCGGTGCGTGTCGAAGGCACGCCTTGGGCGATTGCCAGCCTGTGCGATCATTGGTTTCTCCGGCTATGCGTTCTGGAGCAGGAGAGAACCCGCGTCATTCTCCGCATCCCCACAGTGAGACTCGATGAAGCAGCTCTTTACCTTATTTCTTATGGGGATTCCATTCAAATTATTGAACCGAATCTTCTTCGGCAAAGGATGGCCACCTTGTGTTACGCATGGGGAAAACATTTTGAACAAAATGGAGACGTTGACTGACAGCATGTGTCAGTCAACGTCACCTATAATCAAGATGCTCCGGATTGGTGCCTACGACTTCTCTCGTTCTAAGGCATCCCGAGCCGATGACACCTCGGGCACATACAGAACGTCTTTCACTATTGGCTACACGGCGGGATTGAGTTAAACGCTTGGAAAGAATTACAGCAATCACCAGAAATGCACCGGAATTCATCATTGCGTAATCATCTAGCGGAACCCGTTCCGATCCTAGCTACCCCTGGGCTTTCTTCGTTTCATTCGAGGTCCGACCGGGGCAAGGGACCAGATACCGGACACGGCGGTTGTCAGTTCGAAGAATGGGAAAGGACTTCATGCCAAAGAGGCCCTCTTTATGCCTCGTGACTCGCGGCACTGGCATCGGCGAGGATAAATTTGTGCGCCCCAGACGGAAGCATGGGACCGGCACTAACTTACCGCACTAATTTCCCGGGGATAGTCGGTACGCGTCAAAAATCCTTGGACATGTTGCTTCTGGGCAATCGCCTGCCGGGCTCAGAGAATTTGGCAGTGGGGCCGAAAGTCAGGTCGGAGCAAACACCATTGCGCTTCGCATCCGGCCGCGGAACAGTCTGCGCCGACGCCGTTCTTTCGTGTGCAATTTTAGCTCCGGCAAAAGACGAACCGGATGTCCCTGATAGCTCTGTGAGTGGCAGGTTTAGGAAATTCAATTCATTTCATGGGCAGAATAACTAATGCATTTCTTTAACCACTGATGTTGAACGCCCGTATTGACCAAGATTAGGAGGTTCACCGCCTATGGTGGCAAGATATGGACGCTACTTATCGGCCCTCGTGCTTGTGGGAATGGCATGCAGCAGCTGTGCAGGCCCGGTTTTTGGGATCGTGCAGCCGCCACGGACTGTAAGTATTGCCCGCATTCCTCAAACGGCAATTTCGAAATCGCCGAAACTTGCCGGACTGCACCTTGGCAACAGGATCTACCCGCCGGATTCTGCCGGATATATTTATCGCAATTTTCGCGGAAGCAATGGCGCGGATGTCCCTTATAGGCTAGGCAACGCTCACTTTGGTTTAACCATGGTTCTTAGCAGGTATGGCACTGCCACCTCGGTCGTGGCTGCGACAGTGGAACACGGACGTGTTGATCGCCGCTCTCATGATCCCAATGGTTATGCTTATGTCGCTTGGTTTTACAATCCTGTCCTGCCACCGGGAGATCCTTACCGCGATGTGACGGTCAAGGTAGTGGTGAGTTTGACACCCATGCAAGATGGACTGCCCCAAGGGGTGATTACGGCCGTTGCCCTGCACTATCGTGACACGGTTCCGGGGTGGATTGCTGGGCCCAATCCTGACATTTGCGTATTTGGAGGAGCCGGTAGCGCACCCTGATGTCATTGCGGTATATTGCGTTGCGTCGTCCTGCGAGGGTTCGCGTGTCCAGGGGTGAAGATTCTGCTGGGGTAGTATCTCAAAGGAATCGGCAGAGGAATAAGTGAAAAAGACGGTGAAATAACGGGCCCGCGGCCCGCAGACACCTCCTGTTGTCGGCGACTTGGCACAACCTTCTGGTGAAAAGATAAAGGGCTCCGGCAGCGGAGCCCTTTATCTTTGGCTGGGGGCCATCGGAACGGGTGTCTATTCGGCAAAATAGCAGCAAACGCCTGCAGGTTTTCCTGATCCACACTCGCAGAGCTCTTCTCGACCACAGCACGAACCATATTGTTCTCCGGAACCGCAAGGGCAGGGTGCGGTTTGAGAAATTTTCTTGGACACGAATGTTCCCTCCTTTTGATTGATTTGATAGCCGTCTTCAGGCACGGCCGGGATGCCGGCCAGTAAATGAAATTTTGGGAAAAGTGATCGCTTGCGATCACGATTCGGTTTTGGTACTCCGGGATTATTCGGTTAAACTGTCTCAAGCCAAATATTGAAGAGGGTAATCCTCATGACCAGTTCCGGGGTTTCCCACGAAACCTTTTCGGCCGGGATTAACGGCCCCCTCTTTTCGTGAGTCCGCCCCGTCTGTGAATCCCGCTCTTTTCCCGACTGGAGATGCAAAGGGTCCAGTTAAAATCTTAAAGACTGCGGCGGCAGGCATTGGACGTTCCGGTTTATTGCCATGCGCGGGCAGCATGCAGCAAATTTGTTCCGAGCCCATGTTATCCGTATATCGTTGTGTTTCGATGATCGTCCGATTAATATTGGCCGAATGTTTGGTGCGGGATTGAGTGGATTTCGGGACGAAATATTGGCATATCTCTCTTGTTTAATACGAATTAAATATTTAATATTAAGTCGAGGTGTTGGCATGAATCCCCAACTTGTACAGTTTGTTGAACACTTTGGTCTGGACTTCGAACAATATGGATCTCACCGGACTTTAGGGCGTCTGTTCGCCGCTCTGCTCGTGAGTAATGAACCGCAAGGTCTGCAAGAGTTAGCCGATCAGCTGCATGTCAGCAAAGGGACGTGTTCATTGACCGTGCGACAAGCTCTTCAGGCAGGCCTGGTTGAAAAAGTGACAAAACCCGGCGATAGAAAGGACTATTATGCAGTTCCGGAGAATGTGTGGATCCGGAGTACATTAATTCAGCTTCAAATTCTGACACGGTGGAAGACACTGGCGGAAGAAGGACTGCAGACACTGCCGGAAGACACCCCGAGTTTTCGGCGAATGCAAAGCATGCTCCAGTTTTTTGACTATCTGGAAGAAAAGTTTGCGGATATTGCCAGGGAACTTTCTACCTACGCGGCACGGGAAGGGAAGTCCCTATGATTCAGGTTCATCGCCTGTCTAAACAATTTTCCCCGGGACGCGGCATTCACGAATTGTCTTTTACGGTTGAACGGGGCGAGGCTACCGGACTTATCGGACCCAATGGTGCCGGAAAATCGACCACTCTGCGCTGTCTGATGGGATTTGTTCGCCCCACTCACGGATATGCAAGGGTTGCCGGCAAAAATTGTTGGCAAGAAGCTGCGGCCGTCCATCGCTTGGTAGGCTATCTTCCCGGCGATGTGGTTCTCCCCGAAACTATGAAGGGACGCCGGTTCTTGGAGGACATCCAAAGACTGCGGGGCGTTTCGGGCCCTCCTACAAGGCTGAATTCGTTATTGGCACGCTTTGACTTAAATCCGGATCAGGCTATCCGCCTCATGTCCAAGGGCACCCGGCAAAAACTCGCCATAATTGCGGCCTTGGTCTCTGATCCTGCCGTCCTGATTTTGGATGAGCCGACCTCGGGTCTCGATCCTCTGATGCAACAGGCATTTCTTTCCTTGATGGACGAGGAGAGGGCGCGGGGAAAAACCGTAGTTTTGTCTTCTCATATCTTTTCGGAAGTCGCACGGGTTTGCGACCAAGTGGCTGTACTCAAAGACGGCCATATCGTGGCAATGGACGCCATGGCCAGACTTCGCGCCGAACAGGAAATTCTATTCGATGTGACAATGTCCCAGGCCCCTACGACCGAGGCACTGAACGGCCTGAAAATTGTGGACCGCCGTGACTTGGTGTTCACGGTAGCGGTTCAGGGCGATTATTTCCGGTTTGTCCGCACCCTGGCGAATTTGCCCGTTAGCCACCTCGAGCAGCGAACCCAAAGTCTTGAAACATTATTTCGGCATTTCTATTCTGATGGGGTGACACATCCGTGACGAAAGAGATGCAAGTTCTCGTTGGAATGGGATGGCGTGCTTTTCGCCCGACCGTAGCGGTATATGTGCTGGGTTCCGTAGGCTATATGTTTTTGCTTTTGTGGCTCTATCCGTCGATAGTCCACGCTCCGGGTCTTGAGAGCGTTCTGGCGACGCTGCCGAAAAGTCTCACGGCGACACTAGGGTTAACGGCAGGATTCGCGAATCCCTTAGCCTATTTGGCCAGTGAATATTATGGCACCATCGATCTGTGGGCACTGATGATATTCACGGTAGTGGGTGTTGTTCGGCTTTTGGCCCAGGGACCCGACCGGGGATTTGCCTGGGCATGGCTGGCGGGGCCGGTGTCTCGCGCCCAGTGGATAATGAGCCAAGGTTTTGTCTTTATCCTGGGCCTTTTCGTCTTCACGCTCGTCGGTATGCTGTCAACCCCTGTGGCGCTGGCGATTTGGGATCGGGGCCAACATCCGACGCCAGAAATTCTGGTAGCGCTCAATCTTTTGTCATTTCTCCTGTTCTTCGCGCTGGCGGGGATGACGGCGGTGTGTGCCAGCGCTTTCCGCGACGACGACAGGGCCTTGAACACGGCAGGTGCCATCATGGCTCTCGAATATCTGCTGTCTTTGGTTGGGGGTCTTACGCCACACCTTGTATGGCTGCGCCGTCTTTCACTGTTTGGCTGGTACCGCCCAGCCGACATTGTGGCCCATGGGTGGCACCGAGTCTGGCCTGGGGCCTTGGGTCTATTTTTTATCGGTACTCTTCTTTGGATTGCGGCAATCTGGTTGTTCCGCCGGCGGGATTTGTCGCTATAAGGCCTCTCTCGGTCCACCATATGCCGAGTTACTGTGGGCAGGCTCTCGGGGCAGACAACCCGCAATCCCACCGATTGTTAAAAGAATCTTAACCCAATGTTCCTGCAAAGGCCGCTTTCGTCTGTTACACTCACCATGAACATCTTATGCACCCGGTCGTACGATCCGGAAAAACGGGTTTGCCGCCGCCCAGGGGAAAAGGAAAGCGCCGATTTTTCCGCGGAAGATTGACGGGCGTAAGAGCGCAGGCCGCCCTCCTTTCGAGTTCAAGTCGGACGGCCAGAAATCATGCGGTTTCTTCAAATCGTCACAATCGTGACATGATGCCCACGCAATCCATGCGGGCGGACGGGATGAGGAATCTCTTAGTTTGCTTTTGCGCAACACCTGTCCTGGAGTGTTCTCCCGGTTAAAACTAAAACAGACGTGAATGGGGTGGGATTTTATTAGTCCATGCCGTGGCGGGGCTATACACCGCCCGGCCGAGGCGGAACGCTGCTATATAGAAGCTATGTGAACTATGTGAACCGTCTTTTGGGGAATATCGTCCCTCAGGAACCGTGAAAGACATCTCTGCAGCCATCAAAGGACCCGGAGCTCGCTCATGCTTGTTGTGAGTTGTTGAGAAAAGAGGTGTAAGGATGGCACAGATGGAACAAAACATTAGACTGATCAGGCGGGTGATTTGCCCCTCCCAACAGGAATTCGGACGTGAAGAGTTCTCGGCATCGTACGTCAGCCGTGTGGAGAGAGGGCTGCAAAAGCCATCCAGACGGTTTGTGTGGTATCTCACCGACCGGCTTCGGTATCATACTGCCGATTTCTATCAGCCCGGACAGGACGGACACCTCATTGACACGCTATTGCACATGGCGCATCGGGTCCACGAGAGCGGCCACCCAAAGATGGCGGAGGATCTGGTGGAACAAGCGTTACCAAAGGCCTACCAGACCCTTAACCCCCTTATCATAGCCAGGGTCATGGGTTTTCGATTTCTTTTCACAGACAGGCTAAATTCTGAGAAATCGCGGCAGTTTTGGGAGATGGTGCAGTGGGTGGATTGGAACCGGGCGACACCGGACGACGTAATTCGCTTTGTCAAAGTGCTGGGATTGGTAGCTCGCAGGTTTGGGCCGCTGGAAGACACCGGCATTGGCCCCATGCAGCCGTCTTCCGCCCCCTCTTGGAGGGGATAAAGAGGGGACACAGAGGGGACAAAGAAGGGAATGGGAGGATGGTTGTGGTGAGGGTTTTTCATATGGACCACTATCAGCAAATTACTCAAAGATGGAATGCCCCGCTAGGATCCGAACCTGATGTGGATGCGAGCGCTAGGGTTGTCGATTCCTGCTTCGAGGAATGGGTGTCGATTGGACCGCACAACCGCATTGTGGCCTCACAAATCGGGGCCTATACGTACACCGGCGAGCATGTCACGATTCAACATGCTAGAGTGGGCCGCTTTACCAATATCGCCGCTTATGTCTCAGTCGGACCCGTCAATCATCCCATGGACAGGGTCACGCTCCATCATATGACCTATCGACGCCGTGCCTATGGTGTTGGGGAACAAGACGACGAGACCTTGTTTTATTGGCGGCAGTTGCAAAAGGCTGACATTGGCCACGATGTATGGATTGGGCACGGTGCCATTATCCTTGCGGGAGTGTCGGTGGGGACCGGATCTGTGGTAGGAGCGGGCTCGGTAGTGACGAAAGACGTGGAGCCCTTTTCGGTGGTGGCTGGCAATCCGGCCAAGCCGATCAAAAGACGTTTCGCCAAATCCGTTGCAGAGGCATTGATGCGTGTTGCCTGGTGGAACTGGAGCCGTGACGAATTGTTGGAGCGTTTCCATGATTTTTATGATCTTAGAGAATTTTTGGCCCGTTATGATCCCGCTCGTCCTCTGCACCAGTCATCATCTGTGTTCTCCAGCGAGATGCAAGAGAAGAAAAGTGAGGGCTAGGGCGGCTTGGTGGTGACGGAATTCGGGGTGGGTTTGGCCGGAATTTGCGGGTACCGGACGACCCGGTGCGGCGCGCCGAACAAGGCGCCCGACTCGCATCATCCACTTATCCAACTCTAACAAAAAGATCGCAGCAAATTCATGGCGGACGGTTATATTGTTTGGTGAATAATCCATTTTTGCAATGCCGAGGGAACACCGGGTTCGCTCGGCACGGGTTCCGGACTTCTTCACGGGAAAGACGAAGGGGATTTGCTGATCAGGCTGTGTCCCTGGATCCGTGACAAAAAGTAACAGTGGCCTGTGCCGAAATATGCGGCCATCTCCAAAGTAGTCCCCGAAGACCTCCTCTTTCCGAAGGTATTCGTCGTATCCGGACCGTCGTCGGGTCATGGCCAGATCCCCGTCTGGCTCCGTGGTCTTGGCCACCGTCACCACGTGCGACCGGCACATCGCGGTTCTTGTCAGTGAAAGTCTGGACCCGTGCCAGTGAATTCGTTTCATTGCGGTAGGGAACAGTGGCAGAGTGTTTGCCGCCTGGGGTGTGGGCCAAAACCTGATGCTCGAAAGGGTAGCCTCATGCACTTTGTCACTTTAGCCCATTAAATGGCACAGGTTACCATTTTTCGGTGCATATCTGTTCATGATAGGTGAGGATGTGGCCGACGGGTTTCGCTGCCTGTTCGTGTTGATGTATGTTGGCCTATGGAGAGAGTTCTCTGGGTATGGTTTATTGTTCAATCCAATACACTGAAGAAATCTGGCTGGAGGCCTTGCCAAGATTGGTAGCAACGAGTACAAACAAACCAGCGCGTGCCCTGCGCAAAAAAAGTTCTCGCAGAGGATAGCCTGCTGAATGCGTCAGGAGTGAAGACATGGGGTCAACAGTTTGTCTGGTAAGGCATGGGGAAACCGACTGGAACCTTAGGGGACGCCTGCAAGGTCAGGAGGATATTGAACTCAATGAGACCGGAATCTATCAGGCAACACGTTGCGGTCTGTATCTTGCCCGAGAATCATGGGACGTGATCTTGACGAGTCCTTTGAGCCGGGCGCGAAAAACGGCGGAAATTATTGAACAGCTTGTGAAGACGGCCACGGTCTTGCAAGTCGACGATCTCCGTGAAAGAAATTATGGCGAGGCGTCCGGACTCACTCACCAGGAAATAGCCTTAAGATTCCCCAATGGACAGATTCCGGGTCGAGAGGATCGCAGCGTGCTCACTCACCGTTCCATGGGAGTGCTTAACCATATTCTTCAGCACTATTCCGGCAAGAAAATAATTGTGGTGTCGCATGGCGCCGTGATCAATGCAATTCTCGCCGTCCTCTCCAACGGAGAAATAGGTTCCGGTAAGACAACTTTGAAAAATGCCTGCTTAAGCCGATTGTCCCATCGTCAGGGAACGTGGCACATCGGGGGGTATAATTCCACGGAGCACCTGGATTCTCTTCCAAAATAGCCTGACCAAAAGTCATGGAGTGTCACTGATCTCCATGAAAAATTCCATTTGCGGCACGGGTAGACTGGATAATACAGTATTGTGACAGGCACTGTCTGCACCGGCTTCCAAGGACGATGTTCTTTCGAAGGGAGGAGACGAGTTGCCCGGTGACTCGGTCCCACCGGTTTCCCGGACCGTAACGAATGCGGTCTTGGCGTGCATGGGCGATTGACTGGGCGACCTTACGTAAGGGCGTATCCTCACGCCCGATTGTCGCCTGACCAATGACAGGCAAGAGGTTATAGGTGAGACACGCCAGATGGAGCACGAGTTGGTTGGTGGCAAACTTTCCTGACGGCAACCGCTTTAAAATGCACATCCGCCTTGACCTCGCTGTGATCCTGTTCCATCGTGCCATGATCCCGGTACCACGGGAGTCTGTCATCCGGGGTTGGGGTTTAGGATGTGCAGTACGGGGCGACCTCAATGTCGGAAATCAGCAAGATCTGACCACCATCGGTGGCGATAGTGCGTTCGGTGACTTGGCACACGCACTCCCCCGGCGCGTGCCGTACCGGGGGAGCTTCCTCAAATGCTCCACGACGCACGGCTCTTCTCTCTCGGTGCTGAGAGATCCCTAGTTTTTGGTCGTGGGTCCGCTGCTATTGGGACAAAGTTTTTTGCGCCAAATGGATGCCGCGATCGAAGGTCGGCCACGCTGGATCTCAGATGCCCCGCGTTGTGTGGCCGCTGTGGGGGACGGGTTAACATATAACCCCAGGAGATGCCCGAAATGCGCATTTTTCGGAAAAACGCACTCGGTTTAGGAACGTTGGTCAGTGGAGTCAAGTCATGAGGGTCAACGGGAGCCGGCGTCTTCCGTCAGGTGCGCGTATTGCCTCTGCAACCCGTCGATTTAGCGAGGGAATCCGACGACGAAAATCGCCCGGAGTTCGCCGCACTCCGGGGGTCCCTGCCCGGTGAGTCGACCCTTTGCCTCGGATGATCCCCTCCCAGCCCAAGGCATTCTACGCGTGAAAGAGTTCAATGGCTCCTATCCTGCGGATTGGTCCAATCCCACGTCATCACGGCTTCTCGGATGTCTCCCAGGACATGGTGAATCAGACGGAAATGCAAACGACCGGATTAGCGGATTGTGGACTACCAAACTGGGGGACGCACACGAGATGGTCATCCGGATCTGAAGATACTCTGGTGAGCCTTCCGACGACAAACTCACGGCTATGTGGGACTTCCTTCACCCACCCAATACTTATGGGTAATGCATTGGCCTCAAGGCGGGGGCTTTACGCCCGATTTTGGTAATGGAGGACTCCAGACACAAGCCACTTTTAACTGTCGCATCATATCATGGTGTTGTTAGTGATAACACGAACATACATTTAATGTTTCATGATTCAGGTTTTAGAATCCAACAAGTTTTAGCAATAGTTTTACGGCAAACGAAGAATGTGTGCTGTGATCGGCTACGTGCCGTTTATGACGCTGTGGCGATGTGCCAGGCAATTCTTGACCCAAAGAAGTTAAGGCGCCAATAGAGTGAACGTCGATGCCGTCATCAATTAAGAAAGCGCCTTGCTGTTTTGCAGGGCGCTATGCGAATCTTAACCGGTCTTTTGCTGCCATTGCCTCTATTTGTATCGATGATTTTGACGGTGATGAACAATACGGCGGCGAGTGCCTACCGTAGCCAGCCAGACGAGGTATTCCAATAATCCTCCACTCAGCGTGAAGAACACCATGAGTCCGATCCTCCAACTCCATCCAGAAACTCGTTTCAGCAAGAGCCATTCTATGAGCACTGTTATGCTTCCTGCGAGTAGTTCGGTGAGCACGAACCACTGCTTAAGACGACGGATACGACTGCGAAAGTTATGAAACTCAATGATTTTTCTTGTTCGCGGTAGCTGTGATCTCGATTCGGACAGCATTGGTGTTTGACCCCCTCTCGCCCGTCTGGCAGTTGGGACTGGTTGTCTCGTTTCACCAACGGATTTTTCGTGTTCTTTCCAGAGCGATCCCGTTATCCTTTAAGAGTGAGACGGCCTCAACTTCTCCTGACTTGACGAAGACTGACCAGAGTCTTCTAATATCTGTTCTTGGGAGGCTTGCCGCAACGTCAAGCCTTTGGGTTCTGGTAAGACGATCATCGTTAAGACGGCTCCCAGCAGAGAAATACCCGCCAACAGTCCCATCGTGCCGGGCAGTTTCAACTGGATCAGCAGCAGGGGAAACAAGAAAGCCGCGATCGCCGCCCCAAATTTGCCGAGAGAGGCAGAAATGCCGAAACCCATGCCGCGTACCGTTACAGGAAACACCTCGGAAGGAAACACAAAGGTGGTGCAGTTGGGACCAAACTCGATGAAGAAGTAGCTAACCGCATAAACCAAAAGAAAGTCAATTGGAACCGAGGTAATCCCAGGGTCAAGCCATAGTAGTCCATAGGCCAGGGCCATCACCACGAATCCCATAATTTGAATAAACCGGCGTCCTAACTTGTCTACAGTGAGTGCCGAGATCCAATACCCCGGTACCGCCGCCGCCAGAAATATCCAAAAGGAGGTCAGCGTGTGGGAGATCAAGGTGCCATGCGGCTGCAATGCTTTCATGACCAGCCCGGAAGACACACTGTTGCCGTAAAATGCCATGTCCAAGAACATCCATGAAAAGGCGGTGCCAATAAGTGTCACGAAGAGCCGTTTGTCGCTGAACAACACCTTGGGGGAACTGGATAGTTTGGAGACATTGGGCTCTGTAGCCGCCACGGGTTTTCCGGTTAAGTGCTGCACAATCTGAGCCGTTTCCTTGACATCTCCGCGTACTCCGAGGGTGAAGTGCGGGGTTTCGGAAATTTTGCGTCGCAGATAGATGACCACGGCCGCGGGAATGGCGCCTAATCCCAGCATAACCCGCCATGCCACCATATCCGGCATGCCGCTGGAGAGCAGAATGATGGCGACGAGCGGACCAACCAATAAGCCAAATCCTTGCATGGCAAAGACGGAATTGACCAAAAATCCGCGGTTCTTCCGATTGGAGTATTCACTCATGATAATCCCGCTCATCGGGTAATCGCCGCCAACTCCCATTCCGACAATAAATCGCAAAATCAGCAGCATCCAGAAGTTGACGGAAAATGCGGACAAGAGGGCCCCTAAAGTCAGCAGTGCGGCTTCCAGACCATAAATAGCTTTTCGGCCCAACTTGTCCATTAAGCGTCCAAAAATCAAGGCTCCTAGCACCGCAGCAAACAGTGCAGAACTGTTGAGTAACATCAGATCTAACGTGCTCAGATGCCATAATGGGGCTAAAAGTGTGGTCACAACGCCGATAATGAACAAGTCATAGGCGTCCGTGAAAAAACCCATGCCTGCTGTGAGCCAGGTGCGAAAGTGAAATTTTTGCAGCCCTGTATCCTCCAGCGGTTTCAAAAGGCGATCACGGGTATTTCCTGATGATCCCTGATCCATAATTCACCCTCCCCGAGTAAACATACGGTATTTTGGTGCCGGTATCACACTCGCGTATCGCCGAACCTCTGTATATTGGCGTGAGAACGAGGTCGTTATCTTCAGCTGTGGATAGCATGCACGACGAGTCCAAAGTGAGCATAACGGGAGTGTATTAAGACGGGGGGATAAATAGGTTATGAATACGTTAATTTCTCATGAAGTTCTCATGAAGTCAACTTGGCACCGATGCGTGGTGTAAGGCCATTCGATGCAATGATCTCTGTGAGGAATAGCCTTGGACAATGGCCTGTTGGCCCCCTGGATGGGTTCCGTGATCCTATTTTGTTGAGACCCGGTGACGGGATTCGGAAGAGCTCCTTTTACTCTACCGGGTTACGTGATCACAGCACCGAACCAATTCTGGCAAACAGACACCACCTATGTATATATTGCGGGAGCGGATCGTTTTCTCTGTCTCTAAGCCATCATGCATGTCGGTGATCAGATGATCATCCCCTACCGGTTAGTCAATTTCACAAGATTCGAGGTGATGGCATGGCCGTCCGACGGGGTCCATGATCGGGACCAGATCCTCTATCCGCGTTCACACTGAACTCGCGGCTTGTTCCAGGGCATCAAATTTGATTGGGCTGCGTTGTGCAGACTTGGGAGGGATAGTGGGCAACTTCCATCCTTTAACCCATCTTTAATCGAAATGTCCTCGCGTTATAATAGTCTCCTTCTATAATAGCTTCGGTATATCCAATGGCCCGACAAGAGGGCAGATCTAGGCGAGAAGAATGCTGCGGCAGGATCCCTAAGGGAGGCCTATAGCGGTCTTTGGTTTTCACTTTCGGCGAACCCGAACAAAAGCATTGCTCCATGCCCGGATAATAGCCAGTCTATTTGGTGTTGACGCAGTGTTTTTCCCAACTTGAAGTTATTTACGAGGGGGTAGTAGGATGCCGGTTGCCTTGCTTATCGAGGACGACCCGCAGATTGGCCAACTGCTTATCCAGGAGCTGGCTCGCGAAGATTGGCAGATCAACTGGTGCCGAGACGGAGACGCCGGCTTGCGGGTTCTTCGATCCCATTCGGCAGCGATGGTCTTGTTGGACTTAATGTTGCCGGACATTGATGGGCTCGCGCTGTGCTGGATGATGCGCCGTCAATCGGATGTCCCTATCCTTATATTATCCGCACGCGACGAGTTGACAGATAGAGTGCTGGGTCTTGATGCCGGTGCCGATGATTACTTGGTAAAACCCTTTTCTATTACGGAAGTGCTCGCCCGCATGCGCGCGTTGATCAGGCGCAGCCGCAGGATGTCAGGCAGTTCAGGGGATTGGCTCTTTGCGGGAAAAATTCAACTCTCCGCATCACGACACCAGGTAATGGTTTGGGGACAGCCTGTCGAGCTGAGTATCCGTGAATTTGCTCTATTGCGATATCTCATGGAGAATCTTGGCATTGTCCTGACACGAGACATGATTCTCGACCACGTATGGGGATGGGGGTTTGGCGGATCAACGGCCGTGGTCGATGTTTATGTCCGGTATTTGCGTCAAAAAATACCGTGGAACGACACAGACGCCGAACTTGCCACCGTCCGGGGAATGGGCTATACCCTGAAGTTGGTGGATTAATGACGCAGGGTGCATCTCGTGCTTTTCACGTCTTTATGCGTCAAATTACCAAGGTTGCCGCCACAACATTAGTGGTGTTTTCTTTAGCCACTCTGGGCACGGCGCTGTGGCATATGTACCACGACATTCGCTTGCATGCCCAACACACTTTGGCCGTCATTGGCACCGATTACGGAGGCGGGTTGGCTGCGGCGCTTCACGTCTACAATCGGCCCGACGAAGCCCGTATTTGGGTGATGCAAGCGGAGCACGTGGTGTTGAAATCGCCCAATGCTGCCTGTGACCCGCCAAGACGTGTCACAGTGGGATTCTTTCCGGCACTTAACGCTTACCAATTCGTCACCTCCCACCGGGAGCGGACTTTAGTGATCGACGTTCCGTTGAATGACTACGATTTCCTGGCGACACTTTTGCTGGCCGTTTTGATTATTGGATCTGCCGCGGGAACTCTGATAATTCGAACAGCGGCCGGGGCGTTCGTGCAAAACACATTGAAACCGGTGCGTTCAATGATCTCGTCCGCAGAACATATGCTTAATGCGGGGATAAGCGAGTCGTTGCCGATTCCGAACTCCGGCGACGAATTTTACGATTTGTCGGTTTTAATCAACCGGCTACTCTCAGACCTGCGAGAAGGGCAGAAGCGAGAGCGGGCACAGCTTGCCGATGTGACCCATCACCTGCGAACCTTGTTGACGGTGATTCAAGGGAATCTGAGCGTTCTTCAGCGTGATGGTTTAACGACGTCCCAAGGCAGGACGGCTTTAAGGGTGGTCGACACGACCATTTCCAAAATGAAAAGTTTGGTATCCGACTTGCTCATTATGGAGCAGGCATCCAATTTTTCTCCAACACTCCTTAAGCCGATGCGTTTTTGGGATCTCGTTCAGGAGGTGGTTGAATATGCCCGTGCGATTATCTCCGAGTTTCCCCACATTTCGGTCGAAGTCGGAAATGGGTGGGACG
Organism: Sulfobacillus benefaciens; assembly: GCA_003023725.1. GTDB lineage: Bacteria > Bacillota > Sulfobacillia > Sulfobacillales > Sulfobacillaceae > Sulfobacillus > Sulfobacillus benefaciens. The sequence goes on along the minus strand of PXYT01000025.1, from coordinate 19,508 downwards.
ACGAAATTCAATACTTCGGTGTGTGGGATCTCTTCGAATTTGTGATCAACTCCTATCGCGTTCGGATGCGGAAGCCTGACCCACGGATTTTTCAACATCTGCTTCACAAAATAGCTGTTGAGCCGGAGAATATTCTGTTTGTTGATGACAAGGCCGCCAATGTTACTGTGGCCGAAAATCTGGGTATGCATGGACACGTATTCTCAAATACTGTGGATTTCACCCGGCATTTGGCAATGGAGGGCATTTGGTTTTAAGCAGCACAGGCTGGACTCGTTTAATTGGAGAGGGGCAAAATTTTGAGACGAGTCAGGGCTCTGTCAGGGTCTTGACTCCTCAAGTGTCAAGGCGCCTGGACACTTCAGTCGCGAGTCCCGGGAATATTGGAACGGCTTGTATGTGGTGGGACCGGGGATGATTAATTATGTTTAACGTTGTGATGACTTCACGCTTGTAACGAATACCAGGAGGGTTTCGGGGATATGCCAGTTTGGCAACTGCTACTCGGCATTGGCGTCGCCGCATGGTTAATAATTGTCGTGATTCGTGATAGACGGAACAGGTGACGTCACTTCACGCACAACATCACCGATGAAGCGGAACATCACTGAATGGGGCTGATCGAGAATTTGTCGCCATGGAGTTCGTTCCCGCATGGGATCCGTCTTCCCTCACGTAGGTTGGGATGGGTTCATTCGTGGATCACGGGCTATAAGGGTCGAGGCCCAACCTGGCGTGTGGAATCTTCTTGGCTGCCCGGGTGACACAACCGCCCGGCGTGGCAGGATTAGTTGTCTGTCCGGTATGGCAGTTTGGCCGGAACGTCAATATCCCGAACGATCCGCTGCGGCGCGTCAACCCAGGGCGCCGGAGATGCACCATCCGTTAATCCAACTCTAACAAAAAGATCCCGGGAAGTTCATGGGGGAGGGGTACGTTGTTTGGTGAACCATCCATTTCGACAGGGCCGAGAGAACACCGGGTCCTCTCCGCCCTGGGGCCGGACTTCTTCACGGGGAAGACGGGAGGGGCGAATTTCGGGGGAGGAGCATTTCCTATGAATAGACGGCAGAGGACTCGGATTCTAGTGGAAGACGAAGGGGATTTGCTGATCAGCCTGTGTCACTATGTCGAGAATAAGGTGCCCGTGCGCATTCATAGGCAGAGTTCCAATGGGTGTGTGATGGCTAAGGCTTTGGATGCGGTGCAGCGTGTCCCCTTTTTTCTGGGAGAAATTCTCATTAGTGAATGTACGGTGGCAATTGATAACGTCCTGGGATTCGGCGCGGTTTTGGGAGACGACACGGAAAAGGCCTACCGGCTGGCTGTTGTGGATGCTGCATGGAACAAAGGGACTCTTCCCACCGAATACTGGGTGACTCGGTTAAAGGAAGCGGAGGCAGAGCTTGTCCGGCGCCATCGTGAGGAATTTGCCGCGGTATCCCAAACGCGAGTCCGGTTCGAGACGGGGAGTGAATATGACAAACCTCGATGAGAGCTCTGATGGAGTGTATCATACCCAGAACGTATTCCGGCAGCTGCTGGCCGCGATGTCGGAACCGGGACGTGTCGTGGCGATTCCGCCCTGGTCACCCCCGGATCCAAGCCCGTTCGTTTCCCCTCCCTTGGCATCCATTGCCTTGACGCTGTTGGATCGCCAGGTGACCTTCGCTACCGGGGGGAGCGGACAACAGGCTTTGGCGGCCGCCTTGCAAACCCTCACATGGGCCAAGGCCGCCGAACCGGGAAGTCCCGCCGAATACGTATTTATCCAGGAACCGACCGATGCCCAGGAAATTCGGAGATTTTTGTCCCCCCTCTTTGCCGGAGAACTTCTGAATCCCGGCCAGGGTGCTTTGATCACGATTTTAGTAAGCCGGGTTCAAGCCGTGGAACCCACGGATTGTCCCGAACTTTCCCGGATCGCAACACGCCTTTGGAGAATGAGTGGACCCGGAATACCCGGTACACGGTTGGTGGCGGTGTCTGGTTTGGAAGAGGATTGGATCAGGAGGCGGGAGGAGATGGTCCGGGATTTTCCTATGGGCACCGACTTTCTCTTAGTGGACCATGAAGGACATCTTGTTGGCGTTCCGCGTCACACCACACTGCATCAAGGCACACGGGAGGTTTAATAGCATGGGGTATGTTGCCGTCAAAGGCGGTCAGAAAGCGATCCTAGCCAGTTCGGAACTGACGGGCTATTATCGGCTTCGGCATGCGCCGGGTTCGCTGGACGTCGGCATGTTGCCGTCTCAGATGCGTTTTTTGGTGGATCGCGTCATGAGTGAGGCGGGATTCTACGCCCCTAAACATGCCGCTCTCGCCCTGAAACAGGCTCAAGGAGACGTCTATGAAGCGGCGTTTTTGTTGCGGGCGTACCGGTCGACCGTGCCCCGAAATCATGTCTCCTTGCCCTTGGACACTCAGGGCATGCGGCTTATTCGCCGGATTTCGTCGGCCTTTCGCGATATTCCCGGGGGCCAGATTCTAGGCCCGACCTTCGACTATGCTCACCGCTTGTTGCAATTTGACCTCCTGGATGAGCCTCCCGAGGCGATTGCGCAGGTGCTAAAACGGGTGGAGGACCGCTACTCCGCCGAAGAGGACCAAGAGCCGGCACTCTTTCCCCGAGTGTCCGATTTCCTGCGCGAAGAAGGATTGATGGCGCCTCCCCATCCCGGTGCAGGTGAAGAGGAGCCTTTCGACATTACGCGGTTTAAACTCCCTTTTCCCGCTCCCCGCTCCGCCCGCCTGCAAACCATGGCCCGGGGGGAGACGGGGGCCATGGTGGCCTTGGCTTACAGCAGCTTGCGCGGGTATGGGGCGGTTCACCCCACAATCGGGGAATTGCGGGTGGGGTACTGTGCGCTTATTCTTCCCTATCCCTTGGAGAACGGCGAGAGCGTGTACGCCGGCGAACTGTTGATCACGGAGGTGGAGGCGATTAACGGCTTTGCCGGCACTGAGCCGGGTGAGCCTGTGCAGCTGGTCTTGGGATATGGAGTGTCATTTGGTCAGAATGAGGTCAAAAGTATTGCCATGTCCGTTTTGGATCGCGCCCTCGATGTGGTGTCCGGCACCGAACCCGTTCATGACGAGGAATATGTGTTAAGTCATATTGACAGCATTGAATCGGCAGGATTTATATCCCATTTGAAACTGCCTCATTATGTCACCTTCCAGTCGGAACTGGACCGCCTGAGGACCGTCCGGCAGACGCCGGACACTGGCTCTAGGGAGGGAATTCGGTGACAAGTCCGTATAATTTTGCCTATCTTGATGAAGGATCGAAACGGGAGATCCGCCGCGCTATTCTCAAGGCGGTGGCGATACCTGGCTTTCAAGTGCCCTTTGGTTCACGGGAACTGCCGATTGCCAGAGGATGGGGTACCGGCGGACTGCAGCTGACTCTGTCTTTGATTGGCCCCACGGACCGGCTCAAGGTGATTGATCAAGGGCATGACGACAGCGTCAACGCTGTCAGTATCCGTAATCTGGTAGTAGCCACGACCCATATCGAGACCACGGACGTGACCGATCAGGCCACCATTATTCAGTCCCGCCACCGTATTCCGGATGATCCTCTGAGGCCGGGGCAGATTCTCATTCTGCAGGTTCCGCAACCCGAACCTCTGCGACATGTGGAGCCCAGAGAAGCCCAAACCCGGCGGATGCATGCGGAAAGGGACTATAGCGCCGTATGGCTGGGATTGTATGAGGACATTGTCCGTTTTGGACAGATTACCACCGGGGCCGATTATCCCGCTGTCGTTCATCACCGGTACATGATAAAGCCGACGCCCATTCCACGCTGGGATTTGCCCAAATTGCACCAGGCACCCTTTCTGACACTCTTGGGTGCTGGGAGGGAGCGCAAAATCTACGCTATTCCCCCCTACACTGACGTAGAACCGGTGGCATTTGAGGATTACGGATTTGAAACCGAAAAATTCCTGTCGGCTTGCAGATTGTGCGGCAGCCGTGAGGCTTACCTGGATGAACTCTGGGATGCCAAGATCCAAGAACGAATCTATCAATGTTCGGATACCGCCTATTGCCGCAAAAGGCAAACCGAAATCGGAAAGGGAGACATATGATCAATCCGGGATCTCAGGAGGAGCCCTTGCTACGGGTGGAAAATTTAGGAAAGCGATACGGAGCCGGCTGTTCTCGTTGCGAGAGGGATGGAGCAGCGGACAGGCGGTGTCCGTATTGCGGGAGCGTGTGGGGTTGCCGTGGGATCGATCTTGAAGTCTTTAACGGAGAAATTCTGGGAATTGTGGGCGAGAGCGGTTCCGGAAAGAGTTCTCTTCTACGCTGTCTCTATTTTGACGAAATGCCTACCCAAGGCAGTGCCCGCCTTTATCCCTATCAACAGGGAACCCGCAACATCTTCGAGGCATCGAGCCAAGACCGCCGGGCTATCCGCAATCGCTTCATGGGGATGGTCTATCAAAATCCGCTGATGGGATTGCGCATGGCGTTTTCCAGCAGCGGCAACGTGGCGGAAAAACTGATTGCCGCTAATTGGTTTCATGTGGGTTCAATCCAAAAGCGCGCCACAAACCTTCTGGATGTGATGGAAATTCCCCTGGCGCGCATCCATGAAGCACCTAAGACTTTTAGCGGCGGTATGCAGCAACGGGTACAAATAGCCAGAGCCCTGGCCAATCATCCACCTTTGCTGTTGCTTGACGAAATTACCAGCGGACTCGATTTGTCGGTTCAGGCCAGGGTTCTGGACCTGATCCGGAAAATTCAAAGGGAGTGGCAGATTGGAATGATCGTGGTGTCCCACGACCTCGGAGTGATCCGCCTTTTGACCGACCGGACGGTAGTCATGAGAGACGGACACATTATTGAACAGGGGCTGACCGATCAAATTCTTCAGGATCCCCAGCATGCTTTCACTCAGATGCTGGTTCATTCGTTATTGTAAGGCGGATATTGCGAGGAGGACTAGAGTGCTGAACGTGGAGTCATTGACGAAAACATTTCAGTTGGCCCTTCATCGGAACATTACGGTGACAGCCCTGGGCAATGTGTCGTTTTCGGTGGAACAAGGCACATGCCTTAATATATCGGGACCCAGCGGCGGCGGCAAGTCATCCTTGCTCAAGTGCATTTACCGTTCCTATCGTCCGACTACAGGACGCATTTGGTACCAGTCGCGTGAGTATGGGCGCATCGACCTGGCTGGCCTGTCCGAAAGGGAAATTCTTCGCCTGCGCCGGCAGGAAGTTCGGATGGTATCCCAGTTTCTGCATGTGATTCCGCGTGTGCCCGCTATAGATGTGGTGGCGGAACCGCTTTTATTGCTCGGAGAGAGTTCCAGCGAAGCCCGTGCGCAGGCATCGGAATGGCTGGAGCGTTTGGGCATCCCTTCGCATCTATGGGACGCGTATCCTCAGACTTTCAGCGGCGGAGAAAAGCAACGCATAAATTTGGCGCGTGCGCTGATTACCTCGCCGCGACTATTACTGCTTGACGAACCCACGTCGGCTCTTGATGCCCGGAGTGCCGGAGTGGTGATGGAAATTCTGAGTGATTTGAAAGACCGTGGCACCACCATGCTCAGTATTTTTCACGACAACCGGCTCGCGACGCAACTTAAAGACAGTCAGCTGAATTTGACCCGGCCGGAAAAACGGGAGGAGATGAAGCCTATATGACGAAGAACCTTCTCATCCACAATGGCACGGTAGTGACCCCCGGTACTCTGATTCCTCGCGGATCCGTGTTTGTTGAAAACGGGCGGATTGCAGCGATTGCAACCAGCCCGTTGCCGCACCCCGCCCGTTTGGCGGAGACAGTCATCAACGCCCAGAATTGCTGGATTATGCCGGGGATTATCGATATGCACAGCGACGCCATCGAAGCGGAACTGGCGCCGCGCCCCACCTCCCGCCTGCCTTATGACGTGGCGATGCATGAGCTGGAGCGCAAGCTCATTGGGTCGGGCATTACCACCATTTACCATGCCCTGTCTCTTGCCGATTGGGACTCTCTGCGCTGGATGAGGCAAACGGAGATGGTCCGGGATATTCTCAACCATCTGAGAGCTTTTGCCCGGGAGTCGGACCGTTTGCTCACTCACCGGATTCATTTGCGCTTTGAGGTAGCCAATTTGTATGCGGTGCCATATGTGCGCGAAGTTATTCAGTCCGGATGGATTGATGAGCTGTCGTTTAATGATCATACCCCCGGTCAAGGACAGTACCGGGACATTGAACAGTTTCGCCATTTTTTGGTGTCCCACCGCCATCTCTCCCGTGAGGAAGCAGACAACTTATTGGAGAGCCGGATGCAGCACGCCAAAGTCGAATGGGACGTCCTTGAGGAACTGGCGGGCCATGCCCGCGCCGCCGGCATTCCCTTAGCGTCGCATGATGACGACACGGTCGAGCGTCTTGATCTTTTAGAGGGCTGGCACGGACGCATCTGTGAGTTCCCCATCTCCCTGGACGTGGCGCAAGAGGCCAAAAAACGGGGATTTTACGTCGTCATGGGAGCTCCCAATGTTCTCAACGGGGCGTCCACCACCGGCAATCTGTCGGCACAGGAGGCTATTGAAGCCGGCGCGGTCGACATCTTATGTTCCGATTATTACCCGCCTTCGTTGCTGCACAGCGTGTTTGCGCTGGTGCGAACGGGATTGGAGATGTCCTGCGCCGTCAATATGGTGTCCTTGAATCCGGCCAGGGCTTTGGGCATTGCAGGGGACAAAGGTTCTATTGAAGTGGGAAAGGAGGCGGATTTGCTGGTAGTCGGCACCCTCAAGGGCGAAGTGCCCGATGTGAAGTCCGTACTCACTCGAGGACGCGTGGTCACATCGGTGGTGCGGCAGGGACGTTAAAGGGCGCGTTGATGATCTGTGACGGTACCGAGTCTCCGGCAGATTCGGTGATCTCATGCGCTGCAAGCCCAATTGCATGACCCTCAGCTTTAATCCTTCAGTTCCGAGGAGTCACTTTTGGGCTTGAAATGACGCACTACCGGGTAGAGTTCGTCAAAAGAAAGGATTTTTGTGCCGGTCCAGTTTTGAACATCCGGGCGATTTCGATCATAGGTATTGGATAAGTCCTGCACAAACAATACGGCTTGCATGCCCGAGCGTTCGGCACCACTAAGCTCCTGGTCACTTCCGTCGCCTACATAAAGCGTGCGTTCGCCAGGGGCTCCGAGCGCATCCAGCGTTCTGCGGTAGATTAGCGGATTCGGCTTGGCAATCCTTTCACGGCTACTAAAGGCGCAATGGGAAAAGTACGGGGCCAGAGGGGACTGATTCCACAGGGCCACGACATCCGGGGAACAGTTAGAAATCAGTCCCAGCGGGATATGCTGGCGGTGCAGCCACTGCAGCACCTGGATAGCCCCCGGTTTGGGAGTGAGTCCCTCCAGGGTAAAGGTTCGGTAAATCCTTTCCGCTTCGGCTAAGGCACCCGGATCAGCCGGGTTGCCCAATCCCGCAGCAATGGATGCCAGGTTGTCAGCCACCGACGCAAATTCTCCGCGGATGCGGCGAGGAAAGTCCTTCCCCCACGCGACATGCAGACTTTCGAAGTCGACCGACAATACACGGGCGATTTTTTGCATTATGAGAATGTGCTCTCGCATTTGGAACGGGGGGACCAGGGTGCCGTACAAGTCAAAGATGACTGCCTGACAAAGCATGAGGAAGACGTCCTTTCTCTTGGCCGGGTCAACGGGATTGGCAAGCGTGCCATTGTCCCTGTCATCCCCATCTCGGAAGATGGCGGGGCGGTTCGCAAGCCCAAGCCTAATATCTTGATATGAGGTTCGGTGACCGGTCTCTCACCAAGAACTTCGACTTTGGGTTGCAGACAGGGTCTTCTGTTTACCCTCAATCGCCGGGACCCCATCATGATATGAACGGAATCAAGGGGAAAGACCGAAAGGAGCCCTTTGGGTTGAACGGTATAGGACGGACCCCGCCTGCTCCGGACCTTGTAAGGATTGTACAACAAAATTAAGGGCCTTGAGGATTCGTTTGCCATCTCTTTTCCCTCTTTAATCTTTATCTTTGATTGCCGGGCTTAAATCACACGTCTTCAGGGTCAAAGCCCGGGCCCAATCTGAAAGTGCAGATGTGGCACGATGATGGACCAAATGACCCGGGAGACCCTTGATCTTGTCCCGATCCCCGAACACTGTCCGCTTGCGCTCACAATCTCCGTGACTTCCGTCCCGCCTTCCCGCGGGTCTGAGCGAGTCCTCAGGGTTGGGGTCCCTGGGACGCCGGGTATGCCACGAAACATTTAACGAACCTTAATAACGGGATCATGGAAACACAACAGTCTCTCGTTATCGTCATGAGCGTAGGGATGCCACACAACGCCTACCGTTCACGACGCCACCACAGGAGGGGATGTTCATGGCGCTTACGATTGTTCATCTTTCGGATTTGCACTGGGACACCACATTGGCCGGGAACTTGCCGGAATGGGAGAATTTGTGTCAGGCGCTGCGTATCATGCATCCCGACCTGGTGATTATTACGGGCGACTTGAGTTCAACCGGAAGCCATGACGAACAGGCTCTGCTCCAAGTCCGGTTCGCTCTGGACGAGATGGAACTGGAGTACTTAGTCGTGGCCGGGAATCATGATTTAGGAGCGAATTCTTTAAGAGGCCGGCAATTTCCCTGGACGGAAGCTTACGAAGACGTACCCTGGACTCACACCCACTTTTATCATGTGTTTCGCCAGCCTCCAGTCGTGCGGTGGAATCATCTGGGCGTCACGATTCTGGCGTTTTCCATCCGCCAGCATGACCCCGACAATACCCTGGCACTGCTCGAATCCTATTTGAAGACGGAAACGGCCCCGGTTTTGGCTTTTGGCCATTATCCTCTAATCCCAGTCAGTCATGAGGGTCCTCTGGCAACGTTTGGCGGTCATGATTACCTGGGAGGAACTCTTGATGATCTTCATCGTTTGTTTTCCCGTTTTCCGCAAGTGCAGCTCTACGGCTGCGGTCATGTTCACGCCGCTTCGCGCCGGCACCTCTTTAACCAGACTTGGCAGATTAGCGCAGGAGCCATGGGACCCGGGGCCAGTCAATTTTGGATCTACCAGGTGGCGGAAGGACAGCTGGCTTATTTCTCCGTCTTGGGCAACGGTCCTTTAACCTTCTGGGAGGCTGCCGATACCGAACAGCCTTTGGTGCAACACCTGGATCACGCGGGAATGCGCCTGGGCATTCAGCCGGCGGTGGCTCGCAGCCAAGTGCCGGCTGTCGCACGCCAGAACGGGTGAGAGGGCGGTTGCGGGGCTTATCAAAAGCCCCGCAACTAGGCCCTATGGGCCTCAAGGGAGGAAGATGGGGTGGCCAAGGTCTGGGCGGACTGTCCCTCAAAGCCAATGTTTGCAGTAATGCCCTTCTTCGCCTTGTGATGAAAGAAGCGAGAGGGGGGAGGGCATAAGAAGATTGTGGGCGGCGGCTGTTATGCCCTGTCCCGCCGCGATTTTCGTCGCCCTGGTCACGGCCTTTCAGACGGCGGGTAGACCATGAAGATAGCCTGTTGTTCTCGGAATCCAAAAACACACATTCGGTGGCCGAAAGGAGTTTCTGCCTTCCATGGAATCTTCTTCATCGCCTTTTCATATTCTTGACCGGATACATTTTAATCGCTTTCACTGGCGCTCCATGCTCACCACAGGTATGGGCGTCTTTACCGATGGCTACGATTTGTCGTCGGTGGGGATCGTGCTGACGATCATCCTGGCCAACTTCGGCTTAAGCTCTCTCACCGGAATTCAAAGCTCCCTTCTGGCCGGATCGGCGTTGATCGGCGCCATGATTGGCGCCATCATTTTCGGCATGCTGGGAAATCGCGGGCGGAAGACATTTTATGGGCTGGATGTGAGCATCATGGCCATAGCGGCCGTGATGCAGGCCTTTGTGCCGAATCTCTCCTGGTTGATTGCGGTGCGGTTCGTGCTCGGAATCGGAGTGGGCGCGGATTATGTGCTGTCCCCGGTAATTATGGCAGAACATGCCAATGCCAAGGACCGGGGTAAAACCCTTGCGGCGGGGTTCGGCCTGACATGGGGCCTCGGCGCAACGGCAGCGGCCGTTCTCTACCTGATGTTGATGGCTTTTCACGTGCCGCCGGATTTGATTTGGCGCATCGTTCTCGGTTTTGGGGCAATTCCTGCACTGTCCGTGATTTATCTGCGGAGAAAAATGCCGGAAACGGCACGATTCCTGGCGCGGGTAAAAGGGGATACCGGCAAAGCGTCTGGGGTTATCAACCAGGTCTCGGGCCAAACGGTTCCACTGACAAAAGTTGACGCGGATAAAAGGAGACTGGGGGAGTATTGGAAAACCCACGGACAGCGTATGATCGCTGCGTCCTTGCTGTGGTTTCTCTTTGATATGGTGGCCTATTCCGGAATTCTCTTCGGGCCGTCTTTGATTGCCAAGGGATTGGGACTGTCTTCCGGCAATTTTCAGTTGCTGATGGAATTTGGATTCGTTGTCCCCGGTGCGGCGATGGGATTGTTGTTGGTTGACCGCTGGGGGCGAAAGCCGCTTCAGATTGCGGGATTTCTTGGCATTGCGGCCTCTCTCGTGGCCTTTAGCGTCTATCAGGGCACAGCGGCGGCCGTGCCGCTCATTAGTCTTTTGCTCTACGGCGGGCAGAATTTCATGTCGCAGGCGGGGCCGGGATCCATTTCGGCTTCAGGGGTTCTTGGGGTCGAGCTGGCGCCAACGAAAATTCGCAGCCTTGTTCAGGGATTTACGGTATCATCCGGACGTTTGGGAGCGTCGCTGAGCGCTTTTGTCTTTCCCGCGCTCTTTCACCGCTGGGGCGAGTCGGGTGCAATCATGTTCCTGGCCGGTGCCGCGGTTTTGGCATCGTTGATTACCCTGGTGTGGATTCCGGAACCCCGCCGCATGTCATTGGAAGATACGGCCGGTGAAGAGATGGGGGCACAGAGTGCCATCGCCAAAGGACCTCTATTGACCGAATCATAACGGCCACATCGCAAAGAGATTCACCGGGGACCCGGGGTCGGTATTGGGGAGGATTCCCCGTTCCCCATCCGGTCGCCCTGCGTGAACTTCTATAATGAATTGGCGACTCTGATAGAAAATCACAAGAAACCAGAGCCGCCCCGGTGAACCTTTGGCCTGGGATGCCTCTTAGCTGCATCCCAGGCTGTCACCAACACCGGGCCACCGCCATACGGGTCTTCGCCAAAGTTAAATTTGGACAATTATGATAGCACCGTGATGAGAAACGCTTAGCCGTTCTGCATCAATGATGTCTCTGGTGTCTGGGCAGCCCCGGACTTATTGACCGCGAAACGCGAGTCCACGGCGGCTCTGTTCGGGGATCAAGCCAATCCACGCCTCTCCTGCCCGGCATGTCTCCCGCAACAGTCCCGCCACTCAGAGCGGGAGCCCTGCCCCTCGGCCACTTGTTAATGGCGCTCGCCCGGTCGTAGTGCCGCCGCGGCTAACGGAAGGGTGCGTCAGGCGATAATGTCTTCATAGATTGACGACAAATCGTCGGCAGCTGGGTGTCCGCCCTTTAGTCGATCCCATTAACCATGCGAATTCTAGGGTTCAAGTCGAGGTTTTGGCCCCCTAATCACGCACCGTCTTGACTCGGATTGGGTTATCCTTTAATATATCGACAGTCATCGATGAAAAGGAGTGCCGAAATGAACCCTATCCAGATTTTTAAAGCGTTGGGCCAACCGCAGCGTTATGCGTTGTTTGAGGACTTGTTGCAAGTCCAGGGAGCCTCCTGTTGTGCCGATGTAATCCCCGAGGAGAGCGCTTGCTGCGTAGTGGATTTAACCCAGCGCCATCCCTTGGCCCAGTCCACTATTTCCCATCATTTGCAAGTTCTTATGGATGCGGGTCTGGTTACGGTGGAACGGCGGGGCACGTACCGCGTCTATCAGGTTAATCAAGAGACCTGGGAATCCTTTCAGCGCCATGTGGCGGATACCAAAGTCTGTGGTGCCATCCGTCGGCCTGTGGCTGTCGAGCCCGTTCTCGGGACGTAATTTTTTTGTTCCTAATCATCGATGATAATCGATTTAAGGGGTTGAGACAGGTGGCAAAATGGTCGGAGATTGGCCGGCTGGAACCCGAACCATCCGGTGTGCGCATTCGGCTTGAACCCGGATTTCCCGTGGCATTTATTGAACGGCTGGTTCGGGAATCGGCTGCGGGGAGTGGGAATGTCCTCTCCAATGGACCTATTCTGACGGGCATTGACGATGTGACGGTCGAGGATGGTGAGGGCGGTGTCATGGTCCACCTTTACGGATCGCTTATCGATGTGGAGGCTGTCCGCGACTGGATGAACCAGTGTGAGATGGGGGATATCGAAAGCGGGAAAGCATCTCCCCATCTTTCGGGGCTTTCCGGCGAACTCAAGCAAGAACTTCCCATGATTACCGGTATAGAACGCCAGGAGGCCATTAAGAACCGTTACGGACAAATCGCCGAAACGGGGAAAGGATGCGGGTGCGGATCCGGTGCGCAGGAATTTGACCCGTCTATGGTATCGGTGTATCTGGGATATACAGGCTCCGAACTAGCTGAGGTGCCAGAAGAAGCCAATTTAGGTTTAGGGTGCGGAAACCCGCTGGCCATAGCCCGGATCGAGCCCGGACAAACGGTGCTGGACCTGGGCAGTGGCGGCGGGTTGGACTGTTTTCTGGCCTCGAAACGGGTGGGTGACAAGGGGCGGGTTATCGGTGTCGACATGACTCCGGCAATGATTGCCCGCGCGGAGCAGAATGCCAGACGCGGAGGATTTTTCAACGTGGAATTCCAGTTGGGAGAAATCGAACATCTTCCCCTTGCAGACCAGTCTGTTGACGTGATTATATCGAATTGTGTCATTAACTTGTCCTCGAATAAACGGCAGGTCTTTCGGGAAGCATTCCGTGTGCTGAAACCGGGTGGCTGGCTTGCCATTTCCGACGTTGTGGCGACAGCCGATATTCCGGAGGAATGGCGCCGGGAATTGTCTTTGTGGACCAATTGCATGGCAGGGGCAGCAGGCATTGACGAACTCACCGCCATCATGCAGGGAGTGGGCTTTAACAGAGTCTCCATAAAACCGCAGGCAGGAAGCCGGGAATTTATCCGCCAATGGGTCCCAGGCGCCTCTTTGACGGATTATGTGGTCTCCGCCGTCATTGAGGGTTACAAGGATACCGGTTTGTCACCGTAGACCATATCCTCTGTCCATCCTCCTCTTTTGCCTTGTCCAGCCGGCGAAATCCCGGCAAACTCGAGATCAGGCGGCAACACCAACCCCAGGCCGTTCCATAACAATTCGCGAGAACCCCAATAACACAACAACCTGGTACCGGGGAGCGAGATTTTGTTACTGAGGTCATCTCAATGGCGATGCGGCAGATTTTTCACCACTACCTTCAAAGGTCGTGCCGTGCCGCAAGTCTCGTCTCAGTATTGTCCTTTCACATACAGGTTCTTGCCGAATGGGGTTGGTGGTGCCTTCTCATACCTTGTTAAAATCAGGACCAAAAACCGCTTTTCCGCAACGCATCACGGATGACCGGCTCAGATTCCGGAGGGTGATGCGTTCTTCATTTCCTGCCGGCTGAATTCTTAAGGGACAGCGTTGCCTGGTCCCCGGAACTTGCCTGGGTAACCCCGCCAGAATAAAGGGAAGTGGTCTCCCCCCGGTCTTTTGCCGGACCCGTGGGGGTGGCTTGCTCTGGCCTTCGTACGAGAGACTCTCTTTTTTCCCTGCCACCCGTGAGATTTCGGCGTCCCCGGGGCCTCACGGAATCTACCAAAAGTTTTAACACGGGCATTACATGTTTATAACACCGGCAACTTAGTGTGAAGGAGTACGCGTACCGGACACGGCCATGCCGTGATTTAACCAGCCAAGGAGATGACACCTTAACCATGAAGAACAAGAACCGCAAGAGTCTGTTTGCTTTGGCCTTAGTCAGTGGAGCCACTCTGGCCGGTTGCGGGACAACTGCCGCGGCGGCTACTCACAATAGCCCTGCGCACTCCAATGGGAAAACCATCGTGACATTTTGGGAATCCCACAGTGCCGCCAACCAACAGGGGCAAGCATTGGCGCAGGTTGTCAGCAAGTTCAACCAAAGCCATCCCGGCATCAAGGTGGAAGTGCATGTGACCCCGGCGTCGGCCAAAGCCCTGGCGGCCGTACAGGCCGGCGACCCTCCGATTATGGCCATGATCGGCCATCAACCGCAATACGGATATGAACAGGCTAACGCGCTCGTCAATTTAAAGCCGTTTATCAATGGGCCCAACGGATTTCCGTCCCAGCAGCTGCACCAGATATGGCCGGCGGTGTGGCAGGCGGAATTTACGCCCTCACACCAGCAATATCTGTTTCCTGTGGATATCAAAGTGGCCGAATTCTTCTATAATGCGACCCTGTGGAAAAAGGCCGGGCTGAGCACGCCTCCCACGACCTGGAGTCAGTTGATGGCAGATGCCCAGCAAATTCAGAGTAAGACAGGGGCTATCGGACTGGGGGCGCGGCTGGACCACAACGACTGGCTGCCGCTGTTTTACTCCAACGGCGGCCACTATTACAAGCCCGGGCATCCGGGACAGCTCGATTTGAATTCGCCTGCGATGGCGCAGACGATACGGCAAGTGACAGCGCGGGACAATGCGCCGTATACGAAAATTCTTTCTTATAACACCAGCTTCGAGGACTTTGCTTCGGGCAAGCTGGGCATTTTGGAAAATACGGCCGACGGCTATGAGATGGTTCGGGAACAAGTCGGCGGCAAATTCCCCGTGGGCGTGTTTTCTCCTCCGCCGGGATCTACGGGTCATTCCGACTATCTTTATCAGGGGCTGAGTTTCGTGATTTTCAAGCATGCCTCCACCGCACAGCAACAGGCGGCCTGGTCTTTCATCAAATATTTTGATTCTCCCCAAGGTCAAGCTATCTGGTCGACAGTGGGCGGGGAGCCTCCCATGAGCCAGGCTGATGTTGCCAGTGTCGAGAAAATGGCCGGAAGCCAGTTTTCCGCGAATCCGGGACCATACGCCGGAACGGCGGTGGCGATTCGGGAACTCGAAAGCGGTCATGTGATTCATAAAATCATCGGTCCCAATCAAAGTGAGATCGATACCGTGATACAAAACCAAATCCAGAGTGTGGTGCAACACAAAGAGACGGTCAGTCAGGCCTTGAGCAATATGCAAAAACAGGCCACGGCGTATTTATCGGGTGCGGCAGTTCAGTAAAGGAGGCCCATATGCAAGAAAACTTGAACCCTACGTGGGACAGGCCCGCCTCATTGACCCGTTCCAAGGCCGTGGCACGCACCTTGATCCGGACCAGGAAAGGGGCTACCGGGTGGCTTTTGGTCTTGCCCGCCCTGGCGATTTTAACGCTTTTTACCTACGGCCCGGCCTTGCTGGTCGTGGCCATGAGTTTTTATCACTGGAGTTTGGGAGGGTTTCAGGACTCTCAGTGGGTGGGGGCTTTGCACTACCGGGAACTTTTTAATCCTGTTTCGGGATTTCTTGAGTCTCTAAGCGTCACGTTTTATTATGTGGGGATCATGGTGCCCATGACAATTGCCCTGGGACTGGGCATTGCCTGGCTCTTCCGGGGAGGGGCCCACAAGCCCACTCCCTGGGTGACGTTTACGCGGGCGGCCGTATTTCTCCCTTATATCACACCGGCCATCGCCACATCAATTATCTGGGTGTTTATTTTTAATCCGCAATTCGGTCTGGCCAATGCTGTCTTGAGGCTATTTCACCTTCCCGCTCTCGGCTGGCTGGTGAGTTCGACGTGGGCTTTGCCGGCGGTGATGATTAATAATCTGTGGCACAACCTCGGATTTACCGTGGTTCTCTTTCTGGCGGGTTTGTCGAATATCCCCGGCGACGCGGTAGAGGCGGCCTGGCTGGACGGGGCCAACGGATGGCAAACGTTTCGCTATGTGATCCTGCCTTACCTGTCGCCGGTAACGCTGATGGTTGTCATCTTAACCACGATCCAAGCCATGCAGGCCTTTGGATCCATTTACGCGATGACCGGCGGACAGTTTGGCGGCGGGGGCGGGCCTTTGAATTCGACCACGACGACCGCGATTTATCTCTACAAATCTGCCTTTATCTTCTTCCACTATGGATACGGAGCGGCTGTCTCTGTGGTGTTGTTCGCCTTGCTGCTGCTAATGACCATTGTGCAAAAACAGGTCGGCGAGAGGTATACCTCTTACCAATAACGGCATTGTGCGGCTGTCGCAATTCACGAATACGGGGAGGAAAGGGCCATGCGGTTAGGACAGCATCAAGACCGGCGGGTGTTGCGCACCGTGCTTCAGGCAGGTGTGGCGCTGATCTTCTTGTTTCCGTTTTACTGGGCAATTGTGCTCAGTGTGGCACCAAAATCCCGGGTTTTCACCTTGCCTCCGGATTTGGTGCCAGGATGGGACTTCCACCCTTGGGAACGGGTATTTCAGGCAGCTCCCTGGGGTTTATATTTTCTACACTCGGTCATCATTACCGGCAGCACCATTCTTTTGGTGCTGATAACCGGGGCGAGCGCCGGCTATGCGTTAAGTTTGCCCACTTTTCGGGGCCGGGAAATAATTTTCGGGATATTTCTCGCGGCCTTAATGGTGCCTCCCGAGGCCATTCTCATTCCCGACTATGTTGTGGCCTATCATTTGCACATTTTGAACTCGCTGCGTGGCCAGGTGTTGCCGTTTGCGGTCAATGTCTTTGCCATTTTCATTTTTCGGCAGTTCTTTAAAACGCTGCCCAAGGAATTGTGGGACGCGGCGCAACTGGACGGGGCCTCATGGTGGCGCTATCTCTGGAATATGGCCTTGCCCTTGTCCAAACCGGCCGTGGCAACGGTGTCGCTCTTGACATTCTCGTCGCAGTGGAGCCAGTTCCAGTGGCCTTTGATTATCACTCAGGGCCAGGCCGCCCGTCCCATTGAAGTCGCCTTGTCTTATTTCCAAGGGTTTGACGGAACCCACTGGCGTGAACTGGCGGCGGCGTCACTTCTGACGCTTACGCCAATTATTATTGTATTTCTCTTTACTCAACGGTATTTTGTGGTGTCCGTAGCCGGACGGGTGGATGACCGCGAGCCCTCTTCCCCCATGACTCCCGTAAATCGGTAGCCCAGGGTTTAAAGGGGCAATGGGCTTCAGAGGTGATCGGCCGGACAAATGGAGATCAGTCCCGGGACCGTCCGTTTTCGGTTGGGAGCCGGCGATCCGGCTCAATATGGCAGGGTCGGGATTTAGGGGATTTAGGCCAAAGTCCCGTGGAGGAAGCCCAGAGCCTGATGTGTGAGGAGATAAGAACGGACAAGAAAGAAAGCGGGTGAGGGGGATTTTGGGCAAGAACACGCCGTCACAACGGGCCAAAGTCGTGGAGTTTCCGATTCGGCGCAGAATGCGCCAGGGCCGTTGGCTGTTCGTGAGTGGAGTCGTGGGCGGCAGTGTCATGGGCATTGCGGGCGGTTTTTTAGTCAAGGCGGTGCCGAACTGGCCCATACGCATTATTCTCGCTCTGAGCTGGGTGGGATTGGGGGCGATGTTGGAGTACGTCTTGTGGCTAATCTGGCTGGGGATTCTTATCGAATCTTCCCAGCCGTTGCACCACGGGCGTCACCGGAGGATCCCCGCAGCCTACCGAAAACGAAAGGGACACCAGGGGCGCTGAAATGCGGAACAGATGAAATGGCCGGAAAAGCGTGTCTTGTCCCCGGGCTTCCTAGGGATTACGGGGAGAATTCCCGAGAGACGCTTGCGGGACGTTTGGCAGGCACTTCGCCGGACAAAGGCCCCGGGGCCGGTGGCAAAATGGCGGAGGGAGGCAATACCAGTGGTTGCGGGGTTAATGACGGCCGTGTGTCTTGATGGAGTGGTGGTGTTCATTCTCCTTTTCGTACTGTTCCTGGAATTGTGGAACCTCGGTCGGCATCTACGCCCAACCGATCCTGCCCAGACGGTTGTGGACGCTTTGCAGAGCCGTTATGCCCAGGGAGAAATCAGCTTACCGGAACTGGAATACCGTCTTGGCGAATTTTTCGCGCATAGCGGAATTGAAATCGATGTAGGGTTGAAGGACCGGGCGGAAGATCGCTATCTGCACTTTTTCATGATGAGTTTGTTTCCGTAGCACCGGATGGTCTACATGCTTCACCACACCTTCTCGTGTAGTCACGCGGGCAATGTGCCGAATTTCGTAACACGCTTTGCCTTGTATTACGTCGCCTTGTCCGGACGGAATAGGGCGCCATATCCAGTTCACGCCAATACCATTCATTCTAGGCCTCTGGCCTCACCGCCTCTTCCCACGTGATCACTGGACCGCTTTAGAGCCCCCAATCCCATTGACGCCGAAGGGAAAGGATGGAATGGGGCGTCACGGGTCCCGGGGCAAATGCGAGATGAACCGGGAGCGGATTAAACAGCGCCTGCGTGCAATGATGGGGAAAGGGAAGTGGGCAAATACCGGGAGCCCTCTGCCGCTAAACCCAAAGACTATGACGAACCCGAGTCCAAGGCACTCTATGCCGTCCCAAGCAATGAGGGACGTCACCGGGTTTATGATGTTTGTAAACATACTTGATTTAGTACCCGGATTGTTTTCGCAATGTATACTGATCCATAGACGTGCACTCAGGATTCGGCCCCCTTTAGCAGAGGCACTGAGTGACGCCTGGGACTATCCCCGCAAAATCGTGAGAGGAGGCACAATGGCCTACTATGCCCATGTCAGCCTATTATCAAGAACTCCGTCAAAAAATTGGCACTCAACTCATTTTCTGCCCGAGTGTTGTGGCCGTCATTCGCAATGAGTTGCAGCAGATACTGTTTGTGCAAGAAGAGGGCGCAACGGGATGGGGATTGCCTGCAGGTGCCATCGAAATCGGGGAAACACCGGCCGAAGCCTTGATTCGTGAGGTTTATGAGGAAACCGGGCTCTCATGTGTTCCCTCAACGCTCCTGGGCGTGTTCGGCGGACAAGAGTTTCGGTGGGTGTACCCGGATGGCAATCAGGTCGAGTACCTAAATTTCGTGTTTGAGTGCCGTATACGGAAGGGAACGCTACACTCTGTCGATGGCGAAATAGCACACTACCAATTCTTTGACGAGAGGTCTTTCCCCCCGCTTCAATTTCCGTATCCCAAAGAAATTTTCTCCGCCGAAGGACATGAGAAAACGTTGTTCCAAAGAAGACCGTATGTCAGGTAGCTTACCCCTGTGAAGCCAGTCTTCCGGATGTTCTTGGCACCTCGGGGGTGTTACGACGCACAACCGAGAGATTAGTGGAGTTTGTCATGGCGGGCATGGGAGGTCACCTCAAGACTAAAGTGGGTCACCGCTGGCCGGTTGGACAGCATTACAGGCAAATGAACTCTCCCGCCACCTAACCCCGATGGGGTTGAGGTGGGGGTTTCGGGGTCGCCCCCACAGCTTCCTGGCTCCTTGATCGCTGCGC
>PXYT01000024.1:38832-85876 GCA_003023725.1 Sulfobacillus benefaciens | reverse complement strand
GATGTCCGGTAGAATACCGCCGTGCGTCATCTACAGAGCGAAGTGGGGCACTTCTTTTTGTTTTTTTATTGGAAACAGGAAATTCGGCGCGTGATGGCGAATTAAAAATTATGGATAGAATCGGCATTTCTCAGTCACTGCATAAAGCTATTGAATCCACGCTTCACCGTGTTTTTCACTTGTCGGAATTTCGTCCGTTGCAACGGGAAATAATCACCCGGATTTTCATGGATCAGTCGCAATTGGCCATCTTGCCGACGGGAGCCGGAAAATCCCTCTGCTATCAGTTACCCAGCGCACTTCTGCCTTCGCCGACGGTAGTGATTTCTCCCCTCCTCAGTTTAATGCAGGAGCAGGCCCAGCGTTTGAGAACATTGGGACTGAACGCGGTGACATGGAGCCACTGGGACCACCCCAAACAACGGGCGGCAGTGCTGGAAGACTGGCGCTTGGGAAAATTGCAGGTCGTATTTCTGGCTCCGGAAAGGCTCAGGCATCCGGAGTTGCTTCGGCGAATCGGGTCGCTGCCGTGCAGTTTACTGGTTGTTGACGAAGCCCATTCGATTTCCGAATGGGGGCATGATTTTCGTCCGGACTACCGCCGCATCGGTCAGTTTCGCCGGGAAGTAGGAAGCCCACCGATTTTAGCGCTGACGGCGACGGCGACACCCGTAGTGGAACAGGACATTTTGCATCAACTGGGGCTCGATGCCGAGAATTGTTTGGTTACGCGTCAATCGATGGATCGTCCGAACATTTTTTTGGAAGTGCAGGTCGCCCAGAATCGTCATGAACAACATCTGGCGGTCTATCAATCCATTCACAAGGAGCCGGGCGCGGTGATTGTCTATGCTGCTACCCGAAGGCAAGCGGAATATTGGGGACAGTGGATAAACCGGTCGTTGGCGGAACCTGTGGGCATCTATCACGCGGGCTTGAGTCAGGAACAGCGAATACGGGTTCACCAGGATTTTTCAGCCGGTGCACTGCGTCTGGTGGTGGCAACAACCGCATTCGGTATGGGTATCGACCGTAGTGATGTTCGGGGCGTGTTGAATCTGGGCATGCCGCCTTCCCTGGATGCCTATGCACAACAGTGGGGACGTGCGGGGCGTGATGGCGAAAGAGCTTGGGCCCGTCTCGTTGTTACTCCGGGTGATATGGCCCAGCGCCACCGGATGATCGTGAGAGAGGCTCCGGATGTCCAGGCTGTGCAAGATATCATGACGGCCCTGGACAGCCGCCCTTTGAACGAATCTCTGTGGTGGGATTTCAGTCGTGCCGAGGGAGAAGACGGTCTTGCGGATCGAGAAGCCCTTTGGGAAGCGGTGTTGATCTCACTGGAGGAAATGCAGGCGGTGGAGGTGCTGGCGAAAACGGGTCACCAAACGCTGATCATGGTGAAAAAACCCGTTGAGTCGTGGATGATTCGCGCACTGAAGGATCGCCTCAATCGACGCTATCGCCATCGTCTGGATCAGTACGAACACATGAGGGCATATATTACGGTCGAAACTTGCCGGCGCGATGTCATTTTGGTTTACTTCGGCCAAGTCTCTTCTTCTCGCGCCGACGGGGACACGTGCTGCGATCTCTGCGCCGGGGGTGTAAAGCCGGGTTTTCGAGGGGGGCAGGACGTTCTGTCCCTGAGATGGCAGCGATTGCGAACATGGAGGCAAGACCAGGCGAAACGGGAAAACGTGAGTCCTTATATCATTTTCAGCGACCACGTTCTTCGCCTGTTAGCGGCACAATTTCCCGAAACGCCTGATCAGTTGCGTCAATGTCCGGGTATTGGTCCCACTAAGTTCTTGCGTTATGGGGAGATGCTTTTGAAATTGCTAAAAGAGGACGAAATCCCGCCTATACCCCAGCGCATGAAAACGGCCAAGGAGCAATCCTGGGATTTGTTCGCCGAGGGAGTGCCTGTGGCTCAGGTTGCGTCACGCGTCAACCGGAAACCTTCAACCGTTATTGGATATTTGGAAGAATGGATAGCATGCGACACGACACAGGCATGGAGGTGGTATGGGGACAGCATGGTTCATCCCCAGGTGACGGATCAGGTAGCCGGTGTATTGAGTCAAAATCCGGAGATGACCCTGAAGGGTCTGTTCGCCGCTTTAAACGGTCAGTTATCCTATGACGGGTTGCGCATTGCCCGTGCCATGGTCAAAAAGTCATGGAGCACGTCCCACATGGGCCGCCAGCCAGACTCCGATGCTCACACTTCCTCCGGTGGCCAGTAGTTGGCATGCGGGACGGTTCAAATCATGCCGGACTTTACGGTCCGAAAGATAGAAACCCAAAAGTCCCCGTGCCACGTAGCGATGGAAGGCGGCATCCTCAAAAGAATTCGCCTCGCGCACAATACGGCGATAGATCCATTGCAGGCGGTGTGTTGCTTGCGCTCGGCTTCGGTAATAGGTGATAAAGTTCAAATCGCCGCCTTCCAAATCTTCTTGCTGGTCAATCAAATAATCCAGTAAGATGTGCAAGGCGCCAACCCAGGGGAAATACAAACGGAATAACGACTCAATTTTCTGGACCTCGGGATGGGGGTCGAGAGCCATGGTGAGCAGTGCAAAAATGCCCAGCGTGCTTCCCGACGCCGCTGCAAATTCCCACCAGAACAAGCCGTCTTGGGGATCAGATTCGTGATGAAACCAGGCGGTTAAGTTTTCCAGACGGGTGGGGACCGGGCCGTGTTTGTACACCTGCAGGTCTACATAAAGACGAACTAAACGCACGATCTTGTCCTGGACCAGGGAATAGCCCGGAAAACGGGCCAAAGCACTTTGCGAGCGCACAACCAAAGAGGCCATATAACCACCGTCGTCGTCACTGGGGTGGTCGCGATAATAGTCGCGGACGGGGGCAAACGGTGTGGTGGCGTCGATTAAGGCCTGGTGAAGCCAGCGCAAATTATCAGGGTCTTGTGAGGGTCCGCGGTCCGTGACCGTGTCCAGATAGTCGCACAAACTTTGATAGGGCACCAAAAATTCCAGCAGGTAGCCATGAGGATCGCGGGAAGGACCGCCAAACACTCCGCCTCCTTCGCAGTGAAACTGTTTGGTCTGAAGAGAGCTGAGAGCCTGCTCACGCAAATCCGGATCAGGGATATTTTGTGCCTGTTGATGTAATTGGGTGATGAGGTGAATCACGCGGGGACGAACTACGCGAAAATATTCTTTTCCCCACTGCCAAGGGCGTACGAAGTCCAATAATTTTTCTGACATAGTATTCTCCTTAGAATGCCGTCCTTTCCCAGCCTACCATAGTGTATGCCTTAACACGACGGCTAGACTACCGCTCTAGATGACTGGACAAGAGAAATCCATCTTAACGAATATTGGTGCACGAATATTGGTACCGAAAGGGGGCCGGCGAGGGGGAGAAGTCACCGGGTGATTCACGTTCCCCCAAAATGGCAAAGACGTGCGAGATGGGCCAGGAAACGGGACTTAAGCCCCGTTTCCTGGCCGTGGCGGCAAGGGGCCTGGCGATAGATTGGGTTTTTCGGTGAAATCCGGCATCCCCAGGGGCCTGGATTGCAGTTGGCGGAGAGCTTCCTCGATGGCGCAGTCTAATTGGTTGTCTTTATGGTTATGGTAATCTTCCGGGCTGTTTTCAGCGGGAATGGTCGGGTCGGTCCCATAGTTTTCCACTCCCCAGCCGACGTCTTTAAACCAAAACGAAAATTCGGGTTGTGTGGTGATGCTTCCGTCGACGAGCCGGTGACGCACCCATATCCCAATCACACCACCCCACGTTCTCTGCCCGACTAAGGATCCGAGCCTCATTAATTTGAATGAATGGGAAAAGATGTCCCCGTCAGACCCGGCGTATTCATTGGTTATGGCCACAATGGGGCCCAACATGCTGTCCTGAGGATAGGGCTCTGGCTGTCCGTGTCTGGGAACGTCGTATCCCAGGCGCTGGCGTTGCAGGTTTTCCAGAATCAGCTGCGAGACATGGCCCCCGCCATTGAACCGAACGTCGACAATGAGCCCTTCGTACTCGCACTCGCGGAGATAGGAACGGTAAAATTCGGAAAAACCGCGCGGACCCATATCCGGGATATGAACATAACCCACTCGTCCCTGGGACAAGGCATGGATCTTTTCACGGTTCAAATTCACCCATTCCCGGTAATAGACAGGCATGTCCTGGGCCAGTGGGACGACGACTTGTGCGCGCGAAGAGCGATCTTGTGGTCGGATGAGCGTCAATCGGACTTCCCGGCTGGCTTTGTTGATTAATTGGGCTTCCGGAGGGACTCGGGGATCAAGCGGTTTCTCATCCACCATCGTCACGACGTCGCCTTCCCTAATATCAAGACCTGGTGCCAAAAGCGGGGAATTCTCGTCTTCATACGCATTGTCCCCCCGAGCAATATGCGTAATCTCATATCCGTTAAATTCGGGATTCCACCGAAATTGGGCTGCTAACAAACCGATGCGATTATTCGGTTCGGGACGGTAGTCCCCGCCCAACTCGTAAGCATGCGAAGTCCCCAGTTCTCCTTGCATCTCCCAAACTAAATCGGAAAATTCAGAGCGAGTGGCGATGCGAGGCAGTAAAACCTGATATCGATGAAAGATTTGCTCCCAGTCAATTCCGGACATGGTGTCTGACCAGAAGTTGTCGCGCATCAGCCGCCATGCCTCGCGCAGCATTTGTTCCCATTCTGCCCTCCTGTTGACGGACAAGGCAATGCGCTGAAAATCAACCCATCCGGATTCGCGACCCGGTTTGGCGGAGTTTTTATCATCCGGTTTGTCCCCTGCCTTTCCAATGTGTAGTGTCTTTCCTGAGCGAATGGCCAGGGTGTCGCGTTTGGCGTTGAGTGAAAAATTGGTGATGCGGGTTGCCAGAACTTCATCTTTCAGGTCTTTGAGCGAATACATGTGCAAGGTAGCGTCCTGGGGTATGTGGGCATCTAAGAACGAACGCCGCAAACTGCCCTGGGGTTCGACGGTCGTCCAGTACACTTTGTCAACTCCGGCTTCCAGTTGTCGATAGATGCCTTCGGGAACCGGAAAGGGGATGGCTCTGTCCAGTATTCCCTCAAAGTCAATCGTGACGGCCGCATTGGTTTCGCTCTCCGAGCCTTCCTGTTTGTCTGCCGGGTCGCTCAGGGGACGCGGTTCGGGAAGAAAAGGAGACCGTTGGTTTCGGCCCAAGGGAACAACGTAGGGATGCATTCCATTGGGAAAGCCCAGATCAAAACGCAAATTGTCGTAGACGGGGTCGAACACTCGGTAAGATAAGAAATACAGGAAGCGGCCGGACGGATCAAACACGGGATCCGAATCGATCAAAACCGGACGGGTAATCCACTCGGATTCATGATTAACAAGGTGATAAACTTTGATGCCGCAGGTTTTGGCAGACTGGTGGATGGCATAAGCCACCCAACGGCTGTCGGAAGAAAAATCCAGCCCCCGAATCGGGCCATATGAGGAGGAGTCGAAAAGGGTGAGCGTAAACGCTTTTAAGTCCGCTAGCCATAGTTCATGACGGTGATTAGCGATGACGGCAAACTGCCCGTCGGGTGAGACTTTCAGTTGTTCGGCTTGGCCGATTTGTCCCGGTAATCGCGTCCGGGTGTGCATCTTTGTGTCGAGCAGTTCGACTCCTTCTTCTCCGCCGTCGTCCGAAATCGTAAGGATCCGGGAGTCTCCTGGAATCCACTGACTCAGACGATAACGGACACCGTCAAGGGCTCCTAAGGGATCGACCGGGCCTTCCCAGTTTCCCATGTGGTAAAGTTTGCCACGCGTGGTAAGGAGTATGCGGGACCCGTCGGGATTGAGGGTGTAGTCTGTCCAGAAGTCACGGGCCTTGGCATAGTAAGGCTCAATGTGAGCCCGTTGACTGTGGTATTCGACCTCAAGCCGCGAATTCGCTCCGGTAGCGGGGTCCAGCACATACAGGTCCCCTCCGGCGTGGTAGACGATATGTTGTCCGTCACTGGCGGCATTGCGCACATAATAGGTCTCGTGGTCCGTGTGCCGATCCAAGTGACTGCCGTCCGGGTCGATCGAATAGATATTGCCATAACCTTCATGGTCGGAAATGAAATAGATCCGGTTGCCCACCCACATGGGAGATGCAAAATTTCCGTTAACCCCTTCATAACGGCGAAATTGACCGTGTCCTTCCGCATCGATCCACAACTGACCGCGAGTCCCTCCCCGGTATCTTTTCCAACGGGCCGGATCGGCCGTGTTGCGTCCCAATACTATCTGGCCCCTAGGACCAAAAGCGATATTATTAGCCGGGCCCAGATTCATGGCGCTTGGTTCGCCCCCGTTTAATGAGAGCTTGTAGAGCATAAAAAGCGACCGGAAGGGTTGAGCCGCGTTGGATGAGATAATGAGAGATCCGTCGGGATGAAAAGCCACGGGTTGGGTCGTCGCACCCCAGTATGTCAGCCGGGTAACTTCCCCTCCTTCCTGCGGCATCAGATAAACTTCACTATCTCCTTCCTCACGCCCCACGAAGCAGATCCAGCGGCCATCTGGCGAAAGAATGGGCCGCAGAGCGGAACCCCATCCGGCAGTCAAGCGCCGGGCAAGCCCTCCTTCCTGATCTACACACCAGAGGTCGTCCTCGCTAACAAAGACAATGCGATGCTGAGCAATGGCTGGATACCGGTAGTAGCCGGAAATAGACATATAAAACCTCCTTAAAATTAATCCGGTCCCCTTTCCCGCTTGGATCTGGGCAACCCTGGGGTTGTACGGTTGTCATTCGTGTCTCTAGTATGAAAGAAATGCTCCGCTTTCATGACCTGGCATGTTCATACGACTTGGTAACGCAATGATTGCAGTTAAACGTGTTGGCGTGTGCGTAACCACGTCGTAATCGTATCCAGTGTAATACGAACGACGGTCAGTTGATCGTTTAGCGCCATGCTGGGCGTGTGAGACGTCTGCGCTGCCTGAGCGGGCAGGAGGGGCAAGTGCAAGAAGCCCGCCGGAATATCCGGGGCACTATGGCGCATCAAATATAGGGCTTGGTTGCACATAAAACTTCCGGCCGATAGCGACAGGTCGATGGGCAATCCTTGATGGCGAACCGCGTCGAGAATTCGGCGGAGAGGAAGGGTGCTGAAGTAGGCACTCGGGCCGCCGAACACGATGGGATCGTCCCGGTGAATTTCCTGCCGGTTGTCTGGAGTTTGGGAATCGATCAGATTGATGCCGATTCGTTCCAATGTGGGTACAGATCGTCCCTGGGCCTGACCGAGACCCAGAATCGCGTTGGGTTCTATTTCGGCAATCCACTGGGGAAGTTGTTTTTCCACGTCGCGTCTCGCCGTACGAAGTTCCCTGATTGCCACGTCATCACACCGGGGAAGACGAGTGGCAACTTCTTGGGATACATTGGCAATATGACCGCCAAAAGGGTCGAAATAGGTCACAAGAATCACGGAACATTCCGCCTTCCGTTAAAGTGTCGAAAACAGCCCTTCAATGCAGTCAATGTACGGCAGGGTAAGTTGAGGTACCTTGCCGTACATTGAGTAACGTGACATGTCATCGACTAAAGCCCTTTTCTAGTATATGGAAGTTGGAGGCGGACGGCAACTCAGGCCGTGTGGCGTCTAGCGGGAAAAGCGTTATGGTCCGCTTGAATAAGGTCAACCGGAATCCACGGCTCCAAGTCCTCGACATAGGAGCAGATGGGATAGTTGTCGCAAATCTTGTAGATATCACCAGAAGCGTGATTGGTTACAGTGCGTAACGGATAACGTCGGCATTTGGGACAAATCATAATTGTTAACATCGGTACACAGACCTCCTTTGATACCCAAATCCCAAATTTCCAGTGAAATCGTTCGCCAATTGGTAATGCCTCAGTCTGAGACATTTCATCGGTTGCCTTCTTGAACTCGGGAACTTAACTTAAAAGTTTTTCTTTACTGTAATTAAACACATAACTTGTTTCCAATATGTTTCAAATTCCGAAAGATATGCTGAACGGGACAATTGCGTTTGTATTCTCCCCTTCATACCTGGCAGGGTATATAATAGAAAGGACGACACGGCATCTTTTTACCACGAGCCGGATATCCTACTGACGCAAAGGGCGGTGAACTGTTAATCCATGGACACAGAAAAACGCCCAGTAATTGCGAAATATTGGGATCGTGATGACTTAATACGCCGAATGCGCCGGATCGAAGGCCAAGCGCGCGGAGTTCAGGCAATGCTGGAGCGCGATGAGGATTGTAAGGCCATACTCACTCAACTGGCCGCAATTTCGGGGGCTTTAGGGCAGGTGGCTCGCGTCGTGAGCGCATGCGGTGTGGTAGACGGCATAGAGCAGGCGGCGGGACCTTTGGATCCGGATCAAGTTCGGGCTATTTTGGCCGAACTCAATGCCAAGGGCCGCTTATAGAACAGAGGAATGAACCGCTCGAGAAACCTATTGCAGGAGGATTGGGTGACGGGAATTGGCTGGCTTGGCAGAATTGGGATCGTGTTGCTGGTGACTTGGAGCTGTGTCCTCCTCGATTCTGGTCCGGTAGACTATGGGATGGTGCCCGGGGTTTCTCCGGGGAAATTCATAATCCGAGGCTCCTTTGGCCCTTATTCCACGCTGGCCAATCAGGGCTATGAATCCCGGAACGTGATCAGCCCCATTATTCCCCATTCCTATGACGCTATTGTCTCTCCTCGGTTTATTGGCGTTCAGTTTGTTGGGGACAACACCCAGAGTCTGGCGACCGATCATCTGCGTCTCAAAGTGTCGGGACGTTGGGGAGCTGTGACGACCGGGTCTTTGCGGTACATGTCGGACGGCTTTGTGGGTGTGCGTCTTGTGAAAGCGTTGCCGCCGGGACCTTATACGGTCCGTTTTACCGCACCGGGGTTTCAAACTCCGGTGTCCGTCTGGACAATCCGAGTGACCCCATGGTCTGCATCCGAGTGGGAAAAGTTGCGTCCCTATGAGGCCACGATAGGGCAAACGTCTTATTTAAATGCATTGAATATTTTGCGATCCCGTCTTGGTGAACCGGCCGTGATATGGAGCCGGTCCCTGGCGCTGGCAGCTGCGGCTCACGCCCGTTATGTACACAAAAACGGCTATCAATCGCCATCTTTTCATGTGGAAGATCCCTCGAAACCGGCCTTTAGCGGATTCAGCCCCTGGGATCGGGATATGGCTTTTGGATGGCAAAGCCCTCTGGACGGCGAGGTGGGAATAGAGTGGACACAGTCAGCGGCACCTGTGACGGTGATTCAAAATTTAACCGATACCGTATTCCACCGACTGTCCATTCTTTCTCCGAACGTTGTGGCTGCGGGGGCAGGGCAAGCCGCAGGCCCTAAAGGAGCTGTGGTAATGGATTTGGGGTTCGGATACCGCCCTACCCTGCCCCTGGCTGTGGCTTATCCTGCGCCGGGGCAATCGGGCGTGTCAACCGGATGGATAGATATTGAAAATCCAGATCCGGTGGCGGGAGGATTTTCTCATCAATTTGGATATCCCATTACCGTAGATTTCCCCACGGTGGCGCGCCTGAGCGATGTGCACGCACTCTTGATTACGGGAAATTCCCCTGTTTCCGCGGTTATAGATGCTCCGGGGGTTCACGGCATGGCCTGGAATCAATTGGGCATAGTGCCGTCCCACATCCTTAGACCTGATACGCGGTATGATGTGTCTGTACAGGCTAGAGCCCGGTTCAACAATCAAAAAGAAGGCATGGTCCATTTGCGGTGGCATTTCACGACTGGCGGCAGTGATCAGTCCGTGGCGGTAGATGTTACAGGGCACAACGAGTTGACGGTGTCTGTGGTCAAAGCCGGGAATGGGGCACCGGTCCAAAACGAGGCTGTGCAAATCTTTGCCGATTCCCCCAAGACAATGCCGGTTGCTCTTGCCCTCGGTGTGACCAACTCGGCGGGATTGATGACCTGCCATCTTCCCCGGCCTTCCTCCGGCGAGATTGTGGAAGCTGTGACGGGCAGCGGCAACAGCACGCAATTTTGGTGGTAAACGAAAGAAGGATGCTTAAGAATGCATGCCGATCTCCGAAGACGGACCACAATCATCACATTGCGAGGTCAGCGCCTGCGTCTTGCATGGTCTTTCTGGCCCGGAACCGGACGAGAGAAAACATGGGTCTTTATTCACGGAATGGGATCTTCCCGATGGGCCTTTGCCGACCTTCTTGAAAGAAATCCTGTATCCGGACAGTATGTTGCTGTCGATTTGCCGGGATTTGGCGATTCCCAGTTGCCCCGCTTTGTTCAGCGAATCGAGGATTTTCGGGAAGCGCTCCACGCGCTCATGACTCATCTACACTTGGAAACGCCTGTATTAGTAGGTCATTCTTTTGGCGGTATGGTGGCGGGGGATCTGGCACGTGTTTATCCCCGGGACGTGGGGGGATTAGTTCTAGTATCCAGTGCAGGATACTTTTCTCCTCTAAATGCGATGAAAACATCGGCCTGGACGTGGTTGAACCGGATAGGTATCTGGGTGACTAGTGCGGATTTTTACGGGAACAGAACCTTGAAAGCCTTGGGGCTCGATCCAAACAGTATTCCGCCGGCCACACGCCGACGAATGCGCTGGGGGTGGCGAAGGGCGAGAGAAATGGCACGGATGCGCCAGTTTTATGATGTGCCGCAATTTGTGAGCGGAATTACTCGCAGCGGGGTACCCACAGTAGCGATTCACGGAGATCATGACATCCTTTTTCCGTTGCCGGCGGTGTTAAAGGCTGTCGATTCTTCTTTTCCGGTACTGATTCTGCCCGGCGCCGGTCATTTGCCCTATGATTATAATCTGGAAGCGTTCACCGATCTGCTGCAGCAAGCGGAGCGCATCATAGAACAGAAATTGGCGCGTTTATAACACTCGGCGTGTTAACGGCCAACAAAATGGGCTCATAAGGCTCGAACTCTCTGCCCCTTTGCCACGGGCGAGGAGTGGTTGCGGCAATGGCGGTTTTACTCACCTGCAGTTGTGTCAAAGCGTGCTGCCAATGCACGAAACGCTGTATCGCTCGCACATTCTCATCAGACATCGGATGCGGTGCCTCCTAATCTTTTAATAATTATGAGGAAATGTTAACCTTCGCGAACAAGAACGGGGAGAACTTACCCGTTGTTGTGGTGCCATAGAGCAATTCCTGAAGGTCCCACGGCTCTTTACGCTTTGTCAGGCATCTTAATGTGCTCGCCATGAATGTTGGTATCGGCGAGGGAACCCGTGACTTCTGTAATAATTCGACGTGACCAAATACACGCGGACCGTATCATTCCCCAAGGATTCGTCCATTTGCGGAATGTTCTTGGCATTGCGCCGGAACATACGGTTTTCTCGCGGCGCTTGGTTCTCGCCGTGACCTTATGCAAGGTGCCTCTTAGGGACCGGGGAAACACGCGCTGACGCAAGACAAGCATCAAGATATGGCACGGCTCCTCCTCGGCATTCAGGCCGGCAAGGAGCCGCGATACGCGAGAAATCTCCTTCCGCGATTGCATGGACTAATGCTGCGAGAGGCTATGTTTAGTGAATCTCAGAGGTTTATGCGAAGGCTCCTACCGTGACGGTGTGACGGTGAGAGTCCTATGCTGTCCGACGCCGGAGCGGTTCTTCCTCTCTGCGCTCGCAGGTCGCGGACGAGTCCCTTTTGCCCCGCAAGGGATGGAACGTTTCTTCGATGAACCCGGGCAACTAGTCACCGCCCGGGTTCATCGGCATGGTCGGTGATGCCTCCCGGTGCCGATAACGAAACATCTTCCCGAGAGCGATGTCGGTGAGAGGCGTCAAGTCGATGGCATTGGCTGTCGCCCGCTCCGGCCTTTAGGCCGGGGGCGTTGACGAATCGGCTTCGTTTCACGTTTTCTTCACCCTTGCGTATCCAGACGTACAAGACTCCGCCTGGTTTGTGGTTTTGTGCGCACGGCTTTCATAAAGACCGGCATCAAATTCTCGGCAAGAGTGGTGCTCCCTGCGGATGTAGACAGGTTGTGGAGGACAATGAACCAAATCCTCAGGTTGATCTTTGACGGAAAATCTCTCAAAGTGCCGTTACGCGAGTGATGAGGCACCAATGCCAAGGTGTGTGAATCTTTATAACCGAATCTTTATAAATAGTCTTCGAGCCATTCGATAAAACTGTTGAGGCGAAAAATTCTATGCCAGGGCTTACCATTGCGACTCATCCCGTGGAACTCGTCGGGATAGCGGATAAATTTTACAGGCGCCTTGTTTAGGTATTTCACGGCTGTAAAAAGGATTTCCCCCTGTTCAATCGGACAGCGCAAATCTCCTTCCTGATGTTCGATCAGCAAGGGGGTAGTGATATTCTCCACATAAGTTATCGGGCTTTGACGCCGGTACCAGCCGTCATCAGGGTGCCAGGGAGCCACGCCGCCGGCGAGTCTCATCCAGTGCCAGCCCGCGTCTCCAGTCCCTACCATGGCTTTCCAGTCTACCACCGAGCGCATGGTGATAGCCGCTTTGAAACGGTGTGTGTGACCCACAATCCAGTTGGTCATAAACCCGCCATAAGACCCGCCGGCTACGGCCAATCGTTCGCCGTCAATCCATGGGTGATTCTTTAGTGCAGTGTCAAGACCGGTCATAATGTCTTCGTAGTCGAGGTGACCCCATTCTTTCTGGATGGCCAGACAAAAGTCACGGCCATATCCTTGAGAACCACGGGGGTTCGTGTAGATGACGGCATACCCGTGAGCTGCCAGCCACTGAAATTCCAAAAAGAAACTGTCGGCGTACATCATCATGGGTCCGCCATGAATGGCGAGGACTGCCGGGTACTTTCGTCCCTTTTCCCGATTGACGGGAGGAAGGACCCATCCGTCAATTTCGGGTCCTTGTGGGGTGTGGTAACGAAAGCGTTCAGGGCTCGACAACTGAACCGAGCGCAAAAACTCCAGGTTCGGATTTGTCAGGACAATAGGCTCGGCCGACGAGGAGGAACAGTCCAGCCATTCAATTTGCGTGGGGTTGGCCGGGGTGTTGACGGCCAATATGGCATAGGACCTGCGGGGGTCAAGATCGTAACTGTAGACGACATGAGAACCCGCGGTCAACAGTTCCACCTCATCCCGCTGCCAGTCTATGCGGGCCAGTTGCACAGAGCCCGTGTCACTCGTCAGGGAGAAAATGTGGGATCCATCCTCATCGAAACGTAAGGGATTGCCAGCCGGCCCCAGCATATCGGACAAGGACTCATCAGCGAAAGGACGATCCCAATTGGGAGCGATTTTTCGGCAGTTTTCAGGCTGGCCGAGGGGGACGACAAACAAAGAGGGATTGTCATAGCCCAGATCTTCGGTGCGGGAACCAATAAAGAAGAGATGTGAACCATCGGGATGCACAAAAGGAGAGTAGGCCCCAATACCGATTGGGGACAGCCTTTGTGGAGGAGCGTTCCGGGTTTTTGTTGCGACTTCTCGGAGGTCTAAGCGGTAAATGTGTTGCTCGAAAGGCTCCCGATCGTAATCTTCTTCATAGCGGGAACAGAAGAAAAGCTGGTTGCCGTCTGGGGAAACCGCTAGCTGACTGTGACGGTAGGGGCCATAAGTCAGTTGTTCCGGTTCACGGCTCTTATCCCGGATCAACTTGACGATATGAGGCCTGCGTTTCCCATAAAAACCTACTCCATCCATTTTGTGGGACAGCTCGGTGATGACTTTGACATCTTGATTAAACTTCAGGTACTCGTCGGGGTTTTCCTTATCCGTTTCCTGCCGAATGCCGTCTTCGGTGAGCAGAGCCGTGGCATATAGGGTTAGCGAGTCAGGAGCCCAGACAAAGGATTCGAGGCCACCGTCGATGAACGAGAGTTGCCGGGCCTCTCCTCCGTCGGTCGCCATCGTCCAAATCTGATTTTGACCACTGCGTTTGGAGATGAAGGCCAACCACTGGCCGTCCGGGGAGAACCGGGGAAAGTGGTCGTCGGGCCCCTGGGTAAAGATTTCCGGGGTTTGATCTTTCCAGATTTTCATAATGCGGGTTTGGTAGCCGTTGGTTTTACGATCAGCCTGGTTTTCCACGTAAACCGCCAAATCTTTGCCTGGACAAATTTGGATGTCTCCCCCCAGTTTGAAACGGAAGAGATCCTCAGTCGTTATGGTTTTCATTTGATGATAATGCCTCCCGCATAAGCGAAATAGTTACGTAGAGATGTCGAGTGTGAACCTGCAGGGTCTATGGGCTTTTTGCCCCCCTTATGTCTGACTATACCACGCGAGAGCCTCACACGACCGCAAGAAAAGATGTGCTGTCCCATCTACGCGGTTTCCCACACCTCAAGCTTTATATGGGTAGGCGTCGGAAGAGGCGCATAAAATGCTCTAAGCGGCGAATATCCCAGCCTGTATCCGGTCTCCGTGCATTTTCTTATACGCGGACCGAAAGCTTTGCTACAATAGAGAAGGCAAGGGATTCGGGAGGGGGAGACAGGGTGTGGGTCAAGCCCGAGGGACTGAAAGCAGCGTCGGTTGCCGTGTTGATTGTCCGCGATCAGTGGCAATGGTGGACCTTGATTATCCGGCGCCCGTCATGGATGCGCGAACATCCGGCGCAATTCGGATTTCCCGGTGGAAAAAGGGAGCCCGCCGACAAAACTTTATGGGAGACGGCGCAGCGGGAAACGGCGGAAGAAGTGGGAATATCCCTTAAGGTTTCGCAATGCCTGGGGTGTCTCGAGCCCGTTGTTATTCCCGTTACGGGTTATTGGATATGGCCGTGGCTGGTCGGTCTTTCCGCCAGGACGGAACCCGATCTCAATTCCGGGGAAGTTGCGGAGGCCCGGTGGATACGTTTGGAGGAATTGTGGACGGTGAGCCGGACGGGGCCATTGGGGATCATGTATCCGACGGAGTTTGGCACCATTTGGGGAGCCAGCGCCCGTATTATTGGTCAGCTTCGACCGGGTATGTGAGAATATGGGGCTCAGGGGTTGTTAACCATGAAG
This sequence comes from Sulfobacillus benefaciens, assembly GCA_003023725.1. Taxonomy (GTDB): domain Bacteria; phylum Bacillota; class Sulfobacillia; order Sulfobacillales; family Sulfobacillaceae; genus Sulfobacillus; species Sulfobacillus benefaciens. The sequence goes on along the minus strand of PXYT01000024.1, from coordinate 70,899 downwards.
ACAATGATTCGACCAGTGCACACCCATCAAGAACTGCAAGAAGTACATGATTTGGAACAGGCCGTGTGGCAAGGGCAGACGGTGCCAACCAGTTTGCTAAAGGTTTTCGTCGATCACGGAGGGTTGATTCTTGGAGCCTATGAGGGAAATGGCCGAATGGTTGCCATGGCGGTGGCCCTCGCAGCCCGGTATCAGGGGCTATGGTATTTGCACTCGCACATGACCGCTGTGTTGCCGGCATACCAGCAAAGGGGTATTGGCAGACAACTGAAACAATATCAGGTTGAATGGGCTCTCCGAAACGGATACGAGTTCGTGGGATGGACCTTCGATCCTTTGCAGAAGGCTAATGCTTACTTCAATTTGACCGTGTTGAAGGCCCGGGTTCTAGCATTCCTCCCCAATTATTACGGTTCGCTCGATGATCGTATCAACGGTTCTGGACCCACTCACCGGTTTTTTGTGGGGGTGAATCCCCAATGGCCATCCTGCCAAATGTCGTGTACCAGAACACTGGTGCCTCTGCCCGAAGATATTTCCTATTTGCGCCAAAAAGACCCTGTCCGGGCTGAAAGGTGGTCTCGCTACTATGCCATCAGGTTTTCCGCAGCAAATTGGGCTGTTCTAGGGCTAGCCTTCTCACCCAAGAGACGGCTCTCATACATTTTAGGACAACGAGACGTGAATTGGCAGCAAGGGTATTCAAATCGGTGACAAAGGGGCGGGCTTATGCGTCTTGAACAGATTGTGTTGCAATTCATATCGCTCCCTTTAAAGACTCCTTTTGAGACGTCTTTTGGCCAGGAAAATACCAAACGCGCCTGGTTGGTAACCGTGCGGGGCGAAGGGATAGAAGGATATGGGGAATGTGTGGCCTCGGACCAGCCCTTATACAGTGAGGAGACACATGCTTCGGCGTATTATGCTCTGCGTGATCATATCATCCCCCGCTTAGCCGGAGACATTGGCCACCCGAGGGAAATTTTCAACCGGCTAGAGAGCCTGCGGGGAAACCGGATGGCAAAGGCGGCAATCGAAACCGCAATATGGGACTGGTACGCCAAGTGTCTGTCACGTCCTCTGTACCAAATATTAGGAGGTCAGGATGTGGGGCGTATCCCCGTCGGTGTGTCAATTGGCATTCAAGCGGATGTGAGGCAGTTGTGCCAAGTGGCGGAAGGCTATTGGCAAAAGGGGTATATGAGGCTGAAGATCAAAATCCGTCCTGACTGGGATATTGAACCCCTGACGCGGGTGCGGCGGCACCTGGGTCCCGGGGTGCCGATAATGGCGGATGCCAATTCGGCGTACACCCTCGCTTGGGCCGAGCACCTCCAGCAGTTGGATTCGCTCCAACTGATGATGATTGAGCAGCCTTTGGCGTACGATGATATCATCGATCACGGAAAACTGGCTCAAAGGATTACGACGCCAATTTGTCTGGACGAATCGATTCATACTGCGGACGACGTGGCGAAAGCCTGGGAAATTGGAGCTTTGGGCATCGTCAATCTAAAGATTGGCCGCGTGGGTGGATATACTGCGTCTCTGGCCATTGAAGAATTCGCCAGAAGCCATCAGATTCCCCTCTGGTGCGGAGGTATGCTTGAGACCGGTATAGGACGGGCACACAACGTGCACCTGACAACGTTGCCAGGTTTCACTCTCCCGGGCGATACGTCGGCCAGTGACCGTTATTTTGATCGCGATATAATCACCGAGCCTTTCGTGTTGAACTCGGATGGGACCTTGAACGTTCCGGAAGGACCCGGCATTGGCGTGTCTCCAGACCTGAGGCGAATTCGGGACATTTTGGTTTACCAGGAGGTTCTTCCCATTCCTGCACAACCCTTGACGGCTGCACAACATGAAAGGAGGTTTCCAGATATTGATTTGGGACGATGAAAAATGGAAAGGGCTCGTGGGTGAGCTGGTTCAGATGGAATCTCCTTCAGGATTTTCAGAAGGTATTGAGCAGGTCCAAGAGCGTATTGTGAATGAGTTGTCCGGTTTGGATCTGCAACATCGTTTTCACCGAACCGAAAACGGACCAATTCTGGAGATTTTCCGGGAAGTCGAAGGGAAAAAAGGAGCACTCTTGCTGGGGCATGCCGATACCGTATGGCCTTTGGGAACACTGGATCAGATGCCTTTTCGCGAAGAGGGAAACCGCCTGTATGGTCCCGGCGTGTTGGATATGAAAGCAGGTTTGGTCGTTGGAACGGCTGCGGTGCAAGATCTGACTGCGACAACGCCATTTTGTTGGCTTATAACCCCGGATGAAGAAACCGGCAGCGAGGCCAGCCGCCGCATTATTCAAAAGCGGGCACGCCAAGCGTCAGCCACATTCGTGTTTGAGCCGGGAGGCGGGGACGGTTCTTTGAAAATCGGACGATCCGGTGTGGGGGCTTACCGTATGGCGATTCTGGGACGGGAGAGCCACGCGGGATTGGAGCCTGAGCAAGGGGCCAGTGCGATCAGGGAGCTGGCACAGCAAATTTTGTGGCTTCACAGTTTAGAAAATCGAGTTCTCGGCACTACCATCAATGTCGGGGTGGTGGAAGGCGGCATCCGCCCCAATGTTGTCGCGGGCTCCGCCCAGGCTCTTATCGACATTCGGGTGCGGACCCAAAAAGAGCGGGATCGTATTGAGCAGCTGCTAAGCGCGCCCCCGCAATTTGATAGTCGTGTCAGAACCGAATATCATGGTTCCTTTTCCCGGCCCCCAATGGATCACGACAGCCGGGCCCAGGTTTGGTTCCGTCTTGCGGCAGAAATTTGGGAGCGGATCAGCGGATTGGCTCTGTCCGGAATTAATGTCGGCGGAGCAAGCGACGGAAATTTTACGGCCAAATTGTCACCGACGCTTGATGGTCTCGGTGCGGTGGGGCAAGGAGCACATGCTCGGCACGAGCATGTGGTGTGGGATTTTATGAAGTGGCGCTATGCTCTCGTAAAGGAACTAATGGAACAAGCTGAGGAAGATGAAAAAGATGAGGATTTACGCATTAATTGGACCTAGCGGCACGGGTAAGAGTCACCGTGCCTCGATGGTGGCTATGGAAAAGAACGTGGAAGCCATCATAGACGACGGTCTGTTGATTATCGACGGACGTATTGTGGCAGGATATTCCGCCAAAAGAGAGTCGACACGGGTGGCTGCCGTAAAGCGGGCGGTTTTTCTAGATCCCGGGCATGCATTTGCAGTGAGGGAGGCCATGGATAACCTGAAGCCGGATTCTGTGCTGATTTTGGGTACTTCGATGAATATGGTCCACCGGATTGCGAACGCCCTGCATTTGGACTTCAATGCCATCACGTGGATCTCCATCGAAACCGTTTCCTCTGAGCAAGAAAGAGATTTGGCGCAAAAAATTCGCCGGGAACAGGGAAAGCATGTCATTCCGGCGCCGACTATGGAGGTGCGCAAGAGTTTTTCCGGTTATCTCATTGACCCGCTCCGTTTTATGTTCCATCGCAAGGGCCGTTCGGTTTTCGTGGAAAAATCGATTGTGCGGCCCACGTATTCCGGATTAGGACGGTTCTATATTGCCGATACGGTGATAAGCGCCATTGTGGTTCATGCGGCACGCCGGCACCCCTGCGTGTCTTCTGTTTATCGTGTTGCCATTCATAGTGCACCCGGCGGCCTCGGCATCTCTCTGGAAATTGGTGCCATATCACGAATACGACTGTTTTCAATGCTGGAGGACGTGCAAAATCACATTCGCCGGGCTATAGAAGACATGACAGCACTAAACGTTTTAGTATTGGACATTGAAGCTCGGCATTTCACGCTCACCCCGTCAAAGATCCAGGACCGGTTGAGCCAGGAGAGGACCATTCGGGAATCTTGCGATGTGTCTTCTGAAAATGGAGGAGGAGGGCAATATGCCGCAGCGCGTTTTGGTCGTGGATGATGAAACCAGTATTGTCGAATTGGTCGCATACAATCTAAGACGCGAAGGGTTTGAAGTCATGACCGAAAATGACGGGCAGCAGGGACTAAAAAGGGCTCTGGCCGACAAACCGGACCTAGTGGTGCTCGATGTCATGCTGCCGGGTTTGTCCGGTCTTGATGTTTGCCGGTCCATTCGACATGAGAGTGATATTCCGGTGATAATGCTGACGGCCCGTAAAGATGAGTTAGACCGCATTCTAGGACTGGAGTTGGGGGCGGATGATTATGTGACCAAACCGTTTTCTCCACGCGAACTGGTGGCTCGGGTCAAAGCGATTTTGCGGCGGACTAAGCGTCCTGCCGATAAAGACACCACCGAAACCGAAGCCGTAGTGGAGCATCACGGACTCAAAATTGCGTTCGATAAACGGGAAGTGGTGCTTGACGATTCTCCATTGCAACTGACATTTACGGAATTCGAGTTGTTGGCGATTTTGGCGCGAAATCCTGGCCGGGCTTTTACCCGTGACGACTTACTGGTAAAAGTGTGGGGCCAGGATTTTTTTGGCGATGCCCGCACGGTGGATGTGCATATTCGGCATTTGCGGGAAAAACTTCGGGAAGATCCGCAGTCCCCGCGGTTCATTGAAACGGTCCGCGGAGTGGGATACCGGTTTAAGGAACTATGAGAAAATGTAACCGGTGTTTTTTGGTGCCTTTAATGTTCTTGCTGGTGGCGACCGTAGGCGCTCTGCTCATTCGTGGTTCTCACGGTCCAGTGGAGGCGGTGATTCTCTTTGTTGTCGCATGGATTTGGGGTATTCATTTTTCTAACTGGCTGCGGCAACGGGACCGGCTTCTGGATGAGACGGTTGTGCAGCTGACGGAAACGGTGGACCGCTGGGCTTCAGGGGATCTGCATGCCCGAGTTTATCTGGACCAGGCCGATCCGCTGGATTCTCTTGCTCACGGTATGAACCGGGTAGCCGAAGTATTGGCCGAAAGGACCCGTGATCTGCAACAAGACAAAGAGCGGCTGGAAGCGATTCTTAGCAGCATGGCCAACGGCATTATCATTTTGGGACATGGATTGACCATCACCTTGATTAACGATGCGGCTGCCGAATTATTCGGGTTGGGAAAAGAGCCTGTGGTTGGTAAACACCTTCTGGAAGTAATTCGCGATGTCGCGCTCGATGACGCGGTGACGAAAGTGACTCGAGAAGGAGGATCTGACACCGTGCTCTGGATCCCACCGGATAACGAGAACATGGTGGTGGAAGTCACAGTTGGCGCATTGAACCAGCCGATTGGCGGCCTGGGAGCCGTGTTGGTTGCCCGCAATGTCTCGGTCCAAAGACAGGTGGAGCGTATGCGCCAGGATTTCGTGGCTAATGTCAGCCACGAACTGCAGACACCCTTGACAGTCATTCGTGGCTTTACCGAGACTCTTCTGGACAATCCCGATGATCCCTCTCGGCAGCGGTTTTTGGAGCTGATCCACGAGGAAGCCAACCGCATGAGCCGACTTGTCGATGATTTGTTGACATTGTCCCGCATGGAGCACCATTCCATGCCCATGACACGGGAAGGGGTGGACGTTCCGGTGTTGATTGATTCCGTGGTTGTGAAACTTGGGCCGCGCATTGAAAGTGCTCACTTGCACCTGGAGAATCGCATTCCGTCTCACATGCCACTCGTGGCGGGGGACCCCGATTTAATGGCGGAGGTTTTTATGAATTTAGTTTCCAATGCTGTGCAATATACACCGCAAGGGGGGACTATTACACTAGCCATGGCTTTGGATGTGTCCAATCACATGGTGGGGATATCAGTCAAGGACACCGGAATTGGAATTCCGGCCCAGGATGTTCCGCGCATATTTGAGCGGTTCTACCGCGTTGATCGGGCTCGTTCCCGTGCTTCCGGAGGAACAGGGCTGGGACTTGCTATTGTCAAACATATCATGGAACTCCACCAGGGGCGCATAGAAGTAAACAGTACAGTAGGACAGGGCACGGAATTCCTGCTTTGGCTGCCCGAATTCGAGAGTGAGCTGGATGATGAATGATTTCACGCCGTCAATTTGTCATCGGACTGATGACAGCACCTCTATTCTGGTGGATCGCATTATTAGACACGGCACCCTCCCGTAAAGGCCGAACTCGCCGTCGCCTGAGTGTGATGGGGGCGACATCTTTAATGGGGTACGTTAAAGCCGCTCTGCCAGGATGGGAACAACAACATGCCGGGGTGCGGGTTGCAGTGAGCCCGGGCGGGTCGTATGCCGGCTTAAAAGGGCTTTCCACCGGACAGGTTGACCTGGCTCTGTCCGATATTGATCCTCCGCCGGGTTTTGTCGTGGTCCCCGTTCACAGATTCCCCTTGGGACGAATCGCCATTCTGATCATCGTGAATTGTGAAGCCGGTGTGAAAAGCCTGTCGTGGCATCAGGTCCGGGCATTGTTTGAAGGAACCATAACGAACTGGCGGGACGTTGGCGGCAAAGAGCTTCCGGTTGTGGTCGTTTCCCGTTCCCTGAGTTCCGGAGCCAGGCAGGTTATCCAAGATGGCTTGTTGAAGAGAGCTGAACTATCCTCCCATGCAATTATCCAGTTGTCCAACGGGGCTGTCGCTAAAACAGTCCGGGAAACCCCGGGAGCCGTGGGCTACGTAGAGGCGGTTATGCCACTCTCCGGGGTTCTCGTGGTGGATTTGGGCGCGCATCATTATCACCCTGCAAATCCCGTCTCTTGGCCCTTGTATGCCGAACCAAGTATTTACGTGCGACGGGATGCGGAACCCCTGGCACCCAATTTGGCGGAATATCTGGCCCGTGGATCTGAACGGTTCCGTTTTGGCATCTATTCCGTGGCGCGAGAAGGAGAAGGAGAAGGAGGGAGGCGAGGATGAAAATTGACAAGGTCATGGACCGTGTGACCCATACGGTATTTGCTTTGTTTTTGGTGGTGTGGTTGTCGGTTGCGGGCATTATTGTCTGGGGAACCTGGCGTTTTATCAGTCACTACGGATTTTTATCTCCGATTCTTTCATCGCGGTGGAACCCCCTGGCTGGACAATTTGGGTTATGGCCGTTTATTCTCGGCAGTCTTACGGTCACTGTGCTGGCTGTGGTTATTGCTTTTCCCGGCAGTTTGGCTTTGTCGGTTTTGGGTTCTCGGATCCTGCAAGGAATTTGGCGAAGATATTTTGTGAGACTTTTGATGGTTTTTGTGTCGGTGCCTTCCGTTCTCTACGGATGGTGGGGATTGATAGTGATTGTGCCATGGGTCCGCCGCCTTAGTGGCACCTCCGGGTATGGGATGCTTTCGGCCAGCGTGGTTTTAGGACTCATGATTTTACCGACTTTCAGCATTCTGTCTCTTGAAGCCATAAGACAAGTCCCCGAATCCTATGTGGAAGGCTCGGTGGGACTGGGAGCTACCGAAGACCAGACTTTGTGGCGCATCATTTTACCCGCGGCCCGTCCTCGCCTGGTTCAGGCGGCATTAATCGCCGTCGCCCGTGGATTGGGAGAAACTATTGCGGTGCAAATGGTGATTGGCGGACAAATTGGAGGGCCGGGGCTTCTTCATCCGGCAGCGACACTCACGACCCAGCTGTTAACAGATCTTCCGTTTTTACCGCCCGGGGTACCGGGGCATGATGTGTTGGATTTTATGGCTTTCGATCTGATGGTGCTGATGACAATCATTGTCTGGCTGCAAATGAGAATCGGGAGTTGGCGTTATGAGTAAGAGCGATCTTTCTCCCAAAACCTTAAAACCTATTGCTCAAGGCCGTTCGGCTCACTATGTGATGGCTGGAATAGGTGTGGCGGCGATGTTGGCGCTGCTGTCCGTTGTGCTGCCACTTGCAGTCCAGGGACTGCCACGCTTGAACATGGACTTTTTGTTCAAACCGCCGCGGGAGCTGGGCGGGGGCGGAATAGGGCCGGAAATCCTCAATACCCTTATCATGGTCGGATTGAGTCAGTGTATTTCTCTGCCGTTGGCTATTATCATTGCCATATACCGTGTTGAATACGACCACATCCGTCATCTCGCCCGCTGGTTCGATCAAGGGTTGCAAATTGTGCTGAGTTTGCCGACTATGGTCATTGGGCTGATTGTTGTGGATGTCGCCATTGTAAGGTGGCATTGGCCGATATCCGTGGAGAGCGGGATACTGGTTCTTTCTCTTATCAACTGGCCGTTTGCGGTGTTTCTCACAGTTCAGGTTCTCCAGCGTATTCCCGATGAATGGCGAGAAGCGTCCCGCGCCCTTGGAGCTTCTCGCTGGCAAACCATCACCCGCTTGATTTTACCCGTGGCCTGGGCCGATATTATCGAATTGACGGGTCTCACAGTGGCCCGGTTGATGGGGGAAACGGCCGCATTGATTTATACAGCCGGCCTGAATGTGACGAGTCGGTTTGCCTTCTCCGCGCCCGGTGAAACCGTCGCGGTGCATTTGTGGTATATAAGGACCGAAGGACTGATGCCGGACGCGGATCAGGTAGCTGCAGCTACTGGTCTGGTTTTGTTATTGCTGGTTATCGCAGTCCTGTGGGTGAGCCAGAAATTTGCCGAATGGGTGAAAAATGCCAATCTCTGAGAATTCGGCGGAACATTCAATCGGGAAGAAGGGGAAGTCATTGACGCGAACGAGTGATGAAACCACACCGGACATTGAAGTGCATCAGTTGTCCGTATGGTACGGCCAAACTCCTGCCTTGAGGAACGTTAATCTCAACATATCGGCCGGGCAGATTCTGGCTATCATCGGGCCGTCGGGATGCGGCAAATCCACATTTCTTCGAGTCCTAAACCGAATGATCGAGCGCTTTTCCGATGTCAGAGTAGAGGGAACGGTTCGCGTCGGCTCTTTTAATGTGTTGGACGACCATGTGGACGTGACACAACTGCGGCGTGCCGTGGGTATGGTCTTTCAGCATCCGAACCCTTTTCCCATGACAATATTTGACAACGTGGCTTATGGTCCCCGCATTTTTGGAATGAGATCCTCTACGCAACTACGGAAGACGGTGGAGGATAGTCTCAAACAGGCCGCGTTGTGGGACGAGGTCCGGGGCAAATTGCGCAGAGGGGCTGGGACACTGTCGGGCGGGCAACAGCAGCGGCTGTGCATTGCCAGGGCATTGGCTGTCAATCCCCGTGTGCTGTTGCTGGACGAGCCCACGGCTTCTCTCGACCCTGTCTCTGCGGCAAAAATTGAGGAATTAATAGTCCAATTGAAGTCTCAATACACGATGGTGATTGTGACCCACAATTTACAGCAGGCTGCCCGGGTCTCGGACTTGGTTGCGTTTTTTGAGCAAGGCCGTTTAATCGAAATGGGAAATACCCAAGAGATGTTTACGGCGCCCCGAGAAAAGAGGACGGAAGAATTTCTCACGGGGCGGTTTGATTAGGGATTTTCGTCCGAGATCAGGATTGGGGGGACCGATGATGGTTCGTCAGACTTTTCATCATGAACTAACCGATTTGGAACAGGAACTCATTCGCATGGGCGCTCTGGTGGAGGATCAGTTGCGTCGGGCTGTCCGTTCATTGACGGAACAGGATGTGGTTCTGGCGCACCAGGTCATTGTGGATGATGACCGAGTCGATGCCATGGAAATGGATATCGAAAGGCGCTGTCTCACGCTTCTTGCGTTGCAGCAGCCTCTAGCCACCGATCTAAGGGTAGTGTCGACGGTACTCAAGATCATTACCGATTTGGAGCGTATGGCCGATCATGCTTCCGATATCGCGAAAGTGACGGTTCGCCTTAACCACGAACCCTTAATCAAACCGCTGGTTGATATCCCGGAAATGGCCAGAATAACGAGTTCGATGGTGAGATTAGCCCTGAATGCCTATATTCACCGAAGCATAGATGAAGCCCTGACGATGATCCGGTTGGACGACGATGTGGACCATTTATATGCCCGAGTCTTTCGGGAACTGCTGGATATTATGCGCACTCAGCCCGAAACGGTCGCTCAGGGCACATACCTTCTGTTTGTTGCGAACTACATTGAACGGGTTGCCGATCACGCGACCAATCTCGGAGAATGGGTGATTTATATGGTAAGCGGACGGCGCCAAGAGTTGAATCACTGAAATTGACCACTGATGCGATGTAAAATTGCCAAAAGTCCATTCATTCTGTGGAGAAATAGATGCAGAATAACCATCTTTTCGTTACAATATTCACGAGCGTCAATTCATTCTGAAGTCAAATAGGAGGTCATACGGTGGTTAGAGTAGGGATCAATGGATTTGGCAGTATTGGCCGAAGGTTTTTCCGAATTGCGCAAAAACAAGAGATTTTTGAGATAGTGGCAATCAATGATGTGATGGATGCTCAGACCATTGCTCACCTCCTGAAATATGATTCCAATTATGGAATTTTCGACGCGGACGTCGGGGCGGAGGGAGCGAACCTGGTGGTGAATGGCCGAGTCATCACCGTGTCAGCCGAGAGAAATCCGGCCCAGATTCCCTGGCATGAGTGGGGGGTCGACATCGTCGTCGAGTCGACCGGGCTCTTTACGGACGCCGAAAAAGCTCGGACCCATATTCTGGGCGGCGGAGCCAAAAAAGTGATTATTTCGGCTCCTGCCAGTCACGAAGACCGGACCATTGTGCTCGGAGTGAATCACCACCTTTATGAGCCGGCAAGCGATCATGTGATTTCCAATGCGTCTTGCACCACCAATTGCCTGGCCCCTGTGGCCAAGGTGTTGGATGAGGTATTCGGGATTGAATCCGGTCTGATGACTACCATACATTCCTACACCAACGACCAAAAATTGCTGGATTTACCGCATAAAGATTTGCGACGGGCCAGGGCGGCCGCCATCAATATCATTCCCAGCAGCACGGGAGCGGCTAAAGCGCTGCATCTGGTTCTGCCCCAGCTTAAAGGGAAGCTCAACGGGATGTCGTTGCGTGTGCCCACGCCGGTGGTGTCCATTGTCGATTTAAGTGTCAATACCCGGAAGCCGGTATCCGTGGCAGCGGTCAATGAGGCCTTTCAGGAAGCGGCGGAAACTTCGTTGAAAGGCATTCTACAGTACAGTGAAGCTCCCTTGGTTTCGTCCGATTTCAAAGGGAATCCGCATTCGAGCATCGTGGACGGATTGGAGACCATGGCAGTGGGAGAGAATCTGGTCAAGGTTCTCGCCTGGTACGACAACGAATGGGGTTATGCTAACCGGCTGGTCGAACTGACGCAGTTGGTCGCGGAAAAGGGTGTGTGAGGATGGCTGACGCATTTCACCGCATGGAAGAAATGGGGGACGTGCGTGGAAAACGGATTCTCGTGCGCGTTGATTTCAACGTCCCGCTTGATCCCGCCACCGGCCAGATTACGGATGACAGCCGCATTCAGGGCTCCTTGCCAACCCTCGGCCGCCTCCTGGAACAAGGGGGCCGCGTTATTGCCATGAGCCACCGGGGACGGCCCCAAAAACCGAATCCCCAGGACTCCTTGCAGCCGGTCGTGGATTATCTTCGGAATCATCTGACGTGTCCGGTTCACTTTGCCCCGGACATTCAGTCTGAGCCAGCCGTTGTCCAAGCCAGCCAGGATTTGAAACCGGGAGAATTGCTGGTTCTGGAAAATCTGCGGTTTCACCCTGGTGAAAAGGCCAATTCCCGGGAATTTGCCCAATTTTTGGCCAGCCTGGGCGACATATATGTCAATGACGCGTTTGGCACGGCGCATCGGGAAGATGCGTCTATTGTCGGTGTCCCGGAATGGCTGCCAGCCTATGCGGGGCTGTTAATGGCCCAGGAACTGGATGCCTTGAATCAGATTCTGACCCATCCGCGGCGCCCTTATTGGGCGATTATCGGGGGGGCGAAGGTCAGCGACAAAGTGAAACTGCTGGCCCGTTTGCTAGATTTGGTGGATGGACTGGTTATCGGCGGCGGCATGGCAAACACGTTTTTGGCGGCTCAAGGGTATGAGATGGGACGATCTCTGGTCGAGGCCGATGCGATCGGTACGGCGAAAGATTTGTTGGCTGCTGCCCGATCCCAGGGGATTCCCGTGATTTTGCCCACCGATGTCATCGCAGCCCGGAAATTTGCGGCCGATGCTCCCGGACATCGGGTAGCGTTGCAAGATCTCGGTCCCGAGGATATGGCCCTCGACATTGGTCCCGCGACTATCCAGACGATTGTCACGGCCCTCTCCCCGGCGCACACCGTTCTATGGAATGGTCCTATGGGAGTCTTTGAATTTGACGCCTTTGCCCAGGGAACCTTAGCGGTGGCCCGGGATCTGGCGACGCTGGAAGCGGCCGTAGTCGTCGGCGGCGGAGACTCAGTGGCCGCCGTTAATAAAGCTGGCGTCAAAGACCGGCTCACCCATATCTCGACGGGTGGAGGCGCGACCTTACGATATCTGGAAGGGGAAGACTTGCCCGGAATCCGGGCGTTGAAACACGCGGTGAGAAAATAGGAGGAGGCGGGAAGGACGCGCGCGCAGTTTTTGATTGCCAATTGGAAGATGCATAAGACGGTGGATGAAAGCCGGGCGTTTGCTCGCGAGATCGTCCGCCGACTGGGCCAAGCCACCCTTCCCCATCAGTTGATTATCTGTCCGACAGCCATTAGTTTGTGGGCTGTCGGACAAGAACTGATAGGATCCTCGGTGATGTTGGGCGCCCAAAATCTGGATTTGGGCCGGGAAGGGGCTCTGACGGGGGCGATTTCGGGCTACTTGCTCCACGAAGCGGGGGCTCGGTGGGTGATTGTAGGTCATTCCGAGCGCCGGCAGTTCTTTGGAGACAGCGATGCCCTTGTGGGACAAAAAGTGGCGCAAGCATGGGAGTCGCATTTGCGCCCCATTGCGTGTGTCGGGGAGTCAAGGGACGACTACCGGGAAGGCCGGACGATTTCAGTGATTACGCGGCAGATTGAGGCCCTGCTGGCGGAGGCTTCCCCCGAGGCCTTGCGAACCCTGATTGTGGCTTACGAACCGGTGTGGGCCATTGGCAGCGGCGCCGTGCCGGATCCTGTTCAGGCCAATGACCTGGCCGCTCTGATTCGGCAGATGCTGGCCCAAAAGATTCCCGACGATGCCCCGAATATTCCGGTTTTGTATGGCGGGAGCGTTTCATCCAAAAATATCCAGCAATTTTTGCGCCAACCCCATATTGACGGAGCTTTGGTGGGCGGGGCATCATTGCAGGTAGAGGAATTTCTCAAAATGGCAGATATTGGCTCCTAAACGGCGATGATACCAAGCCGGAGCCATAGCAGAAGGAAGGGGACAACCAGCGTGGTGCGTCCGACGGTGCTGATGGTATTGGATGGATGGGGGATTGCTCCTCCATCCCCCTCCAATGCCGTGAGTAAAGCACCAGATTCTCATATGCAGACATTGCAGCAGCAATATTTATTTACTGCCCTCCAAGCCCACGGGCGTGCTGTGGGGCTCATGGACGGGCAAATGGGCGACTCCAATGTTGGTCACTTGACTTTGGGCGCCGGAAGAATTGTTCCGCAGAATCTGGTCAGAATTTTCGATGCCATCGAGTCGGGGGAATTGGCGAAAAACCCTGTAGTCCAGGACATCGTCCGACATGGACGGACACGTGTCCTCCATGTGATGGGGCTTCTGTCGGGGGGCGGGGTCCATAGTCATCAGGATCATTTAAAAGCGTTGTTGGAGGTATTGGCCGAGGCGGGCCTTCAGCGAGTCTATTTGCATCTCTGGCTTGACGGACGGGACGTCGATCCGCATAGTGCGCCGTCGTCCCTGGCCTTTTTGGCGGGGGTTTTGAATGATTTGGGGATTGGCCGGATTGCCAGCATTTGCGGGCGTTACTATGCCATGGATCGGGATCAACGCTGGGACCGGACGGAGAAGGCCTACCGGGCCATGGTAGAGGGCCAGGGCAACGTGGCCTCAAACGCCGTGGAAGCAGTCTTAAGAGCCTATGAGGACGGAGTAGGGGACGAGTTTGTGCCACCCACCGTGCTGGTGGATTCCCTCGCTCATCCTGTGGCCACAATCAGTGAGGATGATGTGGTTCTGGTCTTTAATTTTCGTGCGGACAGAGTTCGGCAGATTACCCGGGCTTTGGCAGACCCCGACTTTCGAGCCTTTGCCAGGCCCATGAGCCGGGTGCACTATTTGGCGGGAATGACCCAATATGATGAGGACTTTGTTTTACCGCATGTGTTTGCCCCGATGACCGTGACGAATAACCTGGCCGAGTGGTTGAGCCGTCAGGGCTTGCGGCAACTGCACGTGGCGGAAACCGAAAAATATGCGCATGTGACGTTTTTTTTCAATGGTGGCGTGGAACGAGTGTATGACGGGGAGTCTCGCATTCTCATCCCGTCGCCCAAGGTGGCCACCTATGATCTCCAGCCCGAGATGAGTGCCGTCGCCATTGCCGATACGGTGATTCAGCAGCTCGACAACGACCACAACGATTTTATCTTGTTGAATTTTGCCAACAGTGATATGGTCGGGCATACCGGGAATCTTCTGGCGGCTGCTGAAGCCGTTCGGGTGGCTGACATCCAAATTGGCCGGATTGCGGACAAGGTTCTGGAACAGGGTGGATTATTGGCGATTGTGGCCGATCACGGCAATGCCGAAGTGATGACGGGGCCTCACGGAGAACCGCATACGCAACATACCACGAATCCGGTGCCGTTTGTGTTGGTGGGACCTGAATCGGTTTTAGACCACTGGAGGCTGCGTGCTGGAGGAGGATTACAGGACGTCGCCCCCACCCTGCTGGATGCCATGAATGTGTCCAAGCCGGATGAGATGACCGGAGAGTCCTTGCTGATTAAAGGGGGCACAGGCGCATGACAAAAGACCGCATCAAGACGTTGCAAGCCATGGAAATTTTAGATTCCCGAGGGAACCCGACGGTGGCTGTTTGTCTGGAACTGGAGGACGGGACCCAAGTGATCTCCCGGGTTCCATCCGGAGCTTCGACGGGAGCCCATGAAGCGGTGGAGTTGCGGGATAACGATTCGGATCGTTTCGGAGGCAAAGGAGTGTTGCGAGCTGTCAACAACATAAACGAAGTGATTGCCCCGGTTTTGACGGGTCAACCTGTTGCCGATCAGGTGGCCATGGATCGACGCCTTCTGGAGTTGGATGGAGACCCTCGCAAAGCCCGGCTCGGCGCCAACGCCGTTTTGGCTGTGTCGCAAGCTGTGCTTCGGGCTGCCGCTCGGGTGCATGGCCAGTCGCTGTACCGTTATATCGGCGGGGTGAATGCATCGCTCTTGCCAGTTCCTTTGTTGAATGTCCTCAATGGGGGAGCCCATGCGGACAATAATGTCGATATCCAGGAGTTTATGCTGGTTCCGGTGGGCGCCGCAACCTTTCGGGAAGCGTTGCGTATGGCACAGGAAAGTTATCAGGCGCTCAAAAAGATTCTGCAGGAAAAAAAATTGCGGACTGCCGTGGGTGATGAAGGCGGGTTTGCGCCCGATCTACAGTCTAACCGAGCGGCTTTGGATTTGTTGATTGAGGCTATGGAGCGAAGTGGACATAAACCGGGGCAGGATATGATGGTGGCACTGGATGTCGCTGCAACGGAAATCAAGCGCGATGCGGGTTACATTTTTGAAGGGGCCGTGAAGACCGGTCCCGAGCTAATCGATTTTTATCATCGGCTTATTCGCGACTATCCCATTATTTCGATTGAGGATGGATTGGCTGAAGACGACTGGGAAAATTGGCAGTTACTGACGGAACGGCTAGGTGATCAAATCCAGCTGGTGGGTGACGATATTTTTGTGACCAACACCGTTCGGATTCAAAAAGGCATCGAGGAGGTCTGTTCTAACGCGGTATTAATTAAATTGAATCAAATTGGAACCGTGAGCGAAACCTTGCAAGCTATCCGGCTAACACAGCAGGCCGGATGGAACGCGATTGTCTCACACCGTTCGGGAGAAACAGAGGACACTACGATTGCCGATTTGGCTGTCGCCGTCAACGGCGGGCAAATTAAAACCGGGGCGCCAGCCCGAGGAGAACGGATTGCCAAATATAACCGGTTGCTGATGATAGAGCAGACCGACCCTTCATTGGAATATGCCGGATGGGAGGCCTTTCACCGGTGAATTTGGAATTGCGACAGGTGGGGGAAGGCATTTTTGCCACTAACCGAGCGGTAATGCAGGCCGAAGTGACTGATGTCATTGTTTTCGACATGGACGGTGTTTTGATCGATGTTCACGACTCGTATCCTGTGGTCATTTGCCAGGCGGTTACTCATTATCTTAAGGAACTGGGATTTCATGGCGAAGGTTTGGCGATCATGCCGGAGGAAACCACTTATTTCAAGGCTGCGGGAGGGTTCAACAATGACTGGGCTCTCGCCCAGGGGGCAGCTTTGGTATTTCTTGTGAAGGCGGTGATGGCCGGAAACCGGGACTATTTCCTATTGCAGCAGGTGTCGCCTGATGTTCTCACTTTGTCGCGGGCCGTTCTCCAGCAGGGCGGCGGGTTGGGGGGGTTGCGCCGTGTTCTGCAAGGGCTCGTTGATGAAAGTGATTTTCAAGCAATTGAACGGACATGGGATCCCGATCGCATTACGCGACTGGCTATGGAATATTACGCCGGAGACGAATGCCCACAAGTTTTCGGGATCCGCAATGAGACCATTAGGGGACCGGGACTCATGCGCCGAGAACGTTCTTTGGTATTGCGTGAGGACTTGTTGAAAACGCCGTTTCGGTACGGCTTGTACACTGGGCGTAATCTCGGAGAAACTCAGGCGGCTATGCATAGTGCGGGGCTTGACGGTTTATGGGATGACGAGGCCATGATCACATCAGACAGTGGAATTCACAAACCCGACCCTGCGGGTCTTGTGGCGATTGCGAAGACGTTGGCGCCCCGGCTCATGATTTATGCGGGTGACAACCTGGATGACTGGCAAGCCTCCACGCGCTATGAAGCGGAACGGTCTTTGGATAACCCGCCCTGTTTGTTTTGCGGGATCTTAGGAGGCTCCCCCGGACCTCTGGCATATTCTTTGTTTTTGGACCGCGGAGTGGATTTCATGGCTCAAAGTGTGAGGGAGCTGCTGAATTGGCTCGCTCAGCGTCGGCAATATACGGTCTAACGGCGTCACTCTCCTGAGTTTTTGGATCAGAGGCATGACGCTGTCTTATCCGGCACCGCGGTAAATGAAGAAAAGAACAAGAAGAAAAAGGGACTGCCGGCACAGCTGGTGTCCTATTTTTGTTAGGTATCTGAACACGGCAGGGGACCACTATTGCCTGTGTTGGGATTCTATGCCTTCAGGATATCCGCTTCCCCGGCCCGACCGAGGAAGAGAAGCCGTTAGGCTCATTGAGCGCTGGAGGTTTTTACCGGTTAGGGGAATCAGGAACATTGCATAGGCTCCTTCGTATTATGCCAGTATCTCGCACGAGGGGGGAAAATTATGCAATGGGAAGAAGGCCTAGACGCATTGCCCCTGACCCGGTTTCACTACCGTTTAATTACTGTGGCCGGTCTGGGAACCTTATTCGACTCGATGGACGTCGGGATTATTTCATTCGTATTGGCGGCATTAATCACCGCGTGGCACCTGAACAACATTATGGTGGGGGTTGTGGCCTCTATCAGTCTGGTAGGTATGGCCGTGGGAGCGGCGTTGGCGGGAACCATATCCGACCATGTGGGTCGCCGCCGAATTTTTCTTCTCACGCTGGCTGTTTACAGTCTTGCCACCGGCCTTTCCGCGGCAGCTCTGGCCGTGTGGATGTTAGTGGTTTTTCGATTCATTGTGGGTATTGGATTAGGCGGAGAGTTGCCTGTGACCAGCGCCATGGTGACAGAATTCTTACCCAGCAAACACCGCGGAAGAGGTATCGTGCTGTTGGAAAGCTTTTGGGCGGTGGGGTGGCTGATTGCAGCTTTGGTTTCTTATTTCGTGATCCCTCGCTGGGGGTGGCGTGCCGGGTTTCTCTTTGGTATGTTGCCGGCACTATACATTTTGTATCTACGAAGACACATTCCTGAATCTCCGCGGTTTCTCTTACGCAAGGGGCAGTTCGCCCAAGCACGGAAGGTCATGACCTTGGTTGCCGGTCATGACGTGGCCGCCTTCAGCCAGTTCTCTTCGCAGTCGCCGGCAAAAGGATCGTTCTGGGACTTATTTCGCCCTGGGCAAACCCGGAAAACCCTCATGCTGTGGATTCTATGGATCAGCATGAATTTTGCTTATTACGGGATGTTTTTATGGCTGCCGTCCGTGTTGGTAACGCATGGATATTCCTTGGTCAACTCGTTGAAATATACGTTAATTGTGACAGCCGTCCAATTGCCCGGGTATTTTTCGGCCGGACTTTTGGTTGACCGTGTTGGCCGCAAACCTGTTCTTGTGAGCTATGTTATACTGTCCGCTCTCTTTGCCTATTTGTTTGGGCATGCCTACGGCGTCGAACAAATTTTGTTATACGGGTGTTTGCTTTCGTTCTTCAATTTAGGTGCGTGGGGCGTGACTTATGCGTATACGGTCGA
This sequence comes from Sulfobacillus benefaciens, assembly GCA_003023725.1. Classification (GTDB taxonomy): domain Bacteria; phylum Bacillota; class Sulfobacillia; order Sulfobacillales; family Sulfobacillaceae; genus Sulfobacillus; species Sulfobacillus benefaciens. The sequence continues at coordinate 52,463 of PXYT01000024.1, read as the reverse complement.
GCAGTATCCCACAGTGAATCGTGGAACCGGTGCGGGATGGGCTATGGGGATTGGTCGCATCGGTGGAATTGTCGGTCCCGCCGTAGTCGGTGTGATGCTGACGATGAAATTCGCACTCCCTCAGATTTTTGGGGTTTTTACGGCAGCTCTCTTAATTTCCGCGATAGCTGTGGTTGTTCTTGGCAGGGAAACCAAGGGAAAGGCGCTTGAAACCGCACACAGGGGGAATCAGTAAGTAATTTTCTCTGGTTCCCGCCTCGAGGCGGATATCAACTCTGGCTGCTTTGGGCAGGTATGTGACATGGGTAGGCGTCAAGGAACCGGAGGCTAGAGAAGTCGGGGGATAATCGGTGTTGCACAGAGTTTGATGCTGTGAGCACTCTGGGAGTCGGCTTGTGGGGCCCTGATCCCCTACACCGGACAATCCGGAAGACACTGTCATATGAGGAGATATTTGACGCGCATTGGACGGCAGATTATTTCTTAGGTGGGTGGTGACAGCCTTTGTCTTTGGGTGATGTGATATAATATACTGACTTATAAAGCGGGCCTAGCTTGCGCATAATGAGGAAGGATGTTCCAGTGATAACGGTATTGGCGATTTTGGAAGTTTTATTATCGGCTGCGGTGATTGCATCCATTATTTTGCAGACGGGATACAGCGCCGGTATTTCGGGGGCTTTCGGCGGTGGCAGTGGGACGTCTGGCTATACGGGTAAAAAACAGGGAGTCGATCAACTTCTGGAAAAGGCTTCACTGTACCTGTCTATTGCATTGGCTATCGTCACCTTGCTCATGGTCCATTATTGGCGGTAGCATGTGAATACCCATTACTGGGCAGCAAACTTAAAACCTCTGGAAGGGCGTTGACCGGACAGAGGTTTCTGTGTTCGTTTTTCAAGATGGTCTGACGGGATAGACTTTCAGAGTATTGGCATTAAGGAGGTGGAATATGCCGAAGAAGAAGAGACCGGCGTCTCACCCCGGTCAGCGGGGTCATCCTCGTTCTGTGCGTCCGTCCCGTGCTGACTCCAAGCGGTTGCCCGAACGGATATTTGCAATTTTGTCTAGTGGACAACCTCTTTTGGAAGAACAGTTATTCAAGAAACTGAATAAGGGCCGGACTGCAGATAAGGGGCTCTTTAGGATTTATACCCAATATCGTAAGGACGGATGGCTTGTGCGCGCCGATACGGGCCACATCAGTATCCGGGTCCGCACCGGTCATTTGCGCATTAATCCCCGTGGTTATGGCTTTGTCGTAAATGCTGATTATCCTCAGAACGACGTGTTTGTTCCGGCGAGGTGGTTCCAGGGAGCCCAGCACGATGACGACGTCTTGGTTTGGTATCGCGAAACGCCTGACGGTCTGGAAGGCAGAGTCATGGATGTTATTCAACGCGCAACCATCTCGGTAACCGGACGCCTTGAACGAGGGAGGACAGGGTGGCGGGTCATACCAGATGATTCGCGGAAGCCTTCTGTGGAAGTGGCCGTTCCTAAGAACCAAAAAGTTCGTCCGGGCGATATGGTTCAAGCGACCATTACCGAATGGCCTTTGGACCCTAAACGCCCTGTTCGCGGAGAGTTAACCACAAATTTGGGTAATGCTTTCGTGCCCGGTGTGGACGTTTCTGTTGTGGCGTTGGAACATCACTTGCCTCTGGAATTTCCTCCCGCTGTCAAAAGGGCCGCGGAAGGGCTCCCACGATCGGTGAGGGAAGAAGACCAAAGGGGACGGCTGGATCTAACCCGAGAACTGATTGTGACGATCGACGGAGCGGATGCAAAAGACCTGGATGATGCTATTTCGGTCAAACGTTTGGATTCAGGGGGATTTGAGGTCGGTGTGCATATTGCCGACGTGAGTTTTTATGTGGAAGAGAATTCGCCCTTGGATTTGGAAGCCTTGGAACGAGGAACCAGCGTTTATCTCGTTGACCGAGTCATTCCGATGCTCCCCGAACGGCTCTCCAACGGAATTGCCAGCTTAAATCCGGGAGTTTCTCGGTTAGCAGTGTCGGCCATTATGACTCTGGATCAATGGGGTCAGGTCCAGCATGTCGCGTTTCATCGCTCGATCATTCGATCAAAATTCCGGCTGACCTACGAAGGGGTGAATGCCGTTTTGCGGGGTGAGCAGGATGACGAGTATCAATTGGGGCCTTTTTTAGAAACGGCACTGGCTGTTCGAAACATCCTTCGTGCTAAGAGAATGGCGAGGGGAGCCATTGATTTTGATATTCCGGAGTCCAAAGTGATCCTTGACAGCAACGGTTTTGTTGTGGATGTGGTGCTTCGAGAACGGGGTTTGGCGGAAAGTATCATCGAAGAGTTGATGCTTTTAGCTAATGAAGTGGTGGCCCGGGAAATGATTGAAAAAAAATTGCCTGGACTTTTTCGTGTGCATGAACCCCCTGGTGAACGCTTAGAACAGTTTCGAGAGATGATTAATGCTTTGGGTTATCGGCTGCCCGATCCCTTAAGCCCTAAGCACTTGCAGGATCTAATCAGCCGTGTTCGAGGAAAACCGGAGGAACGGGTGGTTAACACGGCACTTTTACGGGCCATGAAACAGGCGCGCTATCACAGTGAAAATGCGGGCCATTTTGGTTTGGCGGCTGAGGAATACACTCATTTTACGTCGCCGATCCGGCGCTATCCGGATCTCTGGGTACATCGAGTGCTTACGTCCTATCTACAGGGAACGGCCGACGAGGAGACCATCAACAGGTGGCGGTCGAAGGTCGGTATGATCGGGGAAGTGGCATCGCAAAGAGAACGGGAGGCCATGGACGCTGAACGGGACTCGGTTGCCCTAAAAGAGGCACAATTTATGGCCGACAAACTAGGAGAGCAATACGAAGCGGTGATTTCGGGTGTCACCAATTTTGGCCTTTTTGTTGAACTCCCTAACTTAATAGAGGGACTGGTGCGATTAGAAGATCTGCCATCGGATTACTGGGTTTTTGACCCGGTGCATTACCGACTTAAGGGTCAGCGTACCGGCCGCGAATACCAATTGGGGCACACGGTCTTAGTTGAGGTGATTCGGGTTGATGTGGCATTAAAGCGCATCGATTTTCGGCTGGTCCAGGAGCATCCCAGCCGGGTCCAAGCGCGGAAAAGGCAACGAGTCTAGCGGTTTTTGGCCGTAAGATGTTTTGCCTTGCGCATAGAGCGGATTAGAGATCCTATCCCTACCATTAACACCGTAAATGCGACCAAAACAAATCCTATGCCGATTGTGTGCAGATTGTGGACATGAATGGGGCTGACCCAAGCGAGATGCTCCAATCCCGGAAACACGAGAGTCAACATGCCGGCGATGGCGAAAGCGACGCCGCCATAGAGCAATGTGGCGCTAGCTGTGCTCTTGGCCACGCTTTTCGCCAATTCCGGCGGGATATGGGTTCTGGTCATCCAGCGCCCAAATAGGGCTCCAGCACTCGCTTGAATAGCCATAGTGCCGAGACCGAAAAATGCGCCAGGAACCCATCCTAACCAACCATTGTTCATGCTCGGAGCGAGGACGGTGTAAATGATGATGGCAAACGCACCAAAACCCCATCCCGCGAGGAAACCATGTCCCATCGCCATCCAAGGTGGAATGTTCCGCATCGGTTGAAACGTCTCGTGATGATGGGCGCCCATTCCGTGAATATGGAAAACCCGTCCCGTTGACCGAATATACCATCCCGCCAAAAACATGGCCGACCCGACGACAACATACACGACTGCGTCGACTCGGGGATTTTCCATCCATTTTGCCAGAGCCAGGTAAGCGAGTTCGGAGGCAATGGCACGCTGAACGGTAAAGGCAAACGAAAAGGACAACCCAGCCAGAAGTCCGCCGCGAGTCGAATAGGCTCCGATGGCGTAACTAAAGGTGATGGGCCAGGTATGCTCGTCGGGTGTGACACCGTGAACCATGCCAAGCAAAAACGCGGTGAGTATGATCCCCGCAATAGGGATCCCGGTATGGGGATTCCATAGAATGATGAATGTAAGCATAGAGCTCCTCCTTCACATCATCCGACAGTATGGTCAAAACGGGCTTTGTTGACTCATTTAAGAAAGAATTTTTGGGGAAGGCCCCGCAACACCGTATAAAGGTGAAACCTTTTTGCCGTCCCTGTCGTTAGGAATGATAGGGGTGAGTTGGATGAGATTATGGAAAGCGTGGCATATCGGAAATCCCAAGAAGACAACGATGCCTTATAAGGCTCATGTTCTGTTAAGTTTTGACGGAACCCGTATTCTTTGGACGGAATTCGGCTCGGCACCCATATGGACAGAAGGTAGAATTTTTTGGAAGAAAGAGTCCCCCTCGTGGCAGCGCCTGCAATTTGCGGACAGCATTTGGTGGTGCGGGCAGAAAGGACGTACTGTGGCCGTTGTCGGTCAGGGCCCGCGTCCGTCTTTAGTGGTTGCGCAAGGTGAGTGGAGAGGTATTCTTCCTCCGGGGCGGGGATCCTGCATCGGACTGTTGCCGCTGGACAGCCCCTGCACGGTGAAATTTCAGGAACCCAAATCCGATCGTCATCAACGGATCGCTCGCTAATTGTCATCAGTGTACGCGGCAATCAGGCACAACCACACAGTCCAGTCGAGGATTCGAGCTGAACTGATGATGTACTCAACATGAGCAAGTGAAACCCAAGACCTCTCGCCGGCGTCAAAGGGAACCGGAAGCCGTCGGTGACAATGCTCTTTATGGCCAGAGTCTTGAGGCACTCATGTCAATTCATACACCTGAGAAAGACTTGGTTCCACGATCCACGAATAAGAACGTGACACTAAGCGCCATCAATTCGCTTTTTCCTACAACCGTTGGGTTTTCACCTCTTCGGGTCGAATCCAGCCCCAGCCTCCAGTTTGTTTGCCAGAGGATAACTATGAGTTAACCACGAGTCGATCCCGCCAGCAAATCGTGAACGAACACGTCGCGTGGATGATCGCCCGGCCTCGCTCCAACACTTGATCGCAGCGCTTTTCGGTAGACGACCTCAAGGGTTTTGCTGTCGATCTCAAACACACACCATAAGACTTCCTCCGCAGTCGTCCCCGCGTGTATGGGGATCGTGAGGCTTTCCCAGAAAATCTGTCCTCGCCCATGTTCCGGCGCGTAGGGTTGTTCCTTTGCATCGCTTGCACTATCCTTAGTGTGCTTTTAACGGAGGACCAGATTGTATAAGACTGGAGAAGTATCTTACTGGTTTGCACAAAAGGAACGGAGCCATTCCCAAGAGTTCCCGGTGGCTTGGGCGTGGTCATAGCACTTGTCGGAGGGCAAACTTTCGGGTCAAAACCAAGAACTCGGGGAAATGGTTTCCCCAAGTTCTCGGCTTTGACCGTGAGGTCTATGACTTTATGGTAAGATTATCCATGGATCCGGGCTTCGATCAGTTTTCGTGCTTTCTCGCGCAACTGAAACTTTTGAATTTTTCCCGATCCAGTCAGTGGCCATTCGTTAGATTGAACAAAAAAGATATAACGCGGGATTTTGAAACGGGCCAGTTCACTCTGGCACCAATCCCGCAATTCCTTGCGGGTGGCAGATCTATTTGAATTAAGCTCGACAAAAGCAGCCCCAATTTCACCGGTTATTGGGTCAGGAACACCAACGACATAGGCTTGCTTGACTGCTGGATGTTGGGTAAGGACATCTTCCACTTCTGTGGGGGAAACATTTTCTCCAGAAACTTTAAACAGATCTTTGCTTCTACCCAAGAATTTAATATATCCGTGTTCGTCAATGCGTCCAAGGTCCCCGCTGCGAAACCATCCGTCTTTGTCAAAGGACTGCGCCGTTTCATCAGGTTTCCGATAATACCCCCTACTAACAATGTTGCCCCTAACTGTTAGTTCACCGGTACTGCCCGGAGGTAGGTCTTGACCCGTTTTGGGATTAATGACTTTATATTCGACATTGGCGCCGCCATACTCCCAAAGCCCAGACACTCCTCCGGGTTTTATGCGTCCCACCGTGCTGACAACTTGCTCAATCGAATCGGTCACTTCGCTGTGAGTGGTTGAAGCCGTGACTTCAGTTCCGCCATATCCCGTACACAGTTCGCTCAGACCAAACACGTCGACAGATTTTTGCCAGATGGGAACAGGCGCAGGGGCTGCCGCACACATTAATGAATAAAGATGAGACCAGTCATATTGGTCTACGGCCTTTTGATTAAGCAAACTGATTAGCATGGACGGTACCAACAAAGCGTCATTTACCTGATATTGGGACATGAGTTCCAGTGCCTGGGCCGGATGAAACTGGGATTGCATAATGAGTGTGCCGCCGACAAATGATAACGCCAGCACTCCTTCCTCCAAGGCGAAGACATGATATAAAGGAAGAGGAGTAAAGATACGCCGGCCATCTTCAAAGGCACGGCTCAGGCACGTGCTGTAGGCACATCTGAGAAAATTGTCATGGGTGAGCATGACACCTTTCGGCGTTCCGGTTGTTCCTGACGTGTAAATAATGGCAGCGACTTCATCGGGATAGTGACTTTGATCCCAGCGAGCCTGAACGATGTGGTCGCCGATGTTTTTCCCGCTTTGAACAAATGCTTCCCATGTGGTCAAAGGAACAGCCATGTCAGCGAAGTCATCTTGCGTTGGAATGATAATGACTTGCTCCAATGCACTGTGTTGTGACGTGTGTTCCCATTTATCCCAAATTGAGGCAATCGTACGAGCATGATTGATATGGCCAACACTTTCGTGAAATATCAGAATTCTGCTGTCCGACTGTTTCAGGATATAGGCCAATTCACTTTCCAGTAATTGAGTATTTAGAGGAACGGCGACAGCACCAACCAGGCTAAGAGCAATCCATAACGCGACGAAATCCGGGTCGTTGGACATGAGCAGAGCAACATGCTCTCGCCTCCGGATGCCATACGCTAAGAGGGATTTCGCGAGTTGCCATGCTCTGTCCCAAGTTTGCCGATAAGTCATTTGACGATGAGGCATGATTATAAAGGGCCGGTCTTGGTATCTTTCTGTCCAAACTCGGAAGTGCTGGGAAGTGGTCCTTCGTGGCCAGACCTCAATGAGTTTCATCAAATAACGCCTGCGTATTTCTGCTGGTACGCTCATACGTACGTCTTCCTTTCCCAGTCAAAATTTGTAATGGGTCAAAAAACAAAATACTTAGTGATACTCATAATATTTCTTTATGGCGCGTCTTAGTCAAGAGATCTATTTGTTGTCTGGTCATTGACGGCCCTATCACCGTGACGTCGGAAAGAGGAAAGGACGCCAGCGTGGAGAATGTTTTCCTGCACCCACGACTCCTACCCACGAAAGTATTCAGGACGGACGTGATTCACTCAACCATGCCGGTTGGCAAGACTATGTCGAAGTCCTGGAGAAGGGAAGACATCTCATTGATATTTTCCGCGAGGGGTTATATAATTTTAAGGCACTACGTGACGGGGGTTTGATTCTATGGCGAGAAATGAAAAACCCATTGCCGAGAACAGAAAGGCTCGTCACGATTACTTTATTGATGAGGTAATCGAGGTCGGCATGGTGCTGACCGGCACGGAAGTGAAGTCATTGCGAGCGGGACGTGTGAATCTGCGTGATAGTTTTGCCCGATTCGATAAAGGAGAGTTATATCTTTTTAATTGCCATATTGCGCCCTACGAGTATGGTAACCGTTATAACCATGATCCTTATCGGAGCCGCAAGCTTTTAGTGCATCGTAAACAGCTGCGCGAACTTGGGGCACGCGTGAAACAAGAAGGGATGACATTAATCCCGGTGCGGTTGTATTTTGACAAGCATGGGCGTGCTAAACTAGCATTGGGTGTGGCCCGTGGTAAAAAGCATTATGACAAGCGGCAAACGGTGGCACAACGTGATGCCAATCGGCGGATAGAGCGGGCACTGAAGCAACGGGTCTAGGCAATGTGGATGGGATATAGCATGGGGGCGAACTAGATTCGACGGGGATGAACGGGGTGTTGGAACGCGAGCCGAGGTCCTGTTCCTCGCTAAACAGCAGGAAAACAATAAGTGCCAACAACACTGAAGAAAACTACGCTTTAGCTGCTTAATCCCAGCTAACGCCTGAATCCCAAGCTCCTACCTTCGGATTCGTGGCGTAAAAATGTAGGATACCTCGGTATCAAGTCCGGGATATCGAGGGAAATGAAGGACTGGCCGCATGGATGCCGCGCCGTTGACGACGCTGTGCGGTGAGAAGAATTTTACGGCTACGCTCGTAGGGTTCCGGCACGACGTATCTTCGGACGGGACGGGCAGCACGTCCCCGCCTCCACCAAGTTTTTCTCCCGCCAGTGGGTGGGAGTTTTTTTTAGACTGTTTTGACGAGAGGAGTTATCTCATGATTCGGCGGCAAGACGGGCGAAGCAATGATGCCATTCGGCCTGTAGACTTTCAATTGGGATTCAACGCCTGGGCTGAGGGATCGTGTTTAATTTCGGTGGGCAATACCCGGGTTTTAGTGACGGCGACGGTTGAAGATAAAGTTCCGCCATTTGTTCGAGGGTCCGGTCAAGGATGGGTATCAGCCGAATACGGGATGTTGCCCCGGGCCACTCACGAAAGAACTCTCCGGGAAGCATCGAGAGGCCGGCAGCAGGGAAGGACCGTTGAAATTCAACGGCTCATCGGCCGTTCTTTACGAGCCATTCTCAATCTTAAAGTGATTGGCGAGAAAAGCATTCTGCTCGACTGCGACGTCATTCAGGCAGACGGGGGCACCCGAACAGCCGCCATCACCGCTGGTTTCATGGCCTTGATCCAGGCCTTGACGAAGATTAACAAAACTTCACCTTTTGCTACCAAGCCCCTGAAAGATTGGATGGCGGCGATCAGTGTGGGGCTTCACGACGATGAAGTGTATCTGGACCTTAACTATCACGAAGATTCACAAATCGGTGTCGACATGAATGTGGTTATGACGAGTCAACATCAATTAATTGAACTTCAGGGAACGGCTGAACACGGTTTGTTTACGCGTCCTCAGCTCGATTTGCTGCTGGATTTTGTCGAGCCGGCGATAGACGGTCTGATAGCGTTGGAAAAGACGATGTTGCCCGAAGGAGCGCTGTTGATTGGAGAAAGTTAGTTTGCCCATAATTTTAGCATCGCATAACCCCGGTAAATTGGAGGAGTTTGGCCGGTTATTTGCTTCCACGGATGTTCGTCTCGAACTTGATGATTTTTCGGGGAGAGAAATTATTGAGGAAACGGGGACTACTTACCGGGAGAATGCCGAACTGAAAGCACGGGAGGTTGCGAGAAGAACGGGGCACTGGGCGTTGGCTGATGATTCTGGGGTAGAAGTGGATGCACTTGGAGGACTGCCGGGGGTGCATTCGGCACGCTTTGTCAGTGATGATAGCTGGGAAAACAGCCGGGAAATCTTGTTGCGGCTCCTAGAGACCCCGTGGGTCAAAAGGACAGCATCCATGCGGGCTGTCCTGTGTCTTGCCTCTCCTCGGGGTTTGGTGTTTTTCTCCGAAGGAGTGGTTGAGGGGCACATACTGACTTGGCCCAGGGGGCAGGCTGGATTCGGCGTTGATCCCATCTTCAGCATCGATGGGGAAACATCGTTTGCCGAGTGGAGTCAGGAACTCAAGGACCGTGTATCACACCGCGGAATGGCAGTACAGGGTATTATTCCAATCATTCGACAAGTGATGGCATTGTAATTTGGTGTGGTTTTGGGAGACGGTCATGGGCATAGTGCCCGGTTATCGCGCAAACGGGTCCGGGGTGGACGAAAGGGCGGGGGGAGGAGGGCTTTAATGGGACAGTGAATGGGTTGCCGAGACCCTTGGAGTGCCTTATTATGGCGATCAAAGGAGAATGCTGGATAACCCATCCGCCGTGATTCGTTTTCATCAATGGTTTTCGCGGCAGAGGCGCATCGGGCCCGATTTTCTGAATATCTTGCGCCCGGTGTCGTGTTTTTAGACTCAGCCACTATCGTCACCAGTTCTCGAATAATGGCATCATGTTCATATTGATGAATCCCGGAGCGGTTTTTCGTCCCCGCGGATGATGAACCTAGTACTGGTTTAATGGAATGTGATTTCCACTAGGACATCGAGATTTTCTTGAAGCAAATCCCCTTGATTTTCATGCCCTGGGGCGTGATCTGAACCGTAAAAAATAATTAAAATTACTAATGAAACAACACAACGGAGAAAGGAGACTGGCAGTGAATCTGTATGTCCTCGTCGCATCCTTTCTCGCTTCGTCGGTCGAATTCATTGAAGCATTGTCTATTGTTTTGGCCGCGGGCGTGGTCTATGGATTTCGCTTTGCCTTGCGTGGGGCGATTTATGCCGTCATCACACTGGGATTGCTCGTTGCTGTCCTAGGGGAAGGTATTTTACGCATCGTTCCTCTCCACATCCTTCAAGGAATTGTCGGCGTTTTACTGTTGCTTTTTGGTTTAAAATGGATTCGCAAGGCCATTCTCCGGTATGCTGGGCTCAAATCGCTACACGATGAGGACGAAGCTTATCAAAAACAGATTAGCCGTCTCAAATCCAGCAATAAAGGGAGCTTTGAGGCTCAAGCCACGGCATATAACGGAGTCCTTCTGGAAGGACTCGAAGTGGTGGTCATCATTTTGACTATAGGATCGGGGGCGCACGCGTTTGGCAGTGCGATTGCCGGAGCAGCTGTGGGGCTTATCGTGGTGTTGTCATTGGGTGTTGCCTTTCGGGCACCTTTGGCCAGGGTGCCCGAAAATACCTTAAAATTTGTGGTGGGGGTCATGCTGACCAGTTTTGGGACTTATTGGGCCGGCCAATCCATGGGCATACGATGGCCATTATCGGATGCGACACTGCTGCTGCTGATTGCGGGATATATTATTGTCAGCGCAATGTCGGTGCGAATACTGAAAAAGGGCGGTGTCGGGGCTTCGTGACCTTCAAAAAATGGGTGAAGAAAGTGTATGGCCTCTTTGTGGAGGATTCGTTGCTGGCGGCGTTGAGTCTCTTGGCGCTCGCGGTCGTCTTTTTGATATCACACATCGGATTGTCTCGGTCGGCCGGACTGATTCTGTTTATTCTCATATCCGTCTCCATTGTATTGAGTGTGCTGCGAGCGTGAAGGCACGGGAAGAGAGGAAATGGCGTCGAATATAGGTTGATCGTCGATGCCCTTCTTCGTTGACGACGTGATAAAAGCATGATATATTAATTTATGCTTCGATTCGGGGCGTAGCGCAGTTTGGTAGCGCACTTGCTTTGGGAGCAAGGGGTCGCAGGTTCAAATCCTGTCGCCCCGACCAGACGAAGGCGTCCCCGTAGCTCAGTTGGATAGAGCGCGGGACTTCTAATCCCGGCGTCGCAGGTTCAAGTCCTGCCGGGGACACCAGGAACTATCAAGATGGTGGATGTAGCTCAGTTGGTTAGAGCACCAGGTTGTGGCCCTGGGGGTCGGGGGTTCAAGTCCCCTCATTCACCCCAAAAATTTTTGTTTTCCCCGGTATTCCGGGATTTTTTGCGCCCGTAGCTCAGGGGATAGAGTGACGGACTTCGAATCCGCAGGTCGTAGGTTCGAATCCTACCGGGCGCACCATGCGAGGGTGATGGAATGGCAGACATGCGAGATTTAGGATCTCGTGCCGCAAGGCGTAAGGGTTCAAGTCCCTTCCCTCGCACCATTCCATGCGGAAGTAGCTCAGTGGTAGAGCATCGCCTTGCCAAGGCGAGGGTCGCGGGTTCAAGTCCCGTCTTCCGCTCCATTCGCCGAGGCCGCGTGCGCCTCGGTTTTTTAGTGCTTGGCCACAGTTCGGAGCTGTGGTATAATAGCTTTATTTGTAACGGGTATTGAGGAGGAATTACACAACAATGCAAGTGGCCGTCACGCGGTTGCCGAATTCAGTCGCAAGGGTTACCGTGACCATTGATCCCAACGATCTTTCTTCTGCGATGGATAAAGCCTTTCGGAGTGTCGTAGGTAAATATAATATTCCCGGGTTTCGCCGCGGTAAAGTACCCCGGCCTATATTTGAACGATTCGTTGGACGTGAGGTCATACTTCAAGAAGCTGCCCAACAATTGGTTGAGAATCGGTATCGTCAGGCACTAAGCGAAGTATCCGTTGAACCGGTGGCAGAACCCAAGATAAATATTGTAAAATTAGATGATGGGCAGCCTTTTCAATTCGATATCGAGGTCGAGTCCAAACCAGAAATTGAGTTGCCGGAGTATCATGATTTGTTACGGGAACCGCTGGAAATTGCTGAACCTACTGAAGAGCAGATCGAGGCCGAATTGGCGGCGGTAGCAAAGCAGCAGGCACAAATGGTTCCAGCTGACGATGAGCCGGTTTCCAAGGGCAACCGAGTTGTTCTCAATCTCAAGGGCTATCTGGAGAGCGAGGAAGAATCATCGGATGCGGAGCCATTTATCGAAGATGATTCGTACGTATTAGAAATCGGTTCAGGTACAGCGGTGGAAGGGCTTGAGGATCAGTTGATCGGGTTTCGTGTCAATGAACCCCAGAGCATCAGACTCACTTACCCGGACAATCATCCGGATGTGAACTTGGCGGGGAAACCTGTTCGTTTTGAAATCACCGTTCTGGAAAATAAGCGTCCGGATATTCCTGAGGTCAACGATGAGTTGGCTAAGGCGGTTGGCCTAGAATCGCTGCAGGAATTGCGTGAACAAGTGACGAATAGTGTAAAGACCAGACTGGAAGAGCAAGCCAAAAATGATCGCTTGCAGATTATCTTGGGTAAACTAAAGGAGCGTGTATCTGTGGATATTCCGACGACTTTAGTGGACCAGGCTATTCACACCCAGTTGAGTGAACTCGAATATTCGTTGGGCAGAATTGGGGCCAACACACAAGATTATCTGGAGAGCCGGCAAATGACCCCGGAAGCGTTACATGAGGAGTTTCGCCCTGGCGCGGAGAATCGTGTGAAGGAAGAGTTGCTGTTAGAAGCAGTCGCCAAAGCAGAGGGATTAGAAGTCAGTGATGAAGAAATTGTTCAGGCACTGAAGTCTTTGGCGGATACCTACCGACAACCATTGAATGATCTCGTTCGGTATTTTAGGAATTCCGGTGAGTTTGAATCGTTAAGGGCTAACATTTTATTGTCAAAGGCGACGGACTACCTGGCATCTACCGTACTCGACGGAGAAGGGGAGAGTGGAGAATGAGTTTTGGTTATCTCGTTCCTATGGTCGTTGAGCAAACCAACCGGGGCGAGCGTTCCTATGACATCTATTCGCGGCTGTTAAAGGAGCGGATAATTTTTCTTGGGAATGCGATTGACGATGATGTAGCGAATTTAGTAGTAGCGCAGTTGCTGTTTTTAGAAAGTGATGATCCTGATCGCGATATTCATCTATACATTAATTCTCCTGGCGGGTCCGTTAGTGCTGGATTGGGAATTTATGATACGATGCAATATATTAAACCTGATGTCTCTACCATTTGTGTAGGGATGGCGGCCAGCATGGGAGCCTTGTTGCTCACAGGCGGCGCGGAAGGCAAACGGTTTGCTTTGCCGAATTCGCGGGTTATGATTCACGAGCCGTGGATCAACAATCTGGGGGGTAAAACCACAGATGTGGAAATTCAGATGAAAGAGCTGTTGAGAAGCCGCG
>PXYT01000024.1:0-38722 GCA_003023725.1 Sulfobacillus benefaciens | reverse complement strand
TCTGAACCCAACTCTGAGGAATAACTTATGGTTAGCTTGGTGATTGTAGGGGTGTCAAAGAGGGGGGCTTATAATGTTCAAGTTCACCGATGAAAAAGGCCAGTTGAAGTGCTCGTTTTGCGGCAAATATCAGGACCAGGTCAAACGACTGATTGCTGGTCCTGGAGGTGTCTACATTTGTGACGAATGCGTTGAGTTGTGCTCCGAGATTATTGAGGAGGAGCTCAGTGACGACGTTGAATTCGAACTCAAGGATATTCCCAAGCCGCAGGAAATTAGAGCAATACTAGACCAGTACGTCGTGGGGCAAGACCGGGCCAAAAAGACCCTTTCGGTTGCGGTGTATAACCACTACAAGCGGATCAATCTAGGGAGTAAAGTCGATGACGTTGAACTGCAAAAGTCCAATATCTTGATGTTAGGCCCTACAGGTTCAGGAAAGACACTGCTGGCGCAGACCTTAGCGAAGATCCTGAATGTGCCATTTGCCATTGCCGATGCCACGTCACTGACCGAAGCGGGATATGTCGGTGAAGACGTCGAGAATATTTTACTCAAACTCATCCAAGCTGCCGATTACGACGTGGAAAAGGCAGAAAAAGGCATTGTGTACATCGATGAGGTCGATAAAATTGCTCGAAAGTCTGAGAACCCATCCATTACCCGTGATGTATCCGGTGAAGGTGTGCAACAAGCTCTCTTGAAGATTTTAGAGGGAACGGTTGCTTCAGTTCCGCCTCAAGGTGGCCGAAAACACCCGCATCAGGAGTTTATTCAGATCGATACGACCAACATTCTCTTCATTGTAGGCGGAGCTTTCGATGGAGTAGATAAAATCATTAAACGGCGAATTGGTCGAAAAGGGCTCGGGTTCAATGCCGAGATCGAGATGCCTGAAACCAATATCGGTGACGTGTTGGCGAAAATTATGCCGGAAGACTTGCTTAAGTTCGGGTTGATCCCGGAATTTGTAGGTCGATTGCCGATTTTGGTGACATTGGACGCGCTCGATGAGTCAGCCTTGGTCCAGATATTAACCGAGCCACGGAATGCACTGGTCAAACAATATCAGAAGATGTTGACCTTAGACAATGTGGAGCTCGAGTTTAAGGATGAAGCTGTGCGTGCCGTTGCCAGGGAAGCTATGCGGCGGAATACGGGGGCACGAGCCCTACGGGCGATTATTGAGGATATCATGCTGGATGTGATGTATGATATTCCTAGTCGAACGGATATTGCCAAGTGTATAATCACGCAGGATGTCGTGGAGAAACATGATGAGCCGTTATTAGTGACTCAGGATCGTGTAAAACGTACCAAGAAACAAAAGGAAGAAACGGCATAACATTCTTGAACCGAAAACCTCTCGAGTCCCCAAAGTGGGCCAACTCGAGAGGTTTTTTGCATAAGCCGGACGTGTTTTGGACATAATTCCCATAGGGAAGAGATCCATGAGGACCATGAATTGACCGTCTTCTCCTCCCCGTTTTCGATCACTCTATCTTTGCGTGTGCGAGACTCGAAAAATTGTCGTCCATGTGCGGAAGGAGGGATACGGTGAACCTTACCAACATTGTCACATTCATTCAGTTCTTTTTTGCGATAGTCATAGGATTATACTTCTGGAACCTCCTCAAAACCCAGCAAGGCAACAAAGTGGCTGTCGAACGGGAATCGAAGAAAGAAATTGAGAAATTGCGGCGGCTACGTTCGGTTCATCTTAGCGAACCTTTGTCGGAGAAAACGCGCCCCAGTCGTTTTGAGGACGTTATCGGTCAATCTGAAGGTATTCGTGCCTTAAAGGCAGCTTTATGCGGTCCGAATCCTCAGCATATCATCGTCTACGGGCCCCCCGGTGTGGGCAAAACGGCCGCGGCGCGGCTGGTTCTTGAAGAAGCCAAAAAAACTCCGTGGACACCTTTTCAACCTGACGCCAAATTTGTGGAACTCGACGCCACGACCGCACGGTTTGATGAACGCGGAATTGCGGATCCTCTGATTGGATCTGTGCATGACCCGATTTATCAGGGAGCCGGACCATTAGGCATGGCTGGTATTCCGCAACCGAAACCGGGTGCCGTCACCAAGGCTCACGGAGGAATTCTCTTTATTGACGAGATTGGCGAACTGCATCCGATTCAGTTGAACAAACTGCTCAAAGTCTTGGAAGACCGCAAGGTCATGCTGGAATCGGCCTATTACAATTCCGAGGACAGTAATGTGCCAAGTCATATTCAGGACATTTTTGAAAATGGGTTACCTGCGGACTTTCGACTGATAGGTGCGACAACTCGCCAGCCGCAGGACATCCCTCCGGCGATCCGCTCCCG
Organism: Sulfobacillus benefaciens; assembly: GCA_003023725.1. Classification (GTDB taxonomy): domain Bacteria; phylum Bacillota; class Sulfobacillia; order Sulfobacillales; family Sulfobacillaceae; genus Sulfobacillus; species Sulfobacillus benefaciens. The sequence goes on along the minus strand of PXYT01000024.1, from coordinate 36,392 downwards.
TTGTGTGGAAGTGTTTTTCCGGGCACTCTTGCCGCGGGAAATTCAAGAAATCGCCAGCAATGCCGTAAATAAATTGGGAGTGGAGGCAGAAAAAGGGGCGGTGGAAGTTGTTAAGCGCTATGCCACTAACGGACGGGAAGCCGTCAATTTAATCCAAATAGCGTCTGGCCTGGCGTTAACCGAAGGACGTCGGACGGTGACGCAGGCCGACGTGGAATGGGTCGTGACCTCTGGTCAGTACACTCCGCGTCCGGACAAGCAGGTCGGCAGCGATCCTGAGATTGGAATGGTCAATGGCCTCGCGGTCTACGGACCCAATTTGGGAACCGTCATCGATATTGAAGTGGTAGCTACGCCAGTTGCGGATGGATCCGGTCGTCTGTTTGTGACGGGCATCGTGGAGGAAGAAGAGATGGGAACATCCGGTCGAACAGTCCGGCGCAAGTCGATGGCCCGGGGATCTATTGAAAACGTACTTACAGTTTTGCGTAACCAGTGCGGAGTCGACCCGCGCAATTTTGATTTGCACGTCAATTTCCCCGGAGGTGTTCCGCTAGACGGTCCCTCGGCAGGGGTTGCCGTGGCGGTTGCCGTATATTCCGCAATAACAGGCCAGCCTTGTGACCGCCGCCTGGCCATGACGGGCGAGTTGTCCATACGAGGATTCGTGAAAGCGGTCGGAGGAATTGTCGCAAAGGTCGAAGCGGCGGCTCAAGCTGGCTGCACTCGTGTCCTTGTTCCGCAGGATAATTGGCAGCAATCTTTTGGCGAGAGGCGGGATATTCAAATTGTTGCCGTTGAACGCCTTGTCGAGGCGATTAATCAGGCTGTGCAGCCAGACCCGGATAAGCACCCTCAGACTCTGGTATCCGCCGAGGTCCTTACGGCTAGTCCTTCGGCTGGGGTAGGGTCTTAGAGATCCGCTTCTTGATCCCTCTTCCAGACGGCCCCGCAGGAAAAGGGGTCGTCTCTTTTCATGTATTTGAGTATTATGGTTAGGATAGAGGAGAATAGATTTTTCACACAGGAGGGTTGATGATGGACACGCAATTGCCGCTTTTACCGCTTAGGGGAGTCCTGCTTTTTCCTTATATGGTTGTGCCCTTGGAAGTGGGGCGGGAACGCAGTCTCAATGCCCTGGAAAAGGCTATGCTGGGGTCTCAGGAACTACTGTTTGTTGCCCAAAAAGACACTCGTAAGGATGATCCGGGCGAAGATGATTTGTACCGGGTGGGTATTATCGGTGTGGTGAAACAACTCTTGAAAATGCCCACCGGTGGTGCGAAAGTCGTTGTGGAAGGCCATGCCAGGGCTATTATACATAGGATTACCGATGAGGGAACATATTTCGAAGCTGAGGCTGAATCTGTTGTCGAAGATAACGAAATGTCGGATGAGACCGAGGCATTGATGCGTGCAGTCGTCGACTTGTTTGAACTTTATATCAAGAATTCCAAGAAAGTGCCGGGAGAGGCTTCGGTTAGTATGGATGTCGATGATCCCGGCCGTCTTGCCGATACCATCATCAGCTATCTCGACATCCGAACGGCCGAAAAACAGGAAGTTGTCGAAATCTTTTCGGCCAACGAACGGCTGAAGAAAGTATCGGACATTTTGTCTCGGCAAATGGAGCTTCTGGAAATTGAAAAACGGATCAATGTCCGCGTCCGCAAGCAAATGGAACGGACTCAAAAGGAGTACTATCTTCGGGAACAACTAAAAGCCATTCAAAGGGAACTCGGAGAAACCGACGAACATGCCGATGAGGTTCAGGAACTGCGACGGCGACTGGAAAATACGGCCGGTTTATCCGAGGACATTCGGGAGAAAATTGACCGAGAAATTGATCGTTTAGCCAAAATGCCTACCATGTCGGCGGAGGCAGTTGTGGTCCGCAATTATGTGGACTGGCTCTTGAATCTTCCCTGGGGCACTGAAACGGATGAGCGGGTAGACGTTGAAGAAGCCGAGCGTATTCTGAACGAGGATCATTATGGCCTCAAGAAAGTGAAAGACCGGATTTTAGAATATCTCGCGGTCCGCCAACTGTCCCAAAGTCTTAAAGGTCCCATTCTCTGTCTTGTGGGACCGCCTGGCGTCGGCAAAACATCGCTTGCGCGTTCAATTGCACGGGCCACCGGACGAAACTTTGTCCGGGTGTCGTTGGGAGGAGTACGGGATGAAGCCGAGATCCGAGGGCATCGTCGTACGTACGTGGGAGCGCTGCCGGGAAGGATAATCCAAGGGATGAAACAAGCCGGTTCAAAGAATCCCTTATTCCTTCTCGATGAAGTGGACAAAATGGCGATGGACTTCCGGGGCGACCCGTCAGCCGCCCTGCTCGAGGTATTGGATCCGGAACAAAATGCGCATTTCTCGGATCATTATATTGAGGTGCCGTTCGATCTGTCCCAAGTAATGTTTATCACGACGGCCAACGTTCTTCACACCATTCCTAAACCTCTGCTAGACCGGATGGAAACTATCGTCATTCCGGGGTACACAGAAGAAGAGAAGTTGCACATTGCCTGGCAGTTTTTGTGGCCCAAGCAAATGGCAAATCATGGCTTGAAAGCTTCCATGGTGGAGATTAGCCAGCACGCCATTGCGGACATTATACGCCACTATACCCGCGAAGCTGGAGTCCGCCAACTGGAACGTCAGTTGGGAGCGGTTTGCCGAAAAGTTGCTCGGGAAATTGTCCAAGGTAACGAACATACCGTGCGGGTGAGTGTGACCAATCTGGAGAAATATTTAGGCCCACATCAAGTGCACCATCGACCCAAAGAATCTCAGGACGAGGTCGGTATCGTGACGGGTCTCGCCGTGACCGAAGCGGGCGGGGATGTCATGCCAATTGAAGTCACCACGATGCCGGGGAAGGGACATCTGAATCTCACCGGTCAACTAGGCGATGTGATGCAGGAAAGCGCACGGGCAGCCTACAGCTATATTCGGTCACGGGCCCAGGATTTCGGCATCGATCCAACCTTTCACGAAACGTTGGATCTCCATGTGCATGTACCTGAAGGCGCCATTCCCAAAGATGGTCCCTCAGCCGGAATTGCCATGGCCACCGCTATGGTTTCCGCGCTTAGCAATATCCCGGTTAAAGCTCAGATCGCCATGACGGGAGAAATTACGCTTCGGGGGCATGTTTTGCCTGTCGGCGGCATTAAAGAGAAGACTCTCGCGGCTCATCGGGTTGGAATTCGCGAGCTGATCCTTCCTGAGGACAACGAAAACGATTTGGACGATTTGCCGCGTAATGTGAGACGTTCGATGATCATCCATCTTGTCAAGCATTTGGACAGCGTGTTGGCATTTGCTTTGAGCGAAAAGATTGCGAGGGAAAAAGTTGTCCCCCAAAAATGACCGCCTGAAAGCTTCCGCTTTGGTTCCGACTGAAATGCCGAGTGATGGTGTGACTGAACTAGCTTTTTTAGGACGGTCCAATGCAGGAAAGTCTTCCTTAATCAACGCTTTAACGCGAACAAAAATTGCTCACGTTAGCGCTAATCCCGGAAAAACGCAACGCATACATTTTTACCGAATGAAAAACTGGTACCTGGTAGATCTTCCGGGATATGGCTACGCTAAGGTTCCCAAATCCATTCGAGAACAGTTTGGTCAGGCAGTGGAAGATTATTTGGTGTCTCGGCAGCAGATTATTGGAGGGGTTCTGGTTCAAGACATCCGCAGGGATCCTCAGAGTGAGGAAATGACGATTCTTCGCTGGGCTTACGAGCGAAACTTGTTCATCGTCATAGTGGGAACCAAGATGGATCGTCTCAACAAACATGAGCAGCAGACGCGGATTCAAACACTGCAAGATGCCTATCAATTGGCGATCTATCCGGTTTCCAACCGAACGGGAGAAGGCGTCGACAAACTTAGGGAAGTGATAAGGGGATTAGGATTAACTATTTGAGCCAGATGTAACGTCTGGGCCTTCCAAAACGAATCGAAGGCAACAATGGCCCTCTGATCCGATGCTGCTGATGCAGCATCGTGATCAGTAAGGACAGAAATCCAGCATGGGACACGATGGCGATGTTTTGATGATCCTGAAGATATACACTCAGATGGGCTATTGCGATCTGCGCGCGTTGACGGGAATGGACCTTTCCTTCCGGGCCCTGATCCCGAAACCAGTTTATGCGCAAATAACTCCACCAAAATTCCTCGGGCCATCGGCTTTTAAGAAAATGCGTTGACGCTTCAGGAAGCCACACAGGAATTTCCCGGAATGTCGGATCAACAAGAACAGGACTTGAGCGGGCATATAACTTAGCCGTCGCTTTAGCCCTAGGCAAATCCGAACAGATAACCAATTCGGGAATCGGATACCGTTGAAATAATGTGGTTAAGCGTTTTGTCTCGACTTCATCTAAAGCCGCCCGGTCATAAGCTTCTAAATATCGGTTAAACTGGTCGTGATCCATGAAAAATGGGTTACGGGATAAGTCAGGGCGACCATGCCGCATAACCCAGAATGCGCGTACCGCATTAGTGTCCATGTGTAAAACCTATCGAATTGGTTCCTGTCAGTCAAGGCTTTAGCCAAATCTTCCCCAAATAGGCGGACGGGCCGATGCCTCTCCACAAACCTGTGGTGATGTAGGTGGAATTGCCTCAAGAAGTCTTTCTTTCAGAATACGAGACAGCACGAGTGCGGCATAGCACTCGGTGCGAGCACTTGTTTTGATTGTAGAGAATGTTGGAAAATTGCACATTATGGAACAGTAGTGATTATGATAAGTGCGACAAGGGAACAAAAAGTCTTGCAAAACGATTGAACCGTATGGAATGCATGCTATCGGAACTTGAGGTGAGTCTACGAATGCACCACACCAAGGCCAGTACAAGAAAAGTTGCGACTGTCGGCCAAACGGTGAATTTTCCTCCTTTGGAGAATCACCAAGCCCAAAATGGGAAGTGACAGAATTCTATCTCGGAAGACAGCTCCCTGGCAAGTGTGGTTATCTTATCATCGCGTGACCAAGGCTGATGGCTTGAGGCGAAAGGGTTTTATTACCAAAAATGAGAACAAATTCGAAATGCCGGCGGGGTGATTTAGGAGAGCCACGGGGTGTCAGGTTCAAGATTCGGCGGGAGAGTGTTTGCAAGATCCTTGTGGTGTGGGAGATGCACAAGAGAAATAATGTGGCACGATTTTCTGAGAGAGCTTTGTGGCGAAAGACGAAGGAAGATTCCCTGCGGATGGAAAGTGGGCCTCTTATGAACCGGAGAATTCTGGAAGGATCCCAGAAAAATCTTGTTAACCCGGGTTCTCATTGTAAGGCGATATCCTCCATCTTAACCAAAGGAAAATGGGCGCAGGTTCACAGGAGACGAGCCCGTTTCTGTCGAATTTAAGAGAGGTGATACGAAGACGAGGTGAAGGAATCGATGGTGCTGGATATTGACGGTCATTACCGTTATATTCGCAAGTTGGCGGATCGTGATTTAACATCCATAGCGTTGTGGGATGAGGACGAAGAGGTGACGATCCTGAGCGGCAAGAAGTTTGGGCAGGGCAGCGTTATAGATTCGGTGTGGTGGCAGGATCTGATGACCAGTTCCGTTCGCATCGGGTTTGCCATTCAAACTCCTGGTGGCGTCCTCATCGGAGATGCTGAGTTGGAACATATTGCTTGGCGCAACGCAGAGGCCGAACTGAGGATTTCTATTGGCAACAAGCATTATTGGAGTCGGGGATATGGATCCGCAGCCATTCGCGAGGTGTTGCACGTGGCCTATGAGCGTATCGGACTCCAACGCGTTTACTTACGTGTCAAAAGAGATAATTTTCGTGCCATCCGAGCCTATGAAAAGGCCGGATTTAAAAAGGTTGCCGTGCTGTGCGCAACGGGACGTTTGGCTGGCGAAACGGAACTGGTATTAATGGAATCTTTGGGTCATCAATACTGGACACTAAGGGCCTGACGGGATAACTGAGTATTGACACCGGAGAAAAAAGGGGGCCAGACTTCCGGGTTGCCCAATCCGTACAGAGCCCGCCCCCGGTTATATTCCTGGGGGGACACGAGAGTGGTTTGGGGCCACAGGTCGAAATGAATTCCGGTTTGAATTTCCTGGTCCAGGAAAGGATTGCTCGAATTGCCAGCGAGGACTTGAGTTATCGTGTGTGGTGATGAGGTGTGAAGATACCACAAGGCTAAATTTAGGGCCCGCAGAAACTGGACACTGTGAGGGCTTTGACCACTGATTGTCACCACGGGAATGGGGCCGGTGGAGGCACCTAGCCAGTTCAGGATGACAGCCTGTGGATCCTTTCGCCGAAGCGTGAAAAATTGTTTGAGACTCACTACAGCCCATGGCAGGCGATGCTGTGCCCATAAAGTTGCCAGTCTCCGAAAGGGGATGGAAGAGAAAGACGGATGGGTGCGGTTGAGGTTCATCACGCCTCGCACGAGGCTCAGAGACGAGTTGAGATTGGCGGCGTAAACGACGGAAAGCCGGTTCAAAGCCCTTAGACGGAAATGGGGGTCCGGAACGGGAGAGGCAATAACCAGATCTGGACGGCTCGCCACACAGCCGATTACCGGCCATTCTGGCCGGGATTCCGAAATCGCAAGATCAGCATGCAAAGGCGGTACACGTTTGACTTGAATGTGTTCATCTTCGAAGAAATGAAGTTTCAGCGCGATTTGAAGCGGTAAAGTCAAGAGCGATGAAGAGGTGTTCAACGCATAACGAATGACCGGTAGGGAGGGTTTCGAAGTCTTATTGGGTTTTTGACCGCATCCCGTTAACGTGGTTAACATGACCAATGCCAAAACCCATGCGCTCCATCGTGCGAGACATTTCATCAAATGCTCCCTCCAGTGAGTGCTTATCCACTCCACTTTATGATTCCAAGTCGCCTTTAAGACCGGCTCGCTATTCATTGACAGGCTTTAGCGGTACGATATAATGTTAGATGCCACGGTTTTTGTGGATCATCAGATACACCATCCAAGGGGGATATTTCCAATGCAGGTCAAGCCGTTAGGGGACCGCGTTCTGGTAAAATTGGTTGAGGAACAAGAACGAACTCAGAGTGGGATTTACATACCCGATACTGCCAAAGACAAACCCCAGACCGGTCTAATTGTAGCAGTCGGCGATGGTGAAGACATCAAAGTCAAGGAAGGCCAACGTGTATTGTTTGCCAAATTTGCCGGGACAGAAATTAAGATTGCAAATGAGGAGCACCTTATCTTGTCGACTGACGACATTTTGGCCGTAGTAGAAGACTAATTACATGCTATTGTGCTGATGACGGGAAGAAGCAGGATCCACACGCTTAGAGAGCGAAGTGATAAAGGGGTGGAAACTTCGTGCGTGTTGGCTTGCGGGTGGACCCTGAGGCGGTATAGAGAGCCTATGTCTATAACGAGGTAATCCATACCCGGGTGCGCCCGTTATCGCCATATGAGGCCCTAACTTGACTCGGGGTGAATTAAGGTGGTACCGCGAAAGAGACTCTTTTCGCCCTTAGCGAAGAGGGTCTCTTTTTGGTGAACTGAACGAAGTTGGAATGCGGGTAGATTGTATGGCTCTCCGGAAAAACACCTTAAAGGCTTTGCCTTGGCAATGAGTCTTATCGCTAAAATTAAGGAGGAGTCTTTCGTGAGCGAACTCAGTGCCCAATATTCTCCTCATGAGGTGGAGAAAAAGTGGTATACGTTTTGGAAGGACCACGGATACTTTAAACCCAACATGAAAAATGATGTGCCCATGTTTAGCATTGTGATGCCGCCCCCCAACGTAACGGGGGTATTGCATGTGGGCCATGCCCTGAACAATACTTGGCAGGACATTCTCATCCGCTTTCACCGGATGTTGGGAGAGAACACTCTGTGGCTTCCGGGAACCGATCATGCTGGGATTCATACCCAGATGAAAGTGGAAGAATTGTTGCGGAGCCGGAATATTGAACGACGCGAACTGGGACGTGATACGTTCGTTCAGGAAGTTTGGCAATGGAAGGAAAAGTACGGAGGAGAAATTTTGCGCCAGGTAGAAAAATTGGGCGCATCTGTTGACTGGGAACGATTGCGCTTTACAATGGACGAGGGATTGTCAAAGGCCGTGACTGAAGTGTTCGTCCGCCTGTATGAGGAAGGGCTTATTTACCGCGGCCATTATATTACCAATTGGTGTGTGTCTTGCCGCACCGCTTTGTCGGATATAGAAGTAGAACATGAAGATGAAACCGGGGCACTCACCTATATCCGCTACCCGATGGCGGATGGGCCAGGTTATGTCACCGTGGCCACGACCAGACCTGAAACTATGCTGGGAGATACAGCCGTGGCTGTCCACCCGGATGACTCACGCTGGGCGGGCTTTGTGGGCCGCCAGGTCCGGATCCCTCTCATCAACCGAATTGTACCGATTATCGCCGATACGTACGTGGATCCAGCGTACGGCACGGGTGCCGTGAAGGTTACGCCCGCGCACGATCCTAACGATTTCCAAATGGGTCAGCGCCATGACCTCCAACAAATTCAGGTGATCGGCGAAGACGGGACCATGACCGAATATGCCGGGGCGTATCAGAGCCTCGACCGCTATGAAACGCGGCGGCGTGTCGTCAAGGATTTGGAGAGCCTGGGACTGGTGGAGAAACAAGAAGACCTGGTTCACTCGGTCGGCCACTGTGAAAAATGTGGCACGACAATTGAGCCTCTGTTGTCGCTGCAATGGTTTGTAAAAGTCGAACCTTTGGCGCGCCCTGCGCTGGAGGCAGTGCGACGGGGAGAGGTTCGATTTGTCCCTGACCGGTTCGAAAAAATTTATACGAGCTGGATGGAAAATATCCGGGACTGGTGTATATCCCGGCAAATTTGGTGGGGACACCGGATTCCCGCCTACTATTGTGTCGAGTGCGAATCCGTTGTCGTAGCTCGGCAAGCGCCTTCTAGGTGCGATGTGTGCGGAGGATCCATGCGCCAGGACGATGACGTGCTTGACACCTGGTTCTCTTCGGCACTGTGGCCGTTTTCAACGCTGGGGTGGCCCGAAAAGACTCAGGATTTGCAGATGTTTTACCCCACGTCGGTGCTGTCAACCGCCTATGATATTATCTTTTTCTGGGTTTCCCGGATGATTATGCAGGGCATCCATTTCACCGGGGAAAAACCTTTTGAAACGGTGCTGCTGCATGGATTGGTACGGGACAGCCAGGGCCGAAAAATGAGCAAGTCTGTGGGTAATGGGGTTGACCCCATGGATGTGATTGAACAATATGGAGCCGATGCTTTACGGATGGCATTGGTGTTGAGCTCAGCTCCCGGAAACGATCAGCGTTACAGTGACGAGAGGGTTCAGGCGGCAAGCCATTTTGCCAACAAGATTTACAATGCGGTTCGGTATGTGCGAATAAATCTGCCGGATAATTTTGTCCCTGATCCTCTGAATCTTGACACCCCGCACATCGAAGATGTGTGGATTATGCATAAGCTCAACCAAACGGTGGAGAAGATGACCAACTGGCTTCAGGAATTCGAGTTCGGACAAGCGGCCAGAGCCATATATGACTTTCTGTGGGATGACTATTGCGATTGGTATATTGAATTAACTAAGATCCGGATGCGGGAAGAACCGCGTCAAATTCCCCAAGTGTTGAGCACATTAATTCACGTTGCGGAACAGTCTTTGAAGCTGCTTCATCCCTTTATGCCGTTTGTGACCGAAGAATTGTGGCAGTCGCTTCCTCATAATGGGGAGAGCATCATGGTGGCCGAATGGCCTAAACCTCTCTCCTTGACCGGACAGGACCGGGCTATGGAGATCGTAGGTCGTGTGCAGAGTCTCATTCGAGCCGGGCGCAACTTGCGGGCCGAGATTAATCTGCCTCCCGGCCAGCGTGTCCAGTTTGTCTGCGTTGCCGATAGTTTCCAAATCCTTGAAGACTGGCGGAAGGAGGAGCACGCGATTCGAGAACTTGTCAAAGCCTCGACAATCAGTTGGCACATGAAGGACGAGGGGATAGCAAAACCACGACATGCCTTAACTGGAATGGCACTGGGCGGGAGTGTCTCCTTGCTTTTGGAAGGAGCTGTCGATCTGGAGAAAGAGGCCAATCGTGTGCGTAAGCTGTTGGAGCAGGCACAAAGTGAACTGGACCGTGTGCAACGTCAGTTAAAGGACCGCCAATTCAGGGAACGCGCACCCGAACAGGTTGTGGCAAAAGCGCTTTCACAGCGTGAAGAATTTGTTTCACGAGTGATGCGCCTGAAGGAGCGCTGGGAGGATTTGCAGTGAAGGAAAACTGGTGGGAAGGATTGGAACGGTTGCGGATTCGTCCCGGACTGGAGCGGATCCGGCAACTTCTGGATGCTCTGGGAAATCCGCAACAAGGTTACCCGATTGTTCATGTGGCCGGAACGAACGGCAAGGGCTCCACCGCTGCGTTGATCGCAGAGGCTTTGCAGTCCCAAAACCTTAGGGTTGGATTAACAGTATCTCCCGATATGGGGCACATTAACGAACGAGTCATGCTAAATCGGCAGCCCATATCGGAGGAATTATGGGATCATTTGGGCGAAATGGTGGAACAGGCTGGTCGTACGCTTCCCGATGTTCCGACGTTTTTTGAAGCGGTTACGGCATTGGCTTTTCTGGCCTTTCGTCATTGGCGCGTTGATGTGGCAGTGGTGGAAGTGGGATTGGGTGGACGGCTCGATGCCACCAATATTATTGATCCTCCCTGTTTAGCGGTGATCACCCCCGTAGCCTTTGATCATATGGACCGGTTAGGAAATACCATTGAAGCCATAGCAGGCGAGAAGGCCGGCATCATCAAGGCCGGTTCACCAGTGGTTGCAGCGCGTCAACCGTATCCCTCGGCTCGCACCGTGATTTGGGAACGGGCGCGGGACTGCGGGGTGAAGATAATTGAGCCTACGTGGTTTCCTGAAGTGGGTGAACAAGGGGTCTTTGGCCGCAGCCCCGCCGGCCCTTTGTCTGTTCCCTTGCTCGGAGCTTATCAAAAGGACAATGTGGCTACGGCATACGCGGCTTTGGGAGAATTGTCACGTCAAGGGTTTATCCATGACTGGCAATCGGTGCTTCGGTCTTGGGCTCGTTTTTCCTGGCCCGGACGTTTTCAAATTGTTCGTCGCAACCCATTATGGGTTATTGACGGAGCTCATAACCCCCATGGAATCCAGGGGGTGGTTGAAACGCTGAAACTGAAAGCCTACCGGCGCTTCCGATGGACCTTGGTATTCAGCTCGTTGTCCGACAAACCAGCCGACGATATGCTGAGATTGCTCATTCCCTATATGGAACGGATTATATTGACGCATGTTCCCTCGCAAAGGGGGGGAGATCCCCGGGAGTTATTGACAGTGGCTCCGACTGCAACAATTATTGAAGACCCGTGGGAAGCCGTTCAGAAGGCTTTTGCGGTGAGCGCCGAAGACGAGGCGATTTTAACAACCGGTTCTTTGGCTTTACTGAGTTATATTCTGGAACAACGACAGAAACATGTGGGTAATTTGGTGAATTAACCGAGAAGAATTTGCCCATTCGAGGAATCTTTTCCATGATTGCGGGGAGTATCTGAGCAATGTTATGCTGAACAAGGTCTATGTTTTTGTCGAGTAAACAGGTGGAGTGTCACCAAATGTGGGGAACCAGAGGAGTTTGTCATGCGCGGTCGAAATGGATCAGGATGGATTGCACTGCTTTATATCCTGGTTGGAGGATTGGTTGGCTCGTTGATGGGACATTTTCTTGCACCTTTATGGACACCCCTAGGTCATTCCTATTTCCAGTTGGGCACGCCATCCGGACCCTGGACACTGAATCTCGGAGTCTTTGGTCTCGATGTGGGAATATGGCTTGATTTAAACCTTGGTGGTATGATCGGGCTGCTTGGGGGCCTGTGGTGGTTTCAGCGACGGAAGGCATAGGAATGGCAAAATGCATTGTGCTGGCTTCGGGCTCTCCCCGCCGCCGTGAATTGCTAGGGAAGATGGGTTTATCCTTTCGCGTTGCTCCCGCAAATATTGATGAAAGCGTCAGACCTAACGAATCCCCCTGCGAGTTGGTTAGGCGGCTGGCGGTCAGTAAAGCCGTAGCTACTGGGGGACATTATTCTGAATGTCTTATTATCGGCTCGGATACCGTGGTTTCCTATCAAGGACGTATATTTGGCAAGCCGGTATCGCCCGATCATGCCCGTGAGATGCTGTCATGCCTGTCGGGCCAGCGCCACCAGGTTTTTACGGCGGTGGCACTATGGGATCCCGGGTCTGGGCAAGGACGTGTTCGGGTTGACTGCGCCGAGATTGAGTTCGTCTCTTTCAGCAAGGAAGAGGTCGAAGAGTATTTGTGTACCGATGAGCCGTGGGACAAAGCCGGAGCTTACGCAATCCAGGGGTATGCTCGGCGATGGGCTAAACACATTAACGGCGATGTTGAGACGATAATTGGTTTGCCGACCCGCCTGGTGGCACTCTTGTTATCACACTGGGACAAGGAGAGACAAAGGTGAGTGGGGTTAAAGAGCTGCCTCGGGAGGAACGCCCCCGCGAGCGGCTTCTGCGTCACGGAGCATCTGTGCTGGGAGACCGGGAATTACTGGCGGTAATTTTAGGAACAGGATCATCGGGCCAATCCGTTTTAGAATTAAGCGGGTCTTTGCTGAAAGACGGATGGCAAGCGCTGAGCCGGCGAAAAGCCCAAGAATTGCTGCAGATAAAAGGGTTGGGACAAGCGAAGGTGGCTCTTTTATTAGCAGCGCTAGAAATTGGGAATCGGGTGAAGCGCCACGAACTCAGGAATCAGATTGACGGACCAGACGATGTGGTGACTCTCGTTGAAGATATGATGCGGCTCAATCAGGAAGAGTTTCGCGTGTTGTTTTTGAATACCAAAAATCAGGTTCTGGCTGTGGAAACGGTTTTTCGTGGCGGTCTTGATCGCGTTGAGGTATTTCCGAGAGAAATCTTTCAGCGGGCTATTGGCTGGTCCAGTGCGTCTATTATTGTGGTACACAACCATCCCAGTGGCGATCCTGAGCCATCGAAAGCTGATCGGTTATTGACCGTACGATTGGAAGAGGCAGGAGAGCTCTTGGGTATCCCTGTTTTGGATCATGTGGTAGTAGGGAAAGCGGGCCATATGAGTATTCACAAAGGAAAAGTAACAAGACTCAGTAATTCAGTACAAATTTCAGGATAGAAAATCAACGGATTAAAGGGAGGATTATTTCGGTGCCCATTAGGAGTTTATTTGGGTCTTTCGCGAAAGACATGGGGATTGACTTGGGAACGGCGAATACGGTGGTTTATGTTAAGGGACGGGGGATTGTCCTGCAGGAACCCTCGGTGGTGGCTATCGACACTCTGACCGGCGAAATCATTGCCGTTGGGCAGGAAGCCAAACAAATGGTGGGCCGGACTCCGGGTAACATTCGAGCTGTAAGACCTTTAAAGGACGGAGTCATTGCCGATTTTGACACGACGCAGGCCATGCTAAAATATTTTATGAAGAAAGCATCAAATAACTCACGCGTGATTCATCCGACGGTCGTGATTGGTGTTCCGTCCGGTGTTACAGGGGTTGAGGAACGGGCCGTCAAGGACGCTGCAGTGCAGGCGGGAGCCAAAGAGGCCCTCGTGGTCGAGGAACCTATGGCGGCCGCTATCGGAGCGGGACTACCGGTTAACGAACCGACAGGAAATATGATTGTGGATATCGGCGGCGGAACCTGCGAAGTCGCGATTATTTCCCTGGATGGCATTGTGGCATCCCAGTCCATCCGCGTGGCAGGAGACGAAATGGATGATGCCATCGTTAATCACATAAAACGAACGTACAATATGATGATCGGAGAACGCACAGCAGAGGAAATTAAGATTAATATCGGATCCGCATATCCCCCCGATCACGAAGAAACGTTGGATGTTCGCGGACGCGACTTAGTGACGGGACTGCCAAAAACTCTGAAAATTAATTCGACGGAAATTCAGCGGTCCTTGAGTGAAACCGTGAATACGATCGTTGAAGCGATCAAGGCAACTTTGGAAAAATCGCCGCCGGAGCTGGCAGCGGATATTATGGATAGGGGTATTGTTATGACGGGCGGGGGATCCTTGCTGCGTAACTTTGATAAGTTGGTGAGTTCCGAAACCGGCATGCCGGTCCATCAAGCAGAGGAACCCTTACTAACCGTGGTGCGTGGTACTGGAATGGTTCTGGAAGATCCGCATCATCTCGAAGCTCTTCGTCGCCGTAATCGACACTAAGAGGAGGAATCACAAGTGGGCGGATTTATATCCCGTTGGCGACGGTTATTCATCACAGTGCTGGTTATCATGGTTGTCACGGTGAGTCTAAGCTTGACCGCCCGCATCCGCGGCAACGTTATTGGGTTAAGTACCCTCATCAATACCGTGGTGTCTCCTGCGGAATCCAGCATGGCCTTCATAGGCCGGGAAACCGGGTTAGGGCTTAGCACGGTGGGGGATATTTTTACCCTCCAGCAACAGAATCGCGCACTTGAACGGCAATTGCTAAAGTATAAGAGCATGAAGCTGGAACTGTCCGAGGTTCTGGCTGAAAATAGCCGGTTAAGGGGCCTACTGGGACTGGAACATGCTTTAGGCAGGTGGAAACTGGAACCGGCAAGTATCATATCCCGAAATCCCGACAGCTGGTTTGATACGGTGATGATCGATCAGGGCACACGTAACGGGGTGCACACCGGCATGGCTGTGATTGTGCCGCAGGGAGTGGTAGGTCGTGTTATATCGGCCGGACCCAACACATCGACGGTGATGTTGATCTTAGACCCGAAAAGCGGGATTGGTGCCCTCGATGTCCGCTCACAGTCCACGGGGGTGGTTCTGGGCCAGAATCCGGTAGCCGGATTGTTGAAATTTCAACTGTTCTCAAGCAAAGCGAACGTCTTGCCCGGAGACGTTGTCACCACGTCAGGTCTTAGCCAGTACTATCCCAAAGGGCTTTTAATTGGTCAGGTTGTGTCCGTGACGCACAACCAATATGGGTTGACCGAAACTGCTACCATTCAGCCGGCCGTGGATTTCAACCGTCTGGAGACGGTTATGGTAGTACAGTCGCATCCGTCCGGGGCTAGCATCCCTCCAATTTTTGGGGGAGGGAAAAGCTAATGAATCGATTGCGTATTGGCACCTGGCTGATTCTCTACCTACTTGCGCTATTAATTCAGGTGGGATTGTTGCCTCAAATATACCCCATGGGTTATGTTCCCAACGCCGTATTGTCGGTAACCGTTTTGATTGCCCTGCATGAGACCCCCAAACGCGGGATGTGGGCAGGATTGTTGGGAGGGCTCATGCAGGACTTATGGGCAGGCCGATTAATCGGTCTTAATGCTTTGACCTTCGCTCTGTTGGGGTATGGGGTTGCTTGGGTTCAGCAAAAGATTGTTCGTGATCCTATTTTTGTTCCTGGCCTCATCGCGGCCTTGAGCCAGGTCGTGGTGGTGCCTTTTCAATGGGTTCTGCTGTATATTTTTGGATACCACTTCTCGTGGTTGATGTTTTCCCGCCCGCTTCCGGTGTGGATTTTATTTTCAATGCTTTTTACCCCGGCTCTGGGCGGTATTGTGGGATTTGGCACCCGGCGTAACAGAAAGGGTTCTG
Organism: Sulfobacillus benefaciens; assembly: GCA_003023725.1. Taxonomy (GTDB): domain Bacteria; phylum Bacillota; class Sulfobacillia; order Sulfobacillales; family Sulfobacillaceae; genus Sulfobacillus; species Sulfobacillus benefaciens. Next base: position 20,739 of record PXYT01000024.1, on the reverse strand, counting down.
CGGGGTATCGCAGCCTTTCATTGTAGGGAGCTACGAGAGTGTAACAACGCATAAGTGCATGACAGCATTACGCACAGACCGACGGCGTGACCCATTGTTACCGTCGGTTTTTGTCCATTTTCATGGGTTTTTGACTGAACACCAAGACAAAATCTTCTTATCGGCGTCGAATGATTGGCAGGAGTTTGGACAGAAATAGAGAATTTGTAAGGTGCTGAGAGAAAAGGAAAGGCACAAGACAGTGGCACGCCACTCATCTTCGAGACGCGCGCGTCTTGCGTGAGTAGTAGTGAGTCAAGCAGCGTTCCTTGGATAAGCCCGCAGTTATCCGCAGCGCAACTCATTTTCTCCCGATTCCGGTCGAGCAAGGGTATCAGAGGGGGCGGAGCCATGCACAGTGGACAGGACACGTCGTCCGTCGAACATTATGTAGTTCGGCGTAATGCCAGGGATTGGGAAGAGGAGGCGCGCAGGCATCCGACGTTACTGATTCGGAAAACATTGAGATCTGGGCAGCATGTACGTTTTTACGGTAATGTAGTAGTATTGGGAGATGTGAATCCGGGAGCAGAAATCACGGCGGGTGGGGATATTGTTGTGATGGGTTGGCTGCGAGGTTTGGCCCACGCTGGCGCGGAAGGGAACCAGGAAGCTGTCGTAGCGGCATTTCGGCTAAGCCCAACTCAAATCCGGATAGCCCATTTTATTGGTCGTGCGCCGGATAGTGATGATACCGAATTGCCTGCAGTACCGGAAATCGCCGAAGTGCGTGATGGACAGCTGATCATAGATCAGTGGCAGCGTAGCACGCTGGGAAACGTCAAGTAAGGGGGAGCCTTAAGATATGGGGGAAGCCATCGTCATTACCTCTGGGAAAGGGGGTGTGGGAAAGACCACGACAACAGCGAACTTAGGGGCTGGACTCGCTCAGGCCGGAGAACGGGTTGCATTGATTGACGCCGATATCGGTTTGAGGAATCTGGACGTAGTGATGGGGCTGGAAAACCGAATTGTCTATGATTTGGTTGATGTGGTCGAAGGGTTCGCCAAACTGAAGCATGCTTTAATTAAGGACAAGCGGTTTGAAAACTTATATCTGCTTCCCGCTGCCCAGACACGGGACAAAACCGCTGTGTCACCGGAGCAAATGCGCGAACTGGTGTCACAAATGAAGGAAGACTTTGATTACGTGCTGATTGACTCGCCGGCGGGTATCGAGCAAGGATTCAAAAACGCGGTGGCGGGTGCCGATAAGGCTTTGGTGGTAGCCACGCCGGAAGTGGCGTCGGTACGCGATGCCGATCGCATCATTGGGTTGCTCGAAGCACAAGAAAAACATAAACCCTCCTTGATTATTAATCGAATTCGTGCAAGCATGGTTAAAAAAGGCGATATGATGGACATTGACGACATGATTGAAATCCTAGCGATTGAATTGTTGGGTGTCGTCCCTGATGATGAGTCTATCGTCGTGTCAACCAATCGCGGAGAACCTGCGGTGTTAAATTTGCAATCGAAAGCGGGGGAAGCCTACCGCAATATTACACGGCGCCTCCGGGGGGAGAATGTGCCAATAATGAAGCTCGATGACGGAGCGGGATTGTTTAGCAAATTGCGGAAAATTATGGGGTTTAAGGTATGAGCTGGGGAGGGCGGTCCATGTTTGATTTGATCGCACGGGTTTTTGGACGTGAGGATGCGAGCAAGGACGTGGCAAAAGAGCGTCTGCGTTTAGTTTTGGTGCATGACCGCGCGAGCCTCTCACCCCAAGCCCTGGAAAACCTGAAAAACGATCTCCTTAAGGTAATTTCCGAATACATGGATATTGATGACCAGGGATTTCGGGTGGACTTTTCACGACACGATGATGCGATGGCACTGGTCGCAAATATACCAATTCGCAAGGTGAAGAATCACTCACTGTAAATCCCCTTAAGGGATTGCTGACGGATATGGCGCAACACAAGCTGCAGTCTCTCTGTTTAGCACCACTGAGAGAGTGCAGCTGCATGGCTATGGGATTTTATTGGGGCAGTGATCAGACGGCGAGGGAGATTACCATGATGACACAGCGGAGCTGTCTAGGTTGTGTGCAATGGGAGTGGTGGAGAGTGGCATTGGACCGCTGGGACATAGGCTGGGTATGAGGCGTTTTTCATAAGACTTTTAATTGGCTCTCATTGTTTAGTGTCTTGTATGAGGTATTATAAGTTACTGCCAATGTCGTCGATGACATGGGATTCCAACTTTGTGCAGGAATGATGCCGAAGACGGCTAGGAGCAAAACTTGCGGATTGCGGAAGAGTGATTAATCCCCGAGATACTGGCTTATGCTCTCTTGGATAAGTTTGAGCATGTTTCGTATAGCGGATAATGTGGTAAAGGGCCGAATGGAAGGCTTGAAATTCCGAAATTGCCGGGATAAACTCATTTTCCGTGTCCGATATCATTATAATCATTATAATGCGGGATGTTTTGTCTTCTTGTTACGAGAGACTCGCAGGAATGCATTTTGGCAATTCTCTGGAATTATTTGGTTTGTTGGGCCACATTTGAATACCGTGTAAAACCTTAACCGTGCGTCAAGGGATTTATGGAGAGGTCAGAGATTATGCGAGCAAAGAGCGTCTGGAAAAATGTCGATATCCTTACAATCCTCATTATGTTGCTGCTGTCTGTGTTGAGTTTATTCATTATAGGCAGTGCCACTAAGCCGTTGCTGCCAGCAGGATCACAACTGTATTTTGTCCACAGACAAATGGCATGGATTATTCTGGGATTGATTACAATCGTCATAGTCAGTTTGATCCCCTATGAAAAGTTTCGTATTTTGAGCCCGTATCTATATTGGGGTTCTGTGTTATTGCTGGCTTTTGTTTTGGTGAAAGGACATACCGCATTGGGAGCCCAGCGTTGGATTAACGTCGGGCCCTTTCAGTTGCAGCCTTCGGAATTTGCACAGGTGGCCGTCATTGTGACACTAGCCACTCACCTTAGTCAAAAGGAACGTATCACGCGGTGGAGAGATTTCATTTCACCGGGACTGCATGTTCTTTTACCGATGCTTTTGATTCTGAAACAGCCGGATTTGGGGACAACCTTGGTTTTCGTCGCCATTACTGCCGGTATGTTGTTTATGACCTCTTCGTTTTGGAAATGGGTGATTATTTTTCCGATCGGATTTCTTACCGTGGTGTTATGGGTCTATCTTCATTTTCGGTTTCACATACCCATTCCTATGCATCAGTACCAATTAAACCGGCTGTTGGTTTTTATTAATCCCCAGCGAGCCCCTCTAGGAGCGGGATTTAATGAAATTCAGTCGCGGATCGCGGTGGGAAGCGGTGGGCTGCTGGGAACAGGTATTTTTACAGCGCACTTTAATCAACTGAGCTTTTTGCCCGAGTCGTACACAGACTTTATTTATGCGGTTGTTGGCGAGGAACTGGGATTTGTGGGATCGGCAGCTTTGTTATTGGTTTACCTTTTGCTTCTGGCCCGAGGCATGTACATTGCCAATCGGGCGAAGGATCGCTACGGCATGCTACTGGCGGCCGGAGTGGTCTCGATGTTCGCGTTTCAGGTGATTGAAAGCGCCGGGATGGTTTCGGGCATTATGCCGGTGGCAGGAATTCCCCTACCGTTTATGACCTACGGAGGTTCAGCCTTTATCACTGATGCGGCAGCAATCGGAATTCTCATTAATGTGTATATGCGCCGGAGCGATCCGTCGTATAAAAGGACGGCATCCGTGACACAAGTTGTGCAGTGATGTGAAGCCAATTCGTTCCAACATGATGATGCGCGGGGGCGTCAGAGCATCGTGGCGGAAAAATCATTGCTTTGTAATTTTTGGCAGGGATCGTTCGAAATTCAACTGCAGTGTTCCGCAAATAGAAAAATCATGTGGAAGTGGGCATTTTAAGCAGTGGGTGCGATGATCCTAATGTCCGCAACAATGTGGCGGTAACAACCGTATGACGGTTCATCGCGCGCCCCGTTTCGCGCAGTTTTTACTCATGGTGATATGTACGAGGTTTTTGCCCACGGATGGTGGCAATTTGACTAATGGGACTTTCTCCGGCTGTCCGTCCTGCCGGCGTCATCCTTGGAGGCAGGACGGTACGGGGAATTTTTGCTTTTGTCGGCGTATTACTTTACATTGGCCCATGGCACGGTCCGGAATAGCCGTGGGGTTGACAACGGTCCTTTCGGGGCGTGACAGATTGCGAGACAGTGACATTTTTCGTTACCATGATGTAATGTGTAAAGACATGGTGAGACGATACTGAGATGATAGGGAGCAGCCACCTAAAGAGGGTAAATACATGATGACATGGATAATTGTGTTGTTAGCTGTAGATGGAGCCTTTCTTCTGGCCATATTTGCTCTTTTGGCCCGGATTGAACAGCGCCTGACGCGTCTGGAACGGAAAAAGGCACGAGGCGGAAAGCGCCGTGCCAGCAATAAAGATTCTACCAAGTCGCTAAATTTGTAGGACGTTAGTCTTCTTTGCAGGCCTTTTCCCAATCTGCCTGTCTTCCGCCAAGGAACCCAATAACCGTTCCATATATCGGAGAGACCCAACCATACCCGCTCACAGAAGGAAATCCCAAAAGGACAATAGTTATCAGCATTAATGAGTAACGAACCCAGCTTTTTTCCAGGTAGCGCGGCATTTGCCACACTTGAAAAGCCCGTTTCTGCAAATATGTTCCGACGAACACAAAGGCTAATGCAATTGCTAATGCTAACCATGGCGCCATGCAGATCTTCCCTTCCTGCTTGCATCATACCATCAGTGTTGGGTGACGATCAATCGGGTCACCTTGGGTGAGTAATGGGTTGCAGCCCGCATGAATTGCTTTCGGCATGCATATTAATGTATTGGAAAGACGGACAAGGGGTGACGCAATGCAAAAAATTCCGCCTGCGTTCGGCGCTTCAGCGCCCCGATCGAAAAGATGGCGCTGGGGGGTCATTTTGGGCACTCTGAGCGTAATCTACATAATCAGCCATTTCCCAGTGAGCGCATCCCAGAATTTTCTTCAGTGGATTGAGGCGCAGCGGGGTCCCGGGGTATCGCCCACGCAGTCTGCATCACGGCACCTGGTTGAGTCTCGTTGGGCGAATCCAGTGGGTTTGAGCGGGACGTTGACTCGGGCTTTTGGGTGGAGCAGGGAACACGGCTCTATGCTCTTTTCTCCAGGAGTGACAATAAACCTTCCTCACGCGGCTAACGTCATGGCTCCTTCTCCGGCCCAGGTGTCGCAAATTGCTGGGCACGCGATCACATTAACCGTATCGGGTATCCGCGTGCAATTCCGGGGATTGTCGAGGGTCTTCGTACATCAAGACCAGCAACTGGCCCGAAATCAAATAGTGGGCCGTACTCCGGGCCAGTTGACGATTGTTGTAAGCCATGGCCAATTACCAGTGAATCCCCTTACTCCCGAGTATTTTGGCACTCAGTGGATACACCGCTAAGTGCATGGAGGGTTGTATCCGTGGGTCTGTTGCGGAGAATATCCATAAATCCATGGTTTGCACTTCTTCTCCTGATTTTTATCATCGGAGGTCAAGGTCTCAAAATAACCTTGGATTTTTTTGTTGTGACACTGCACGAATTGGCCCATGCGGCCTTGGCGGAGAGTTACGGAACGACTGTGGAACGCATAGAAATTTGGCCTTTTGGCGGCATTGCACGGATATCCGGAATGAACCACGAAGAGCCTTATATAGAAGCCATGATCGCGGTGGCGGGACCGTTGCAAAACTTTATATTAGCATCGCTGGCATGGTTGACATCTGGGTTCTTGCCTGTAAGTTCCTATTGGATTCATGAATTTATTTACGCTAACTTGACCATTGGTCTTCTGAATCTCGTGCCTGTAGCGCCGCTGGACGGTGGGCATCTTGCGGGGCTGTTTCTTTCACGACGTCTGGGGTATGAAGAAGCCCATCATTGGGTGACGGAAGGAGGATTATGGTTCGCTCGAGGTCTGTTTATCATTACCATTGTGTCATTTCTGACACCGCATCCTCTGTTGAGTCTGGGGATTTTCTCGGTCTTTCTGTACTGGGGGGCCCTAAATGCTCACGACACGTCCCCCTATCTTATTGTGCGGGATTTGCACCTCAGGTCGCTATGGTTCCAGAAAAAACCCGTGTGGGCCCTCGACGATTTTGCCGTGCACTGTGATAAGGCATTAAGAGAGGTCTTGAAAGTTATGAGGCCCATGAAGTATCACCGGGTTGTGGTGCTATCGCCCGACATGAAGAAAATGGGCATCCTATATGAAGACGATTTATTACGGGCATTGCAGGATTTCGGCCCGGGGGTAACCCTTAGGGAATTGTTGCACCATCGTTGACCCTTTACCAGGTCATGGTATGATAGATATAAGGCATACGGTGTGCCCTATGATCTGATGCCTAAGATTTTCATTTTTTTGTCACTGTGGAAAGGGGTCCATGCATGACACGGCGCAAACGTCGCCGTTGGGGGATTCTTCCCGCGGAGTCTAAAGACTCCTTGGGAGCGGCTAATAGGGACGCTGGCGTCGAATCCCCAGGGGCCGCCGCATCGTTGATTCAGGATGATAGCGCTCCTCTGGCGCCGGAACCAAAAGTTTTCAAGGAACTGTTGGTTAATTACGAACCGCATGAAAGTCGTTTAGCAATCTTGGAAGCCGGCCAATTGGTCGAATTTTATATTGAACACGATGACGAGGATCAATCGGCGGGAAACATTTACAAAGGGAAGGTTGAAAACGTTCTGCCGGGTATGCGTGCTGCATTCGTTAACCTTGGCCTAGAGAAGAATGGCTTTCTTTATGTTGACGATGCGCATGCTGAAGAAAGGGACCACAAGAAATCCCGACCCATTCAAGATGTGCTTAAAGTGGGACAAGACATCGTGGTGCAAATCGTCAAAGAGTCGATTGGCAGTAAGGGAGCACGAGTGACGACCAATATCAGTCTGCCTGGAAGGTATTTGGTCCTAACACCTTATTCGGAAACCGTTGGAGTATCAAGACGAATTGAATCGGAACGGGAACGCGAAAGGCTGCGATCGATTGCCGAAAAAATTCGACCCAAGGGAATGGGGCTTATTGTACGAACGGTTGCGGAAAGCGCTTCACAAAAGGCGCTCATTCGTGACTTAACTTATCTTAGACGTATGTGGACACGAATTAAGCACAAAGCCCGGGTGGTACGGTCGCCAGCTTTACTGCACCGGGAAGCCAGCCTCATAGCCCGGACTATCCGGGATCACCTGGACGAGTCGGTGGACCGGTTTGTCATTGATGATGAGCAAGCCTATTACCGTGCTAAGGAAATCGCGGAAACGATTTCGCCGACCCTCAAGGGCCGGATAGAACTGGATAACGGGGTGGTTCCCCTCTTTGAATTGCGTGGCGTCGAAGCCGAACTCGATCGGGCGGTCAAGCGCCGGGTGTGGTTGAAGTGTGGAGGCTATTTGGTTATTGACGAAACGGAAGCCTTAACCGTCATTGATGTGAATACGGGAAAAAATGTCGGATCCATCGATTTGTCCGACACCGTCTTGGCTACCAATAAAGAGGCCGCGATCGAAATTGCGCGTCAACTCCGGCTCCGGGATATTAGCGGAATTGTCATTGTCGATTTCATTGACATGGAGAATGAAGCGGACCAAACCGATGTGTTAAAGACATTCCAAAGAGCCCTGCGCCATGATCGTACCCGTGTTACCGTTCTGGGATTAACCCGGCTGGGGTTGCTGGAGATGACGAGAAAGAAAGTGCGCGAATCTCTCTTGAACCAATTAACCCGGGTGTGTCCTCAATGCGAGGGACGTGGTCACGTGCTTTCCGAGGAGGTCATTGCTCGGCGTCTGCGTCAACGAATTATAGAGCGACTTAAGGAATCGGGTGTGGAAGCTTTGCTGCTTGAAGCTAATCCGGCTGTAGCTAGTCACTTGATTGGCCCAGGGGGAACCAATCTGAAAGAATTGGAGCGCAACACCGGACGAGCCGTCTATGTTCGCGGCAATGATGAATGTGCCATGGAAGACATACACTTTATTAAAGTCGGAACCCGCGAAGAAGTAGAGCGTTTGGGTATTCCTGTTCATGAAGGGCAGGTCTTGGACGTTGTTGTCCAGGAGCGCCATGCCAGTAATGCAAAGGATGGAATTGCACGCCTTGAGGGCTACGTGCTCGACATCGAGGATGCTGGCGACCGAATTGGGGAAGTTGTGCATGTTGAAGTGATACGGGCGTTGCGTACGTTTTCCACGGCCCGGATTATTCCAGACAAAGAGAACGGATCTGACCAGCACGGAGGTCATGAGGTCAATCAAGACGTAAAGAGGGACACTGTGCCCTTGACAGACGAAAAGAGTTATTCGCATATGTTGCCCCCTGCCGGTCCTGACGTTTGACTGACATTGAATTTTGCGGTAACATATGTTGGATTACTGCCACGGTGAATTGGTGGAATAGGGGGATTTATGGTGTACGCCGTAATTGAGACAGGGGGAAAACAGTACCGGGTGATGCCGGGACAAGAGCTTTTAATAGAAAAGCTACCCCTCGATGAAGGCAATGAATACACGTTTGATCGTTTGCTGTTGGTTGTGGATGACAACGGACAGCCGGTGGTGGGAACGCCTTATGTCAATGGCGCGACAGCCACGGGAACGATCGTGCGTCAAGAACGGGCGAAGAAAATTCAGGTGTTTAAGTACAAGCCCAAAAGCAATTATCGGCGTCGTCAAGGGCATCGCCAGTATCTGACACGTGTTCGTATTGACCGCATTGATGCCGTTATTTAAAGAATCAGGCTATGATTAAGGCTCATATTACACGGACCCATGCGGGCATAATTCAGGACATAACAATCACCGGCCATGCGGGTCAGGGGCCTTATGGTTTTGATATTGTGTGTGCGGCGGTGTCAGCACTGTCGGAAACCTTGGTACTGGGATTGACGCACGTGGCTCCTGTAGCTATGGACTATCATCTGGACGAAGGAAACTTGACGATGGCACTGAAGGAGTTGCCATCGGAAAGAACAGAAGCTTTGTTGGAAACATTTTGCTTAGGATTGAGAGATCTGGCACTTAGCGAGCCAAAATTTGTAAAATATGACGAAATTGTGGTAAATCGTCATTCGCCGAGGGGGAGATAAAATGCGCTTACAGCTTTTTGCTCACAAAAAAGGGGGCGGAAGTTCGCGTAACGGGCGCGATTCCAAGCCAAAAATGTTAGGTGTCAAGAGTCATCAAGGTCAACTGGTGACGGCGGGCAGCATTATTGTGCGCCAGCGCGGCTCGAAATTTCATCCAGGCGCCAATGTCGGGATGGGTCGTGACTTTACATTATATGCAAAAGTCGATGGCACGGTAGCTTTTGTACAAAGAGGGCATGACCGACGGGAAGTTCGTATCGTGCCTGTGAATGAGGGGTAAGAGGAGTCTGAAACGACGGGGTGCCACGTACGGCCTGAGTGTACGGACCGTAATACTCGTGACGCTGGGAGCGGGGGCGTTCGCAAGTCCCCCCTCTTGGCGTATTCTTTTTTTACTGCTATTTGGCTTGTACATTATGGTTTGGGTGAGATTGTCGGCTCAAGCCGAGTCCGTAGAAATTGTACGGCGGTATCGCCACCGTTATGCCAACCACTTGCAAGTAATCAGCGGATGGCTGCAACTCGGACATAGCGAGCGAGCTGAGCAATATTTGATGGAACATGCCCTGACTAGCGTGCATCCGGGAATTTTTCGGGGACTCCCGCTGCGGTGGACTTATCAGATGGTGGTTCTGGACGCCTACGCAGAATCCTTAGGACGCGTGATTTTATGGGTCAATCCCGAACAAATTGCCGGAACCTACATGATGTTGTGGAAAATGCGATTGGTGCTTCGAACTGTCATACCTCAGGCCAAAGGGAACATCACGGTCCGTTTTGAACCAAGGCGTTTTGTTGTGGAGGTGGGTGACGAAGGAATGGATCCTTTTCCCCGTAAACATATTAAAGGAGTAGGATGGGCGCATCAGAATGGCAAAGTGATTGCGTCGTGGGGAAACGTGAAGGGGGATTAACCACATGTTTGTGGATGAGGTTAAAATTTTTGTGCAAGCCGGCAAAGGCGGTAATGGCGCGGTGGCATTCCGGCGAGAAAAATTTGTGCCTAACGGAGGGCCTGCCGGAGGAGACGGTGGAAAAGGTGGAAGTGTCATTTTTGCAGTAGATACCGGACTCAACACGCTGATGGATTTACGACATCAAAAACACTATCGTGCTCAAGACGGAGAATCTGGCGGATCGAATAATATGTATGGACGAGATGGAGAGGATGTCATTATTCGAGTGCCGCCGGGAACCATAGTCCGCACGGAGCAAGGAGAGTTGCTCGCCGATCTGACCCAGCCAGGACAGACGGTGGTTATTGCGCGAGGCGGGCGGGGCGGCAAAGGCAATTCGCACTTTACCTCGTCTCGGCATCACGCTCCCCGGATTGCTGAACGCGGTCAAGCCGGGCAAGCTTTTTGGGTGAACCTAGAATTGAACTTGCTGGCCGATGTTGGTCTGGTAGGATTTCCTAACGCCGGGAAATCTACGCTGATTTCGGTAATTTCGGAAGCACGGCCAAAAATTGCCGATTACCCCTTTACGACCTTGGTCCCCAACCTAGGCGTGGTGGCGCAATACGGGGAGCCCTTTGTGGTTGCCGATGTACCGGGATTGATAGAAGGAGCACACCGGGGTTCGGGACTTGGAGACACGTTTTTGCGTCACTTGAAACGAACACGGGTTTTGTTGCATCTCGTGGACATGGATCCCGCAAATGGCCGGGATGCGGTCAATGATTACCGGATAATTCAGCATGAGATTGAAGCCTTTTCCTCCAATTTGGAAAAACGCCCCCGCATCATTGTCGCAACCAAGATGGATATTCCTGGCAGTCTCGAAAATTTGCAGCGGCTCAGGGATTATCTGGCCCCCCTTTTCGTGTGGCCGATTTCCGCACTGCAGCGCCAGGGTATCGACAAGCTTATGTGGGAAGTCAGAAAACTGCTTGATGAAACGCCGCGACCCGAGTTTGAGCACCCGGAACCGGTAATCAGGCCAACTGTCCGGGGATTTTCACTCGAATCCGACGGAAACGGGGTGCGTATCAAGGGTGATATTGAAGAGCGAGCCGACATGACGTTGTGGGGAAACCGGTACGCCGAAGAATACTTTCTTGAATACTTGCGTCGCCGTGGGCTCGAAACTCTGTTACGGAAGGAAAACGTGCCGGAGGGGACACCGGTTATGGTGGGTGAGGGGATATTATATTGGAGGGAAGGGGAACTCGTGTTAGAATGACAGTACTAGTTGGAGGAAATTTGTGGTTTGACGGGGAAAGAGCAGGAATTTGCCTGCAGATCGCGAATTCAATATGAAGAATGGGTAAAGAGACACGAGCCATAGGGCTTATGGGAGGAACATTTAACCCGATTCATTACGGACACCTGGTAACTGCGGAAGCGGCCCGGGATGCATTCCATTTGGATCGGGTCATTTTCATCCCTTCCGGGCAGCCACCACACAAGCCGCCGTCCGTCTTGGCCAGTGCGGAGCATCGGTTCTTGATGACATTTCTCGCGATTGCTCCGAATATGCACTTTGAATTGTCTCGTGTAGAAATTGAGCGTCAGGGCCCGTCTTACACTAGTGAAACTCTTGCCTATTTTCACCGGCTAGATCCCGATGTTGATTGGTACTTCATCAGCGGCGCCGATGCTATTCTCGAAATTGCCTCATGGCACTATCCTGAGGACATTTTTCGTTATGCTCATCTTATCGCCGCCAGCCGGCCGGGATATTCCTTGTCACGTATTCATGCTTTGGCGCGTGATCTCGGTGAGGAAAAAGTGGAACGCATACATCAACTAGAGGTACCGGCCCTTGCTATTTCATCGAGCCAAATTCGTGAACGATTGCGTCTTGGCCTGTCGATTAAATATCTTGTGCCCGAGGCCGTAGAACATTACATTGAGAAGAATCGCCTGTACGAACAAGGTTCATAGGCTTATCGTATGTTTCTTGGTTGGGCGGTTTATAATAGCACTTGATCGTCAGAGGCTTCCCAGCATCACGGGGTCGGGTTTCGTGGAGTAGTATTCCGGGTGCCTGGGTCCCTGGTCAGGTACCTTTGCAGATGTACAGGGAGGAAGAACGATGTCAAAAACGTTATATGTTGGTAATTTACCATGGACAACGACGGAAGACGAGTTGGCCCAAGCGTTTGCCCAACATGCGCACGTCGTTAGTGCTCGCATTATCATGGATCGCGAGACCGGTCGTTCCAGGGGTTTTGGTTTTGTCGAAGTGGCAGACGAAGATGTGGACCGTGCAGTGGAATCTATGAATGGGACGCAACTGAATGGGCGTGACATTATCGTCAATGAAGCGCGCCCTCGTCAGAACCGCTATTAGAGGGATATTCAACGGCAAAGCTGAAGACCGTTTTCTTCAGCTTTGCCGTTTTGTTGAGACAAAACTCTTGGGTCGGCCCGCTGATTACGGTAGAATTGCGAGCAGGTGATAATATTGGGAATTATAGAAGATCGTTTCAGTCAACTATCTGAGCATCGCCAACAGCACATTTTGCGTGTGGCGAAAATGATGAAGGAGTTGGCCGCTATTCATCATTTGTCGCCGACCAATGCACAATTGGCCGCCATGGGCCACGATCTTGCCCGAGAAATGTCTCGGGATGTTCTGACTCGAGAGGCTAAGCGTTTGGGACTCGAGCTTTCGTCGCCTGAGAGGGAGGAGCCTGTCCTGCTGCATGGCCCTGTTGCCGCTCTGTGGCTTCAACAAGCAAATATTGGCGAACCGGAAGTTTGGGAGGCGATACGTTACCACACGACGGCAGCACCACGGTTGTCACCACTGGCCAAAGCATTGTTCATCGCAGATGGCATTGAACCCGGAAGGCGCTTTGAGACGCGCACTCACTTGGAACATGTGGCTAAAGAAAAATCATTGGATGAAGCATACGTATTGATGCTAAAGGAAACCATGAAATATCTTGAATCCCGGCGGTTAAAGCCGCATCCGCTGATGATTGAGGCTCTTAGGCTATCGGAAGAGTCATCTTGATCAGTACATTGACTGCGAACTCGCAATGATGGTCTTGGCGGCAATGAACATAACACGCGAGGAGGAATGAATGATTCTCGAGGATACGCGAAGCTGGGCGCAATTAGCGGGGAAAACGGCTCTCGAACGCAAGGGCGAAAAGATCGTAATTTTGGATATGCGTGAAGTGACGTTAGTAGCTGATTACTTTGTGATTGTTTCGGGGCATACTGTTATTCAGGTGGCAGCTTTGGCGGATCATATTGAGGAGGCCATGAAGAAAGCCGGTATTTCGTTGCTCCAGCGTGTAGGCGGGGACAAGTCTCACTGGATTCTCTTGGATTATGGGGCAGTGGTGGTCCACATCTTTACGGATGACGAGCGTCATTACTATGATTTGGAGCGTTTATGGGGTGATGCGGACTTGATTGCGTTGGAGGAGAGTGAATGAAGAGAATGCCAAAGCAGAGCGCGGTGCTTTTACTGGCTCTCCCCCCTTGTATTGGATCAAGAATTTAGTCAGGATGATTTCGTGTGGTGTGTCGGGTATTGATGCATTGGGGAACAGTGGCTCCGTGCCTCCGTCTGGGACCTCATCATTACCCCAAGCCTGGCACCATTTATTGGGCATGACGATGGATGGAATCTTGAATAAATAATGCTGGGCAGTGGGTCTGCCTAGGAGTGAACCGTGTGGTCGGATTGGACCATAGGGAGAGGGGGAATCTGGTCCGCATCGACGGGCCGGTTCTCTTTTTGTCTGCGCACGATTTTCGATCTCCCTGCCTTAAAGCTGGATTGAAGGATGGCGGGGGAGAGAGCCGGACAACACTTTGCATGCAAATTGTTGTGGGCGTGGCTACCTACTACATTCTTATTGTCGATCTTATTCTCGATGAATGGCCTGGCAGATGCCAGTGTTCCGCGGGTGGCGACACTTTGGAAAGTGTCTGGACGGGCGGGATGACGGCTGGTTTTGCATATAAAATACAAGCGAAAGGGATTTTCCCATACCCTTTCGCTGTGAACAAAGATTCTTTTTGAGGGTTGTCGCGAAAATCTTAGGAATTGACCGCCCGGGTTGTCAGTGGCACAGCATCATCGGAAATCGACTCTAGGCTGCGTCCTTTGGGTTCAGGTAACAACAGGGTCAAGACGAAGCCTATTATTGAGAAGAAGAACGTAATCAATAAGGTGCCGCTGAGTCCAAATGCCGAGGTCAGTATCGGGAATACAAACACTCCGATAAAGGCGCCAAACTTTGCGATACCTGCCGAGATTCCATGACCCGTTGTTCTCATGCTTACCGGATAGAGTTCCGATGCAAGGACGAATGTGGTAGTGTTGGGGCCAAATTCGGCGAAGAAGTAGCTTGCTCCGAACACTAGCAGGAACGGTATAATCAAGTGGGTCATGTGAGGCACAATCCCGATAACTCCGAAGGCCAGTCCCATAAACGCAAATCCTATTAACTGGAGCTTCCTATGTCCAATTTTATCCATTTTGCTAACGGCGAGGAAGTAACCCGGTACGGCTGCGACTACAAAGACGATAAGGGACCAGGCCATACTCGTAATATCGGAAGCATGAGGCGCTACCAGTTTTAGGACCAAGGGCATGGAAATGGAATTGCCATAATATGCGTAATCAAACAGGAACCATGTGCCGGCGGTTCCTAACAACGTCAGGAGATACTTGCGGTTGGTGATGAATTGCCAGAATCCTAACCGCTTCACCCGTTGGTCTTGCGCCGTAAGACCCACTCGGGATCCCGAAAACCGGGACAGGTTCTCATGTGCCTCGTGCGCATTTCCCCGCACCAAAGCCGTGTAACGAGGAGATTCTGGCATACGGCGTCTTAGCATGACGACCGCCAACGCGGGAATGGCCCCGAGTCCCAACATCAGCCTCCAGGCAATATCGTGGGGGATGCCTGAAGCCAGTAAGGTGAGAGCGACCACGGGTCCTGCCACCAGTCCCAGGGCCTGCATCGAAAACACTAGACCCACCAACTTGCCTCGATCCTTTTTGTTGGAGTACTCACTCATGATAACGGCACTGACAGGGTAGTCACCCCCAATGCCTAGGCCCATAATGAATCGAAAGACCAGAAGCCATATCACGCTGGGAGAAAATGCCGAGGCCAATGCTCCTAGACCCATAATGGCGGCTTCCAATCCATAGATCTTTTTTCGTCCCAATACATCCGCCAAACGACCAAACACGAACGCTCCAACAAATGCAGCAATTAGCGCTGTTGCTCCGAGTAGCCCGACCATTTCCTTGCTGGGCGCAAACTGGGCTTTGATAAGAACCAAAGCCGCACCGATGATAAAAAGATCATACGCATCCGTGAAAAAACCCATTCCCGCCGTCAAGACAGCCCTGAAATGAAAGAGACTCAAAGGCGCGTCGTTAAGTGTGTCGATTAAGCCGGATTTATCAGTATCCATGCTCATCCTCCTGTGTGGATTGTTCATCTTAATTGTTATTGTGACAGGTGGCCTTTAAGAGGCGGTAAAGATCAGATTAACGGGAGATTAACGTTATGTTATGAAAAGGTTAAGATCAGATGGCATAAAGTGGAATGATACGCGAAAATGGCGAGCAAGCCCTGGCTTTTCTTAGTACGGAGCGGGGCATAGGGCAATGGAACCGCCCCGGATTTCTTCGGAGCGGTTCGAATGTTTTGTGCCAAGACACCTGAGGGGAGTTGAAGAGAATGTTGGGTCGAGCCGGATTTCAAGACGGGGATTCGTCTGGTGACGGGGCATTGGGTATCTGTTCGGCAGCTTCCTGCTGCAGTTGCTGTAAGGCAGGCAAAATTCCCTCGGGATCCGTGACAGGGGCGGAACAGGTTTGGCCCTGGCAGATGTAAAGAGCCGGCACGGGAATTTCCGGGTATCCGCTTCGGGAAAATTCGGGACTGCCAACCGGCCAAGTGCGTACGATACGATTACGGTCGAACAGGCCATAAATGGCCTGACGTAAAGCGGTTCCGGGGCGATGATGCGACTGGACGATGGTGGCACTCAGTAACGGAGCATGGACACGGTCTGCTACAGTCGCCCATAAGGCTCCAAACATTCCTTGTTCTTCGGCCGTCGGTGCAAATTTGGCAATGAGGGCCTGCCCGCGGAGAGTCCATGACTCCTCCTCCAAAATTTCCCCTAGTCGGAGAAAAGCCCGTGCCATTAGAGCATTTTCGTTAAGTGGTTGTTGCCGGTGTCTGAGGCGGCCTGGGGCATCCGGTGTTTCAGGATGATCGTAAAAGGCGCCGTTGTCTGCTTTCAGCACCCGATCTGCATAGGCAATCAAAGTCTGTGCCCGTTCCAGATATAATGGATCACCAGTGAATTCATACCCGTCGATGAGAGTGTTGGTCAGATGTGTCACGTCTATGAGCTGTCCAGGCACTTTGGGCTCGCCGTCGTCGTCATAGTGGAACAACCCGGCCTCGTCATCCCACATACGGTCCCATATTGCTTCTAGCGCGGTCAATGCAATGGGAGCATAGCCTGTAGGATTAATGAGAGATGCTGCCAGGAGGTGTGCAGAAATCATTTGAGCATTGGCATGGGTGTACATGATGGGATCAACAAATGGCGCCTCCCTCTTTTCTCGCTCTTCTTGAGGCAAGCCATAATATTCTTCATCGGCATCTTGGGACCCGCCCCACAGACCATTGAGGTTTAACAGATTTTTATTGGCCCAGGTCAGTACGGCATCCGCTATTTGCCGGTAAGTTTCGTCGCCCAGCACCTGGTAGGCATGCAGATATAACTTGATGAGCTGAGCATTATCATCCAGCATTTTTTCGAAATGGGGGATGGTCCATTCGCGGGTAGTCGAGTAGCGGAAAAATCCGCCGCCAATACCGTCGAATAAAGACGATCCTGCCATTGCATCCAACGTTCGGGCCGCCATTCCCGCCGACCACCCGTCACCGCTTGCGGTAAAATAGATCAGGCACAAGTCCCATACCTCGGGTTGGGGAAATTTGGGGGCCAGTCCAAGGCCACCGTAGGCCCGGTCAAATTGATCCCGGATAGCTTCCATGATTTTGGTGACGGATTCGGGTGCCGGCCGTTCGGCGTGGAGATTGATATTGGGGGCTGCGGGAGGGTTCAGCTGGTCACCCATTTCGGTTTTGTGTTCACGCCAATGATCGAGGACCTGGTCGAGAAGGGGAGCCATTTGTTCAGGTGTGATAAAAGTTCCTCCGGTGATAATTTCGCCGGCCGGCGTCAAAAACGCAGTGGTGGGCCATCCCCCCATGTTGTAGCGTTGATTGATATCGGGTCTTTGATCATTGTCAATGCGGACCGGTATAAAATCAGAGTTGATGCGGGAAATGATTTGAGGGTCGGAATAGGTGGTTTCATCCATGACATGACACCAATGGCACCAAACGGCAGAAATCGACAGAAGAAGCGGCTTGTCTTCATCCCTGGCCTTTTGAAATGCTTCGGAAGCCCATTCATGCCAATGAATTTCCTGTGCTCGGTTGGGTCGCGGACTAAAACGGAAAGTAGGTTCTGCCATGATATTCATCCTTTCTCGAGATCGACAACACACTGGCTATCATACCAATCTTTGCCCCGCGTTGGCGAGAATATACTGAGGAGGAAGAAATTGTGAGTCAAGCGTCACGTGTGCTTTTGGCCACAGGTCTTACAGGAGCCATTGGTCAAGCTGTGGTTGAGCTGATTCATCCGTCGTGGCATATAATAGGAATTCGACGCTCGCCCGTCAATGTGAAAGAGCCTGTCGAATGGGTCCAGGCTGACTTGAGAGATCCTGTCCAGATGGCTGAAAAGGTGCAAACGGCTTTGCATCAGCTTAATGTTCGGCACATTGCCGGCGTGGTTCATTTGGCGGGTGTGGTTTATAGTGACATCGCCACGAATTCGACATCCTCCGAGTGGGAGCAAATGATGAATGTGAACCTCCGATCAGCCTTCGAACTGGTCAAAATCGCCAAACCTCTTCTTTGCTCGTCGGCCAGCATTGTTTTCGTGTCCAGTGTCGATGCGTTAATGGCCAGTGCCCTGGGACCTGCGGCGGTGTATGGAGCATCCAAAGCGGGACTGGAAGGGCTGATGCGGCATTTGGCGGCGGAGTGGGGTGAGGACGGGATTCGGGTGAACACCGTCATGGTTGGAGCCCTCTTTGAAGGAATGGGAGTAGCTGATTCCGAAGAGAGCGAATCCATCCGGGAGAATATCAGTTTGGGTCGCTTGGGGAGGGCTCGGGAAATTGCTCCGGCGATTCGCTTTCTTTTGGAGGACGAGCAATCCTCTTATATTACCGGTCATACCTTAAGGGTCGACGGAGGACTAAATTTACGATACTGAGAGCGGATTCCTAAGGAAAAGGAGCGAAAACGTATAATGACGAACAGCGAACGGCGCATTCCCCGTTTGTTTCATCCTACCTGGGAGCCGTGGGCGGTGAGCGGGCTTGCTATGCTCACTGGCGTCGTGGGAGGGCTCGGAGCCATCTTGTTTCGCTGGATGATCCGGGCCGTCCATGATGTCTTAATTGCGGATATGTTGCAAAAAGGTCCTCCTGTGCTGTTAATGGCCGGTCCTGCCGTGGGTCTTGTCACAGTGAGCCTGATTACGCGCTACGGGGCGAGAGAAGTCAAGGGGCATGGAGTTCCGCAAATTCTTGAATCACTGGCTTTGCGGGGCGGCAAAATCCGTCCCCGCGTCGGCCTGTTTGGAATTATTGCGCCGGCCGTGACTATCGGCAGTGGAGGCTCTGTGGGGCGGGAAGGACCAATTGCCTTAATCGGCGCTGCATTTGGCTCGATCATGGGACAAATTCTTGCATTACCGGAAAAATATATGTCGTTGCTGTTGGCAGCAGGATCGGCAGCGGGTATCGCGGCTACCTTCAATGCTCCCATTGCCGGTGGATTTTTCGGCTTGGAAATTGTCCTGGGCAGTTATCAAATGGGTGCCATCGTGCCGGTGTTCTTGGCGGCTGTAACCGGGACTACCGTTTTTGATTCCATTATGGGCAGCCGTGCCGTGTTGGCGACACCGCCGTACCACGTGATCAACCATTTTGCCTTGCTTTTCATGATCGGGCTTGGCCTCTTGATGGCGGTCGTAGGTCTTATGTACACTAAAGGGCTGACGGCGTCGGAAGACTTTTTCAACCGGCTCTCACTGCCGTTCTGGGTAAAAGCGGCCTTAGGAGGCCTTGCCGTAGGCCTTATCGGACTGTTTGTGCCTCAAGTTCTGGGAGTCGGTTATCCCACCATGCATCTGGCACTAAGCAATCAAATTGTCTGGAGTGCTTTAGCAGGGCTATTTATTTTTAAGTTCGTGGCCACTATGATCACCATTGGCGCCGGCGGCTCCGGCGGAGTGTTTGCGCCGTCATTGTTCTTGGGAGGAATGGTGGGCGGAACTTTTGGGAATTTTCTATATCATATTTCGCCTACTCTGGCTCCTCATCCTTCGATTTACGCCATTGCCGGCATGGCGGCCTTATTCGCGGCTTCGGCGCAAGCTCCTTTTGTGGCTATTACGATTCTTTTAGAGATCACCGGGGACTACCGTTTGACAGCCCCGGTCATGGCCTGTGCTGCCGTCAGTTATTTGACGTATAATCTTTTTACACGGGATTCGATGTATACGGTGAGGCTGCACCGCCGCGGAATTAAAATTCTCCGCGGGGACGAAATTCGGCCAATGAAGGTTATGTCCGTGCAGTCGGCATTAGAGCCGTTACATGACACCGTTTCTCCCTCTGTCTCAGTTCGGGAAGCCTGGCAGAAAATGACTGATCTCAATCGGAGTTTTCTTCCCGTTGTCCAGCCCATGGGAGGTTTAGACGGAATCGTCACCTTGCGCGACATCGCAGCGGCCTTGCAACATGGTGAGAACCAGACCCAGAGTATCGCCCCGATCGTTCAGCCTTTGCCCAAACCTGTTTTCAGTCACGAGTCGTTGGATCAAGCGATTCGTTATCTGTCCTTATACGATGTGGACGTTCTCCCCGTCCAAGACGCCCAAAGCTATAAAATTGTGGGGCTTATTACCAGGTCCGGGATTTTAAGGGCCTACAATGCCTCGGCGATTCATGCCGTGGACACAAGGCACCAAGTGGAAAAATTGCATAAAAACACCCCCGACGGCGTGTTCGTGGAGATGGAAATTCCGGATGACTCGCCTTTGACAGGCCGCCAACTCAAAGACGTCACTTTATCCGAAGATGCATTAATCGTGTCCGTCACCCGTCAGCAAGGAGCCATCATTCCTCACGGAAATTTTGTCATCCAATCCCAAGACCGGTTGTTGGTTTACGTGGCACCAGCGTCTCACCGGCAACAAGTCATCGAGCAATTCGGATCTCGCGAAATCGTTTCTTTTTATCAGGATATACCCTGAATCGTCGCCCGTCTTCAGTAAGAGACTATTCCAAAAGGAATGACGGCCGTGACGCTGTTCCTCAAATGTGCTTATTTTACCCCACAGGGCCCAAATGGAATCACGGACACGGGCGAATGAACTCTCCCGCCACCTAACCCCGATGGGGTTGAGGTGGGGGTTTCGGGGTCGCCCCCACAGCTTCCTGGCTCCTTGATCGCTGCGCCGAGA
>PXYT01000023.1 GCA_003023725.1 Sulfobacillus benefaciens | reverse complement strand
CGCTCCTTTGTTAGAGTTGCCCAACGAAGCATAGCAAGACGCAGAGCCGTTGTCCAGCATAACCGTCCTATTCGTACGTTAAAATTTCAGGCCTCCTAAGCGTCTTTCCTTTCAAGTGCGGGATGTTGTGCCGGAATTTGTGGACCCAGCGGACGCATCCAGAAGAATTTCCATGTGACCTCGGCGCACGGAGCCTTTCTTTGTGCAGGAAAACCTTACGGTTTCCCAATAAGCCTCTGTGCAGCCAGGCACACCGTGCGTGCAGCAGAGGGAATCGACAAGGGTGGTTTCGGCCAAGAGCATCAACGCCCATATGCTGAACGCCAAACATGACTGAGAGATTCCATCAGGGTTTCGGGAACTTTAACGGAGTCTTTACCGTGCATCTCCTCCTTTTTGACAATCAATGAGGGTTTGCGTATGATAATGAAGGTTTTCGGGGGTAGTTGGGGGCTTGGTGCCTTCCTTGGACTTCAAATCCAATGGTCGGCCTCAGAGGTCGACGGTGGGTTCGATTCCCACATACTCCCGCCAAAGTCAAGTTCCGCCACGGTTGGCGAGATTTTATTTTCTTCTCCGAGACGGTCTGCTGAGGCCGTTTTTCACTTTTGGCCCCAGGACGGGCCGCAGGAAACTTCACAACATTCTCCAGGACGCTTCTAGACACCTGCCTAACGCCATTCAAGGGGACAAAAACCGGCTAAGGGGGTACCGATTCGGGCGAATTTCCTCTTGGATGAATCTAGCAACCTCCCGCCGTTCGCGGATTTCGACCACTCCGTCACGGTGAGTGCCGGGATGGGCATTCGGCCCGTCTTGGCCTTGCAGAACATTGAGCAACCGCGGAAGCATTATGAGCGCACGGAACGGACCATTCGGGGGAATTTGGGGACGTGGGCCCGCTGGGAGTCGGCACCACGTTTGCCCTATCTTCACCAAAATCGACCAGACGGGCGCTGGCTAATCATCAGTTTTGTCTTGGCCGGACTGCTTCTGGGAGTCAATGCCTTGATTCCGCTGACCATTCCCGGCCTGTGGCGTCTGCCGGTGCGTGTAGGGTATGGTGCTGGCTTGCTGAGTCTTGCTCGCGGGATGTTGATCGGTGGAAAAATCGTGGGGCTTCCAGAGTAGATACGCGTCTGTCCTTGTCCCGGCAACTGAGCATCGGTTGGCTGGGGCTGGGCGCCGTTTTCGTGGGACTGGCAGCCGGTTTCCATTACGCCGGGGCCTTGGCCTTGTTGACCTTGAGCGGATTGCTGAATGCTTTGCGCGTGCGAGCCGTTGTGATGTAGTTTTCGCATGTTCAGGTCGGAATGCGCGGTCGAATGTTGGCTTCTCAGAGGCCGTTCTATTGCTGGGAGCCGGGTTAGGGTCCTTGAGTGCCGGAGCCCTGGTGCAAGTCTCCGGAGCTGCTGTCGGGCTGATTGTGTGGGGCCTGGGGCTGGGAGTCTTCGGAGGGTTGATGCTGGTGGGCCAAACGAACCCGGGAGGGGAATGAAGCGGGGGGTATGAAATACTCGGCTTACCCCCCGAGACCTCATCGATTGGATGGCAGTTAACGTTCCAGGGCGATGGCCGTGACGATGAGGCCACTACTCGTCCACAACAGCTGCTTGTGAGCGAGCGCTCAGAAGTTAAACAGTATCCCCAGACGATGACTTTGGTGGTCACCAGAGCGATAGGGTCGTCGCGGCGCATGGGGAAACAGTCGGCGAACCACAAAAGAGGATGGCATGAACGAACAGGGCCGCCCCAGTGGTGGTTCCGAGCATCGACCAGGTGAGCGTCGTATTGTCTCCTCTCTCTTCATTACTTAGGCGTAACCCATCGACTTTCTCCACCGTTATTCCATAGGGTGAATGAATCATCATCATCTGTCACAGATTATTCGGGGGAGGCATCGATATGAAATTGTATCGGCTCCACACAGTAGGGTTAGCGCTGGGTATGTTGGCGTTGGCGGGGTGTGGGGTCACCAGTCACAAGGCCAGTTCAGTATGGGAAAAATCTCAGCACGTGCACAACACCGTGCATACTCAGAACACCCCGGTAGCCAGCCAGAAGAAGTCCTTGAATCCTTCTTTGAGTATCTCCTGGATATTACCGAGTCATTTACCACAGTCTGCGGTGGCCACCCATCCTTGGCCACTTTATGGCAGCTCGTCTTTGAACCAATTTCCTGATTCGTGGCATGGTCAAGATCCTTTTGATCACTGGCGTATGCCCCCAGGGTGGGCCCCTTATCTTTATAAAAATGAGAAGACTAAAATTACTTCGAACAACTACCCGGACAATCGACAAATAGTTCCGTTAACATTGTATATCACTTTACAAGGCACCGTGTTTCTTTATCCTCAAACCTCCTCTGGTACCATATGGATGGGGCGGAACGCATACCCTGCGGACGTTCCACCAACAACGATTGTCGCCGAGTTTGTTCCATTAAAACCGGCAATTCTGGCGGGCGTCATTCCCGTAACCGGTAATGGACCATCTGCTATCACAGGATATACCGCTTCAGTGTGGGAAAAGGTTCTGCATATGTCAGCTATCCAAATTGACCAAGCCGTGCGTTAATCGTCAAGTATATGGGGGCGTTTGTCGGTGACCGTGGTGACACAACAAAAAACGTCGGCGATGTGGGTTGCGTGACAAGATGATGAAAACGATGAACGGTAACATCATCGACCCATCGGGGCATCATGATGCCATAGTAACCATAGAGAAAGCGACGCAGTCTTTGAGGATTAAAATATTCAATCACTATATTTTGCTCTCGCAAGACGGGAACAATTCTCGATCCCGTGCGTACAAAAGCCCTACGGGCTAACGTGGACCCCATCAATGGAACGAATGCAATGATGGTGGTTATCCTCTGTTTGAGAGGACACTTTGAGCATACGCGTGGAGTCTGATTCTTGGCTGATAATAGCCGGACACGTATCCGGAATTAACCGGATACTAACCTGATACGAACCTGATATGAATCTAATACGAACCTTCACGAAGACCATGCGGAAGAGGACAGACCAGTTACGCTTTGTACAGGGGGGACAGCCGATTGTAACGACTTTGTATCCTTAGACAGTTGTGCTGGACAAGTTGGCCTCTATGGGTTGTACATATGCAATATCGTCCCTCATCATCTTGTTGTCCCTGCAAGGGAAGAAGCTGTGACGCGAAATGGCCCAATCTGCGTCAAGCCCAGTGGACGTATTGGAGGGGTGACCAAGCGGGAAACTTGTCTAGGAAAGGGGGAATCTGTTTGTCGATTGGGCTGTACTGAAGAGGAAATCGTTTGGGGTACAGGGAAACGGATAATTTGCCACAGTAACAAAACGAGTTTGTCTGATAGACTTGATAAATCGGAGACCTTCTTATTCCATCAGGGAGACAGAACAGTGTCGTGAGGCCTATGTATGGTATGACAGGGTAGTGGAGAAAGCAGGAATTCGTCTCAAAGAACCGCATGTGGGAGCCATAAAGAAAAACGGGGGAGAAGACCAAAAGTCGCGGGGAACCCCCAGCCAACATGAAGCGCGATGGGGAAAGTCTATAGACGCAAACGATGTGGCATCGCCACCAATCGCCATCCATCTTGCCAGCATATTCCCGGCATGGTGCGATCAGACTAACAAAAGAGCCGAGGCTACAACCTCGACTCTCCGGCACAGCACCCAGTCGGGTAGCGTACCCGGATAGTTTAATGAAAGCATCCAAGAACCGCCTTCCGGCTGCTAATCAGGGGCGGTTCTTGCGGTTTAGCGTAATGATCGCCACGAGTGTTGCCAATGTTACGGCAAACGTGAGACCCTGCCACGTAACCATCGCCTCACCCCCTCGTATAAAGATATTGGGCTGCTCCTGAGCGGCCGTAGCCGCCGTTCCTCAAGCAGGAATTCCTCCGATTCATGACGAACCTCTGGGATGGGGTGAGATGATGCTTAAAGGACCCAAACAACCGTATTCCGTAAGATGCCCGCAAGACTCCCCACGGGACGTTGGAAAGGCCGGGTCATGATGTATGACACCGGCACCGGCAAACGCCGGGAGATGACGCAAACGTTCGATACCAAGAAAGACGCCAAGAACTGGGCGGAAAAAGAGGCAGCCTTATACCGGGATGATCCGAACCGCTAACCACCCAGCGAGGAGACGTTTGTCTCGTTTTTCAAGAAATGACTGGAGGGTACGGCGCCGGCGGGTACGAGATACTACACGGTTGACCTATTACCGGCATGCGGTTCCATTGTTTAGTGCCTTGGGGTCTAAACCCCTAAAAGGGCCTGACTCTGGGAGACTTCCAAGTGCTGTGCGCCGAAATGATTATAGAGGGGAAGGCCAAGAGTACGGTGCATCAGACCGATGTCGTGGCGCATAGTTCTCTTGACGAGGCGGTGAAATGGGGTCTGATACCGTTTAATCCGGTTGACCGGGTAAAACTGGCGCGCGTCACATCTCCCGAGATCGTGCCGCCAACCAAAGAGCAAGCGATGCAGTTCTTGGATGCGGCTGAGCACGATCGTTTAAAGGCCCTATGGTTTTTTATCGCTCTAACGGATTGTCGGCGGTGCAGGGCAGAGACTCGCTCTGCAGGAGTCCGGCTAACATCTCGCACTGCTGGCTCCAGGTTCGCTAACGTGGCGGACAGCGCCACCACTTGAATAGGATTTAGGGATTGCTCCTGGAGGCGACGGAGCAGGATGCTCAAATGTAGGCCTCGTTGCGTGTTGTTGAGAATGTGAACCTCATCAACAACAATAGCGTTGACGCTCCGTATTGACTGCTCATGATTAAATAACAGTACATCCAGCGACTCTGGTGTCGTGAGTAGAATCTGGGGCGGATGCGATCTGTGGCGTACATCGTCCCGATCTCCATGTCGATTACCGAGTCGAATTCCTAAGTGGGATAGTGGGCCTGACAGGCGCACCATGAGATCGTTGGCTAGAGCTTTTGTCGGCACAACATAGATAATCGTGACGGTGTTATTTTGAAAGCAGTCGGACCAATATTTACTTAGCTAAAGGGGCAAGAGCCGCTTCGGTCTTTCCAGTGCCTGTGCTTGACGAAAGATCAAGCGCACGACAACGTGACGATCAGCCCTGGAATTCGACGAGTGGTTAGAGGTACGCCTCGGGGCATGGGATCGCGTGTGCCTTTACTGCTATGACGCATGGGCAACGCCGACCAGGGTGTTGCCGTAGAATGGGATTAAACACTTCAGCCCGACATCCCATTCCATGGGAGCTGCCGATGATGCGCGAAAAGCCGATTACTGCACAGAAGCTCTCGGTACGGTAATCTTAGTTACGGTGGACGGGGGACGGTTTGGGTAAGCGGTGGCCCCCGGTTTCGGAACGTCTGCGTCCATTTCAGGATGTTTCAGCCGGAGTCCGTGTCTTGTATGGATGGAATGGCTGCACTGCGTCACTGTCTGTAGCAGGGGGTTCTTGCTGGGGGCCAGTTCCCGTGAGTTGTTGTGGGCGGAGACGGTCTGCCCCATGGTACCAATGAATGGGGTGGGCGAGCACTACAGAATGACGAGAAATAATAAATAAAGGTAGGGGTTAAATTGTGGCATTAACCATTCTCAATATTATCGGAAGTGTTGCCTTTGCCTTGAGTGGCGCGCTAGTTGCTATCGAAGAAGAATATGACATTTTCGGGATCTTAGTGTTGGGGCTTATCACCGCGTTTGCCGGTGGAATGATCCGTAATCTGATTGTAGGCCTTCCCGTTGCGGCCGTGTGGCATCAAACCTGGTCCTTTGCGTCCGCGTTGATCGCGATGTTTGTCGCCATTGTCTTCCCTGTTGGTGTCGTGAAATATGGCATTAAACCCATGTTGTTGTTTGACGCGATGGGTCTGGCAACCTTCGCAGTAGAAGGGGCGTTGTATGCAGAGCGGATCCACGGGTCGGCAGGTACCATTCTCGTAGCGGCGGCCATGACAGGTGTTGGGGGTGGCGTGATTCGCGATGTGTTGGCGCAGCGCAAACCCACAGTGCTTCGGGCCGATACGTACGCAGTCTGGGCGCTCTTGGCGGGTGCCGTGGTTTCCTTAGGGTGGGTTAATCCTTACACTCCCTGGCGAATATATGCGTTGATCGGTGTGATATTTGTCTTGCGGATTCTGTCGCTTGTGTTTAATTGGAGATTACCTCGTGCAGGGAAGGCAACTTAAAGAAATTTAGGAGGTTTTAAAATGAGCGAAGAAGTCAAAATGAGCAGAGAAGCCCTAGAACTCTTAAAGACCGTAATCCGTATTCCGCTATGAATCCCCCTTGGTAATGAGCAGGACGTGGCAGATGCGGTTTCCTCGTTATTGAAAAACCATGGATTGGAAGCCGAGTGCCTGGCGTTAGAAGATGGACGGGTTAATGTGGTGGGGTGGCTTCGTGGGACCTCGTCACCCTAGAAGCGTGTCCTAGCTGTATCCGGGCATATGGATGTGGTCCCGCCGGGGAAGATTCGGTGGCAGTATGATCCCTTTTCGGCCGACGAAGTGGACAGGAAAATTTATGGCCGGGGGGATTGCCGCCGACATGAAAGGCGGGCTCATAGCCCTGGTCTTTGCCATGTTGGAATTGAAGGACGCAGGCGTTGAACTAAACGAGGACGTCAAATTACTCAGAACAAGCGGGTGAGGAAACACGTGCGGTAGGATCGGGCCGTCTCTATCAAGACGGGTACATGGACGGCGTGGACACACTGCTCGTGGGAAGCCCACCACCGGAGACATCATGATTGCGAATAAGGGCGTATCGTGGGTGGAGATTACCTGTTACGGAAGGACTGTCCATGGCTCCATGCCGGAAACTGGAATCAATGCCATCGCCCACATGAATCAACTGCTGAACGCACCCCGCCCATCGGGTTGAGTGGTGTAAGGACTGCGGGCGGTACAACCAATACGGCAATCCATCTCTGAAAGGAGCGTCCAGGAAATGTGAACTTCCAGATCGTGTCATCTCGCGTGAATTGAAAAAATTCCAGTACCCGAGGCAGGTCCGAGGCTGCATCTCCGGAAACCGTGTACAAAATGGTGTCGTACTCATAAAAGGTTGCCGCCAGAGCGGACACCAGTTGTATTGTGGCCGCGGGCTTTGGAGCGACCGTGCGGCTGATAACAGGAAGGGTTTTCGGTTCCGATGCGATGATACGGCTCTCGGCAGCCGGTTGCCCGTTGCTGTCAAAAAGGCGCATACGCCAACAGGAATGCCGAAATTCTGGCAAGGCTCACTCTCGCGAACTGGCACGGAGAGAGTTTGAAGGAAGGTCAAACAATTCGGAGGCGGTCGAGGATAATTAGAGAGGGTTGAGAGATTTAGGATGATCTTTGGTTCACGCTCGCATAGTGCTGACTACGAGGTCGGCGCACTCAGCGACTAACGAGATACGGGCATTGAGACTGAGCCAGGTACTGGCAGAGAATAAGCACGATTGTAACGTGGTATCGGTAGGTAAATCTAGCTAGCCTCCGGCCTTGACCCCCGAAGTCCAAGATCGTGGGGGTCCACCTGGGCGCCTTATAGTAAATGAGGAGTGTACTCGATGAATTTTTTTCATATCAATGCCCGTATTGTCAGACGAGTCGGTTTTGCCGCAGCCACCTTGGGGATCGTTATCGCAAGCTCCCCGATGACTTTTGCCGCTGGGCCTAATGGACCCGGACCCAATGGACCCGGAAATGGTGGATCCAAGTTTCAACTCACCAATTTAACTGTTAGTGCTCTTAAGAATTCCAG
This sequence comes from Sulfobacillus benefaciens, assembly GCA_003023725.1. Classification (GTDB taxonomy): domain Bacteria; phylum Bacillota; class Sulfobacillia; order Sulfobacillales; family Sulfobacillaceae; genus Sulfobacillus; species Sulfobacillus benefaciens. The sequence continues at coordinate 40,030 of PXYT01000023.1, read as the reverse complement.
TCAAACGTTTGACTTGATGGTGACAGTCGATCAAACTGGTGCTGACGGCAGTTCAAGCACCAAATATTTCCATTCCTTTCCCTCGACTTTGTATATTCAGCTGGTGAAAAACGGTCAGGTGGTGAATTCCACGCCGTACTCTGCTGCTTTAATCACACCAGGGAATCCGGGAATTACGTATAAGCCGGGAACACATCACGACGTTTCGGGGACGGCAGAATATCAACTCACATTGCCTTCTGGAACTTCTGTTGGCCAAAAGGAGAGTCTTCGTATTTTTTCTCCGCCGGCGCCAAATTCCCAAAGCCCTAATGCACAGTACACTTTCCGGATGGGGATCGCATCCGACCCTTCATGGTCGGATGACGTGGTGTCGGGAACAGGTACCGTGACAAGCACCCTTCCCTATGGGCAATTGCCCGAAGTGCCGTTTGCAGTGGGTATTCCGCTTGTCGGGGTGGCAGCTTCCGGGGTCATCTGGCGGCTTCGCCGTAAATCCGCAAACCCCTCATTCACTCAAGCGGGTAAAATCGGGTAAAAATCTCGGGTGACTCGTGAAGATACGGGTTCGAACAAGGCCGTCCTTGTTTTATGGACGGCCTTGTTCTGTCACTTGGAAACAGAAAAATACTTTGCGTGTCAGATATTTCTTCCATGTTTTTTAACGTATGCGTCATGTGTCAAGTATCGTACCGGGATTATCTGCTGATGTCCAGCAATTATACTGGGCAAAGGATGCCTTACTGGCTGGATCAGACGCCTCAATCCATCCACATAGATGGCTGCAAGACTGATCACGTTCCTTGAGCCTTGTTCTAACCTTATCATCGAAGAAACAGTGCTTTCGAATGGCCCCTGATAGATCGCAACTTGAGATAGACTGTCAGCGGGAGTTAAAATTACTGTCCCACAACGGTCGGAATATTGGCCTTGCGGACGGTGGGGGAAGAAGAGGGTAAGGGCTCACCATGTTTAGCGAGAAAGCGGTACCCAGCATACGTTATCAGTGACGCCAGGGCAATTCCTGCGAGTTTGCCGATGAGTCCTCCTTCGGTGCCGAGCATGTGGGTCATCCACCCTGTAAGGGTCATTTGCACCGCCACCCCTATTCCGGTCACGAGATAAAAACCGCTATGAGACAGACGTCTACGGAACGTGTACCGGGAATGTAATATATAACCTACGAGGCTTGCACCAGCCCACGCCGTCAATGATTCCAAAGCGGCTTGCCAGGCGCTGAAATGGGGCGGCCACATCCGAATCAGTCCCCAAAAGAGAGCGACATCCACAAGCGTGTTGATAAACCCGGTGAGTCCAAAGCGCAGGACTTGCCGGAGTTCCTTGGAGGAATGACGGCTGAGAGATTGCCGGTGGGCCACAGCCAGTGTGAACAGGGCGGGCCCACACGCCATCATGGTCCATAAATTGGCGCGTCTTTTGCGTATGCTTTTTTGCATTACCGGTACCTCAATGACTTCGAGAGGTTGTTCGACCACCCGCAAGAGAGCTTCAACATCATAGAGCCATCCCTCCTGTGCGCAATTGGTGAGGATTGTGCGGGCGAAAGAACCGGGAAACATTTTGATGCCGGCCTGGGTGTCCCGAATGGGAAGCTGCAGCAAGAGAGATGTAATTTTGTGGGCTATGTGTGACGACACACGTTCTATCTGAGGACGATCATCGGCCATCCGCGAGGCAATGGCACACGAGTGCCCGGACTCGAGAACCAAGTGTGCCATGATAGGTAAGGCGTTGACCGGATATTCCAAATCGGCATCAATGAATCCTACGGCGCTTCCGCGACTATGGCTAAATCCTGTACGAAGGGCAAACCCTTTTCCATGATTTTTTTCCAGAGAAATGACCTTAACTGAGGAGGAGTGTTTCGAGGCATTAATAGCCTCATGATAGGTGGCGTCGGTCGAACCGTCGTCGACGACGATGACTTCGACGTCCATGGCTATGCTCTCGAACTCTCTTAATACTGACTTTATGGCCCGGGCGATGTGGTACTCTTCGTTGTGGGCGGGGATCACGACAGACACAAGCGGGTCGCTTTGGGGATGGGCTTGCGGATATTCGTTGGCAAAGTCTTGCATGATGTAACCATATCCTCCCTCGATTCGTGTTAAGTCAATCCTAAAAAATTGGGGATGGACATACAGTCCCACCAATGGTTCCAATCTTTGTCTCGTCATGGTTTTATAGACGTGGCTGGAATAGGGGTTTCGGAAGAATTTGCTGGCGTCGACTTTGGATCGGAATCGGGTGGGAATGACCAACATTTTCGGGTTCGGGGGAGGTTTTGGGGAATCACGGATGGCTTGACTCGTGTGCGTTGTCGGCAGTTCTTTCTGGATGAACGTCTTGTCGTCGTAGTCTCATGGTCCTTTGTTGTAAGCAGGCAAGATTCTTTTGTGGACTTTTGAAGAGAGGTGAGGTGAAATTATTCTATTCTCGCCTAAAAACTCGGTGCTGATGCGCTCTTTTCGTGGCGTAGAAAGTGCTGGGATGTCTACAGAGCCTTCGCGCCGAACCGGTGACCCTCAAAGACTTTTCTTGGGAAGGAAGATCGCATGGCGGGTCCAGCGTAGTCTAGCGGAAGTTTCCTAGTTACGGGGCAAAATTGTCCTCAAAGGCATGCACCGCCTCAAATTTGTGTGTATACCACAAAATTTGGGTTGCAGACGGGTTAGATCAGAAAAAATATTGCTTATTATCCGCCAAAATTGCCAAGGATTTTTGCGGGGCGATCGCGCTCTGCTATTTATCAGCCCATGGAACAGGAGGTTCGTCGATGGCAAGTATTACCCCGCACAAAGTCAAGGGGCACGTCTACTCCTATCGGATCGAAGAAAAACGGGTCGATGGGAAATCATGACGCGTGAAACAACAATACTTGGGGCGGGCTGAGCAGGTCGTCGCGCGATGGGAGGGGAAGCCCCCCGAACCCACCCGCGTGCGGGTGGCTGAGCACGGAGGCAGCCAAGCCTTGTTGAGTATAGCCCGTCGCTTGCGTCTGGTGGAGCCCCGCAATCGATTCCATGCGGCTTCGCGTTTCCGGCCGTCTTCCTCCAAGGCTATGGCAATTAGGCGATCCTTCATTTTGCCAATCAGGATATTCCGGTTGATCCGATAATCGACATACTTGTGAGTGTTGGGGTCTATGCGTGCTGGGATCTCGGCTTGCGCGTCTTGTTCCGCCACCGCAGCCCGGTTACTCATGAGGATGCTGGCATGAAAGTCTTGCTGAATGACCACCGGAGTCTGACCGGAGAAGTTCTCCACCTCCCATTTATACTTCCCGTCATCATCGTGTGTTTCGACGCCCCAGCGGAGAAAGTAGAGGTCCAAGGCCTCGTCCAGGGGCAGTTCGGCGGGTGTGAGGTCCGTAATCAAGGTTTCGACATCCCCCGACGGCAACAGGAGCTTGAGGACGCGCACAGTCAAGACCGTGCCGACCGGCACGGGAATGCCTTGGCGTGTTAAGGCGCGTGCCCGCTCGGACGTCATGCGGATGGTGACCCATGAATCCGGCTCCGTCACCTCCTCGATCTCGCGATAAAAACCTGTCGGCACCCGCATGACAAAGCGAACGGCGTGTGCCAGAAGCCACCAGATCAAGTCGGCGGACGGATACCCACGGTCAAAGAGCACCAAGTTCGGGCGCGATCCGGGAAGATCCGCCAGGGTCGTCAAATGTGTTTTCTCGCCATGTCCCGTTCCGCGGTATCATAGCGCCCCAAAATGCTATGCACGACGATCCCATTTAGCACATCATAGAGCGACGACGAGCGCACTCGCGCGACTGCCCCCTGGGAGAACTGATTGGTTGCGACCCCATACGCCGCACGGAGGGCGGGCGTATTCGGCCATGCGATCACACTCCCATCAATGGCCAATAGGCGGAATCCGCGGTAGGTCGCCTCATCGTCGTCTTCATAAAACCCTTTTAAGAAGACCTGATTAAGCCACTCGAACGCTTCGGGGCGTAGATTTTGCCGAGCTTCGGCGAACGACTGCTGGGTATACGTCATGTTAGGCTCCTCGGGAAATGCCTGACTCAGGTAGTCGTCCAATTCCCGTGGGGTCGATCGCCGGATCATATTGAGAATGATGGATACCACTCCCACCAGATTCACCTGGCGTTGGCGCGTAAAGGCCGTCGGGCGCATCCGCGCCCGTTTCCAAAATTCGGCGTGACGAATCGTGTCTCCCACCTGTGACCATAATGGCAACGTTTTTTTTCATCATGAGTCCCTCCCAGTCGACCCTAACAAATCGGCAAAGCTTTGTCCAGCACCGATTTTCGGGAAGTCCTGCGTACGCCGACGAAGGACATGAAATTCGCACTCACCATAAACGGCGCGGCTCGTCGTCAGTGTTCCCTCTTAGACCGGAGATAGACTAAAACCCCTCAAGAAACCGCTATTTCTAGGTGAAAACCCTTAACCTGACAGCATTGGGTTAATGCCCCCTAATTTCTATCAAATCTTACTATTTACCTCACACACATACACAAGCGATGCCCTTTTTCTCTTGTTTTGAATAGATTGGACACTGGGATTCGAACCCAATCAGGGTGCTGTGCTATCAATGCCATAAAGTCGATAGGAGGTACCATCAACGTTGTTAAATTGACGGATGAGATGAACCCATGATACTTTACCGTACCACATTGTGGGATAGTATCTGTTGATGTCAACAAGATGGCCCGCGGCTCCAGTGGGTTGTGGGACTAAGAACGCCGAGGCACGTCCTCGTGGATTAAGAAGAATGGATTTGTAGTCGTAGTCCGAGGTAATAATAAATTGCCTGGGATTATTGACTTGGATGACAACAGGGACACCAGTGGTAAAATCATCCGTCAATACGATCATATGGGGATGGTGGTTCATGAACCGAATTAGTGCTAGGCTTCCTGGGGTTATTGATGTCATGCTTTTATTCTCCAGTGCCATACGGACAATGGCGCCGTCTGGACTTCCCAATTGCGAAGTTTGAAGAGCATAGTAAGTTCCGAAGGATCCTGAGAGCAAAAGCAATGTGATGAGACCCCATCCAAGAAACGGCCGCTTTATCAGGCGGGGAAATATATGGGCCATTTTGGCCGCAATATAACACACTAGTACGAATCCAGTAGGGATGTAATAAATGAAGTAGCGGTCCCATGGAGCCAGATTTCCCTTGAGAAGAAGGGTAAAGTCCAGCAATAGAGGCCCGATAAGTCCTCCTAACACGACAGGAACAAAAGTGTCTGAACCGCGTCTTCCTAGCAAGAAAATGCCCATCGCAATTCCGAGTATTAGTGGCCAGAAGAACAACGTGAAATGGCTGATATATAGTAACGAATTGATGGGATGAGACATTTCGTGCGTTCGTATGTACTGTTCGTATCCGCTTAACTTGGTTTGCGCAATGTTACTGTATGTGCCGTCAAGGAAATAAAACGGGTTTTTCATGATAAGCCAATTGAAATACAGCCATAGAGCCCCACCTGCCGTCAGGGGAGCCAGCAAAAGAATGCCGGTACCCCGAATTACCGACCATGACTCCCGGCCTATGATTTGCGAGATGGCTACTCCCAACGCCACCATGATACCAAATGGTATGGCTTCATATCGGACACCGAGGCCCACCACAAGCCAAAACGCTGCGGAGGTGAGAGCCTTGAGGGAACCAACTTGAAGATAGGTAAAAACGCCGTAATAAGTTGCGATAACACAGGCAGCCAACATGCCGTCCGTCATGCCGTTGGCACTATACAAGAGAATCATGGGATTAAGCATATATATGAGAACCATACCCGTCCGCCATGGTTGGGGAATGTTGAATCGTATTAAGAGTTTGGTTAGATAGTATGTGCCAATCCCGGAAAACAACGCACTCACAGGAATACCGGCGATGCCTTCGCGTACCAATTGAGGCCATAGTGGGTAAAAGACGACAATGGGTAGAGATAGAATGCTCGATAAAGGGGTCCACACGAATCCGATTGCACCTAAATGAGGGTCCCGGCTCCATAAAACAAAAAAAGCGTGGGCAACCCGCGATACCGCATCATAGGACATGTAATGAAGATGCAAGGTTAGGTAGGCACCTAGTGCCAGTCCAAGAACAAAAGCACTGAATCCTAGCCATTTTGCGTCGTTGGACATTGTTTGCGTTTGAAGCGGTATTGGCGCAAGACCTCGTGAACGTGAATTCACAAAGTCTTTTTGAATGGCGTTCTGGTGCGTCGTCATGATCTCCAAATTCATATGGTTTACCTCCAAATGCGTTACCATCATGGTAAAATTTTTTGGCAGATTTTTCAGTCTCATCTGCAGTCTCATCGAAGGCTCGGTTGTTGCCAGCGCGAGACAAATTGGAGTTCGCAAATGGTTCTTAAATTTTGCTTTGTGTTACGTTATGACGGTACGATGCGGTTAACCAAGGTTTCGCGCTCAGAGCAAAGCCACCGAGAGGTGGCGACGCAAAGCCACGGGCCCATGAAATCAAGAATCGTGATGCATATGGGTAGCCGGGTTGCCGAGAAGCCGAGTGAGGCAAGTAGTCTTTATAGAGCCTAGTAAGGCTTACTGTCTCATAATTCGCTGAACGCGTTTCCATGGAATTGTATTCCAAGGGAGCACGAATCAAATGCGAGTGTTTCACTCAGTGCTTAATTCCATTCGCTGGTCTTTTGCCCGAAAAATGCTTGCGGGCATGACCATAGGATTATTAGGAACCGCGACCATACGATTTCTACCGCCGGTTTTGTACACCGTTGCCCAGCCCATTATTCCCGTGCCAGCGGTTACTGGTATTTCTGTCACCCCATCAATGTTTGGGGCCAATGTGAGTGGGTGGGATCCATGGATGCTCAGTCCGTCAGGCGTATCTGCCATCAAGTCGATGGGATTCACTGTGCAGCAATTCCCCAATTGTCCTTGGATCTATAACTGGTCCACGAATCAAAGTCTCAATGGCGGAAAATGGTATCCGATTCCCGTCTCCTTAAACCAATGGAGCCAGGAACTGACACAAACCCACAATACTGGACTTTATATCGTTCCTTATGGATTTAATCGCTCTGGTACCGGCGGGGCTACGGTTTCGAGTGTCCAGAATCTGACAGAATACATTGTTCAGCATCATGAGCCCATCTCCGCCATGGTCATCGGTTCCGAGCAATACGGAAGTTGGGCTCAAAATCTTCACCATCGGCAAACTGCGTTGCGCTATGCGCAACTGTCCGTGAAAATGGCTCAAGCCATTCACGCTATTGATCCGGCGATGAAAGTGGGCGTCGATTATGAGTTGCCCGCTAATATTACTCAGGCTGACTTTAAGAGTACATTATGGAATAAAACCGTTATTTCCATGACCGCCCCTTACGTTCAGTTCGTCAGCGTTCACATCTATCCCTTGAATCAGGTGCAATCCAATGTTTCGTTGCTCCAAAGTTTGTACGCCGAATTGGCATCCGATATGCGTTACGTCAACCAGCAAGTCCAACAGTTCAGCGGGAGCTCTGGGAATCACCTCGCGCTCTGGGTCACGGAGTTCAACCCTTATGGGCTGGAAAGTGCTCAAAGTGTCCAACCCGTCTTCGGGGCCGCGTTGGTGCAAAGCTATCTGGAAATGATGAGTTTGGGCGCCAAGCAAGTGGATTGGTGGGCAATGTACGGAGACGCCCACATTCCGCAGTCACCGGGGAGTATTGCCACCAATACACCTTTGGCAACCGGTTCGCAGGCCACTTTTGCCAGCAACGGGTTGGCTAGCGAAGCGATTGCCCCGCAGCCGCAGCCCGAGAATAGTCTGTATTCTACGGGTGTTGCTTACAGGCAGATGATGCAGTTAATCGGGCGTGGGGCGACGCTCTTCGTCGATTCACCGCTTTATCACACGTATCATGTTTTTGCGGCACGCATTCGGCACCAAAACTCGGAAGACTGGATTGTCATCAATGACAGCCATCATACAGCCACTGTGACGGTGTCAGGACAACAACACTCTCTTGCTTCGGCGGCTATGACCATATTCTCTGGTGTTCTCCCATCGTCCACTCCGCAAGTGTCGGGTGTTCCTGTTCATTCGCCCACAATTCTTACCAGCGCCCAGTGGAACGCTCATACCCACCAGTTAACCATCACGGGCCAAGGATTTGGTGTGACACCGTCATCCGGTTCTCCAGCTCCCGGACAAGGGATTGACCAATCCCGGCTGATGGTGACTGATAACACGAGTACAGCAAACTACGGATGGGCTTTTCCCGGGGTAAACACCGATTGGTACGGGATCACCCCTGTGACATGGTCTAACACGTCCATTGTTCTAAAACTCGATGGACCGATGCCGAATTCCGGCGACTCGCTCCATGTGAGCTGGTGGAACCCTATCGGCTTCATGGATGTTCCAACTCATCAAATTCCTGTCAGGTGGATTCCGTCGTCTCCGATACAGCCGGTAGCCTCGATTGCCATATCCAGCGCCACATACTCGCCGACCACGCGTATATTAACAATATTGGGCAATAATCTGGGCAGTTTGCCCCAAACTGTAGCCGCACGCGGAGGAGGTTATGACCAGGAAGATTTTGCGATCTTAATTCGGGGATCCAACATTCAGTACGGATACGAGGGTAACAACGACTGGTATGGCGTGGTGATCAAGCAATGGACCTCGTCGAAGATTGTTGCCGAATTAGTTACGCCACCTGCGGCCGGTCAACCCGTACAAGTGACGTGGATAGCCACTAACCAGAGTATCATTGCCTCGTCCTGACCGAAGCGGGAACTTAATCCCACGAAACGAGGCATGATCAAACCGCCTGTCTGAAGTGTGACCACTTAAGAGCCGATCTGTCCCACGGATTGGCTCTTAAGACAACAGACAGGAGCCTTACTCTTTATCGGCGGTGCCAAACTGGTCAGGTAACGGTTTCTCGCCGAGATCAGACGTGATAGGCTTCTGGGGCACCTTTCGGGAGGTTAACACCACGTAAGCGGCTCCCACGCCCAAAAATATTATCAGAGGAGCCAGGTCTATAAGCCAAAAAATTACAATTACCAGAAACAATCCAATTGCCACAATGGCGACGCTATGTAAGACATGGCGTAATAGAGATGGTTTCTGAAGATGATCTGCCGTCGCTTTCTGTCTCATCGTTAACGGCCTCCCTCCCGACTAACAGCACTTGTTAATTTCGTTGGTCCAGCAAGTTTGTTCCAGTCGACTAACCCATGTTTGGTCTTTTCCCAGTGCGAGGGCCGGGTAACAAGCTGGATGAGAGCTTTCCACGAGGCTAGGGACATCATGCTCCAGTAAATCGGGGTGAGGATCGTGTAAGGCACGAGATCCCAGTGCCCGCGTTTGGCGGCACCCACACTATTGAGATAGGTGAAGGCGAAATTGCCCGCTAAGAGGTTCATCATCCCGAGATAGTAAATACCGGGCGGGAATAGGTGCGGGATGATGCCCCAGTGGGTCATAAACCACAGTGAGGTGATAAACCAGTACAAAGGATTTAAGATAAACATTAAGGGAGTGCCTAAAATGGCCAGTTGGAAACCCCAGAAACCCTTACGTCCTAACTGCCGGCGGAGCTGAAGAGGATGGCGCATGTGCACGAGCCAGGTTTGCAAGTAACCCTTAATCCAGCGGGAGCGCTGTCTGATCCAGTTGACGAATTCGGAGTTGGCTTCCTCGTAAGTGATTGAATCAATGACTGCCGTCCGGTATCCAGCCTTGTGTAAACGAATTCCCAGATCGGCGTCTTCGGTGACGTTGTACGGATCCCAGGCTCCGATTTCTTTAAGCACCCGGGTGCGGAAGTGATTGGAGGTTCCACCCAGTGGGATCGGCATGCCCGCGGCATGGAGGGCGGGGAGGAGCAAATCAAACCAGGCGCCGTATTCCGCCGTGAACCACCGGGTTAGAAGGTTTTGCCCTGCATTAAAATAGGATAACTTGGCTTGGACGCAGCCAAGGCGACTATCGCTTTGCTGAAAAGCCAGCAGCGCTTTCTTGAGTTGGGATGGATCAGGCAGGTCTTCGGCGTCATAGATTGTAATAAATTCTCCTTGGGCTCGTTGCAGTCCAAAGTTGCAGGCCTTGGGCTTGGTTCGGGGATCGGATACCGGAACCACCACGATTTCGACAAAATGAGGAAGATGTGCCTGTCGGGCGGCGGTAATGGTTTCTACATCATCGTCTTCCAACAAAAGTTTGACATCGAGACGATCCGGAGGATAATCCAGTTGTTGCAAGGCCTGAGCCATAACCGGAAGCACGGAGGCTTCATCGCGTGCCGGGATCAAAATGGTATACATGGGAAGATCCGAGTCCTTAAGCTGTTGCAAATCTTCCGGAGTAAAGCTGAGGTCATTGTTGGATTTTGTGCCTTTGTTAATAATCCACAACCGATGAACGACTAAAATGGCGTAACACAGAATCAATAGGCTGCTTGTCACCGACAATGCCGTTACGGGATGCCATATCGTGACGACCGCCAAAAACAGGATGGTGAGGACAAGGGCGAGAGTTTGTCTAGGGGTCAGAGTCCGGATGGCGGAGTTGTCCGGACTCGTGGTGAAAAGATGCGAGCGGCTTATTGTCAGATCTTGTTCCTGATAGTGGCGGGCCAGTTGGGCGGCAATGTCCCTTTGTCCCGTTACCGTGACGGTTATGCGTTTGGCGGTTTTTGCTCCTAGGGACATGGGCCCTCGGTTGTCAAAGGGATTGGCGACAGCGACTACGATTTCCTTTAACGTATCGCTGACGGGGACCATGGCATATTGTCTCCATTCATCTTTCGTCATCAGTGACCAAATGGCATTGAGAGTATGATCATCATGAGACGGATTGTCTAGCAGATTTGTTACGGGTATGCTTGTTTGTTCGCCCAGCACGTTTGCCACCTGCCAGGAATTTAGGGCTTTGATCGAGAGGCAGATTTGCCCGAGTGTACCCCCTTGCCGATTTTGAATTTCGAGAGCGCGGTTCAGCAGATGAGGACTCAGACCATATTTGTTGACCGCGATATCGCCGAAGAGTGGCCGATTGTCGCCAGGGGAACCGTAAACCTTCCATTGGGCTACCAGTAGGTTCGCCAGAACTGTTCGGTAGATACGAACGGGGCCTAAACGATCGAGCAGGGCCCAGGCTGCAGGGGAAAGGGGTTCGGCCGCAGCGACCCACAAGCAGCCATCTTCTCGGCGAAAGGGCAGAATCCCGGCATCTCGGGCCTGATCTGGTTTTAGTAAGAATGCTGCGGAGAGGTCAATGTCTTCGACAGCGGTGCCCCGAGGATGATTGTCTGTGGCCAAGGTGATGGCGGGAACTTGACTCCAAAGTTCTATCGGACTAACACTCACGAGGATTCCCTCATTTCGTTAATTTTTAGAGATCCTGCGACAGCGCAAGACCGGCGGATTGCCAAATGTTTGACAACCTACATGACCCCGTACGCCAATGAAGAGAGGTGATGGGTCTGAATGATCTGAAACCATCTCACATCGTGAAATGTGTTACGTTTGTGCCGGAGTTTTGAGGCTTTGGTGAAAAATTTTCCGGGCAATAGCAATCAAAGTGGTGCGTGTTTTCAACAGTGTGGGGCTCCAATGGCCCTGGGAAGCTGGTGCCACCATGGATTGAACCACTGACAACGGTTCCATGGACGACTGGGTGCCGAATCCCTTGGGGAGAGAAGGCTTGTTCCCGGGAAACGCCGCAATTGACCAGCGCATATATCGAATGTGCCCGTGCACGGTGACCGCATCACTCCATTCGATATCCACATAGGTTGAGCGGGCGCCTCCGACATAATTTGGGGGCAGTGTAACGCCGTAAGCGGTGGCAATGACCCCGGGTACTAACTGAAATGATTGTACGGCGCTCAAAGAGTCACCATGGTACAAAAGACAGGCATGAAATCCGTACGTCGCCAGTTTGGTGGCGGACGGCGTACTCCACATCTCGACCAATGCTTGACCGGTCCCTGATTGCATGGAGTACATATCGGCTTGAGTGGCCGAACCTAAACCCAAAACCGAGGATTCGTTGGCGTAATAGACTGGGGTTTGGATAAATGCTGTCAATCGTGGCAGAAAGGTTCGGGGGTTAAAAACCGGTACGGACGATGGATTGCCGAAAGATCCCTCCGGCAGGGAGAACAGTGGCCACAGCAGCAAAAAGATGATTCCGGCCAAAATCACCGCACTTCCCATTCGCCCCCACTCCGGTTTTCTGAGATGAACGGCGGAAGATACGGGTGGAATCGTCAAGCCAAAGGGCCGGCACAATAGCATAAGAGCTGCCGCCAGAATGGCAAACAGCAAAAAACCAAGAACGGGATGAATGTAGGAAAAAGTGATGCCAGGACCTATGATGTGGACCGAAAGAACGATAACAGCCAGACGAATCCAATTAATAATGAGAGCTCCGATGAGTGCAATGAGGCTAATTAGAATTTTGTTGCGGAGACTTCCTTTGAAGGCGAACCACAAAACCGGAATCACAATAGCCGAACCCAACAGGCTGTCCGCTCCGCTGCAAGCCTGAGCCACAACGACCAAAACGGGACGGCTGTGGTACCAAACGGAGAAGGTTCCGGCCGGCAAAGAGGGGGCCAGCCACTGAACATGATGAGAAAGAAAGGTCAAAACGCCTACGGCCCAGTGGACCAGCACATTTTGGGTGGCGTTGGCCAGAGCTTGAAAAATGGGTGGCCAGACCAACAGTAGATAGGTTAGAGGAGCCAGAATAGCTCTTGTGGCTGCCAAGCCCCAAAATAGCCAACTCATCGCTAAAATCCAAAATGGCCATAACAACAAACCGGCATGGTTGTGAACGAAGAGAGCCGGCCACCTTTCAGGCGCTAAAACCAGTGCCGTTCCGGTAATGATGGCCAGCATGCCTCCCAATATCAGGTTGATCTCGCCGTCGTCCGGTTGCAGAGGATCGCCAGAAAGGATATTCCATAGGGCCCATCCTAATGCAATAATCGGAATCCAGATGAGGTCGGCAATCGGTGTGTCAGCCAGCAAATTGTTCCATAAGGGACTGGCATAGGCCAGAAGCGGAACGACAGAAACGATCATCCATAATATCCAATATGCCGACAGTCGAGTCATGACGCCGGATTTTCCGATATCAGTCACGCCAAGTCCTCCTCTAAGACACTATGCCTAACATTTGAGTCCATGCTATGGCAAGGCACTGCCCTCCGACAGTCCCGCTGACGGTCTCAAGCTGGGTATCAAGGAGAGATAGCGTGTTTGTTTCGTGAACGCCACTGCGAAGGACAAAAGCAAGAAGCCAGGCCCAGGCCAGGTGCCAAGCGCACGGCGGGGAACGCATTGAAAAAGAAAAGCCCGCGAATCTCAATGATTTCGCAGGCCTTGGAAGGGGGCGGGATATCTAGGTGCGAGCGGCACGACGCTTTATGGATATCCCCAAAGGAATCAATAACAAAAGAGGCAATCCGGCCGCCAAAGGGACTTCGGGCAGCTGGCCGCTGGCAAAGCCCGATTCGGACATTTCCACCTCGGTGTTCGTCCACGTGTCGCCTTGGGGCAATGTGATATTGGTGGTATATTGGCCAGCCTTCGTCACCTGACCGGAACTCTTGGGAAGCAGTGTGGTGTTCGACGGGTTGGTTTTGGGTGCCGCATATACAGAAACGTATTGCCCCACCGCCAAACCTGACCAAGTCCATGTGGCCGTACCCTGCGTTGCGCTCGTCTCGGTAATGCTAATGGATCCGTTACCGCCATTCGCACTACGGACCATTTCCGTCGCTGTGGCTGCCATGGACGATCCACTCATGCCCAGCATTAGAGCGCCGGTAACTCCTAAGGCTCCCACAGCACGCCAAATTGCAGTCGATTTCATCGAGATCGTTCCTTTCATGAGCCTATTCGATTAATGCACGAGCCACCCAGACCCTCTATGGTGACAAGCACACTATAAGGACCGATTGCACAGTTGGCAGTGCCGCAGATGGTGTCAAATGAGGTCTCACATTAATCGTGATCCACTTCAGGTTATCACCAAAATAGAGACCTCAAGTGAGACTCTCTGTCTGTCGGCGCTTTGCTATACTGCTAGAAAAGTCTCGGCTCAGCAAAATTCCCGGGGACGGGGTCAGAACATCAGGAAGGACGTCGTAATATGTTGTCGTTCAAATCGACGGTGTTAACACAGACACCAGAAAGTGGGCTGGCGTTACGGTTTTGCTGCTGGTCGGAGAAAGATGCCGAACAGATGGCAGAGATGCCCTGGCAGGCCATTATGGACCGAGCTTTGGCAGGGCCTGGCGCCATGTTGAACCGAATCGGCCAAACCAAGGATACGGTTAACCTGCCATCAGGTGCTGATGAGGCCGCCTTGGCGGCTGTCCGCGAGTTGTGCGAGCGGATCCAGAAGAATCCCGAACCCCAGTGGATGCGACTTTCCCACGAACCAGAGGAAGGCACGTCCCGCTATGCACGGGATTTTCCCAGTGATGGCAATTTCAGCGGATATTGGCTAATGATTGCCGCCATCATTGACGAGTTGTTCGAATCCCAAACATCCGCGTCTGTTGTTCGGGAGTATCTAAAGACGGCTCTGAAACGGGTGCTGCTGGACGTTCACGTAAGCAGGGCACAACATTTTACGGATTATGCCTTTCGTGACGTTGTCACGGCGTGCGCCAATCGTCTGGCCACACAGTTGCAACTGGACACGCTATTGGCTCAAAAGCACCCGTTTGTGTTGATTTCGGCCGATTTAGACGGATTTAAAGCGATCAATGACACATACGGTCACGCAGCTGGGGATGACGTCCTGAATACGGTGGCACAAAGGTGGCAGCGACTGATGCGCCAATCCGACTGGCTGGGGCGCTGGGGAGGCGATGAATTCGTGATGATTCTGTCCAACCCCTTGAGCACCGAGGCCGTTGTTCGTTTCGGGAACCGGATTCGCCAGACTTGTGAGGAACCCATCGTTCTGCCGCGATTCGGTGCTGTGCAGGTGTCGTCTTCTTATGGTTATGCGCGGTATCCGGAAGAAGGCCAAGACATGGCTCAAATTTTGTCGGTAGCCGACCAGAGGCTTTACACGATGAAACGATTTTTGGCATGCGGCATGGACCCGGCAGGGGCCGATGCCGGTGAGAGTGTGAAGTGGTCGGACCGTATTCGCCGAGCACTGGAAACAAATCGTATTGATGTGTACTACCAGCCGATTTTACGCAGCGATGTCAATGTGCCCTTTCAATGGGAAGCTCTGGTTCGATACCGGGACAGGAATGGGGAAGTTCATTATCCGGCGGAGTTTTTGCCTGTTCTGCCCTCCGACGTGGTGCAGCAAATGGATCAGGCTGTTCTTCGACACGTCTTCGAAGATTTGAGCCGATGGCGCCTGCAAGATCACCGATGGACGGTGGCTATCAACGTTGACCCTGCCAGCTTGTCATCCGCCCGGTGGCAAGCGGATTTAATTCGGCTGCATCGGGACTTTCCTTTGGTGCAGTCGGAAGATATCACGTTCGAGATTCAGGAATCTCAGAGAGTCGAAAGCCCTCACCTCCTGGACGCCTTTTATCGAATGCAGCAGCAGGGATATCAGATTGCACTGGATGATTTTGGCACAGGGGACAGTACCTTGTCCCGATTGCAAAAGATGCCACTCAATACGATCAAAATTGATTCCACGGTGACTAGACAATGGCACTCAGATTCAGGACGAAGACTCATTCAGTCCATCATTGGACTGGCTCGACCCATGGGTTTGGCTGTGGTTGCGGAAGGCGTGGAGAGCGCCGCACAACAAAACGTTTTGCGTCAGTGGGGCTGTGAGGCGGGGCAGGGCTGGTTTTACAGTGCCGCCATTCCCGCCGGGGACGTGGCAGGTTGGACGTTCGGCGGTGATTCGGGCCTGTGAGCTCTGGGCTTGGGAGTGAGGATCCCAAGATTTTAGGTCCGGCGGACGCAAGCCGCCGGGATTCTTGCCAGAATGATGCATAATGCGTCAAGAACATTCTCTTCAGGCTGAAATTTAGGGAATGACCAGTTTTATACCCACCAAGGCCAGAACAACCAACACCAGATATTGAAAAGGTTTAGGTTTGATGCGAAAATGCAGTATGTTTCCGCTGACAAGGCCAATACCCACGGCTGGGAGGAGCCATACTGCTGTGAGTACGGTATGCCTATTAAGCAATCCCAGAAAAAAATACAGAGCCCCTCGCACTACTGCATCAGTGACGGCAATAAACTGGAAAGACGCCCGGAAAGCCCGCTTGTTCAAGTGACGCATTTGCAGGTAAGCCACAATGGATGGCCCTCCGCCTCCGTAAAGACTTCCAATGACGCCCCCTAGGAACCCCAACGGCGCACCCCAGAATCTGGCAACGGATGGCATGCCTTCCGGTTTGGTTATTAGGGCATACAGCACGTACACTAAGATAAAAATACCCAACAGAACCGTGACACTTTGTGTGGGGAGTGCCTTGAGGATCCATGCTCCTATGATTAATCCGAAAATTGTAAAGATCCACAGCCACGGCATTTCTGCCCAGGCGACTTCTTTAAAGTCATAGGATCCCAATGCCAGGGCCGCAACGGCACCGAGGAGAAAAACAACGGGCACGACTTCTTTAATCGGTAAGAAAAAAATCAGCAAAGATACGGAGATCAACCCGGAACCGAACCCAATCATTCCACGGATGGCAAAAGCGGCCACAATTATGACACAGCTTATGATGTAAGCGTCAAGCGCAAAATATCCGAAGTGCACCGCCACAGCCTCCTCGCCCAAGACCCCGGGTCCCAATTACTGTAATTTTATGTCCGCAGTGAAAGTCTGGCAATGAGTTCTCGCGGGTGCCAGAATATTCGCGATCCTCGTTAGCCTGAGTTCTGTCCACCGGATAATGGTCATGGACCTGGGGAAGTTGCCGGAGGCTCCTAAAGAAGAGGACCGGTAAAGGCTTCGCATTCATACGCGGATATCCATTTTGCTGATAAATTATGACGGCTCCGCGGCCAGGAGGACGCCCGGAGCCGTCATGAGGATGTGAAGATGGGGTTCTCTATCGCCCAGCATTAACGGGGGAGGATATCGCGATCAAAAATCTCCATCGGGATTCCTAACGAAACGCAAGCATTGGGAATATCCACAACGCCTCCAATACGTCCTTCGACGGGGGCGGCACTGAGCAGGAGATAGGCCTGTTCTCGGCTAAAGCCGAAGTTTGTCAGGTAATGAATCGCTTGGAGAGCTGCCTGACGGTAGGCGACGGTGGCATCGAGATAATAGTTTTGGCCGTTTTCCACCGAAATCCCTTCAAAACTCAGATATCGCGAGTACCTGGGCTCGACCGGACCCGGCTGAAAAATCGGGCTGCTGACTCCGTACCGGCTCATCCCGCCTCGTATAATGTCAACCCCCAATTCAATCCATCCCGACATTTCGATGGCGCCGCAGAAGGTCATTTCACCGTCACCCTGGGAAAAATGCAAGTCACCGACAGACAGTAAGGCATCTTTGACGTATACCGGAAAAAAGATGCGGGTACCTCGCGACAGGTTTTTAATGTCGACATTGCCTCCGTGTTCTCTGGGCGGGATGGTGCGGGCAGCCTCCTCCGCTGCGCGTTCGCGTTCCCTTCCTTGAAGCGTGCCCAATAGTGCATTGTCCGGCAGGGGCGGCAGACCTAAGGGGGGAATCCGGTGGGGATTGGTGGCTATGAGTTCTCGTTCGCGTTGGTTCCAGGTGTGGAGAAGATCATGGGACGGGGCACAGCCCATGAGACCCGGATGGGAAATTCCGGCAAAGCGAACGCCCGGGAGATGTCTTGACGTCGCGTAAATGCCATGAAAGTCCCAAATGGCCTTGCGGGCTTCCGGGAAATAGTCTGCAAGAAAGCTCCCGCCGTTATTCTTGGAAAAGATCCCGGTATATCCCCATCCCTCCAGGGACCCGATGTCAAGAATGTCAACGACTAGAAGATCGCCGGGCATGGCACCTTTGATGGCGAAGGGTCCGCTCAGCATATGGGCGCGGGATAGATCAACCTGTTCAATGTCGGTGGCGCTGTCGTTGTTGCGAATTTGTCCGTCCGTCCATTCCAGACATTCGACTCGAAAGTCGTCTCCCGGGGCGACGGCGATTTCCGCAGGAATATCGGGGTGCCAACGGTTATGGCCGGGCAATTCCTGTTCAGTCATGGATTTAGCGGGATCCACATGAAATAGGGTTCGGGGCATCGACAGTCATCCTTTCGTTTGGCACAATTTGCGTGATGCGTCCAACGGAAATTCATTTCCGGTCAATTGTCATAAGGGCTTTGTGAGAACACGTTGTCCTCTCAAACATCTTCCTCGCCAAGTTCCGGGTCTGATCCCTTGAGAGGTTCCCGGTGCCGGGAACCAATCTGGACAAGTTGACCTTGGGTTTTACACTGGTCGTGGCAGGCGGCTTCGAGACTGCAACATAATGAACACACTGTGCCGTCGTGATGGGGACACTGCATCATGTCGCGGGGCTCGAAAGAAAAGTCGCAGACTTGACAGCTTACCTCATTAGGGTGCCCCGCGATTTCAGGGCTGGTTCGGGCAATGTAATAACGGCCCCGGGTGATTACGGCGATCACAGGCGAAAGGACGAAGGCGAGAAGTAAGGATAAAAAAGGCGAAAAGGCTGCAAAGGTTGCACCGAACGCTCCAAAATAGGCGGCGATAGCGATAGCGGAGGCGATAATCATCGACCCGAATCCGACGGGGTTGAAATGATACAAGTGCCCCCGCTTGAATTCGATATAGCTGGGGCTTAATTTCAACACAGGCTTGTTAATTACCAAGTCGGCGACAACGGCCCCAATCCAGGCCACGGCGACGTTGGAATAGAAGCCCAGAACCGTATTGAGAAAACTAAACACCCCGAGTTCCATCAGAGTCAGAGCAATTCCCACATTCAGCATCAACCATACAACGCGTCCCGGATGGGCATGGAAGATGCGGGAGAAGAAATTGGACCACGACAAAGACCCTGAGTAGGCATTAGTCACATTAATCTTGACCTGGGATATCAGCACGAAAAATGTGCCAATGGTTAAGGCCATCGCGATGCTGGGGATCCACAAGTGCAAAGCATGTAAATACATTTGGATAGGCTCATCCGCTTTGACGGGACCAACTTGAGGCGCCACAAAAGAGGCGAGAACCGAACCGCCGATTTGTTTTGCGGCTCCTAGAATGACCCACCCCGGACCAGCCAAAATGACTGCCCGCCACCATGCCCGTTTATTGCTTTCGGTCAAATCGGGCATGAATCTGAGGTAGTCGACTTGTTCCCCGATTTGGGCAATTAAAGACAAAACCACCCCGGCAGCGGCACCAAAGAGCAGAGCGTTAAAGGTTCCGTGCCCTTGGCTGCCGGCAAAGTGTGTCCAGTGACTGAATATCGCGGGCTGTTTGGTGGCGATAACGATTAATGGCAACACCAGCAGTGCGAGCCAGACCGGTTGGGTCCAGACTTGCAGTTTAGACAAGAAGGTCATGCCATATATGACCAGAGGAATAATGGACACGGAGGCAATCAAGTAGCTCAACGCCAGCGGAATGCCAAAGTAGGCGGTAAGTGCTTGGGACATCACCGACCCTTCCAAAGAAAAGTAAATAATGGTGAAGGACGCATAGATCAAAGAAGTCAGGGTGGATCCGTAGTAGCCAAAACCCGCTCCACGGGTCAACAGATCCATATCGATATTATAACGTGCCGCATAATAGGCTATTGGGATCCCCGTTAGGAAGATGATAGCCGCTACCACAAGAATAGCGGTTAAGGCGTTGGAAAAGCCGTAACTTAGGGTAATGGAACCGCCAATGGCAAAGTCGGCGAGATACGCAATCCCTCCCAGTGCTGAACTGGCCACCGCAAATTCAGTCCAACGCCGGAATGATTTTGGAGCATAACGTAACGCGTAATCCTCCATGACAGGATTGCTGACCAGGGAATTGAACCGCCTTTTGGAAAGCTTATTCACCACGAGCGCCCCCTATTAATAAAGTTGCATACAATTTCTTGAGTCTTTTCAAGAATAGCGAAACGATGAGAAAAATTTTTGTGTCAGACGAACAAAAAGTAACTAGACAACAATGATTAACCAATAGGTGTACTCGGATGCTTCTTCGGCACGCGGGATTGTTCGTCAATGCTAAAAAGAGAAAATTATCAGGGGCCGGAATGAAATGTGAAGATTTACCGACGAAGGAGAGAGACATGCTCCATTAATAGGAACCGGGTTGAACCAGCCCTGGGAAGAAAAAATTGGCACCAAAGTAGGCCAATACTAACCGTGGTGGAGAAAACATGGGAGGATGTCACTCATGGAGGAGAAAGGCGTATGTGTTCACCCTCGGGAAGAAGGGGCGCAGCCGGTGATGACTTCGCATGAGGAATTTCAGGCGATCACCGCCCTCATGATAATTATTAACCCTAATAGTCATATCTAGCTCCTGGGTACTCTTATGAGGTGTGTTAAAACGGATTGACCAGAACAAAACGAGCCACGTTGAGAGTCGCATGTCGCCTGCTTGTGCCATCCTTGTGGAATTAACCCTATTGAGAATTTGACATAAGGTACTATGAGGGTTGGCTGGTCACCTAATCTGATTATGCAACGACATAAATGGCCATCATTGTGATCGAGAGGGATTTCGCTGGGAAAAACCCAGACAAACAAACGCGATCCATGGACAGTGCGAATTTTCCTTCCAATTCCGAAGGAATTCGTTTGCTCTGTCGAATATCCTAGAAGCTCAAACACGCTGCTTACCGCGCAAGACCTTTAATCCGCTAGCAGGCGGATAGTCCCTGGGCCTAACAAACGGGGCTTAAGCTATTTGGTAAGGTTTGAGTCAAAAATTCGAAGGGGAGATTCGTTGCTACGAGAGAACAGGTCAGCCAAGGTACGAGGCCCAGTTGTGGTTAGAAACTCCCCGCGCCCTGAAACTGAAGTCAATTTGTCGGCGAATTGGATATTTCTGCTTGTTTTAGAGGCCATATCAGAGACCACAACAGATAAATTCCCAGAGCTATTGTAAATCCCAAAAAGTATCCTAATGACGAGATACGAAAAATGCCCACTGCCAGCGGACCAGTGAAAATGCTCGTTGAGGTCGTACATAGAGCCGCTATGACGCCGGCAGCCCAGGAGATCATCGCTGCAGAAGCAGAGGTCCTGGGAGATCGTGCAACGTTGACTATGGCAATGGCGGCCCATGGAGCCAGCAAGCCGGCAATTAGGGTGAGAAATGCCTCGAACGAAAACAAGAATTGCTGTGATACCAGCACAACGTATAGAGTCGCGGAAATAGACACGATGGCGTCGACGCCAATGGTCCGGGACCTGGGGATTTTTACACCGGCAGCTAAGAGACTCAGTCCCGAGGAATACGCATCCAAAATTCCTCCCGCGATGATGCCGATCATCGTGACGAGTAAATACGGAATCTCTGCCCATGCCGGCATCCATTTGAGCAACAAGGCAATGGGATTGACAGCGGAAGCGAGTCCCGGGGCGCTTTGTCCCAAAATTAGGCCGGCCAGCATCATAATACCCGTCGAGGTAACCGATCCCCAAAAGGCGGCATGCACAACTTTGGCTCCGGGAATTTTCCGGGGCAAGTGGCGGGTATAGTCGGAGGCAGTTGTGACCCAGGAGAGCACGCTCGCCGCCACGACGATAGTCGCGGCCGGAATAAATCCGGACAGCCACGGGCCGGAAGTCTTGTTGAGTATCGCCTCCCAGCTGATATGGGGCATGAAAGCCAAAAGCACTACGAGAGTCAGGGTACCAAAAATATAAGAAAACCACTGTTGAAATCGTTCAATGAGAGCGTGGCCGACAAACGCAATGGATAATTCTAATACGGCCGATATCAGCAGGGAAAGCAATATCCAGCTCATCTTTGGGGAGACTCCCAACAGCAGTTGCAAAATCGTCTCCATCGAATAAGTGGCAATGACCAGCACGACCGTTTCCCATCCCAACATATTCACCCATGAAACCACGGCCATGAAGCGGTTGCCACGCAGGCCAAAGTAGCGGGCGGAATAAGCCATTGTGGGAAGTCCGGTTCTTTGTCCAGGGAGCCCCAGATAGCCGATAGTCCAATATGTGGACAAGCCCGCGATTAACGCAAGAACACTTTGCCACAAGGACAGTCCAAAAGTCCAAATGACGGCTCCTATGACCAGATAGGCGAAGGACAAGTTTCCGGCGAACCAGACCCAGAACAAATTTTTGGCTCCCCCATACCTGTGGGAATCCGGAACAGGTTCAATCCCAATGGATTCGACGGTAAAAAGTGGTGACGGGACTTTGCCTTTACGGGAAATCATGTTGCATTCTCCTTGCCAAGAAATGGAATACGGCAAAAGGAGTGATTCTCGGTTCGACGGCCGGAAAGGTCCGTAGGTTGAGAGGACATGAAAAAACATTGTCCTTTGCCAGAATTACCTGGCCAAGTTCAAGGGTTGGCCTAAAGCCTCTCAGCGTGTGAGCACCCCTCATGTCAAGTTCATCTTACCCGTCTGGCGAGTTGTTGACAATAAGGCTAAGCGGTAGATGAAGATTTTAGAGACTCTTTTGCGAAACCAGGTGGTTTTGGCGTCCCTTCCATAATTTTTCACAGCCCGTTCGTCATCCGGGTATAGCGAAGCCAACCCTGAGTATCTGTGGGACTTTAGTCGCAAGGAGTTGTTCGCAACGTTGAGAGACATTTGGAATGAGGCATTGTCTCTAAGAGGCATCAAAATGGGTTTCCATGGCGTGGATCAATTGAGTTAAAGCCTCATGGGTAGGTGCCTGGAGGCTAACCGTACGCGCCGTGCGAATGATATAGCCGTTAATCGAATCGATTTCCGTCATTCGGCGGCGTTCGATGTCCTGAAGCATTGACGATTTATTAGAGGCGGTCATTTGACAGAGCTGGGACACCCGGAAATCCAAATCGGACGGAAGAGCCATGCCAATGGCGTGGCTCACTTTCCGAGCCTCTTCCAGCAAGGACCGCGACAAAGTCCATAGTGGGATTCGAGTAATCTCTCCGTTAGTCACGTTGGCAAGCGCCGTGAGAGGATTAATTATGCTATTTTGAATGAGTTTGACCCAGCGTTCCCGGCGGACAGCCTCGGCAGAAAGAAACTTCCACGAACCCCACAGACCCAAATCTTTGAGTTGTTGTTGCCAAAAAGGTACTAAAGGGTGGGGAATGAGAGGCATGAGACAGTGTCCTACAGCGGTGACACGTGCCGCCGGCAAGCCGCTTTCATCGTCATGGTCTAGGGTGACGGCATCCGTTGTGACTCCCACCATCAGTTGTTCCGGAGAGAGCGGCGGGATTAGCGCCTCTTCTTGTCCCATTCCGTTCATTAAAGAAATGACCAACAGATCCGATCCGGCATCTTTAAAGAACGATTGTACGAGTGGCATGGCGGGCCACTTGACGGCTACAATGACAAGATCGAATAGTGAAGAATGGGCTACTGTCCAATGTAAAAACTCCGGCGTGACAATAGATCTGTCCCTGTCCTGACTCAATACGTAGGAACCGCCCTGTCGGCCCACCATCACAGGGTTCAGGCTTGCAAATAATTTAGCGTAATAACGGGCCATGGCTCCTGTTCCCAAAATTGCCAGTCTCATCGCTCGCCCCCACTGCACGGAACCTTAGTCCTTATATTCTGCTAAAAAGCGTTCCCATTCCCGATCAGGGATGTGATAGGTTTCGGCATCACTGGGAAAAGATCTGCCTAAAACCGCATTGCGGTAATCCTCAAGGCCATGAATCATGTCGTCGCGGACGTGGGCAAACGGTCGGGCGAACTTCGGTAAGTTGGGGCTTAATCCCAGACAGTCATGAAATACCAAAACCTGGCCGTCCACGTGAGATCCGGCTCCGATGCCTACAGTCGGCGCATCCACGTGGTCAGTTACAAACGCCGCGACCCGGTCGGGGATGCCTTCTAGAACTATGGCACTGACACCATGGTCACTTAATTCACGGGCGTCGGCGATTAAGCGTTCAATGGCGGCAGAGGTTTTGGCCTGAACCTTGTACCCCCCCATGGTGTGGATGCTTTGCGGGGTAAGTCCCAAGTGGCCGATGACGGGGATTTTTTCCCTAATCAAGGCATCGACTACGGCGATGATATCTCGCCCTCCCTCCAGTTTGACGCCATTGGCCAGGGTCTGCTGCATAATGCGGGCAGCATTTCTCAATGCGGTGGGGATGTCGGGATACGTTAAAAACGGAAAATCGACAATCATCATGGTGTGAGTAGCCCCACGGCGAACCATGGCGGCATGATGGATCATGTCGTCCAAAGTGACCGGGATCGTGGTGTCATAGCCCATGGTGGTCATGCCCAAGGAGTCGCCTACCAGGATCACATCAATTCCTGCCTCCTCGGCCACTTGAGCCTGGACCACATCATAAGCTGTAATCCATACCGAAGGTCTTTGCCCTTTGAGAGCGCGTAATTCAGGTGAAGTAAGCATGGGAAATCCTCCATTTGATGCTGAATTATGTTGTTTCCGGTGATGCTGGGATATGTACGAATGTCGACTATCTGACAATTTTCCGGACTGCTTTCAATTATAGTCGCTACGGAACGATTCGCGGTAGAATGAATTTGAAATTGACCTATAAAGGAGAAATCTATTTGAACTGGGATTTGACGGCTGACGAGCAGTTGATTCGGGACACGGTGCGAGAGTTTGCCCAGGAAAAAGTAGAACCGGGAGCCAGTGCGCGCGACGAGACCGGAGAGTTTCCGTGGGCCATTATGCAGGAAATGGGGAAACTAGGTTTTTATGGTCTGCCGTTTTCGGAAGAGTGGGGAGGGTCTGGGGGCAGCACCATCAGTTATGCCTTGGCAGTTGAAGAAATTGGGCGGGTAGACGCCTCGCTAGGGCTTGGATTTGCGGCACATGTCTCACTAGGATGCTCGCCCGTTTATTTGTTTGGCACAGCCAAACAAAAGGAACAGTATTTGCTTCCGGCTATACGCGGAGATTTTTTAGCAGCTTTTGGTTTAACTGAGCCCGAGGCTGGTTCGGACGCGGGAGGAACCAGAACATTTGCCGAGAGAGACGAGGATGTCTACCATATTTCGGGCACGAAGATTTTTATAACGAATGCCAAACATGCCGGATATATTGTAGCCACGGCTCGAACGGACCGAACAGAGCGGCACATCTCTTCCTTTGTGATTCCTCAAGGTATCCGGGGACTGCAGGTGACAGCGAACTATAAGAAAATGGGGATGCGATCCAGCGAAACCTGTGAGGTCTTCATGGACAATGTGACGGTTCCTCACGAAAATATCTTAGGGGAACCCGGCAAGGGATTTCATCAATTTCTTGATATTCTGGATGGAGGGCGGATCAGTATTGGCGCTTTGGGTGTTGGAGTTGCGCAAGGATGTCTTGACGCATCACTCAGTTACAGTCGTCAACGCAAGCAATTTGGGAAGACCTTGAATCATTTTCAGGCTATCCAGTTTAAGCTGGCGGACATGGCGATGGAGGTGGAATTGGCACGGATGATGGTGCTGAAAGCCGCCTGGCTGAAAGATCAACATCGTCCTTTTGCTCAAGAAGCAGCCATGGCCAAGTTGTTTGCGTCCGAAACAGCCATGCGCGCTGCATTGCAGGCGGTACAAATCCATGGGGGCGCGGGGTATATGAATGACTTCCCTGTAGAACGCTTCATGCGGGATGCCAAACTTCTTGAGATTGGGGAAGGCACATCCGAAATTCAACGGATGGTCATTGCCCGCAATCTGGAGCCTAAAGATTAATGGTCATGACAGCAAGGGTATTGACGGGGTTTTTCCCAAGCCATGATTTTGTTATCGAGACAAGCGAGAACGCTCTTAAGTATTGGGGACGGAAGCGGCATTATTCTTTCCTTCCCGAGTGTTCCGCAGATATTGTGGCCGGTTGGATGCAGGGCTGTATGTTTTCCATTGACCGGCCTGGTTCTTGCATGCCTGAACTTTCTTCCGCGAGAAAGGCGGTTGCGAAGAGTGGTACGGTCGACCTAGGCTGGGGACTGACCTCCCGTGCTTTTGGACAACACCTTTGGCTGTTTTCCCACCGGGCCTTTCATGCCGCTGTCGCGGCATTGGAGGCATGGAATATAGGCCGCATTGTTGGCGGCCCATTTTCTGTGCGTTGGATAAACATGTTTGGTTCCGAAAATTCCTCTAGGCCCACTTTTGTTTATGGCCCTTCTCCTGTTCCAGGTTTTTGGGCTTATCGGAACGGGGAGCAGACAATATTGTGGCATCCATTGATCTTGGGGCCTGCAGGGCTGTGGGATAAAGGGGATATTCGCCCTTCTTTAGGATTAGCCGCCAGATTAGACGGCAGCAACAGTTGGTTGTGGCGGGGGGAAGCCGTCACCGACGGTACCTGGAAAGCTGACGGATTTCATCCGCTCTTAGCCCCGGATGGATGGTTTTCGGAAAAATCTATAAGAACTAAAGGAGAGTCGCGTATATGACGAGTATTGTCGCAAGTTTGGCGGGTACGGTGTTTAAGGTTTTGGTGTCTCCCGGTGATGTGATTAATCCGGGACAAGAGGTGGTACGTCTGGAGTCGATGAAAATGGAAATTCCTATTGAATCCGAAACTGCGGGAGTTGTGAAAGAGGTCGTCGTGCAGGAAGGGGATTTTGTCGACGAAAGTGCTCCGCTCATTATTCTGGAAGAGCAATGAGACGAAGAAGACAGCAAAGCCCTCGGATCTGCCAGTTCTCTCGGCTGAGAAGAGGCGGGGCTGTTCTATTGGCCTGATGCGAGCAGAATCATAGCATGCCGTCCAGAAACACTAAGACGCGCAACATAAAGACCTGTGCGGAATTATCGTGATTTTCGAAAGGCGGAAGATAATTGTGACACCAGATGAATTGGCAAAAATGCGTAGTAGAGCCTTGGCGGGGGGATCGCCAAAATACCACGAGAGGCTGAAGGCCACTCAAAAGTTATCTGTGCGGCAACGCCTGGAATTATTACTGGATCCGGGCTATGTCGAAGACGGATTGTTTGCCAATGCACTAGCAGACGATGACCTGGCAGCGGACGGTGTGGTTACGGTAACGGGAACCATTGACGGCAGAACGGTCGTGGTCATGGCCAATGATCCCACGGTAAAAGCGGGGTCATGGGGAGCCAGAACGGTTGAAAAGATTCTCAGGATTCAAGAGAAAGCGATGGATATGAATTGTCCCATTTTTTACCTAGTCGACTCGGCCGGCGCAAGGATTACCGACCAGGTCGAGATGTTTCCCGGACGGAGGGGAGCGGGACACATTTTTTACAATCAGGTGAAACTTTCTGGGCGGGTTCCCCAAGTCTGTGTCCTATTTGGTCCTTCTGCGGCCGGAGGCGCCTACATTCCCGCGTTCACCGATGTGGTGATCATGGTGGATGGGAATGCTTCCATGTATCTGGGATCTCCTCGCATGGCAGAGATGGTCATTGGTGAAAAGGTGACGCTGGAGGAGATGGGTGGAGCCCGCATGCATTGTTCCGTAAGCGGAAGTGGAGATTTATTGGCAGCGGACGAAGAACAAGCGATTGTGTGGGCCAAACAATATTTGGAATATTTTCCGAGCCATTATTCCGAAAAACCACCAACACGCCCCTCGAGACAGCCTGTGGCGGTGAACTGGGATCGCCTGGTTCCGACTAACCAAAACGTCCCCTTTGACATGCAGCAGATAATTTTGGGACTGGTTGATGACGGAAGCTGGTTTCCCATAAAACCGCTATTTGCCCAGGAAATTATTGTAGGATTCGCGCGGATGGGCGGAGAGGCGGTGGCCATCGTAGCAAACCAGTCCAAAGTTAAAGGCGGGGTGTTATTTGTGGACTCGGCCGACAAGGCGGCAAGATTTGTTAATTTGGCCGATGCGTTCAATATCCCGTTGCTGTTTCTGGCCGATGTTCCCGGCTTCATGATTGGGACCAAAGTGGAGCGACAAGGTATCATTCGCCATGGCGCTAAACTGATTGCAGCGGTGTCGGAAGCGACCGTTCCCAAGATTAGTGTCATTGTTCGGAAAGCCTACGGGGCCGGACTGTATGCCATGGCGGGCCCGGCTTTCGGGTCGGATGCCGTGTTGGCTTTGCCGACGGCCCAGATTGCCGTTATGGGTCCGGAAGCCGCGGTGAACGCTGTGTACTATAACAAAATTCAGGAATTTGAGGGAGAAGAACGGCAGGAGTTTATCCGAGAACGTCAGGAATCATATCGCCGGGACATTGACATAATGCGTTTGGCATCGGAACTGATTGTGGACGACATTGTTGAACCGCACAATCTACGTGACGAAATTGTGCGGAGATTTCATCTTTATCGCAATAAATCTCGGGACTTTAGCACTCGTCGGCACCCTGTCACGCCTGTGTAAGGAGACTGAACTTTTGTTCACCTTTTACGATTCCGGCGTGAATATGGGGAAAATCACCTTGCGATGAGAGGAGTCGGTGACAATGGGATGGGAATGGCGGGAATCGTCTTTCGTATGGTTTCGGGATGTATCGCCCAGGGACGGTCTTCAGGCGGAACATGTTGTGTTGAAAACCGAAGACAAAGTGCAGCTAGTGAACGGGCTGGTTCGGGCGGGATTGCCGCGGATTGAGGTCACATCGTTTGTCAGTCCGCAGTGGCTTCCGCAGATGGCTGATGCGGAAGAGGTTATGGCAGCTATTGATCGGAAGCCGGGTGTCGTTTATTCCGTGTTAGTCCCTAATCCTAAAGGAGCAGAGCGGGCTATTGCAACGAAACCGGATGAAATGACGGTGTTTGTATCTGCTAGCGAAACCCATAATCAAAAAAATGTGCATCGTTCGATTGCGGAGTCCCTTAAGGGATTTCAGGATGTGTGGGCCATGGCGAAGCCTCGTGGAATTACGGTGTCGGCAGTCATTGTGACCGCGTTTGGCTGTCCCTATGAAGGCGTTGTTTCCCTGGACGCGGTGTTGGATCTTGCAGGGCGGCTACGAGATCTGGGTATTCATGAGATAGCTTTGGGTGACACGGTAGGGGTCGCTCATCCAAAGCAGGTTGCTGGTATGGTTCGCGCGTTCCGGGAAAAACTTCCCGATGTGCAACTGGCTTTGCATTTCCATGATACTCGGGGGACGGCGCTGGCAAATTTACTGGCTGCTGTCGGCAGTGGGGCTACCCGGTTTGAAACAGCGTTAGGCGGTATCGGCGGTTCGCCGTTTTCACCGGGGGCCGGAGGAAACTTGTCAACGGAAGACAGCGTTTATTGCCTGACGGAAATGGGGATTCAAACAGGAATTGATTTAGATCAGTTACTGACCATTACCCGGTTTCTTGTGGAGAAATTAGGGCATGACGTTCCATCCAAAGTATTTCATGCCGGAGGGAAAATGGTTCCGGTTAATAAGTGAGGGAAACGTATGGGTGGCATTTCGTTTTGTGGAAGGGATCTGGTTGTGTGATGAATATTCGAGTTGAACGTAACGCAATTAGTCAGGTGACGTTGAATCGTCCGCAGGTTCGCAATGCCCTTAATCAGGAAACTATTCGTGAATTAATCGAGACCTTTTCGGAGTTAGGGCGTGATCCTGGCGTGCAGGTGATTATTTTGCGGGCTGAAGGAGAAAAGGCGTTTTGTGCTGGCGCGGATTTGAATGAAGTAGCCACTCTGGGAACGGTGGAATCCATCCGCCAGTATTTTTCGTTAATGGGAACATTAATTGAAACCATTCATGGCTTGCCGATTCCCGTCATAGCAGCCACCTTTGGCTATACCCTTGCCGGAGGAATGGGACTCGCTGCGGCCTGTGATTTTGTGATTGCCTCCGAAGACGGACATTTTGGTTTGCCTGAAGTCAAAATCGGCTTATTTCCTATGGTTGTCATGGCTCCCATAACACGTCTTATTGGCCCTCGGAGAACGTTGGAATTGGCCTTGACAGGACGGTTAGTGACATCTCGGGAAATGGATCAGTGGGGCTTTTGCAATGCGGTCGTGCCCTTTGAAAAAGTTGACACTCAGGCCAGGGAACTGGCCGAACTGATTAGCCTGGGTAGTCCCTTTATTACCCGTATGGGAAAAGAGGCGTGGTATCAAGTCCAGGATATGGAATATCATAAGGCCATCGAGTATCTGCAAAATATGGTCTCGCTTATTGCTCTGTCGGACGATTCTCGCGAAGGCATCAAGGCCTTTCGGGAGAAACGTGCACCTGTTTGGCCATCAGTTCGCTCACCTGGTTAAGGAGTCTTTATTTTTCAGCCTGGAACTTTGGCCGAAAAGTTCCAGGCTTTTTTAATTGATAAAACGGCAGAGGGGGGGTATAATGAAACCGTTGATGCGAACAAATGTTTTCACTAAGGCTTTCGCAGACCGTTCCGAGGTCCTGAAGCGGAGCGCAAGCAACAACAAAAGGGAGCTGTACTTAAGCTTGGATAAGTTTTCCGTAACGGGAAAGAGCAGTTTCATTGACCCTTATTGACCCTGAGTAGGAGTGAGGGACAACAATGATTATTCACTGGCATTTAGGACATATTGCCCGATCCGGCCGTCTAATCCAAGAACCTTACATCGTTGTCAAAGACCATATGGTCTTTGACACGGATAGTCAAGGATGGGATCTGGGGATTCGATCCGGGATGGCGGTTAAAGAAATTAAGTGGCATTATCCTCAAGCCCAGTGGATTCCCTGGCGTTCTCAAGACTATCAGGAAACCTTTAACCGTTTATCGGTATGGCTGGAACAACACACGCTCTCTTACTGGCTGGAGGAGGTGGGAAAAGGGTATTGGCAGCAACTGGATATGGATTGTGACGAGTGGAGACAAGTGATTAAAGAGTTCATTCCACAGAGAGCGTTACGGATACAAATGGGAATATCTGAGAACTCTCTGCTTTCTCGGTGGATATCTGTTTATGGGGACCGCTATCCCGAGTGGACAGAACGCTGGCAGGATAACGCACAGATTGCCTATGTCCTCCCCCGGAAAAACACCAATAAGATGTGGGAAGAACTGCCTTTGACATGGCTTAGCCATTTACCTGTTCGTACTGTTCAGGAATGGAAAAAACGAGGATGGGAAAGAGTCGGCGATGTTCCTCATTTCCGTCAGATTGTAGAAGATCAGCAAAAGCAGTCATCTTGGATGTTGCATAAGTCTGGGGAGCCGATTTGTGTCAAAAGGAGTTTTGAAGAGCCGCTTCAGCAAGGATTTTATGATCTCGTCCGTTTTTTGGCCACGGAGATAGGCGAAGTGTTACAAAAAAATCAGCAAGGGAGCCGATATTTGCGTATTATTTGGCAAAATGACAAAGACACCGTGGTTTACGAACGCAAATGGCCTTTACCAACTCGCAGTATTCGGCAGGTTGTGACGCGTTTTTTGTCGTTGATTCTGACGATTCCTTCTGTTGACCTTGTGCAACTAACCTTAGAGGCCCATCAGCCAGAGATTTTAACCATGGATCAACTCATGTGGTGGGGATCCCCTCTCGCTCGGCCCAGTGATATGGTGTCTGGCCTATCAACCATTTCTCGGCGTGCACAATTGTTGCAATATTGGGATCCCTGGCGCCGTCAAACCGATTGGAAAACGCAGAGATCAGAACAGCCTCAAGCATCACAGAGAATTTTGGGACAGTGATTCTGGGGCGAATTTGGGTTCCAGAAGAGGCTTTCTCAACGGATTGGCATCCGGGGAATAGCGGCCTTTTCGGCAAGATACTTTCAATAAATAAGGACTAAACCGGTCAATAACTCCCCACTTAAACTCTCACGAGTTTTGAAGTGGGAGCTTGCAAAAAAGCTCTCGTTGACTAGCCTCAGCACTTTGGTGCGACGTTGGCATCGTCACGACACCGGGGGATGCGCGTCCTAGTCCCTTGCTCTGTCCGTCCGTGGTTAAAAGTCCTGTGGAGTAGGGACGGTGCTGCGGACATCACAAGCGATGCCAACCTTGGCGAAGGACCATTCACTCCGAAAGGAGAGAGACGCCATGTTCGTCTACGTACTAAACAAACACGGAAATCCGTTAATACCTTGTTCACCACGCAAGGCCAGGATTCTTCTCAAAGCCGGGAAGGCAATCGTCGTCAATCGTACCCCGTTCACGGTTCAGCTTTTATATGGCAGTAGTGGCTATAAGCAGGAAGTCTCGCTCGGTGTCGATGCCGGCACAAAGCCCGTTGGACTCTCAGCGACCACGGAGAAACAGGTCTTGTACGAAGCGGAGGGAGAGCTGTGCACTGACATCCCCGCGTGGCTAGCCATGCGTCGAGAATTCCGTAGGAACCGCCGCCCTCGCAAAACACGGTACCGCCCAGCCCGGTTCCCTCATCGCAGACGGAAAGCAGGCGGGCTGCCCCCTGCGATTCAGCACCAGGTCGCTACGCATGTGAAAGTGATCAAACAAGTCACCAAGATCCTGCCGATCATGGGTATCACCGTGGAAGTCGCACAGTTTGATACGCCATTACTCAAGAACCCTGAAGTCAGCGGTGCGGCCTACCAGCACGGTGAGCAGATGGGGTTCTGGAACGTGCGCGAGTATGTCTTCTACCGTGATCATCACACCTGTCAGGGGTGTCAGGGTAAGTCAGGTGACAAGATTCTCCATGGGCATCATCGAGAGAGCAGGAAGACAGGTGGGGATGCACCCAACAACTTAGTCACATGGGGTGAGACATGCCACCACAAGATTCACCAAGAAGGCTTAGAGGATCAGATCCAACGCAAAACCGCCAGCCTGCGTGATGCGACGCAGATGACGATATTGCGGTGGTTCATCTACCACGGGATCACAGCAGAGTACCCCCAAGCGAAGCTGACTGACGGCTATATCACGAAGAATACCCGGATGACTCATGGATTAGCCAAAAGCCACATAGTAGACGCTCGTTGTATCAGCGGGAATCCTGATGCGATTCCCATTGCACAGACGTTTTTGATCAAACAGGTACGAGGGCAGAACAGGCAATTGCACAAAGTCACTATCCTCAAAGGAGGTGTGCGGAAAGCCAACAAAGCCCCGCGCCACGTGTTGGGGTTCCCACTGTTCGACAAGGTGTGCGTTACCACGGTCGGGAATGTTTCATCTTTGGAAGGCGTTCCAGCGGTTACTTTGATCTGCGACTACTCGATGGGACAAAAGTGTCTGCCGGGGTCCGTTACAAGAAACTCACGTGGGTTGAGACAGCCTCGACATTTTGAACAGAATCATTAAAAAAGAAGGAGCGAAAGGCGCATTCCTCTCCGCCTAAGAGGTCGGAGTCTCCTGCGCCAAATCCGATGAACGAAACATATTTTGGACTAGGTGATCATCGCCGACCATTTGTAAAAGTTGAGTTGAGAGACAGAGTGCCTCATCGATTTCAGTGGCGTGGAGCATCATATAATATTATCCGCATTATTGATTATTGGCGGGATGTTTCGGAATGGTGGCGAGGTGAACCGGAGCTTTGGTTTTGGAGAGTATTAACGCACACTCAAGGGGTCTATGAGCTGGTTTGTGATCCTCAGAGCAATCAATGGTGGATTTATCATGTTTACGATTAGATAGAAAGGCGGTTGATATTAATGGGAAAGGTTATTGTTTTTCCAACGATCACTCCTACACATTCGGCTCCTATTCGTATCGGTCGTTATATATTCCGCATTCGTAAAAATTCTCCGTTAGATTATCTTTATGTTCATGCGTATCCCTTGATAAAAACACTGCAAGACATTTTGTCGTAGACATTATTAATGGCGGGAGTCATTGCGTAAAATGGCAACATCGAGGAAATCAGGGGCACATTTGCATGTTCATTCCGCCTTTTCATTTCTGGAAGGGGCGTCATTACCCCGGGACTTAATCAAGCAGGCTGCTGCAGCGGATATTTCCACAATGGCTCTGACGGATGTCCATAGAGTATCGGGAATTGTGACATTTTTAAATGAGGCCAGACAGTTTGGCATTCGGGCCATTGTGGGAGCTGAGGTGGAGTTAGAAAGTTTAGGGCATCTTATTGTGTTGGTGCCTGACACCGGCAATTATGTAAAATTGGTATCGCTATTATCGGAAGCTCATTTGCAGTCGCCACGATTAAAACCCCGGGTAACATGGGAGATGTTAGAGCGTTGGGGGCCGGGATTAGTGACCCTGACTGGAGATCGCCTGGGGGTTTTAGGGCAGGCATGGTTTCAGCGCCAAAAAAGCCGGATACCTTTTATTCTTGATCGGCTAATACAGATTTTTGGACGACATAATACATTTATTGAATTGGCGGCTAATTATCTCCCGGGTGACGGA
Organism: Sulfobacillus benefaciens; assembly: GCA_003023725.1. Taxonomy (GTDB): domain Bacteria; phylum Bacillota; class Sulfobacillia; order Sulfobacillales; family Sulfobacillaceae; genus Sulfobacillus; species Sulfobacillus benefaciens. The sequence continues at coordinate 5,676 of PXYT01000023.1, read as the reverse complement.
ACGTTTTTTCGTACGTTAACGGATTTGTCGGAATGGAAAAAAATTCCGACAGTGGCTACGGCGGCCGCTCACTATGCTGAGAAAAAGGATTTCGGGACATTTGATTTATTGACTTGCATCCGGATTGGCCAAAAGATTGAAGAAATTGATCCGGCAAGGCATCTGAATGCCGAAAACTATATCAAGCCGTGGCCGGCTATGGAGACAGCGCTGAGCCGTTGGCCCGAAGCGTTGCAGAACACCCTGCAGTTAGCGGAGCGTTTGGAGCCGCCAAATATTTTGAATCAGCGTTATGCTCCGCATTTCACTCTACCTCCTGATGGCGTTAGTGCCGGAAAATATCTTAGAGAATTAGTAAAAAAAGGCGCACGGTGGCGCTATGGGGATCAGATAAAGAAAGTCTGGCCGCGCATTCAACATGAACTCCAAATTATTGAAGCTTCCGGTTTCACTGAATATTTTCTGGTGGTCTGGGATGTGACGCGCTTTGCCCGGGAACGGCATATCCGGTTTGCAGGGCGCGGTTCGGCGGCTGATTCGGTTGTAGCCTATTGTCTGGGTATTACGGAAGTAGACGCTTTTGCTCGTAATTTGTTGTTTGAGCGGTTTATGAGTCCGGAACGGCAGGAAATGCCGGATATTGATATTGATTTTGATACCCGTTACCGGGATAAGGTTATTGCTTATGTGCAAGAACGTTATGGAGAAGATCATGTGGCCCGGGTAGCGACTTATCAAACTTTTCGGCAGCGTTCCGCTTTGCGTGAAGTGGGAAAGGTGTTAGGGTTTCCGGCTAAAGAATTAGATCATTTGGCTAAATCGCTTCCTGAAGGATCTCTTGCGGCTATTTTGACAAGATGGCAAGAAATTCCTGAACTTCGGCAATATTCCGAGAGCCACAAACTGAAAACCATTTTGCAATGGGCGTCTAAAATTGAAGGGCTGCCTCGCCATATTGGCACCCATTTGGGTGGAGTGGTAATTAGCGAGCGTCCTTTATCTCAAATCAGTCCGCGGGAAATGTCGCAAAAAGGTGTTCAAATTATTCAATTCGATAAGCGCGACGTGGAGACGTTAGGGTTGTTGAAGTTAGATCTATTGGGATTAAGAACTTTTACGGCGGTGGACATTGCCGCTCAAACGCTTGCGGAAGACATACCGGATTTTTCCTATAATGCCATCCCTTTGCATGACACCGCTACGTATGAACAGCTTCAGCAAGGGGACGCCATTGGAGTGTTTCAGCTGGAAAGCCCGGCTCAGCGTTCTTTAGCAGTAAGACTACATCCGGATCGCTGGGAGGACATTGTGGCGAGTTTGGCGCTTATTCGCCCGGGGCCGATTAAAGGGAATATGGTGGATCCGTTTATTGCCCGGAGGAAGGGACGAGAACCCGTCAGTTATCTACATCCGGCATTGGAACCGATTCTGTCCAAAACTTACGGTGTTGTACTTTTTCAGGAACAGGTGATCGCTATCGCCAGTACTCTAGCGGGATTTACTCCGGGGGAAGCCGACGCCTTAAGGCGGGTGATGACCCATTCGCGATCTTCGGAAGATATGCAGGAAATCGGGGCAATGTTCAAAGACAAGGCGCAGGCTTGTGGGGTGTCTATAGAGGTTGCCGATGCCGTGTTTCAACAAATTGTCGGCTATGCCAGTTATGGATTTAATGAAGCTCATGCAGCGGCTTTTGCCGAAACCGCTTACCGGACGGCTTATTTGTTAACGCATCATCCGACAGAATATTTTATGGGATTGCTCAATGCCGAGCCTTTGGGGTATTATCCGATTGATGTGCTCATGGTGGAAGCCAGACGCCGTGGTGTCACCATTCTTCCCATAGATATCAACCAAAGCGATGTTGGGATCAAAAAAGAGGGGAAGGAGACGCTAAGAGTCGGACTGGGATTTATTAAGCATCTTGGATCAGATTTGGCTTCCCGGATTGTTGATAGGCGGCCGGAAGAAGGATTTCAGTCACCCCGGCAGTTGCGGGAACTGGGATTGGATGTGACACAAGTGGCCGCGACTATTCATCTGGGCGCTTGGGACAGTCTGAATATCTCTCGCGAATCACTAATGGAAGAATTGATGTTACCGCGAGGTCTTTATTTAAAAGCCCGGTCACAGCCTTTGCGTTCCATTTCGGCAAGATTGCAAAATGCGTGGGACTATCAATATTGTGGGTTTGGCCAACATCAGCAATGGTTGGCTCCCTGGCGGCAATATCTTCAGAGTCAAGGCTTTGCCTCCGTGTCGGAATTACGGCAGAAGACCGGACGTTTTGCCCGTTGTGTAGGATTATTAATTCGCCCTCACCGGCCACCGACGCGTAGCGGGAAGACGGTAGTGTTTTTTTCGTTATTGGATGAAACGGGGGTATTGGAGGCCCGTTTATCATCTCAAGGCTATCAACAATTTGGGCACTTATTATTCGGCTCGGCGACAGGGGGGATTATGGTCGGAGGACGGATGGAGAACCAGGGGATGGATGTACGCGTTATTACTCCGTGGCCTCAGCCGGATATTCATAAAAAACATGATCATGTATCGATGACACAGGAAGGGGACAAGTGATGGATACCGGAGCGAAATTCGACTGGACAGAACCGGTTTATAATTTTAGACGGCGGGGAACTTTTATTGTGTCCACATCAGATGGTCAAAAAAGTCATATGCATAACGGATGTTGGATTAGTCCAATGTCTCACAAACCACCTCGAATTGGTATCGCTATGGCCAAAGAAATGGAAGGGGCAGCTATTGTCGAAAGAAGCCGGAGAATCGGTTTGTCACTTTTGGCTGATGATCAGCACGACCTTCTCATTCGTTTTCTTCAAGGCGCCCACACACCAGAGCAGCTTGGAGTCGATGAAATTGTCTATGGAGAAAACACGGGAGTGCCCTTATGGGCCAAAGCAGTCGCCCATTTCGAGTGTTGGTTGGATGAATCAGTGGATCTGGGTGACTTTTACTGGCTGATCGGGCGAACGGTGACAGCTAAGGTTAACCGGGAAGTTCCAGATTTGCTGGTCAATGATATCGGTCCTGTCAATCGGGTCAAAATGCCATTCCGCGGTTATGTTGACGTACGCCCACTGCCACCTTACCCGGGAAGTGAATAATTTAATCAATATTTGTAGAAATTTTTAGAGGATTTCAGGATACGATCTCGAACAGTACATAATATATCAAATTTCAAATGGATGAATTGTACTGGGAGAGAACAATGCGTGAAAATTCAATATGGCGCCGTTATGAAGTCAATGATGTAATTTGGGCAACCCGCGCCTTGGAGTGGACATTAGCTGCGATTTTCGCGATACTTGTGCCATTTCGGTGGATTATATGGATGATGGCTGTTCTCTATTGGGTTATTTCTTTATGGGTAAGAAAGCGTCAAAAGGGACCAAACGCTCATGGTCTCGCACGATTTAATCAAGTGATGATTCCAGTGGATATCTTTCTTCTCTCCCTGGTTGTAAGTGTCACCGGAGGACTTCAGAGTCAGGCTTTCATTCTTTACTCGGTTGAGATCGTTTTTCTGTCGATATATTCGTCTATCTTCTGGTCCCTGTGGGGAATCCTGGCTATCTGGATCAGTTACGGGCTGGCTTGCGGGAATTGGACGAATCCGGAGTTGTGGTGGCGAGAATTCATGCTGGCGTTTTTGGCCATGGCGGCCACTCTTCTGGGACTGTCTTTGCGTCAGACAATAAAAAAACTCTACCAAAATAGCCTGCATATTGAACAGCTGAGGGCTTTAAAAACTTTGCAGGAGTCGGTGGTCAAAGTTTCGAGTCTGCCGGCTTCGGTTGACACTATTCTTCAAACCGGCATTCGCTTACTCGATACGGAGGCGGGATACGTTTGCCTAAGAACACCCGCACACAAGCTCCAGTTGATTAGCCAAGTCGGACTGGGCGCGGAAGAAGGACGGGATCTCTGGGAGAGCTACGAATTACAGGCGTTGAGCCGGGGCGTGACGATGTATTACCGCAATTTGGAAAATCATGAACCGGCACAGGTGTCTCGTGGACTTTTGGCACGGGGGCAACGGGAATTAGTTTTGGTTCCTTTGCGTGATCAAGAGACGATTATTGGTATCTTGGGATTTGCTGGAGTTCAGAAAAAGACGCCTCTGATGGACCATGAAGTCATTCTTAACGGCCTGGCTGAAATGGTGATCAATCAAATTCGGTTTGATAGCGCTCAGGCCAGTTCGCTGAAACGGGGACGCCTCTTGGCGGTTCTGGAACGGGTGGGGAGAATAGTGACCAGTAACCTGGAAATGAACACTCTGTTGCGGTCTTTGCACCAGGCTGTGGCTGAGGAGCTGGAAACCGATTCTTTTTTCGTGGCGCTAACCATACCGGACGACCCTGAGAACATCCTCATGCAATATTTATTCGACGATGGGAAAGAATACCCTCCGGAGATCATGGACATTGGAGTCGGCACACCCACCGAACATGTGCTGCTAAAACAAGAACCGCTGCTGTTAAAGGACAGCATGGATTCGTCGCAGCCGACCGGTTCGTTGCGGATTCCTAAAAGTGCTATCATTGCACCCTTAGCCCATGAGGGACAGATTATTGGAGCGATGTCGGTGCAGTCCTATCGTATCTGTTATGACGAGGACCACATGGAATTCGTGTTGTCGGTGGCATCACAAGCGGCTATTGCCATTCAGAACGCTCAGTTATACCAACAAACAGAATCTATTGCCTTGACAGATTACTTGACCAATCTGGGCAACTCACGGCGATTTTCGATCATGTTGCAAAAGGCTGTAGGTCATGCGTCCAGAACGGGATCGTCACTGTCATTGCTTGTGATTGATTCAGACAGTCTGAAACAGATTAACGATCACTACGGGCACATTGCAGGGGATACCCACTTGCAAATTGTGGCCAACGTCATTCGCCGCAATATCCGGGACAAAGACATAGCCTGCCGGTATGCGGGCGATGAATTTGCCGTCATTTTACCGGGCACTCGCCTCAACGAGGCGGTGGCGGTAGGGGATCGCATTCGCCGGGAAATGGACGGAAAGTTTGCCTGGAAAGATTCGATGATTGGCACTACTATCAGTGTCGGAGCTGCTGAATTTAGTGTTCCCATGACGAGCGAGGAATTATTTGCAGCGGCTGACCGTGCGATGTACGACGCAAAAAAGCAAGGGAAAAACCGCGTGGCTGTGCCGTGAATGTTGACCGCCACTGAGGGACATGATAAAATATCGTGTGTTGCGACGCTATGGAACGAGCCCAAAAAAGTCTTGACCACAGACCATGAGGTCATTATACTAAATGAGCGCGGTTGGCGTGGAGTAATGTAGGTAAGTGGGGATGTAGCTCAGTTGGGAGAGCGCTTGAATGGCATTCAAGAGGTCAGGGGTTCGATTCCCCTCATCTCCACCAAATGACCCCATGGTCTAGAGGCCTAGGACATCACCCTTTCAAGGTGGTAACGCGGGTTCGAATCCCGCTGGGGTCACCATTCGGGCCATTAGCTCAGTTGGTTAGAGCATCCGCCTTTTAAGCGGAGTGTCGAAGGTTCGAATCCTTCATGGCCCACCAAAGATAGGCCAGTAGCTCGAATTGGTAGAGCAGCGGACTCCAAATCCGCGGGTTGGGGGTTCGAGTCCCTCCTGGCCTGCCAATTTTGCGG
>PXYT01000022.1 GCA_003023725.1 Sulfobacillus benefaciens | reverse complement strand
ACACCAATTTTCACGGTCTGACAAAAAACCGGCGCCGGGCACCGGAATTTGGGCCTGGGTGGTCAGCGATCGCCGCGGCCTACGCGTCCCGGGCAAGCCTTGTTGTCCTGTACAGCACGACTCATATCTGGCATATAATGCCATAAAAAAGTTATCCACAGCCTGAATTTTCCGCCCAGCGGAAAAGGCTCATTGAGCTAAGCGCTTGCCATCTCCGGGCATTCTTCAGGAAAGCGGGCGGCATAGAGCATGGAACCGCCCGGAAGCAAAGCCCCTGCCGACAATACCAGCATAACGCAATTCGGGGCCTATGCCGCCATTGTCCGTTCCTCTTCATCCCGCCCTTTTTCACGCCTTTTGGTTGAGGATGAACCGAGATGACTTCCCGCAGATTTGGCCGGCGCCAATGCCCGTTTTGACATTTTCGAGAGATAGGATGGGGTTAGACATAACTATCATCGCCTTTTCATTAAAATTTGGGACAGAACACGGTCAATCGACCGCATCCACAATATCCAAGATGCAAGAAACGAGATCCGCCGGAAACAGATGCCGGAGCCCCGTCGCGGTCCAGCTCACCCAAGACGTGCCAGGACAGAATCGGATCGACGACCACATCGATTACATACCACACGTCCCAATGTGAAGCACCAGAGAATCGATGAAATCGGTATCGGTTTCGCCGTCCTGGATTTCCCATCGTTCTCCACAAACAGGGCGCGTGGCATGCCATTTTTCTTCATCGATATCGAGTTCCGCAAGAAAACGCACCACATTCTGAGACATTAAGATCGTCCTTTCTTACGTGAATTATCGTCATCAAGGCAAAACGAAGGGGATGGTAGCGAAAAATTTGACGATATCCACCGCCTTTCGTATAGTCTAAAAGGTGCACACACGAGGAGGTCTTATGGTCGAAGAACGCTTATCGCCAGGGTCTCATGATTATATTGAGCTATTATTTCACTGGCACCGTTACCAGGTGGCCGCTGAATTAGTGAAAGGTCTTCGTGTTCTCGATTTGGGAATCGGAACCGCGTACGGCTCTAATTATTTGGCAGGGTATGCCGAACATGTCACCGGCATTGATATCGATTCTCAGGCTGTGGAAGCCGCGCAATTGCAGTACCATCGTCCCAATTTGACCTTCATCTCGGGAGAATTGCAACAGCATTGCTTTGAGGAAAAAAGTTTTGATGCCGTTGTGCTTTTTGAGGTCATTGAACATATCGCCCAGGATCAACAGCAATCACTGATCCGCGAAATTCAGCGGATTTTGAAGCCGAACGGTCTGTTTTTGATGTCGACCCCAGATCACGATCGCACGAAAAACTTTCCGGAAAAAAACCCATACCACACGGGGGAACTCACAGAAACGGAATTGCGATGGCTCTTAGACCAAAATTTTGCCTTCAGCGAACTGTATTCCCAGGAAGTCAATGCCGCGAGCCTTATCTGGTCGCGGGACACCACGTCTTTCCGTGGATACGGGATAAAAATTCTAAGTGGTAGTTCGGTGCCGGCGCCGCTCGACACGGTTACCCGTCTGACTCTTATTGCCCAAGCCAGCAATGCCCCTCTTGAGCATTCCCTGGCCAGCGTGTGCGTCGAGTATGAGCGCCGTATTCTCACGGAACTGTGGGATCGTTCCGGCCACTTACAATGGCAGTTGCAGATGAAACAGGAAGAAGAGGACAGGCGGCAAATAGAAATCGCCGGACTGCAGAAAACGCTGAATGAATCCCAGGACACCATCCGGACTTTACAGGCTCAGCTGGACCAAGCCAACCGTGATGTCGGCATTATTTCGGATACGCTGTTGACGATGCATGAATCATATAGGGAACGGCTGGAGCGCCTTGACAACCTCGAGGCCACGGTTCAAGAAATTAACCCTCTCCGTCAGCGAATTGCCGAACTGGAAACAGAACTTAACGTCGTTTACCAATCCAGGTCTTGGAGACTGATTAAACGATACTGGCGTACTATGGACAGCCCAGGATTGGGACCATTACTCAAACGTATGCGCAGAACCATGATAAAACTCCGTCATCGGTCCTCAAACTCTGAATAGGCCTATAGGCGATTGATTTGCTCAGGTGTGTTAACACCAAGCCAAACCCTAAGCCCCAGGGCCTGGAGAAGACCACTTCTTTCAACGTATCCGCTCTTCCCCAGGCCCCGCATTCCCTCAATTTCCCCTTCAATACCGCCAGGCTTCCCGAACAACTATATTGGCCGGACTGGCATTCTCTCGCTAACCTAGCTTTTAGGAGTTTTCGGCGCAACAAATTTTTCAAGATCCTTTAGGATCTTGTTTCCGGCAGGCAAAACTTTGGCTGCTTCAGCCGCGTATTTTTTGGCTGCTGTCATATGCCCGAAATGAACTTCCAGTTGAACCACGCGGTACCATCCGAAGTTGTAGGAAGGGCCATAAGTAATAGCCTTCTTATACCAGACCAGGGCCTCTTGGGGATTGTTGTAGTCTTCAAGGTAGATGTTTCCAATGTATTCGTAAGCATTCCCTTTATGAGGATCGACTTGAATTGCCTTTTTCCAGTACTGGATAGCCAGACTCGGCTGGTTATTAACGCTCGCAGCTGTACCCGCATAAATTTGTGCCTGATAACTACCGGAGTGGACCTTGGCCTCGGTTTCATATTTTTGAAGATTTTTTTGCCCTCGGTATGGTGCCGTACCCAGCCGGAAAACCCGGGTGGGTGACGCCGAAGAAGCGCTTTGTGACGTCGCCTGGGTAGACTTTGCCGCCTTTGCATGGCCACTCGCTTGCGATTGTCCGCATCCTGCAACAAGCCCAGCCGATAAGACGGCGACGGTAACGCTATGCCACGTTTTCATAAATACCTCCAAAAAGAATTTACACAAACTGCAATCATATCCAAAAAATAACTCATTTGAGATGTTAACCTAAGGGCATGACTTTGTCTACCGGCTGGAGTTTTCGAAATCTCGTGTCGGATTTCGGGTTAATAAAACTTTTCTAAGCCGATGAAAAGGACTTTTCGCCTATAATCGCGAATATTTTCCATAACAGGAAAACTAATGTATCGAAAAAAGGAGAAAGTTCACCGTGAAGAAAGTGGTCTCATCGGTTCTGGCTTCGGCCGCACTGTTAACCCCATTCCTCTCCCCCTTATCGGCGCAAGCCGCAGTGCCGCCAACCGCCTATGCCGTCTTATGGAATCGTTTGCCCCAAACTTCCCTGCCGGCTACTCCCCTGTACCGGAGTCAAATGGGAGCTTTGAAACAAGTGCATAATGACCCAAGGCCCGAAAAGCTTACCATTATTGTCGATTCGTCGCAGCGTGTGGCGCAGCTTCAGTCTTACGCTCGTGCCGTCAACACTCCGGGTTCTCCGTTATTTCACCATTTCCTCACCCCGAAACAAGTGGACGCACGATTTGGACCAACCAAAACGTTAATGAGCCAAGCCAGGGCGGCGATTAAAGACGCCGGGTGGAAAATTCTCGGCGAATCCGCCTTTTCCATGGAAGTAGCCACCGGCAATCCCCAATCCTTCAAAATCCCGGTAACCAGTGCTTTATATGCCGTGGCGGGTCTAAATCCTGTGCACATCCAGCCCGCATCGCAGCATCGCGGAGTGTCGCACCGTTTGCAGCCCCTAAACACCCTCGGCGTTACGGTCAATGCCACGTCGACTGCCCCGTTGTCTGTGAACAACTTTCGTCAATCTCCCACTCAAAGCAGCGTCACAACCGCTGCCAATGGAGATATTTTTCGCGTTATGAGTTTTAATCCCGGCATTACGAGCCCACTGCCGTCGGGACTGCCGTTTAATCTGGTGATCTCTGCCCAAACCCCTTCCGGAACCCCACTGGCTATCCAATCTGTCCAATCGATTTCGGATACCCTTAACAATATCGGTTACTACGGAGAGGGTCAGCCGTTCCCAGGCAGTCAGGGAACGCTGTGGCAACTGGGACTTGTCGGCTTCGGACCCACCCAGAAGGCGGACACACTCAGTGCCCAGGTGACGTTAGCAAATGGCACCCGGTCTACCGTCAGTTTCTCCCTTCCCCCTTTTACAGGCACCGCCACCGCCTTATTCCCACTCAACGGCTCCGAGATTAGTCAACTGCTGGGCGCTCAGAGCTTATACCAAGCCGCACTGAAACAGGCTGCAGCTCCCATTGCGATTTTTTCTTTGGGCCAGGCCCCCAGCCTCAGTGATTTATCCACGCTCATGAATCAGGAAGGCTTACCCATGCCCCACCTTCAGATTCAATACCAGGACGGTGCCCAGCCGGGAAGCACGGACGCCGCCACAGCCTTGGAATCCAACTTGGATGTTCAAGCCGTCAGTTCCGTCGCGCCCAGCGCCCCCATTACCGATGAGATCTATCCCACAAGTGCCGCAGACCCACTGCTATCCTTCTTAACAATGTTGTCTCAGCAAAGCACAATCAAAATCGCAACCGTCAGCTACGGTTTTTCGGGAGAGAATGTGGCTGTGCTAAGCACATTGGTGGATGCCTGCACAGCCGAAGGCATTACGCTGGTGTTTGCGAGCGGCGATCAGGGAGCCTATGGCGGAACCGGCGGCCAGTTGGGTGTTCCCTCCACCGACAGCCAGCCCGGCATCCTAACCGTGGGCGGTCTGGATATGGCGGCCACCGCCACTTTTAACAACGCCGGGACGATGACCAGCCTATCGGGCCCGACGATCTTGAAATCCTGGGGCGGAGACTATTTAAACGCCTTGCCTTCCCCGGTCCTAGAGTCGTACTTACAGAAAAATGCCGCCTCAAGCGGCGGCTTCGGCTCCAATCCCGTACCCTCATGGCAACAAGGGCACCTTCCCGCCGGCGCACCGGGCATCGGGGTCCCTGACATCGCCTCTCTCGCCGGAATGCCGGCTATGCAGGGTATTATAAACGGACAACCGGCACAATTTGGCGGAACCAGCCTTGCCGCTCCTCTAAGTGCAGGATGGCTGGCCGATTTGGAAGCAGTCAATCAGGTCCAGAGCTCGGGGATGGGTAACATCAATCCCCTGCTGTTCCAGGCGGCGAGCACTCACCCCTCCGATTTTCTGCAGGCGCAATGGGGAAGCAACGGATACTATCAAGTTACTTCGTCACAGGATGGTTCTTGGAATCCCGTCACAGGTCTGGGAGCACCAAACTGGGATCAGCTGGCGTCTTTGTGGCATCCCCAGAGCGTGAAAAGTGTCTCGTTGACTCCGGTCGTCAGCTCGGCCACTGTGGGATCCAAAGTGCCGTTTACTCTAACGGCTCTCACTGCAAACGGCAATCCGGACCCCTATTTCACCGGCCCTGTCACGCTGTCCAGTTCGGATCCCACTGCTGAGCTACCCTCATCATCACAGCTGCATTTTTCGGATGGACAGGCTATTTTCAACGTCGTCTTTGAACAGACTGGATCCCAGAGCGTCACGGTGAAGGACCCTCTCCAAACGGGCCTGCAAGTCACATCGAATCCCGTTAACGTCACAAATCCTGTCACTCTCAGTGTCACTCCGTCGCCAGCGACTGTGGGAGAGTCCGTTACCATGACCGCCAATGCCTCTGTGAGTTCATCCGGTTTACAATACCAGTTCTGGGTCAAAGATCCGGCAACCCAATCTTGGACCAATCTAGGTCCTTATTCTACGAATAGCTCGATTCAGTTTACGCCCCAGGTTCCGGGCACTTACTCCATCCAAGTCTTCGTAAAGGGCCTGAGCGCCTCATCACTTGTCACGAACGGCTCCATTTCCGTTGCGGCTCCGACAGGCAAACCGATGGTCTCCGCGCTCAGTGTTTCGGCTCCCCAAATCTTTCAAAATCCCGGAACGAGTGTTACCTTCAGCGCCCAGGCCACAGATCCCTCGGGGATTCCTTTATATCAGTATTGGGTCCACGGACCCAATAACCGCTGGACCATGGTGCAGAACTATTCAACAAATTCCCGTCTCACGTTAAAAGACCTCACGTCCGGTTCCTATGCCGTCGCAGTCTATGCACTCGACAAAAACCAGTATGACCATCATGCTTTTAGCCAGGCGTATTATTACACGACAGTCTTAAACGTGGGCAGTCAGGTCTCATTAACCGCTCCCTCCACCCTGACTCTGGGTCACGTGTTGGCGCTTAACGCGACGGCCCACGGTCTCACCAATCCCGTCTATCAGTTTTGGATCAAGTCCCCTGACGGGCAATGGTCGCAAAGTGGTGCCTATGGAGGGGGAACCTATCAGTTTACTCCGTCTCATAGCGGTACCTATACGATCGTCGTATTTGCCAAGGACCCTTACGCACCCGCTACGAGTCAGTTTGCCGTCACAGCTTCTCAATCGGTCACTGTCTCCTAAGCCACTGGCTGGCTGAGGCGCAACTTGAAGGACGTTCGCCCCCGGACCCCAAAAACTTCCGGGGGCGAACGTCCTGACATTTTACGGTAGCCATCTGAACCAATCTGGGGTGTTTTCCCATGGCTAAGAGATCTAGGACGGAGTTCCCAAAGGTCTCCAACTCAAATTGGCGTCCATGAGCCGATCTTGTCCAGCGGGTCCATCCGTTCCTGCCCTATAGAGTTCGGGTTTTTGTGCCTTCCACGCTTCTAACACCGGGTCAACGATACGCCACGATGCTTCCACTTCATCAAAGCGGGGAAAGGCACTCTGATCGCCTTTGAGCACATCCAAAAGCAATTGTTCGTAAGCCGAATAGTCACTTTCCCCAGCCTTTTTATACGGGGCCGTCAACACAATTTGTTCACTCACTAGATCCATCCCCGGCTTCTTGGCCCACATAACCAAATCAATGGCTTCATCAGGCTTCATGCGAAATACCAACCAGTCCGACAACCCGGCGCCAAATAGTTTTTCCGGAACAGATTTGAGCTGAACGCCAATTTCAGCATAGTCTTGCGCCATTCTTTTGCCGCTTCGCAGATAGAAGGGCACGCCGTACCAGCGCCAGTTGTCCACGTAAAGTTTCAGAGCGGCATAGGTTTCTGTCGCGGAATCCGTCTTGATCCCCTCTTCTTCCGTGTAAGCGGGCACCGCGTGCCCTCCCACCTGCCCCGCGCTATATTGTCCTGCCACGGCGAAATCGGCTAGACGTTCGGGAGGTAGGGAACGCACGGCGCGCAGAACTTCGGCCTTATGGTTATGCAAAATGTCGGCATCCCACTCGCTAGGCGGTTCCATTGCGACTAGGGTGAATAGCTGCATCAAATGGTTTTGCAGCATATCGCGCAACGCCCCGGCCTTGTCGTAATATTGCCAGCGTCCTTCCAGACCGAGAGTTTCGGCATACGTTATTTGTACTTGGGCAATGTGCTGGCTGTCCCAGATCGATGCCAAAAGGCGATTGATAAAACGAAAAACGAGTACATTTTGCACGGTGTCTTTGCCGAGAAAATGGTCAATCCGAAACACTTGATCTTCCTGCCACCAAGGGCTTAGGGCCTGGCCCAAAGCCCGGGCCGATTTCAAATCCCAGCCAAAAGGCTTTTCAATCACAATGCGCCGAAAGATCCCGGAGTGGGGCGGACGGCTCAATCCGGCCTGCCCCAGTCCCTGTGCCGCATTGGCAAATAATTGCGGCGGCAAGCCCAGATAAAAAATAGCGTCATCCTGAACAAAACGTTTGAGTGCACCAAGACTGGGGGCGCTTAAATCCCCTGATTGATATTGAATTCGGGCCGCGAGTCCTTCCCAGGTCTTTTCGTCAAAACCTGTGACAAATGCTTTCAGGTTTGTTTTGATATGGTCCAGAAACTGATTGCGGTCCCATTTTTCCACGGCATAGCCGACAATCTGACCGGCCGTCCATTCATTTTGCGCATAGAGCCGGTAAATGGCCGGAAACAGTAAACGGCGTGTCAAATCTCCCGTTGCTCCCAATATTACGAACGTGCTTTGCGTCTCGGACATTGAAGGTCCCCTCTCTCTTAGACTGACACCGTGATGAGACATCATTCATGCCTGCGTTTCGAAATCTTCAAGGTGCTAGACCCCCCCTCCTAGGAAGACGGCAGAATTTCCTGCTCCTTGCCGGCTTTGTGCACCTCCTGGCCCACAATAAGCTGCCGTTCTATCAAGGTTGTCACCAGCCCAGCATGCGGAAAAAGTTGCGGGAAATTTCCATGAGGCTCTAGACTCTTGGGATCCACGTGTTCAGCAAAAAGCCCAAGGTCGCTGGCACAGTCCAGTTGCCGGGCGATGAGCTCGTCAGCGCGTTTGATGTCTCCCAAACGCAGGTAGATCCGGGCCAACCAAAACCCGGCCAGAGTAAATGGATAACGTACCGTTCCCATGTTGTCTTGGCGGTAACGGTAGACGAATCCCTCGTGTAGCAAAACCTGCTCGATTTGCTGAAGAGTGCTGGTAAAAGCGGGATTACTGACATCGACAAATCCATATAAAGGCAAGGTCAGCAAAGCGGCATCGACTTGACGGTGTTTCCGCCCTTGGGTTAAGAAAGGAAAGCCGCTACTCTCTTGGTCCCTCCAAATGTGGGCGGCAATGACATCCCCAACCTGTTTCCACGACTTGGCCACGATGTCCAAGTGCATCACGTTTTCGGCCAGGACGGAACCGACATAAAGCGAGACCCAGCACATTACCTGCGAATGAGTGTAGATATCGTCATCATCGCGGAACTCCCACAAAGACGCGTCGGATGTATTCCAATTGGCCGCAACCCATGAGACCAGGGTATCTATAGCCCACCAGTATTCTTTAACAAATGTGTCGTCGTGCGTCTTGCGCCAATACCTCAGAACCACCCATAACAAATCGCCTTCAATATCCATTTGGGTTTGATCGGTTGCGGCATTGCCCACGCGCACCGGACGAGAGTTCTGATATCCCGCCAGCCACAGCAAGTCTTTTTCCCCATGGCTCCTGGTTCCATCAACGCGATAAAAAGGGGCGGCGTACGGTTTACCCGCCAAGTCCACCGTATTGAGCATGAATTCCACAAAACGCCGGCACGCCACAGGATCGCCCGCTTCCAGCAAAGCTTCAGCTGCATAAGACGCATCCCGAATCCACACAAATCGGTAGTCCCACTGCCGGCTCTCGCCCACGACTTCCGGCAATGAAGTGGTGGCGGCGGCCATCAGGGCTCCATTGGTTCTATAGGTCAATCCCCGAATCACTAGCAGGCTGCGGTTAAATGCCTCCGGGTAAGGCCCGTCATAGGGCAAAAGACTCCGCTGCCAAAAGTCGCGGGTCCCTTTATCCAATGATATGGGGTTCGATAACGGTTCCTCCAGCATTGTCAGTTCCCGGTCGTAATCGCCCGCATATCGCAACACCACGGTCACCTCGCCCGGACCGATTCTCCAGTGATCACGGTGATCAAGTTTCTCCATCGGTCCGTCGATAATTAGCTTGACGGCTTCCGTACGCTCGGGGTGAGAAAACACCGCGCCGTCTTTGATAATTTCATAGGCGGCTCCTGTCGCTCCAAACGAAAAGGTGGGCCGACACACCAGCTCAAGGGGAATATCCGTTTTCACCCTTCTCCAGATAGCCGCCCGTCCAATGGGCAAAAAATCCCGTATCTGAGCGCTCCCCTGTTCCGTTCGAAAGGTTGTCACCACGATATTGGTATCGTCGTCATACGCTTGTTGACTTTCAAACGGCTCGGCCGGCTGAATACTGAAGAATCCCCCTCGCGCCTTGTCAAGAAGACGGCAAAAGATGGCGTCGCTGTCAAAACGGGGACAGGGGAACCATTCAATAACGCCTTTTGGGGATACCAAAGCCGAAGTATAACTGTTGGCCAAAAACCCGTAAAACTGAGGATGACTCATCGATCAATCTCCTTCCCAAGTGGCGCCAAATTACGGCGCACATGGAATTTTGGAAATCTCTCTATAACCTTAACGCATTCGGTGCGTCTAGGTAACCGCATATCGCACAGATCACGTCCGAATTGACGGAAAAAGTCAAGCCACTGCCGCAAAAAGAAATGTCGGGCGAGGGCAGCAGGGCAGATTTGTCTGCTGCTCTTCCGCCCGTACCTTGTCCCGCACTTAGAGGAGTATGGCTGTATTGGTTAGAGGGTATAGCAGATTGAACATGCGTTTGCGGAATCATAAAGTCTGATCAGAGAAAGATCCGCCACCGGGACGTCTTGAATGCGTGTCAGATCCCGCAAGAGGTGTGGGATGCTTAAGGGAACCCGGCCTGCGTCACCTCTTGGCGTAAGAGAAGGGTTGCCGCCATGACTAACACACGGCTGAACCCATGGGATTCATCCTCCACAGGAGATTTTTGTAAAATAGTTTTCAAAGATCTTTCGGGCAAGATCACCAACTAGATCACTGGAGGCTGAGTCTTGCGAATTCCCAGCTGACGTCCCTCGGCGGAGCCCATGCCGCGGATCACCACCAGGACATAGACAATAACCGGAATTAGCACGGCAGCCCAAATAACCACAGACCAGCTAAGCGGCAAGTTAATGGGCCATACTGATTCATAAAGAACCCACCAGAAGAGTCCCGTGGCTAGAAACGGCAAAACAAAGTGCTGGACGGCGTGAGCCGGTTTCTTTTCATCCCGGAACAACCGCATCAGAGAAATGTTCATGAGAGTGTGGGCGGTGACCAGTCCAAATAATACCGCCGTCGTCATGACATTGAAGGCTTCCCCCGGCCCCAGCCACAATCCCGTGCCTAAACCCACCGCGACTGCCAGCATAGCCAACAAGGTCACACTCTTGGCGGGAGCCCGGCTCCCGTTCACCTGGGCAAACCGGGCACTGATTAGCTCGTCCCGCCCGATGGCATATAACACACGGGACGAACTGGTTAACAGAGCCAGACTGTCCATAAGCGCGCTATTAATGGCCAAAACGACCAGAGCCACGGCTCCAATAGGTCCTAAATAATGCAAAAACACCGTAACCCCAGGAGCGCGAGCCGTGGCAAAGCTTCCCATTTTGTTTTCTCCCCATCCCACGGTTAAAGCATAGGCGGACATCGTCAGGGCAGCACCCACCAGTGTCAGCGACACGAGCGCGGCCTTCCCGATTAGCCTGCCCTTTTGTGTCTGCACCCCCTTCGTCTCTTCACCGAGAGAAGCATGACTGCCAATGCCAATGAAACTGGTAATGGCGAAGATCATACCCCGCGCCACTCCTTTATATCCAACCTTTCCCACGTGAAAGGGTTTGAAAGGATGTCCGGAATGTGCCCGTGTGATGATAATGAGCGAGGCTGCAATCAGAAAAATTATTTCGGTAAGACTGGTCGTCGCCAGCACTCTGATACTGGGACCGATTCCCATAATTCCCAGCATCCAGGGAACACCGATGAAAAACAACACGGCCACGATCCAAAACCAGCTGGGCAACGTCAATCCGACGTGATGAGCTAAACCAGGCAGAAACACCCCACCCACATACACGGGAATTCCAGCCATACTGAAAACTTGGTAAAAGCTCACCATGAATCCGGTCACCAAGGCGGCCCCCGGTCCCAGTCCCGAAGAGACATAACTGTAATATCCGCCGGCTCCTGCCCGGTTTTTAGACAAGTGATACAACGTATTGACTTCAATAAACATTAATCCAAAGGCCCATAAATACGACAGAGGCAGTGCCACCAGGGCAAAAGCCGCTCCGGCCGTCATAAATGCCACCACGTCGCACGTCGGCGCCATGCCCGCCAGACTTTGACTCACCAGTCCCCAAAACCCGACCACGTTTGGGGTCAAATCATTGGGTCTCACATCCTCCACGCGAATCATCTCCACATGCAAGTCTCTTGCATTTGCACCCAGGTTACATTTTGTTCTGACTCGTTGTCAACACGCATATTTCCCGTCATCGTCTATTGCTTTTTCCTTCTCTTCATGATATCTTGTTCTTGCAATAAAATCGCAATAACGAATGGGGTGCGCAAGCATGTTAAACCTTTGGGATCCACACGCCGGCATTATCTGGACCACAGCTCTGGCCACGGCATTTCTTTTGGGTATGGTTCATGGCATTACGCCTGATGAACACACCTGGCCTATTACCTTTAGCTACGCAATAGGCAGTTACTCCACAAAAAAGGGCTTAATGGCGGGACTGACTTTTTCCGCCGCATTCACACTCCAACGGGCAATCGCCAGCGAGCTGGCATATTTGGCCTTGGACAAATGGTTCACCCTCGGAAGTCCAGTCGACTACGTGGTGTATCTGGTCGTGGGCGTTGCCATGGTGTGGGCTGGCCGTTATATTCTTCAAGGAAAGCACTGGCATCTGTCTCTTCGGCGCTCTCACAAAATGGAACCGAACAGGGGGGCCACGGTCAATGCACCTAAACCGTGGATGCCTCTAGTCCATGGATTTATTGCGGGTTGGGGTTTCGGCGCTTTCGCGATTATTATCTACACGGTACTGGCTCCAGCTATGCCGTCAGCCGCATGGGGATGGGTCCCGGGTGCTTTGTTCGGGCTCGGCACCACCGTCATGCAGGCGCTCGCAGGTGCGCTTTTTGGATGGATTAGCCAACGGTTGGGATTACCTCCGGAAGCCACTCAGAAGGTTGCGTTGGTGACTGCAGGACGTACACTGAGATGGGGTGGCATTGCTTTTATCGCCGGAGGCATAATAGGGCTGGCATTGCCTAAGTTCGCCCAACTCAGCATATCAACAGGCATTCACGTTCACAATTTGGACAGACTGGGCATTGCCTTTATCCTGGTAGTGGTCTCGGTCATGGGTATTGGACTGACCACACTCATTCAGCAAACCCGGTACTGGGCACGGCAGGCCAAATCGGCGCAACATTCACTGCAGCATTAGGAGGCTGATTCAATCGACAATGGAGAGAAGTGCAGAAGACCATTTAAAAATATTGCTGCGAACACGTGGATTACGGTTTACCCCCGACCGCCTGCGCATATTTCGCGCCTTGGCGGATGCGGGGAAACCCGTCTCCGTTCCCGTCTTAATCAGCATGGTGGCTGAGGACGGCGTGAATCAGGCCACTGTTTATCGAACACTGGAACAGTTTTTGGCTGTGGCAGTCGTGCAAACGGTGTTGCTCCACGACGGAGTGGTCGGTTATGAGCTGATTCCGCCATTCTCGTCCCATCATCACCATTTTATTTGTCTGGACTGCGGGGCCGTTCAGGATCTTCCGGCGGGACGAGTTGACACGGCTCTGGACAAGAGTCTGGAGGGCACAGGAGTAAGGGTTATGGGACACAAGGTCGATATCTATGGACAGTGTGAAAAGTGCCATGCGGAATCTCCTTGATGCCATCAACTTGGCTTCACCATGTTCCTTGAACCAGGGCCCCTTGTATTCGTCTGATCCCGGTTCAATCTTTTGGTCCTCGGGCGGGTCTTCGCGAGAACTGGAAGTCCCCTTTGTATTCCTTATTAAAAGAGTCATCCTCTTGTCGTAGGACTGTTGTAATTCCCGGAGCCAAATGGCTCTGTTGTCCCATGTTTTTTGGAAGAGTCGTGCTGGCTTTAGCGGTTTATGACGTCGGAAAGGAAAATCCTCCGGCGGGGGCAGACGTCATCATGGCGTTTACCACTGACTAACAGGTATGATAGTCTCAGGTATCATCATCGTAGGGTTGAACGATGTTTGATGTGTTTTATTCATTTCACAAATCTGCTGGATGAGGATGTCATAATGAAAATCTGGTTGCTCACTACCGAATACCCTCCCCATTTTGGGGGAGGCATTGCCACGTACAGTGATATTACCACCCGCATATGGGCGGAGCACGGTCACGAAGTCACAGTTTTTGTGGTGGACAATACATTGGACGCCATGCAAGTGACCGAAGAAAACTCGCTGAGGGTCGTGCGGTTCCCTAATCATAGCACACCGCATTTAGAGGCTTTAGGCTACGGTGCACGCCTCAGTTATTATTATGCCCATTGGGTTCAGCATTTCCTGGAACTGGACGGTGCTCCGGACATCATCGAGTCTCAGGAATTCTCAGGCATTGCCGCTCATTTGCTACAGCGCAAACGCACTCTTGACCCGCTTTTTCGTTATCTTGCTGTTATCATTACGGCCCACAGTCCCAAATTCGTCTTGGATCCCATTGAACGGGCTCCTGTCTATGCTTTCCCCGACTACTGGCTGGGGGAAATGGAGAGATTCTCTCTGAAAGCCGCAGACGGCGCCATTTGTCCCAGTCACTACCTAAAATCCTCGTTAATACGGGAATTGGGAAACTTCGAAGCAACCGTCATTCCCAATCCCTATGTCGTTCCTGCTGTCGGTACCCAAGAGCCGGGAGACCGTTTGTTATATGTGGGACGGTTACAATATCTTAAGGGCATTCTCACCTTGCTGGACACCTTGTCCCAATTGTGGCGACGCCATTATCCCCTGTCCCTCGACGTGGTGGGTGGTGATAGTTACTTTCATCCGCGTGGCATCTCCATGCGGACGTTCATTGAACAGCGGTATCAGCAAGAAATTCAGCAAGGGAAGCTCGTTCTTCACGGCCCGATGACACCACGCCAGCTTGCCGTTTTTTATGACCACGCCAAAGCGGTAATTCTTCCCTCCCTCTTTGAAAATTTCCCTTATGTGGCCGTGGAAGCCATGTCCCACAGCCGAGCCGTGCTCGCCTCGAAAACCGGCGGCCAGGCTGATCTGATCCGCCATGGAATAAGCGGCTGGCTATTCGGCCCCGAATCTTTAGCTCGGCAACTGGAAGAATTGGCCCAGATTCCCCCATCCCACATCAAGTCAATAGGGGAACAAGCGCGAAGAGACATCGAGCCCATCGTCGACCCGGAACGGATTTACGGACAAAAATTGAATTATTTCGAGCGAATCCTCGAATCTCCCAAAAATGTTCGCCACTTTCCCTTTGTCCGTCCTCTTTTCACACAGTCTGTTCCGGTCCCGAACCTTGCCATCAAACCTGGTTCCCCCCAGTTAACAGTGGTCATTCCATACTACAACCTCGGTATGTACTTAATGGATACTCTCGACGCCCTCGAAGCGGTACCAGACATTTCTCTTGAGATTATCGTTGTCGATGACGGTTCAACTGACGGCATTAGCATCGCCACCTTGCACCGGGCTCAGCGCCAATATTCCCGCGTGCGTGTCCTCCGAAAAGCGAACGAGGGGCTCGCTGCCACCCGAAACGATGGTGCCCGTCTCGCGTCGAGTCCTTACTTAGCCTTTTTGGATGCGGACGACCAGGTCGATTCGCGATATTACGCACGGGCCCTGGAGATGTTGGCACATTACGACAATGTTAGTTTTGTCGGAGCCTGGGCTCAATATTTCGGTGAGACTCAGGGTGTTTGGCCAGCATGGAATCCCGAACCGCCGTACGCGCTCTATCATAACCCCTTGAACACCAGTGCCCTGGTGTATAAAACAGAGCATTTTCTGCGATACGGCCTGAACGACCCTGAAATGGAATATGGCATGGAAGATTATGAAAGTATGGTACGTCTTTTAGCGAACGGGTGTCAGGGCGTTGTCATTCCCGAGCCGTTTTTTTTGTATCGGATCCGCGACGACTCGATGTCGCGAGGATTCAATATGGACAACCTGATGCTCTTATACCAATGGGTCATGGAAAAAAATCCCGAATTCTATGCCCGTTACCACAAAGATTTAATTCTCTTGTTCAATGCCAACGGTCCCCAATACCTGATGGATAATCCGACGTGGCCCACAGCTGTCCATGAAATGGCACGCAGAAAATAGCCGCTTCATGGACTTGTGACCGTCACAAAATGGGTGTTTGACTTTGCTTCGTAAACTGCCTGTTGTGCGGGCGTTTCATGAGACGGGGCCGATTGCGGCCGTGCATAGACCATCACCTGCCAAGATCCGGGTATAGTCGGCGTAAAAGTGAAGGTGGGAGATGACTGATAACTGCCGCTGGACTCATAGGACCCGTTGGGAGGAAGGATCCAGAACTGATACACGGGATGCTGAAACCCCTTGGGAACGGCGGTCAGCGTTACCGGAGTACCCACTGTTGCCGCGGCCGGGTAAGAGATAGAAACCGTCTGGCCGGCCTGGTTGGCATGACCTTGATTGGTTCCAATCGGTTTGGTCGACCAGTCAATGATCAGAGGTTCGGACTCCATTAAAGGAGAGCTGCCGGGGCTTGGGCTGTTAACCACTTCGGCCACAAATCTCTGGGAGTCGTTGAACGTTTGCCGGTACGAAAAGGTATTGACGTCGTTGGTGCGGTAGACTATCTGGCCGGTAGTGGTGTCTACGAGTTCAAAGAAATCCCCAATAGGCGTGGGATTGGACATGGAGGCCGTCAGCGTAATAGCCTGTCCGCTTCGCACCAGTGGCTCGTTTGCGGTCAACTGAATAGGATAATGAGTGGTGGGGGTGATCTTAACCGGGATGCTGCTGGAGACTACTTCGTAGAGCCGACGCTGGGAGAGATTTTCATTAGAAGGTGCGTTGGCCTCCCGAGCAAAAACCTTAATATGAAACGTGCCCGGGCTGGTTGCAGTAAACGTAAAATGGGTATGAGCACTGTAAGGTCCGCTTGACTCATAAGACCCACCGGGCAATTCAATCCAAAACTGGAAAACCGGGTTTAAAAAATGCACGGGTTCCGCTGTCACGGATATCAAATTTCCCTCACTCACCGTGATCGGACCAACAATATTGACGGCATGGGCCCTTTGGGAATACGTGAGCGTATTTTCATGAAATTGGGGGCGAGCCGAAGAGAAATAACGTGTTAGGGCCATAGCCAAAAACATTACCGACATAATGAGGCAATCCTCCTGCACCAGACCGTCATGATTTTTTCGCCGGCGAGTTCTTTGTTTTCTTAAATTATAGCAATTTCTGGGGTCAACACCCGAGATATGCGGCAGAAAAACACGAAATGTGTTGTTAGACACAAATTATGCGAACCGATACCGCCATCCTACAGGGCCCCCGGCTGATAATGACCGAATTTCCGGGGCGAATGTCCAAGAAACGGCCCTTATGGTTGCACTCATATCACTCCGTGCCCTGGATCGCTCCTCTCCAACTAAGGGCCTTACTCACCGGAAACGCCCGGAAAGAACAACGCGAGATCCGGAGCACAAGACAGATATCTCGAGACAGTACGCGTTATGCGGGCTGGCGTTAATGCAAACGAACAACTGCTCATCAAATGCCGGAATGAAGACGTCCTCCGCCGCACGTCTTTCACCATGTCAGATTTCGGACGTCCTGAAACCTTTTTTCTTGCGCCAGCGTTATATCTTACAAACAACTCATTCCGAAGGGTTACCCTGCGCCCCCGATCTTCCTGGCACAAATCGCAGACAGCCGCTTGCAAGGCCCCTCGATGAGACCAACAACCCAAGGAGTAGGAGGAATTTTCATGGACCCCAACCCAACCAACCATCCGCAAGGTTTCTCCTCGAATTCCTCATGGAATCCCCCGTACCGTTTCAGCCAGTTTTTCTGGCCGGTGCTGTCGCTGGGGTTGATTGTGAGGTCGTCTGTCTCGGGCCACCCCTTGGAAAATGTCATAACCTTGTCGCTGTGGGTCTTCTTCTTGTGTCGGTAGCTCCATGAGACTGGCATTACGACGTGAGATGAATCGTGTCACGGCCGGTTAAATGTCCTCCTGCTGTCTGCTGTCGAATCATCATCATTTCGCTGATGATACTCACAGCCACCTCCTCGGGGATCTCCCCTCCCAGATCCATACCGACCGGAGCAAACAATGGAACTCCGGCAAGCGAAGTCACTTCCAGTTTTTTTAACATATCCCGTGTTCGTGACAGTGGACCCAAGACCCCCACATACCGAGGATGGGAGCGAAGCGCTAAGGACAAAGCCGCCTCATCACGAGCCTGGTGGTGATTCATAATAAGCCAAAATGCGCCATACCAGTCATCGCTCTCGCCCATTTCCTTTTCGTCGGCAATCCAATTGGTTGCCCAGGGGAATTCCCGGGGATTGTTAAATAACTGACGGGAGTCAAGCACATAAACATCGAAGCCCACACGGCTAGCCAACTCAACAACAGGTTTGGCATCGTGTCCTGCTCCGGCCACGACTAGCCTAGCAGGAGGAACGAGATAGTCCCAAATTGCAGTCCCCTTTCGCACGGTTTGACCGTGTACGGGAAACGACCACCCCGACACATCGTCGGAGAGCTGTCCGCCCAAACTGACCCTCTTTCCGGACACACCCTGATAAAAGCGGTTGCCATCCGGTAGTTCCATGACCAATAGGAGACCCGTGTCATCCTGCAACGCTTCAGCAAATCCCAGCCAAAAAGATTGATGCACTGTAACCGGTTCGATCAGGACGTCAATTTCCCCTTTACAGCCAATGCCCAGTCCCCACATATCGTCCTCGGCCAGGTTGTAATGGTGAATCTGAGGCTTTTGGGTTTTCATGACCTCTTCCGCCCAGTGGTAGAGATCTCCTTCCAGGCATCCACCGCTTAATGTGCCTACCATTAGTCCGCCTTGCGCCATCATCATTTTGGCTCCAGGGCGCCGATACGCCGATCCTTTAACTGTGGTGATCATCAATAGGCAACTCGGGTGCCCATTCAACTCCGCATCGGAAATAGCCTGAAAAATCTTTTGAGCCTCTCGAATAGAGGACATATTCTGACTCCTTTCCTTGAGAACCCGTGTCCCATCTTGGAACAACGGGTGATGCCTTTCTCCATGGAACTTTAATTCTTGGCCTGTATAGCCTCTTTGGCGACGTTTTGGAAAAACTGATTCGTCAAATAGTTGGCCACGCCCGAAATCATGCGCTGACCCATCGATGCAATCGTTCCTCCCACCTGCGCTTCTCCCTGATAACTTACGGACGCTTCGTCACCGTCTGAAACGAATTCGACGGACATATTCACAGAAACGAACCCCCCCGGCCCCTGGCCATCCAGAACCAGTCGGTAAGAATGGGGTGGGCTGGCATCCTCGATCCGCATTGTTCCCTGATATTTGCCCTTAATGGCCGCGACTCCCATTTCGAGGTCGGCGGCATACGCACCTTCCGAAATGGGCGTTAACCGTTTCAGGCCC
The DNA here is from genome assembly GCA_003023725.1 of Sulfobacillus benefaciens. Lineage (GTDB taxonomy): Bacteria > Bacillota > Sulfobacillia > Sulfobacillales > Sulfobacillaceae > Sulfobacillus > Sulfobacillus benefaciens. Next base: position 31,329 of record PXYT01000022.1, on the reverse strand, counting down.
GGCATTGTGCGCGTCAGTACCTCCGGATCGGTCAATAAAGTGTAAGCTTTGTCAATGGATGCTGGAATGTGTTTGTTTCCGGACAGTTGCATAAAACACCAGTCCTTTCCCGGATTCGAGTATTGTTAGATGCCTGTTACGCTAATTGCGACCAAGAATAGAGACAATCCTCCATCGTTCCCGCTTTCTGCACCCGACAATAACGGCGAAGAATCTGTCCTGCCTGGCTGACAATTTCGTAGTGCGGCGTCAAATACCATGGATTCCACCAGTTTAACCGACGGCACCGCCGCTTTAGCCGCGAAAGTACCCCATCAAGCCGGGCACATTCTCCGCTCTCATAGCCGTCGGTAATTAAAACGATATCGGTATCATGGCGCAGACGAGACTTGGATTGTGAACCGAAAGTCAAGAGCGTGTGCTCAAGCCGGGTCCCACCTCCCAAGTCAGGAACCTGACGGAACAGCGCCTGATAGGCCAAAGCCGGATTACGATGTTCCCAAATCGGGTTGAGGTGCGTCAAGCGGGTACTAAACCCCCACACATCGACCCGTTCCCCAAATTTGGACAGCCCATAAAAAAACCGGAAAAACAGGGGAATAAACGGCGCCATGGACTGGCTCACATCCCACAAAAATACCGTTGACCGCCATTTGGGGCGTTCAGCCTGATAATACCACTTGATCAATTCACCGGAACTTAAACTTTTTCTGAGTGTTTTGGGCACATTCCATACTCGGCCTTTTCGCGCCGGGCGTCTTCGGTACCCCTTGCGGTAATGGTGTTCCACGGGCAAGAAGTCGGGAATCGGATAGTCATTTTCTTCCGGCCTTTTAGCCGAATTCGCTTCCTCGGCACTGGCGGTGTGCGTGCTGGTCCATAACGTTTGATTGGCTGTAGCCGCCATTCCCCCCGCCTCTTTCCGGGACATCCACACCACCCGCCTCGGCCCCATCGCCTTTTTAGGCAACTGGGAGAACCACGAAGGAGGGCCGGCTACGAATGGCGTTCCTGCGAGTTCCAGTGCCCAAATTGCAAAAGCGTGATCGAAAATACGCTTTTCGTTATAAGATCGGACCCATAATCCTTCGACGACATCATGAATGCCGGTCAGAGAAAAATCCTGAGTAATCAGTAACGCGGTTTCTGCATCTTTCAAGTCTGACACCCCCAAGGTAAAACCCCAGTGGCGCAAAGATCGTGCTAAGGCCCATAAATTACCAGAGAGAGGTGTCATCGGCTTCAAGCTCCTTCAGAATGCGCTCGATCAATTCCTCTTCTTGAACCAGTTTCAGATCTTCCCGATCCTTTAAGAGAACACCCAGGGTATCGGTTATGACCTCCGGGGACAGGCTCCTCGTCACCAGCGCTTCCAAAGCATTGGCCCAGTCCAGGGTCTCGGCAATTCCTGGCCTCTTGTCAAAGCCCTCCCGTCTAAACCGCTGGATGAATCGGACGATGTCGCGGCGCAACTTTCCGTCCAAACCCGGGACTTTCAACTCCACAATTTCAAGTTCCCGTTCAAAAGACGGATAGTCGAGCCAGTGATAAATGCAACGGCGTTTCAGCGCGTCATGAATGTCCCGCGTGCGGTTGGACGTGAGGACAATAAAAGGCTTTTCTTTCGCCTTAATCGTACCGAGTTCGGGAATACTAATCTGGAATTCCGACAAAATCTCCAGCAAAAATGCCTCAAATTCATCATCACTACGATCAATTTCGTCAATTAATAGCACAGGTGCCGGCCCCTCGGGTGCCAAGGCCTCGAACAACGGACGCTTGAGCAGAAATTCGGTTTGATACAGGGAGTCTTGACCCAGTGTCAAACCACCCTGCGCCGAACTTTCGTGCAAGCGAATAGCCAATAACTGCTTGGGATAGTTCCACTCGTACAACGCACTCTCTCGGTCGATGCCCTCGTAGCATTGCAGACGAATTAAGGGAACATTCAACACCTGAGCCATGGCCTGGGCCACGGCCGTCTTGCCTACCCCTGGTTCCCCTTCAAGAAAAAGAGGACGTTCCAGTTTCAGGCACAGAAAGATCGCCGTGGCCAAAGACCTATCGGCCAGATACTGTTGGTGCGACAATTGTTGCATCACGTCTTCAATCCGGTCAAGATTTGCCATTGAGTCCCTTTGCCGCGAATGATTCCCCGAATTGAGACAAGGCCCGAGTGACGTACACCTGCAGAAGGTTCTTCTTGTACGGATCGTCGTCCAAATTGGCGTCGTCTGCGGCCAGAGGACCCGCCTGGGCAATGGTGGCGGCATCTAACAGACGCCCTTTAAGAAAATCTTCCAGATGCCGGGCCCGGAACGGCAAATCGGCAATACCCGTGATGCCGATATGACCGTTGTCTATCACCTGATCGTGAACTGTCAACCATATTCCGACCCCAACCAGAGGATAACCGGATGCGGGATGCGGACGTTTGAGATACGTAGTGTGCGCCCCAGCGGGCAATTTAGGGATCTTCACGGCCGTCAAAATCTCGCCGGGGGCGAGCGAAGTGATGAAAGGGGCAAGAAAAAACCCGTCGATAGACTGTGTGCGCTGCCCAGAAGGTCCTTCAATCAAGAGTTCGGCATCCAGAGCCAAAACCGCCGCAGGCATATCAGCCTGGGGATCAGCGTGGCACAGACTGCCGCCAATAGTACCGCGATTACGCACCTGAACATCTCCGACGGTCTGCGCAGCCTGGGCTAAAAGAGGACAGAATTCGTTCACTTCGGGGCTTTCGACGATCTCCCGGTATGTGGTGAACGCCCCAATTTGCACATCATCGCCCTCAATCCGGATCCCTTTCAGGGCCGTTATCCGCCCGATATCGATTAGAACCTGCGGTTGTGCCAGAACCAGCTTCATCAGAGGCAGCAGACTGTGCCCGCCCGCCAAGACCTTGCTGTTTTCCGGGTCGTTCGCGAGCCAGCCTATGGCCTGTTCTACCGTATCTGCTCTTCGGTATTCAAAGGGTGCCGTGTACACATTCATAACCTCCTATCTCTCGGTGGTATATCATTGCGAGCCTTATTTGCTTTCAGCTGGTTCTTTGGTCTGTGCCTGACGAATCGCCTGCCACACTTTTTGTGGGGTGAGCGGCATGGGCAAGTCCTGGATGTCAAACGGCCTTAAAGCATCCATAACCGCATTGACGATACACGGTGTGGAGGCAATAGCTCCGGTTTCGCCGACACCCTTGACTCCCAGGGGGTTGTGAGGCGAAGGGGTTTCGGTGTGAGCCGTTTCAAATTTGGGGAAAAACCGGGCCTTAGGCACCGTATAATCCAAAAAAGATCCGGTGACGAGCTGACCTTGGTTGTCGAATTCAGCGCCTTCCCACAACGCCTGGCCAATTCCTTGAACCAGTCCCCCGTGGATTTGCCCCTCGACTATCATCGGATTAATGATGCGGCCAACATCATCTACGGCCACATAGCGCAGTAGTTTCACATCACCGGTTTCGGGATCTACCGACACCACGGCGATATGGGCGCCGAATGGGTAGGTAAAATTCTTAGGATTATAAAACGCAGTCCCTTCTAGCGCCGGTTCCATTCCAGGGGGCAAGTTCCAAGCCAAGTAAGCGTCGAGTGCCGCTTCCTGAAACGTCACGCCCTTGGACGGCAGACCCCGGACCGAAAATACTCCGCTGTCATAAGTCACGTCCTCTTCGTTGACTTCCAGTTTGTGAGCCGCAATCTTGCGGGCCTTTTCAAGGATTTTTTCATTGGCCATATGAATAGCGGCTCCGCCTACAGCTGTCGTTCGCGATCCGTAAGTTCCCCATCCCATGGCAATTTGCGCCGTGTCCCCATGAATCACTTCGATGTCGTCCACAGGGATACCGAGTTCTTCTGCCACAATTTGGGCAAAAGTCGTCTCTTCACCCTGCCCATGAGGGGATGCTCCGGTAAAGACACTCACCTTGCCGGTAGGGTGAACCCTGACGGTTGCACTTTCCCACAACCCCCCCTGAAAGCCGACAGCACCGGCAACCTCTGACGGACCTAGGCCGCACATCTCCACATAGGTGCTGAAGCCAACTCCGATGTACTTTCCCTGCTTGCGCAAAGTTTCCTGTTCCCGACGGAAAGCCGGATAATCAAAGATTTGAAGAGCTTTGGACACTGTCTCCTGATAGTTTCCGCTATCATACTGAAGACCGAATGCATTGGTATAAGGAAAGTCTTCGTGTCGAATCAGATTTTTTTCCCGTACCTTCAACGGATCCATTTGCACAGCTCCGGCATACAGATCCACCATTCTTTCCACCAAAAACGTGGCTTCTGGCCGTCCCGCCCCGCGGTAGGCATCCACTGGAGTCGTATGAGTGAGAACGCCCAACACCTCCGATGACGCATGAGGAATTTTGTAAGCCCCATTAACAATCAGTCCAAACAAAATGGTTGGGACTCCTGGTGCGGCGGTAGACAAGTAGGCTCCCATATTGGCATAGGTTTTCACACGGATAGCCTGGATTTGGCCGTCCCGAGTTCCGGCCAGTTCCACTTCTTGGACATGGTCGCGGCCATGCGTGGTCACCTGAAAATTTTCCTGACGGGTTTCCGTCCACTTGACAGGACGGTTGAGTTTTTTACTCGCCCAGGAGACGATAACCTCGTCCGGATAACACGCGATCTTACTGCCAAATGCTCCCCCTACGTCAATGGCGATCACGCGCAGTTTGTGTTCCGGGATACCTAGTATGCCGGACATCAACAGACGGTGGATATGAGGATTCTGCGTGGTCGCCCACAACGTCAACTCCCCCTGGGCGGCATGATACTGAGCCAGGGCCGAGCGGGGCTCCATGGCACTGGGGATAAGACGTTGCTGACGAAAATGCTGCTTGACGACCACTTCGGCACCGGCAAAAATTTCGTCAAGATTTTCCCCCGCTTTCCAGTGAAAAGCAATGTTGTTGGGAATGTCCGTGTGGACCTGGGGCGCCCCGTCTTTCTGCGCCTCAAAAGGATCGGTGACAACCGGCAGGGATTCGTATTTGACGTCAACCGCCAATGCAGCGTCCTGAGCCAAATAAGGCGTTTCGGCAATGACCACCGCCACCCCGTCTCCCTGATAGCGAACTTCATCATACGCTAAAACGGAATGCGGAGTGACTTTCAAGTCAGCATCCGGCGGAATCCAGGCGGTAGGGATGAGCCCCACTTCGTCTTTTACATCCCGTCCGGTGAAAACCGCCACCACTCCGGGCATGCTTGCGGCACGAGACGTGTTGATTTCCGTAATTCTGGCATGAGCATAGGGGCTGCGCACAATATAGGCATACACCATTCCGGGAAGTTTCATGTCGTCGGTGTACTGTCCCTGACCTCTGATTAATCGGATGTCTTCGTGACGCTTCACTGCCTGTCCCATAACCTGGGTCATATTCTTTCACCTCTTTTTGCTTTTTTCCCTTGTTTCTCTCTCGTGGTCGATCCGAAAGATGCCTCAAGGATTGTATTTGTTGAAATCTACCCCACTCCCGTAGCGCGTGCGGCCTGTTGAGCGTTTTGCCTTTCATTCATGATTTCGTTGGCCCGCTGAATGGACCGGACGATATTTTCATAGCCCGTACACCGGCACAACAGCCCGTCAAGTTGCTCACGAATGGTTTCTTCCGTCAAAGGTCCATTGTGATTCAATAAATAAGCCCCCAGCATCATGGCACCAGGGGTGCAAAAGCCACACTGCAGACCATGTTTTTCTCGAAATGCTTCTTGAATCGGATGCAATTGTTCCTGTTCCAAGCCTTCCACCGTAACGATTTCGGAGCCATCAGCTTGTATCGCCAGTACCGTACACGACTTCACCGCTTGATTGTCAAGCAAAATGGTGCAAGCGCCGCACTGCGAGGTATCGCAGCCGACGTGTGTCCCGGTTAAATTGAGTTCGTCCCGCAAAAAATGAACCAAAAGTGTTCGAGGTTCTATATCTCGGACGATCTTTTGGCCATTGATTGTGAGAGTCACCGGAATGCGTTGAGATGCCATAGGACTCTCCTCCTTTAGGCTATTTTGCTGCAGATATTTCTTGGTAGTCCATCCTTTTCCAACAAACCAGAAAAATCATATCACGAAGAGAATTTTGTGCCAATTGTTGCTCAAGTAACAACAATAAGTCTTTCCCGTGGCTCCTTCGCCACTCCCTCTTATGTTTTGTTGCTTAGATCCTGCAACTCACAGCCAAACCATTGTCACTTCGGCGCCCTTCGAACCCTTAGTGAGAGCAGAACTCATCTGGAGGAAATTTCACGGACCTCCGCCCAAAACCCACAGTTCCATGAAATCGTACGACATACTGCAGATAACACGAGAATTCAACACACCTCGCGAAACCGCCATAAACCGGCGTCGCTTCGAGGTTGTACGATTCCAACTATAGGGGACTTTTTCCTATTTGTTAAGCCCCCTGCAATAATCCTTAGCAGCTCCTACAGCCCTGGGTTTGTGAAAGTCGGTGCGGAAAAGAACCTCAAGGATTTGTCGTCTCTCTGCCACCCACCCGTCGTCAAATCTTCGGACTGCCACCAAAAACCATGACCCCGTGTCAGGAAGAAAGACGCATGTAGCGCTCACCCCCCTCAACAGGACGAATTTCGCGGTCCTCCAGAAGATATTGCAAGTGCGACATGACCATCCTCTCCCCTATCATGCGTTGCGGGCCAGGATATAACATCTGCGCAATTTCCGCTGCGGAGAGAGCTTCCGAGTCCAAAGCCGAACGAATTTGCGCCAACCGCTCAAAACGGTGTCTGCGGTATTGGGTGATATAATCAGCCGGATCCGTAATCACATCTCCGTGCGCCGGGAGAGCCAAAACGGCCCCTAGATTATAGAGGCGGTCCAGGGTTGCTAAATACGTGCGCAAATGTCCGTGAGGGGGCGTAATCACACTTGTGCTGTTGCCCAGAAGGTTATCCCCCGCGAGGAGAACCCGGGAGGCTCGTAAAAACAGGTTGATTTGTCCCTGAGTGTGCCCCGGGGCCGCAATAAGCTCGATGCCGGGCAATTCACCTACAGCTTGCTCCGGGATATTCCTCCAGCATCCCAGAGACATTAATCCCCCATCCAATAACTTCCGGTCCTTGAAATCCATCCACATCGGCACATGCCATTCAGTGCAGACAAAAGATGCCCCTCCGACATGATCCCTGTGACCATGGGTCATAATCACGCCCAACATGATGGGCCGTCCAAGCTCTTGGTACGCCGCAAGAAGGTAATGTGTGTGAATCCCGTCACCAGTATCCACGAGCAAAAATCCTTTGGGCGTGTCAATCCAGTAACAGTGCGTGTGATGATAAGGAGGAATCGTCTTTGACGGCACGGAGGTTTTCCAGACCCCTTCGGCCACCGGCTCCAAAAATTCGCTGCTCATGACATAGATTCCCCCCATACTTTTTTTTCAAGCTGCATCAAAATGTACCGGGTAGGAATAGCCAGGATGGACCCGTACTGTTTCAAAGCCTGGGCAGGAGTCAACCAGCAGGTGGCGGCGACTTCAGCCGAATTTCGCAATGGTTCCGCCTCGTTCCGGGCCGGAACCATGAAGAAAGCCGTGTCAAAGCGCCGGACTTTTTCGCCAAGATTTGGCGTGGTAATGCGCCCAATCGCCGTCAGCGCACCCGCATCAAGTTCAAAATGATAGCGGTCCATCAATCGAAGCAATGGTGTCCCTTCCAGCAGAGCCTGTTGAATCGCCACACGTTCGTCCTGAATCAAAACCGGCTTGGTGTAGGCCATCCCCGTTTCTTCCCATAATTCCCGCAAGGCCGTCACCACGAGACTTTGCCAGTCCGGCAGTCCAAACGCGGGGCGGATCTCCAAAGAAGGCAGATAACCCATTGACATGACAAAATCGCGGGACATGGTCTCTTGAAATTGTTGTTGTTCCACCACGAGATTCAAAACCGGTTCTTGCCTTAAGTGCGCCGCAACCACGCTGTCGTCCGGATGTTCCCGGCCTCCGGGAAAGACCCAGAAACCCGGAAAGGATTGGGTTTGCACGGACCTTTGGGTCATGAACACTTCGTAACCTTCTTGACATTGCCGGTAAAGAATCACTGTGGCAGCACGCCCAAACAGCTCCATACCGCACCCCTTAATCCGGGCCACCGCACCGTATCGGCGCTTGTGCGTCTGCAGGCGCTGGTAAGCCCTTTTAGGGTCGACCAGAACATCGATCTTCCCTCACACAGGCCTTCTTTGACTCAAAAGGTGTGCATAGAAAATATTTGCAAGAGAACATGTCTGTTCCACCGTCGGCCTCATTTTTCGTTCCGAAAACGCCCGACCCAAATTCTCAAGTCTTTGTCCGTCGGGTTCATGAAAAACCCGGTAGCTTCCACTCTTGACCTTTCGCTTCGTCTTGATCAACCGCACTACCGATATCAAAATACCACCCCATTTCGAAAGAGAAAAGATCTTGTGCTGAACTTCTTCTCCGATGGTAGCCGGCACCGCATCATAATCACGAATTTCGCGGCAAGATCTTGAATTCCGTTATCAGTCACCTCTTCGGCTTCTAAAAGAACACTCATATTCGATATCCACGCCGCCGGTCGTCGTTGCCACACGGGGCATCCAGCGTCTTTGCCCCGTTGAATGGCGTAGCCCCCAACCCCACCGGCACCTCCATGCACTGAAATCCGTTGTTCAAGTCCAAGACGGGCTAGTTGCTTTGCTTCCGATGCCGTCAAGCCCGCCAACGGTATTGCTGCCGCTTCAAAAATTCCCCAAATCAGCATCGGGCTTGGATCTATCCCCAGTCTTCCCGATGGAGACAACACGGCTGGCAGGGTCCTGTACCTACGCCCTTACCGTGCTCATTTCTCACCTCTTGTTCATTTTTCGCCAAGGTAACGTCATAGTAGTCGTGTGAAAATTGCGGAAAAATGGGCATACTTCCCGATCAGCAGAGTGGAGAAGGGAGGGGAACTCAGGCGTGGAGGGTTTGTTCGTGACGCCCACGACAAGTGACCCGGTCTACGACCGGGTCAGGCCCAAAAGGGATTCAGCCCGTCTGCTGTTAGCTCAAAAGCAGGGCGGCGACTGATTCCGGTCGACGCCGTAAATGATCGACAGCCCGCTGAATATGGGGTAAATGCAGGCGACGCAAAAGACCGATGGCTAAATTGCGCAGAGTGGCCATGGTACGAGGGCCATTCCCGGTGCGAACCTGGGATCGATCCTCATCATAGGTCATGTCGCGCACGTAATGTCAACGCGTTTCAATCCCCCAATGACCTCGCACCAGAGTGCCGATGCGCTGGGCATCCGCGTGGTTCGGATCCAGATCGGTGATGCCAAAAGCCGTTTCATCACGGGGATTCTCCCCATTGAGGTCCGTGACATGACGATCAATGCGAAAGACTTGGCGGACATGAGGCCACTCGAGGGAGGCCGTGAGCACGAGACTTGTCCGCACTCGGCGCGTTTCAATGCGACTGTGGCCTTTCTCGATGGTGCGATCCGCATCAGAAAAATCGTCCTCGTCGAGAGTTTGAATCGCTTCATACAGTGAAGGTTGATTTTTTTTGACTTCCATCACATAGTGGGCATGTTTGTCCTCGACCACATAGCGGGCAGTTTCGGTTTGGGTGTGCAGAGCATCGACGGTGACAATGGCCCCGGCGATGTCGAGGGGATCCAATAGAACTTTGAGCTGGGGAATCTCATTGGTTTTCCCGTCGACATCGACAGGCCCCACGACCTGGCCTGTCCGATGTAGCAATCCGGAGAGCAGATGCACTGGGCGTTTGCGCGCACCATGAGCCGATCCCCGGAGGCTCTTCCCATCCCGGGCCAGGACCTCGCCCAGGCGGAGTTCTTCTTCGGTGAGCCATTGGTTCAGTACGGTATCCAACGCATCCGCATCCAGATTTTGCAGAAGGCGCCGCACCGTGGGTTCACTCGGCACTTTAAAGGTCTCACCCCAGCGCGGGCATCCAAAGACCGCCCGTTGTTCCGGGCGGAGATCGCGAATCCAATCCCCCATGCCGACAAATGTGCGTTGCCCGGCCATGACCGCTCCTAACGCTAAGACCAAGATTTGGTCCACGGAATGGCGGATTCCGCGTCGATGACGCGGGTCAATTAGAGTCTTCAAGCGGTCCCGGAGACCACGGGGCCCCGCCCAGTTGAGGGCATCAAAATCTATCATGGTCAGAGCGCCTCCTGTCCAGGCGGGAGAGAGAAACGGGGCGGCCAATTGCGCGGGACTCTGAGGTTCCAGGGGACGCACCCAGAGGGTTTTGGGGTGACCATGGCGCACGTAACCGGTCTTGGTGCGGGCAAACCCCCGCGTTTCTCCCAATCGGAGCCATCCTGCCGCGCGGTATGCCGTCCCCGCAAAGCGGGCCGGATCCACAAAGGTTTCCGCTAAGACCACGGGATGTCCATAGACGGCCCGCCAATCCTCCGACAAACGTCGCGTATTGAGGGCTAAGGTCTTCGAGGCTAAATGGGGGATGTGTACCTCGGGTAAAATCAGAAAGCGGACGTTATTCGTCACAAACCGGAGGCGTTCCCATTGCTGGGAACGGGTCCACCCGATCCATTGGTCTCGGGGCCGACACATCCACGCCGCTGCGGCCCATCCCAGCAGAGCAACCCATTCCTCATCGAGGCAGGCGACATACATCAAGGCCTCGCCGACCATCCCCCGAAATCCCAAATAATGATGTTGGGCCATCAGCGTCCGCCACCGTGTCCGCTCCTCCGGCCGAACAAGCCGAATCACCAGATGTGCTGCCCAATCTGTGACGGGTTTTTTTCCAATGTGTGCGGGTTTCATGCCTCCTACCCTATCATAGCGTGGGCGAATAGTCCACCCTAAAATGACTGATAGACCCCATCTGGGTTTCGAGAACTTTGACGGGGCCTTGCATTTTTCGCAGTCCCCATATACGGCTGAATGCCTTATTTGATATGATAAGAAGTCAAGTGTCATGAATTAATAGGGAGCGATGGCGCAATGAAACGGTGGGTCGCAACACTAAGGTTTACTCTGGGCAGTGTCTTCGGCATTGTCGGATTCGGCATGATCTCCTTGGCACTCTTCCCCTTTAACAGTCCGAAAGTCTTGATTGGAGTGCTGCTGCTGGTCATTGGTACGTTTATCACTCTCGGTACCTTGTCTCCTTTACGCAAGCCGCCCGACGCTCCCAAACCCAAGGACAGTCACGATCATTGAATTTCGACGGTTACGCACGCATTCTCATCCGTGTCAAACCAAAATGAACGGATCGGAATGTCGAAAATTTATTCCTCCCCAATAAAGGATTTTCTTCGGCCAAGTGCGAAGTTCTACCGGGTACGTCGAAGGATATTCCTTGTGACCCCGACGGAACAATACTTAATTCTCTCCGCCGGGCTTATAAATAATTGGGAGGATGATATTGTGAGCAAGCCTCGGATGTTAGTTCTTTCTTCGGCCGCGATGGCCAGCGTTTTGTTCTTCGGCTCACAGACCCTGGCGGCATCCACTCCAGCTACCTTGTCTGTTTTGCATGATAACGTCGCCCATAACCTCCTACGCCAGTCGACCATGACCGGGTCCGCCTCGTCGTCGACCCCGACTACCTTTGAGGTCACACTGAACTGGCGCCACCAGAACCAATTGCAGAGCGAAATTCGGCAAATGTACACGCCGACATCGCCGCAGTACCATCATTTCCTCACGGTTTCTCAGTTCATCGCCCAATTCTCTCCAACGCTCAGTGAAGTGCAGTCGGTTTCCCACTATTTTTCTCAGTTCGGCATCACGTTGAAGAAGACATCCACTAATCGCAATACCCTAGAGTTCACCGGGACATACGGACAAATCGAACAGGCCCTTCATATCCAGATGATGCGCTATCAGCATCATAATCAATCGTTTACGGCCAATAATCAGGATCCCTCCGTTCCCGCCAATATTGCGGGGCTCATTTCCGGTTTTATCGGCCTGACCAACTATCACGCCTTTCATTCTTCTCTGGCGAACACTCGGTCCCTAAGCCACAATCATTCGGGGCGGAGCTCGACAAGTCAGCCCCAGGGATATAGCCCTCAACAAATTGCGCAAGCCTACCAGATAAGCCCGTTATATAAAAGCGGTGCCCTGGGACAAAACCAGACTATTGCCATTGCCACTCTGGCCACCTTTAAGCCGTCGGATGCCCAATATTTCTGGAAATACTATCACATCAACCGGGGATCAGCGTCATTAAATATCGTCCCCGTCGACGGGGGCTATCCTACCGGCGACAGCGGAGCGGGATCGGGCCGGGTCGAAACCTCCTTAGATGTGGAACGTTCGGGATCGTTGGCGCCACGTGCCAACATTTTGGTTTACGAAGCTCCGAACACGTCTCAAGGCTTTTATGACCTCTTCAGTGCGGTGGTGAGTCAGGACCGGGCTCAAACCATGTCGTGCAGCTGGGGCGAAGATGAACTGCTGGCCACCCCCGCATATGATATGGCTATCAACAATATATTCATGGAAGGTGCCGCCCAAGGCCAGTCGCTTTTCTGTGCGTCCGGCGACTCGGGAGCCTATGACGGTTATCCTGAGATAGCGGCTCCGTCGGTCGATTTTCCGGCTTCATCGCCCTATATCACGGCAGCCGGAGGAACAACCTTGCCGATCAACGGGCAAGTTCCTATTCCGGGCGGATCCATCCCTATGCGGACCGAGCATGGATGGGGATGGTCATATCTGCTACCCTATTATAAAAACTTCGGATACAGCACCGAAGCCCAATTCTATAGCGTCATCTTTCCCGTGGGGTCCGGAGGCGGTACCTCTGCCATATTCCGCCGGCCATTTTACCAATTGGGAGCGGATTTCCCGCAAACTGCGGGGCGTAACGTTCCCGATGTGGCGCTAAACGCCGATCCGTTTACCGGCTACGCCATTTACGACACGAGCCCCGGAACATCTTATGGCGAGGGCTGGCTGAACGGATTTGGCGGTACCTCCTTTGCCTCCCCTCAGTGGGCTGGAATCACTGCAACTATGGATAGTGCCCTGAGAGCCCAAATCGGGTTTGCCAATCCCTTGTTTTATACCGTTTTCCAAAGTCCGCAAAACACCTTGTTCCCAGCCTTTCACACTATTACCAAAGGTAATAACTGGTTCTATTATGACCATGCAGGTTACAACCGCGTTACTGGCTTGGGAAGTCCCGACGTCTATAACCTCACCCGAGACATCCTATCCTTAACGCATTAGATTTCTCGTTACAAAAAGCGAATCCCGCACTACCCTAAGGACGGTCCCAAACGAGGCCCGCCCCGGCTCCAAAAATCCGCCTTAACACAGGGAGGAACGCATAATGCACAGGGAGTGATCTTACATCTTTTGAGACAGTCTCCATCGTCACTCGTGAAAGGAAAGCCAAGAAAGTTTAAGGAAGGGGGGAGTGTTCAACATCTTGCGGTCATAGGGAGGAAGCCGGGTCCAAAGCGCATTCGCGCCAGTGTTGGTGCTACGGTCGCCGGAGCGGACGCCCATCTGATCCCTCGTTTGGCCCTGTTGCCAGTCAGTAGGGGCGCGCCGCACTTCGTATAGAAGACGAGCGGCGCCCCCTTTCTTCTTTTCGGAACAAACCTTTTTCCCCGCCAACGGTGGAACCCGGGAATTCCTTTCAGGCACTGCCCTTACAAAGAACGAGGGTCGCGCACGGTGATCACATCCGTCATAACGCGGGACAAGAGCCTCCCATGTCCCAGCAGTGCATCAGGAACGAGCACTCTGGCTAATAACATGTTACAATGAAGAATGTTTCGTTTTTGGCGGCTGGGTCATCCAAGATGGTTTTACGGTGACGTTCTTTGAGCTGTCATCCCCAGGTATCGGGTTTCAAAACGCGTAATGGCGGTACCGCTGTCACCGCCGTTGCGCGGTATCTTCTGTCTCAACGAAAGATCACAACTCTCAGGCCAGGCAAGCAGAAAGGACAATGGGTCGTGCGCGTATTTTTGGATCTCATGTGGTTTTTCCACCGGCACAGAACGCGCTACATTGCCGGTATCACTCTGTTGATCATGGTAGCCTTGCTGTCCCTGATTCCCCCTCGTATTGTGGGGCTTGTGATCAATTCCCTGACCCATAACGAGCTCACTCACGCCAGTTTGTACCGTGATCTGCTGATTATCCTGGCTACAGCGCTCTTAACATACGGACTGCGTTATCTGTGGCGGATTATGCTGTTCGGCGGGGCGATTCAGCTGGCTACCGAGTTGCGCACCAGACTTTACGAACATTTCACCATGATGTCTCCGGAATTTTATCACCACAAGCGTATCGGCGATTTAATGGCACACTCTACCAACGATGTCCAAGCCATTCAAGAAACAGCATCAGAAGGTGTTCTCACATTGGTAGACTCTATTGTCACGGGCGGTGTGGTGATTACGACAATGGCCTTCCTCAATTGGAAACTCACCATTATCTCGTTATTACCCATGCCCGTGATGGCTTATGCGGTCACCCGCTACGGTAAGATGCTGCACGACCGCTTTTATCTTGCTCAGGCGGCTTTTTCCGACATCAACGACCGTGTCCAGGAATACGTATCAGGTATCCGGGTCGTCAGAGCCTTTGGACAGGAAGACTGGGAAAGAAAGAATTTTATTACACTCTCCCGTGATGTAGTGAACAAAAGCGTGGCGGTGGCTCGCATTGACTCCCTTTTTGATCCCACGATTTCTGTCATCGTTGGAATTTCCTACTTTTTGTCCATCGCGATGGGAGCCGTCTTTGTCGTTCACGGTACATTAAACCTCGGGAACTTAACCACCTTTACCCTCTATTTAGGTCAGTTAATCTGGCCAATGCTCGCCTTCGGTTTTTTGTTCAACATCGTCGAACGGGGAAGAGCATCCTACGAACGGGTACAGAGCCTTCTAGCCATTGCTCCGGCCGTCACCGACCAACCCGGAGCGACGAAGCGTGCACCCTCCGGCTCTATCACCTATGCCATCCGTGAATTTGCCTATCCGGAAACCAGTCGTCCGGTTCTGAAAGACATTTCGCTGCACATTGAACAGGGCCACACCCTGGGGATCGTGGGACGAACCGGTTCAGGCAAAACCACGTTATTGCGTCTATTGCTACGGGAGTTTGATCTCAAACCCGAAGACGGCCGGATTTTGATAGGAGACGTGTCTATTCAGGATGTCACTTTAAGTGCCCTGCGTTCAAACATCGCCTACGCACCCCAGGATGCGTTTATTTTTTCACAAAGCGTCGCGGACAACATTGCTTTCGGCAATCCCGAGGCAACTCGGGATGATATTGTGGAAGCCGCGTACCAGGCCGGCGTTCTGGAAGATATCGAGCAATTTCCCGATGGTTTCGACACCATCGTAGGAGAGCGGGGCACAAATCTGTCGGGAGGGCAGAAGCAGCGGATATCGATCGCGCGCGCCTTGTTGCAGAATGCAGAGATACTGGTTCTGGACGATACCTTGTCCGCAGTAGACGCCCGTACCGAATCTCATATTCTGGAACAAATCAAAACGGTCCGTCAAGGCCGCACCACCGTGATTGCCACCCACCGGCTGAGAACTGTCGAACACGCCGATCAAATTATCGTACTTGAGAACGGAACCATTGCCGAGCAGGGCACCCACGAGTATTTATGGAATTTGGGCGGGCGCTACTGGGATATGTACCGTCGCCAGCAATTGGAGACGCAAGTCGAACAAGGAGGAGTCGAGGTATGATCCTCGAACAAGACTCGATTACGGGGGTGCCGAATTCCGCCGGGACGTTCCGGCGTTTATTGCAATACTTGCGCCCTTACCGGTCTAAACTGATCTTGGCTTTCTTCATCCTGCTGGTAGCCACAGCCACCGATGTGGTTCAACCTCTCTTAATCAAGATCTTCATCGATCAGTACCTCATTCCCCGTCATTTTCCCCGGGTTATTATGACGGAATTGGGCGCCCTCTACCTCGGACTGGTCATTCTCACCGCCGTGTTGAACGTGGTCCAGTTGCTGCTTTTTGAAGTACTGGCTCTGGACATCATTCAGCAACTTCGAATTGACCTCTTCGACAAGGCCCAGGAAATCGCTCTATCCTTCTTCGATAAAACTCCGGTCGGAGTTGTCGTGTCCCGTATAACCAACGACACGCAGTCGATCCTCGAGATGTTCATGACCGTGCTGTCAACATTTGTACAAAATATCACGATTTTGGCCGGCATTCTGATTGCCATGTTCGCCCTAAACGCCCATTTGGCGTTGTATTGTCTCTTTCTCATCCCGGTCATCTTTGGCGTGATGACCTTGTACCGGAAAGTGAGCGCTCCCGTCTTTCACTTTGCCCGACAACAGTTAGCCCTGCTTAATGCCAAACTCAATGAGTCATTGCAAGGCATGGCGATTATACAGTCCATGCGACAGGAAGCACGCATGCGCCAAGAATTCGGCCAAATCAATAACGCCTATCGCAGGGCACGGTACCGCAACATGCAGTTAAATGGCCTATTGTTGAGGCCTTTAAACGACGTCATTTACTCGCTAACCCTCATGTTTGTCCTATGGTACTTTGGCCTGTCCTCGTTCTCCCACGCCGTCAATATTGGTGTACTGTATGCGTTTGTGACCTATCTCAGCCGATTTTTCGAGCCGGTGAACAATATGATGCAACGTCTGAATTTCTTTCAGCAGGCCATGGTCTCAGCAGAACGTGTGTTTCAGATTCTCGATCACAAGGAGATGGCTCCCAAAACGATTGGCGACACCCATCCGCAAATTTCTCGCGGTGAGGTGGTTTTTGATGATGTGTCATTCTCCTACGATGGGAGCCATGATATCCTGCAGCACATCAGCTTCACCGCTCATCCCGGTCAAACCGTTGCCATAGTAGGCCATACAGGCAGTGGCAAAAGTTCCATCATCAATCTGCTCATGCGGTTTTATCCCGTGGAACGCGGGCACATCTGGATTGACGGCACGGATCTCAGGATGATTCCGTCCTATGAATTGCGGCGCAAAATGGGGCTGGTGTTGCAAGAACCGTTTTTGTTCTATGGCGACATCACATCCAATATTCGCCTGGGGAATGAGTTTGTGAGCGATGACGAAGTTGTCGACGCAGCGCGATTCGTTCAAGCCGATCCCTTTATTCGGCGCCTTGCAGGAGGCTATCACGCACCCATTGGGGAGAGAGGCGCCACCTTATCCACCGGTCAACGCCAATTATTGTCATTCGCCAGAACGATGGCCATCGACCCGGTAATTTTGGCACTTGATGAGGCTACTGCCAGTGTCGACACCGAGACAGAAGATGCCATACAAGAAGCACTGTCCCAAATGCGCCACGGCCGTACCACAATTGCGATCGCACACAGGCTGTCAACGGTACAGGATGCGGATTTGATTTTGGTGTTGCACCACGGAAAAATCGTAGAACAAGGAACCCACCAGCAACTTTTGGCACGCGAAGGACTTTACTATAAAATGTATTTGCTGCAACAAGGACAGCTGGCGTAAAAGATTGCCGTACCCCCCATTTTTGGGATCTTTAGGAGAGTTTTGTCTT
Source organism: Sulfobacillus benefaciens (assembly GCA_003023725.1). Classification (GTDB taxonomy): domain Bacteria; phylum Bacillota; class Sulfobacillia; order Sulfobacillales; family Sulfobacillaceae; genus Sulfobacillus; species Sulfobacillus benefaciens. The sequence goes on along the minus strand of PXYT01000022.1, from coordinate 13,783 downwards.
GCGCCCCGCCGAATTTCTCATCCGTCGAAAGTCTCGGGCTATCCCGATCACGGCTTTATCGGTTATGATAGAGTTATCTTGAAGAAGACCATTGTCTTTCAACTATTACCTTCGCATTCTACCGGTATCGACCGCGTCGTGGTCAGCGCGTAAATCTAAGTCCATAAGACAGGATGATCACATGGTTGTAAACCAGCTGTTGATTGTTATCGTTCAGTCTCGTGATGCCCCAAGGGTATCCTCGGCTCTGCGCCAAGCACAGATCGCGTTCACTCAGTTCACGAGCCGAGGCTCCTTCCTCAATCTGGGCAATACCACATTTATGATTGGCACGGAGGATATAAAGGTCCCCGAGATCCTCGAAATCATTCAAAAACACTGTCGGGAACGGGAAAGCCTGGTTGAGGGATTTCCGACTTTGCACCCGGATCTGTATGCCTATCCGGTAAGCGTACGGATCGGTGGGGCTATCGTCTTTTCGCTGCCGGTGGAGCATTATGTGCGGTTCAGTTGAAAACCTGTTGCAATTTCCTACCATAAACCGATCGGCCGCTTCGCAAAGTCTCGTCAGTACTGCGGATGAGTGAAGCCGATGCAACCGGAGTCGACAACTCAGGGTTTTGGGTGCGGGAGGCGTCATCATGAATCTACTCAGAAAATTACACAGACCGTTCCCTCAAGTTCTCTTGGTGCTTGTTCTTGCCGGAGCACTCATCCAGGTGTCGGCAAGCCAAAAGACGGGGCATGTCGGACGGCCGGCACAACAGAAGAACAGACTTATCGCTCAAGTCGATATTCATCGGCGCTGGACTCTTCAGTGGGTCAAGAGCGGGATTCCCAGCGTCTTAGGACGCACGGGAGCGGGAGTACAGTGGGTGCCGTGGATTGTCTCAAACCCGCAGAACACGCGTCAAACGTGGTGGGTGTGGCCTTTAGCGGCCCATAATGCCATGTTTTTTGGTCAAAGTCGGGGAGCATCCATTCTATGGCAAAAAATTAACATCACCTCCCCTCGGGGATTGCCCTTCCCGTGGCAGCAGATGATGACCTGGACCCATGATTTTGTTCGCCGTCACGCCCCGCCGCCCGTGCCCCTTTCACCGTCGTCTCAGCAATGGTACACATTAGGCAACCGTTTTGACCAGGTTAGGGGATTCATGATGGCCATGCAGACACGTCCCAAGACCGTGGCTTTAGGGGTCTTGCTGAAATCTCCCCGCCCAGGATGGATTCAGCTCGTAGGCATTTGGCAATGGAAACATCGATGGATAGCCCACTACCTGATCATCAATCCCCAGCCCGCCATATTGAACACCACCAACCTCTTAATGCCTCCAGACAACGGACTGCCTTTACCTTTGCCACTGTGGGCCCGTTAGCGCATTAAATAGTGTCGCGCATTCTTCGGCCTTCCACTGAAGGGACAGACTGTTTTTTCGAGGGGCGTACAAACCAGGCAACGCGCCTTCGCCAGCCTCGCGGCAGGATGATTACCTGTCCACCAGAATGGATTAACCATGTCCACATCACGGGCCTGACAAGAGACCAGAGGCTTGGGCCAAATAAGGCAATTAACACAGGTGCAAAGGCGGCTGTAAGCACTAGCATCACAATGACCATCATGATCTCCCCCACAATAGGATGAAGGCATAAACCCTCGTTAAAAGAACACTAGGGTATAACTTGATGGTCATTTTATATTATTCCCACACTTTTGCATAGTGCTTATGGACTAGTTTTTAAGATCTTTTTAATCTCTTGTCCCTCTGTATGGTGCGTGAAATAACTAGCCCGAAAGACAAGGGGGAGGACGAGTACATGATGGCGGTAACGCCTCCACAGTAAAGAAACCAATGGCCGGATTGTTCGAATCTTTCTCGGTTATGTTCACCGTCCCCACGACTCACACATCTGTGAGAAGAAATACTCCATCCGCATTACTTTGACGCGCTGGTGGGCTTCTTGATGGGCGACGGTTACTGAGACGAGGCCATAAGTAAAAAAGGGGAGCAATCCGGGATTCTCAGCCGTCAAGCCGTCCCCAAGGCATTTTGCTGGATCTGCGGCACCTGGAGTGCTTTCTTTTTTCGCCCTAACACTGCTTACAGCTCAACCAACTCGCTTGTGGGTTTAGTACCGTGGTTCGCCCGTCTTGAACAACCGCGCCCATTTTGCCTCGGCCAAAGTCCTCGAACGCCAGAGTCGTGAGTTTATCACCTACCACAACTTCGCCAAATTATATCAATGGGTCTTCAACAGGAAATTATTAAAATCTTAACCTAGTTCATGTTGAGCCATTACCGCTCGTTGCGCTCAGACATCTCCTAATACCCGGATTCCGTGCCGATCCATTTTTCGAGTTCAATTTCATCGTGAATGGGGATACCGGTTTCTCCGAGCAGAGGAATTTCGGGTTTTTGAAGACGAGCGGCGTCGACAGCCCCGGGATACAACCTGCAGAGGCGAAAACCGCGTTTTTGATAAAAGCGCAAGGCGTTTAAATTGTCATTAGATGTTATCAGCCACAAACGTTCAATCTCCTGGTGCCGTGCCCAACTCTCCCACGCATTTAACAGTGCCGTACCTATGCCCATCCGGGGAGCAAGCGCGTCGAGGCTCACGCACTCCGATTGCCCCGGGTTCGCAGAAAAGGTCAAGGCGCCAAAAATTTTGCCCTGGTCGGTCGCGAGAAAGGCCTTAAGCTCAGTCACTTTGAAAAACTGACCGTGTGAAACCATCGTCTCCCCGCCCCAGCGCGAAACCCACAAACTTTGGAGCCATTTGTAGTCCCGGGGTGATGACGCCCACCGGATCACAACATTTTTCGTTGACGTCACGTGAATATTCTCCGTTCTGACGGACTTATCCATGTCTAGTCATATCTGAGCCCACCTGTTGTCACTGTCCGGCTTCAACGCGCCATCCCAATCATGGGGTGTGAGACGCCGGACAAGTCCATGTTCGGGCACGCAACGCCTTTTCGCCATCTCATCGCCACAGGCAGCACGCCGTTTGCTGCAGACTGCTGGCAACAGCCGAGGCCAAAAACCTGCGAACGTCTTTAAAAACACGGCGTTTTGACAATCACCGTGCCTAAGACCAGGTCCAGTTCCGTGGGGTCTTTCGATTAGAGAATACATAGGACGATGATGTCCCCGCCGGGCTACTCAGACGGGGAGAGCCAAAGTCTGATAGTTAACGCTCGCCCACTCCCGTGGTCCAGGCTAAACCCAGGCCCGTGCCGAAAGCCCCCGCCATACCTAAAAGAATCGCAGGTTGAAATCCCGAAAGGAGAACATTGATCAAAAGCAAAAACAACGCCCATCGCACGGCGGCCCCGTAATTATAACGCGACATAGCGTAAACGTATGCCCCAGCCAGCCCAAACGCAGCCAAGGCTCCCCCGACTCCTCCCATTATGGTCATCACCGTAGCTCCGACAATACCAGAGCCAAAAAAAACCAGAAGATATTGCCAGGGGCGAGCCACCATTTCCAGTTGAGAGCCGATTATCCAAATGAAAAAGCCTGCAAAAATCAACCCCAATAAGCCTCCCGGCATGATCGTGGCAAACAAAATCAGTTCCACACGCGTTAGGTGGAACAGCAAGCCGGGAAAAAACGATTCAACCAACCACCCCAAAGCCTCCAGGACTATCAGAGCGATGGTGACACGATGGTTCCCGTTCCAGCCCGCAGATCCTCGTGACCGGCTATTTGCAAGCATCCTCTTCTTTCGCTCCTGCCAAAAGTTTTTAGCGTCTTGGTCCAAATAAGACCGTCCCCCTTCCCGCATGCGCTTAGGCTGTCAATACTTTTACCCTATCAGATTTTGCCTCCATGCGCATTAGAAATGTCCCGGAAGGAGCCGGGATACTTCACGAGGAATTGTTTGTTTCGTAATCCTTGGTGGTTTTCTGTTATATTGAATACACATGGTCGTCTTGTATGACGACAGAATGTTGTGGTACGATGGCTCCCATGGCTTTTGAAAAAACAAAGGATGATGACCACGATGCGCTGGACGTTTCAGTTTCTACTTTGGGGCAGCGTCACCGCGGCGTTCACCTTGGCTACAGCGTTAGCGATTGGCGATACGGTGTGGCTTTGGCTGTCTCATGCGAACAACCTCTTGCCGGCTCTGCATGACAGCATCGATCCACTGATGTTGGCATTTCTTTTCGGTGAATTAGCTCATACCGCCCAAGTTATGCAGTCGGGTCATGAAATCCGACCGGAATTAATCATCGCCATAGCTGCCTTGGCATCAGTGCGGCATCTCCTAGTCATTCTCACGGTCAATAAAGCTCCCACGATCCAGCAGCTTCTCGGAAGCAGCGTGTTGACGGTAGTCTTCGCAGCCATGTGGTTAGGGGCGATCTATGTCCGAGCCCGGGTTATTTCTCCCCACTCCTCCGGCAATTCGGACGAAGCCTAGCACAGGAAATCCATTCACCTCTAGTCCTCCCGAAGACCCAAAATACACGGGACTCCGATCTTCGGGTGCAGGTTTGAAATATCGTGGCTATCTTTAAAAATCCGGGGTATGCGTATTTCGTGATTGGTCCGACGGATTTGGACGGACTGAGGTCAATTCGGGTTATGGGGTGGCCCCGACACCACCGTAATGCGTACGCAAAACCGTATTGTGGCGGTGTGACTAATCACCGTCCAGTACCTGGTGGCGTCAACTCTTTATCATTCTTCATCAATGAAGGAAATAGCGCCGTCGCTGAACCGACGGCATCTTTATCCGTTGTTCTCAAGCAAGACCCGTGGACTTGCGGAAAGCGTGAATGATATCATGTGGCAGCGACGCGCCTTCGACCCTCGTCATAGGCTCCCGTTCACGAGCACACGAGTATCGGCCACGGGTGCTCAAATGTCAGTGATGTATTCTGTTCGGAGTCCGTAAAAAATTTCGCGTTAGATGTCCCTGACGCAAAAGACAACCAGCCTTCTCAACGGAACCAGCTGACAGAAGGCGGTAAGGATCCCTCATGTTCGACCTCCTTAGGAAGAAACTGAGGGCGGATGAATATCACTCCGCCACTCATCATCTGTCTACCTGGTGCATGGGTGCTGTAGAGCTGGGATTGATCTAACAACGAGACAAGGCCTTAGTTCTCCCCATTCCGCTTGCTCGCAAGAGCCAGGTTAAGAAATGTAGGGCACGGGGACGTCCACCACCGTCCTTAGGTTACCTGGGCTATGGAGAAGATGAGAAAGCTACGGTTTGTAAGTTGTACGTGTCGTTAAGGCAACAGATGATACGCCCATGTCATCACCAGGGCAGTGAGGTAGAAGCCTGTAAACAGTCCCATGGAAAAAATGGTGGAAAAATTCTTGTCGGGCCCCCACAAATACCGTCCGCGATTAAACCCAGCTTGAATAATCCAGTAAACGGCCAAAAGAATAGCACCCACCACAAGGCCTCTTGGAGTGATACCTAGTTTCATTGCGGCCTCCTATGATCCCTCAGGGTGTCCCAGTCTTACGACGAACTACTCGTCGCATCACGACCATTATGAAAAAAATGACGGCCATCAGCACGGGAACGAGATAGATGGGCAGTGAGGGTAATTTTCCAGTGACAGAAATGACGATATCGCCTATTGCCACCACTCCTGCAGCCATCAGCCAATATCGATCTCCCCTTTATCCAGAGAATTCTTTTACGATGCTTTTACTGTCAGATAATGCCACTAACCATCGCAATCACCACGAACAGGGCTAATTCCACTTCACAATGACTCCCTTATCACACAGGCCAATTTAACAACCCATCTCGGAGTTGGCGTAATGATCACCATAAGAGCCCAATGCTCTTATCCATATAATACCTGGCACCTGCCGCCATGCTACAGGTAATGTCGCGGGGCCCATTGAGGGTAATGAAGTTCCGTAGTGGTGGCCTCGCCAGATCGTGTCGTTCTTCTTCCACCCGAAGCAACCCCATGCGTTCGGAAAACGATTAGCCAGTCGTCATAGTGATTCCTGGGAAGATAATCGAAACTCCCTGATCAAATGCGGTTGCGACCGCTCGAAGAACGTTTATTTCAACCACTAGGTGTTTCGGCTGTATATGGGGGAAAGGTCACGATTGTTCAATCACAGAATACGATTACCCCAATCTTTTAAGTCTCGCCCCAATCCTTCATCAAGAGGGCCGATGTTCTCTATGGTTTTGCTTCAAAGCCAAAACGAGCGGGAATCCTTCGTTGTACTGCTATCCGAAATGTATATAATGGAGATAGTCCATAGGTACCATATCAGAGGTTTGCCGATCAATAGCGGGTGCCCACATATGTCTGAACGGCCACAAGAACATCGCGAACGGGTCTTCTTTCCAGAGAGGGGCGTTGCCAGTGACATTGCGGGAGCAATTTCTAGAACTCGTTCTTGCCCATCCTTTGCCGGTACTCCCTGAATCCACAGAAGCGTCCCAAAAGTCCCGTGTAATTGTCGAGTGGGTTCGGGACTGGATTACCCAAAACGCTTTGCCATTGAATTCCCTGCCCGAGGCCGTCAATGCGGTTGCGTCCTTCAAAAGGGCCATAGGAGGAAAAATCCGTGTAAGCGAGAAAAGCAGCGGATGGTCGGTGGACATCGACATGTGTCCCATCGCCGCTGTGAGCCGGGCAAATCCCCACTTGTGCCTGTTGACATGTCACGTTTTCGGGGACATAGCCTCATCATCCACTCCGGAAATCTGGGTCTCTATGGAACAGACCTGGGCTCTGGACGACCAGCCGTGCCATCTAGAAATCAGCACGGCAAAGCCCCGGGGACGCGTCGTCATTCCCTATGGCAGCCCGGTTGAAAACCCGTCGGCTCTTGCTTCCTTCTGGAACCGGACACGAGAGGTGCCGGCCATAACCGATTCCGCCCAACTGGTTTCCCTCTTGAATGACGATTCTCAGACACTGGAGGATTTATTCACTTCGCTGGCATCATGGATATCGGGTGCCATTTGGTTCGAAGATCGTCAGGGGACTGTTATCGGTCGTCGCCCATCCGATAACAAGATGACCCTCAGTCACCCCGTTATTTGGCGCAACCAACCCATCGGACACTTGTTCGTAGAAAATAAGGCTTCTCAAATACCTGGATTTCCTGCTTTCATTCCGGTAGTGGCACGACTGGTTGCGATGCGTTGGGCCGAAAGCCAGTTACTGGCAATAAACTGGGACGAAAGTCAGGAGCTGCTGCGAATCCTCTTTAGTCCATTCCCCGGACACAAACAAGAAATCCTTGACCGCTGGAGGAATTTCTGTCAGCTCACCAGCTTGTGCCCCGCCACCATTGTTGTCTGGTACCGGCCGAATGTTGATCCAGATTACGTTGAGAAAATTAACCGGCAGTTCAGACAGTATGCAGGTACAACAGGGCCATCCTCTGTGCCGCCAGTTTTGGTAGGGTGGGTTCAAAAGAACTGGGTGGGAGTCGTCCCTCAAGCCACCCCGAAATCCGCACTGGAACCGTGGAGCCGCATAATCCACAGTATTATCGGGGAAGACGCAGGCATCGGATTACGTGAAAAAGTGTCTACGCTTGACGAATTCCCTTATGCCTATGACGAGGCGCTGCATTCCGCCCGCTATGCGTTTGAACACAATATAGTCAAGCCCTTGTCCCTATCGGGTTTTCCCGGTATTCGGCTCATTCCTTATTATCAGAAAATTCCCGGATTTCGCCAGTATTGCGAGAAGTTGCTGGACATACTCAAAGATGAGGATTCCCGCCACAACACGGAACTCTTGAGTACTCTTAAAACCTACGTTACCTGTCACATGTCTGTGAAAAAAACCAGCGCCTCCTTGTACATTCACCCCGGCACACTCAAATATCGATTGCGACAAATCAGAGACTTAACCGGATGGGATCTGCATGATCCGCTTTGCCTTATGGAGATTATCACCAGTTTGATGGTTAGCGAACAAATGTCGTGGTATATGGCCGATTCACGGGAATTGCCGCTATGGCAGGACACTTGACGGATAGCTCAAGGATGACTTCATGAAACTAACCGAAAGCCGCCGATACCGAGAGTTTTTCACGGGCCTTCGGTGCAGGGAAAGTCTCGGGTGCCGGGAATTTCTGACTTTCCGCATCCTTCGCCCTTTCCCGCATCCTATCATGAATGTCTTCCGGTTGGTCGGCCATCATCCGCCAAATAAATCCCCCCTGAAGAGCAGACAGACCCTGGTATTGCCGGCGAACCGGATTCCCGGCCAGTTGTTGTTCGCCTTCCTTTTTGCCCTCAAAGGAATAGGGACGAGAACGGATGTCTAGGGCATATTCCAAAGGTGGCGAGGTAAAGCCATCACGTGTGGCATCATTGCGTATCGCAACCAATGACCCCCAAGCCCCAAAGCTACCCCAGTTATCCTCCCCGTGCCTTAATCCGCTCTGCCCGGGCTTCAAACACAGATTGTCGTGATATAGAGGGATAGATGAATCGGTTGGGGTGATGGTCAGCCGGCTGTGAAAGTGCCGAAACTGAAAATATTCATGCCGAGCCAGACGTCCTGCAATCACCACCTCTCCCCAAACCAGCGAGGCACCCGGCTCCAGTTCACAGTGCACACTCTGGGTAAAATCACTTTGCGCAAACGGAATGATTTCATGCGGCAAAGAGACCAATTGTGCATTGGCCCGCAAAACAATTCGCCAGTCATGCCGCGCACCTTGAGCGGGCATAGACATGAGCTTGCTGGCCTCCCGGGTACTCAACAAGACGTACGCTCCCGGTTCCACAATGATTTCGGTTTCAAACCGATCACCTTCCAAGACCCCCGCGAATTCCGCGCTCATCACGTGAAAAGGCGGTGTCTCTTTGAGCACAAAGAGCTGAAGGGGAGGCTCAAAATAGGTTTCGATGCGGTTCGGGTAGACACGAATACGTTGTTTTTTCATTTGGCACTGGCAGGCGAAGAATCGCACGGCTCCTCAAACAAAGCGTTCGTGCGTACCAAATCCAACAGCCGGGGCATTCCCTGACCGGTCTTTAAATTCGTCAGCACGTAAGGGCCCCGGCGAATTTGCCGCGTGTCCTTTTCCATCACGTCTAAATCGGCTCCCACGTAGGCGGCCAAATCCACTTTATTAATCACCAGTACGTCGGACTTGATAATGCCAGGTCCTCCTTTTCGCGGCAATTTTTCCCCTCCGGCTACATCAATCACATAGATCACGAAGTCTGCCAAATCCGGACTAAAAGTGGCCGCCAAGTTGTCGCCCCCGCTCTCAATCAGCACCACATCCAAATCGGGAAAAGCGGCGCATAACTCGTCCAGCGCATCCAAGTTGACGGAAGCGTCCTCTCGGATTGCCGTATGCGGACACCCTCCAGTCTCTACACCCAGGATGCGTTCCGGAGGCAATACCCGGCTGTTCACCAGAATGCGTTCGTCTTCTCTGGTATAGATGTCGTTGGTGATGACCGCAATACTGTATTCTTCCCTTAAAGCCTCGGCCAGCCACTGCACCACTGTTGTTTTTCCCGCACCCACGGGGCCTGCCACCCCTATTCTTACCGGTTTCATGTGCATTCCCCCAATCGTTGACATCCTGCCAGTCCGGTCTACGACCGAAACAACCGCGAGTACAAATCTCGGTGGCGCATTGTGGCCACATCGTAAAAAGGCAGGCAAGATCCTATATCCACTAGCGTCAGATCCCGAATATCTGCCAGCACTTCCAGGACATAAGGATGAAGGTCAAAAAGCAATTTCTGGGCCTCTCTCTGCCCCAAGGGTACCAACCGCACCAGCGCTTGAATCATCCCCGAGAGACTGACGTAGGCCAGTCCTTGCATCCCGACACTCTCCCCCCACTCACGGATCACGCCGATTACCGCCAACACTACGGCTTGATTTCCGAGTTGAGAGCCAAGATGGATCATCTCCCGGTACTTAAGCAAATCCGGATTCTCAAACAGATCGCAGGCAGTCAGAAGAATGCGGCGGCCAATACGCAATGAGCCCCTGCGACTTTCCTCGGCCGGGCGACTCGCGCTCAAGTAGCCATCAATTTCAACGACCTGTTCCCAAAAATCCGAACGACCGGACGCTTGCCAAACCAGATACGCTCCTAGAGCATCAGAGGTGGCCCAGTTGTAACGGATAATAGCCTGAATCCATTGCCTCGATGATGCCTCGTCGTGTATCCACCCTTCCTGAACCAATGTTTCAAGTCCGAAAGAATGGGTAAAAGCCCCCGAGGGAAAGAGGCCGTCCATAAACTGAAATATTTCACCGCCTTTGCCAATTCCGGTCATCATGGGGCAGCGTGGGTACGGTGTCGGGTGGCAAAACCCTGAGGAAGAATCTGTTCCTCCTCGGAGAAAGGAACCGCCATAGACTGGGCCAGATCCTTGAGGAAGGATTCATTGGGGGTGAACACCCGAGATTGATTTACCCAGCAAGGTTGGTGCAAATTGCCGATATGATAACATAATGCGCCCATTTCCTCGATTGTTCTGGGCCTCATCACCAATACCTGTTCCGGTTTCACCCGGGCCACAATGACCCGCGTCTCGTCCTCGTAGAGAACATCTTTGTCCGCTAGCCGAACCTTCCTGGGCAAATCAATAAGAACCACCCGCCCCTTGTCGCTTAAAGCCTTCCACCGAGCCTTCCCGCAGTGATCATGATCCATGTCCACCCATTCGACCTCTTTGCACAAATCGTCACCGGTTCGAAGATAGGATCCCAAAACGCGATTGACGGTTACCGTCTCCATGATGTCCTCCTTGTCTTGTCTTTATCAAACCAGCCAAATTCAAAACAGAAAGTACCTTTGCGCCATGGGCAGAATTTCAGCCGGAGCCGACACAATCCACTGACCATTGGCGTAAACCCGGTATGTTTCGGGGTCCACGGTAATTTCCGGTGTTTGGTCATTCAAAATCATGGACCGTTTGCTCAGATTTCTGCAATTCTTGACGGCATAAAGCCTTCGCTGCAATCGGGATCCGACTGTCCCGGCGTCATATGCTTTAGCTGAAACGAATGTCCAGGACAATTCCCGGACAGCTCGCCCCCGGGCTGCAAACATTTCCCGCATGAAACGGGGCTCTACGGTAGGAATTGAGGCGTTAGCGTCGCCCATCTGAGCCGCCACAATCATTCCGCCTTTAATGATTAGGGATGGTTTGACCCCGAAAAAGGCTGGCTTCCACAATACCAGATCAGCCCATTTCCCCTCCTCTACAGACCCCACCAGTTCGGATATGCCATGGGTAATAGCGGGGTTAATGGTGTATTTGGCAATGTATCGCTTGATCCGATAGTTGTCATGAAGCGCCTGGTCTTCTGGCAAAGCCCCCCGTTCACTTTTCATTTTGCTTGCGGTCTGCCAGGTGCGGGTAATCACCTCACCGATCCGTCCCATAGCCATAGAATCAGAGGACATCATGGACAATACACCCATGTCGTGCAAAACATCTTCGGCTCCAATAGTCTCACCCCGGATTCGCGAATCCGCAAAAGCCACGTCTTCAGGAAGCTTAGGATCCAAATGATGACAGACCATCAGCATATCCATGTGCTCCGCCAGGGTATTGAGCGTATAAGGCCGGGTCGGATTGGTTGAGGATGGCAGAACATGATTAAATGACGCGATGCGCAGTATGTCAGGAGCATGTCCCCCACCGGCGCCCTCGGTATGGTAGGTATGAATGGTTCGCCCATCAATGGCCTGAATGGTCTGTTCCACAAATCCGGCCTCGTTCAGGGTGTCAGTGTGAATGGTAACCTGCACGTCTTCCTGGTCCGCAACTTTGAGACAAGTATCAATGGCCCGGGGAGTACTTCCCCAGTCCTCATGAAGCTTGAGACCGATGGCGCCGGCCATTACCTGCTCCCTCAAAGGTTCCTCAAACGAGGCGTTGCCCTTAGCAGTCAAACCGATATTGACGGGCATATCACTCGTGGCTTCCAGCATCCGGGCAATATACCACGCCCCTGGGGTGGCCGTGGTGGCGTTGGTACCGGTGGCGGGACCCGTGCCTCCCCCTATGAGCGTGGTCATGCCGGCACTGAGCGCGTGAAAGGACAAATCGGGCGTAATCCAGTGGACGTGCGTATCAATGCCCCCCGCCGTCAGAATCATCCCCTCTCCTGAAATCATCTCGGTTCCAGGAGAAATAATTAAACGGGGATCGACGCCGTCCATGATGTCTGGGTTCCCAGCCTTTCCAATCGCAATAATGCGGCCATTTTTAACGCCGACATCTGCCTTGACGATACCCCAGTAGTCAATGATGACAACATTGCTGATGACCAAATCCGGAGCCCCCGCCGTCCGGGTTTGCCAGCCCGCCTGGCCCATGCCGTCCCGAACGACCTTCCCACCTCCAAATTTTGCCGCTTCACTCCAGATAGTCCGGTCTTCCTCGACCATAGCCCACAATTCAGTATCCGCAAGCCTAATCCGGTCGCCGGCTCCGGGACCATAGAGAGCCGCATGTTGGTGGCGATCCACCCGAGGATTCATGATTCTTCTCCCCCGAACCCGAGTTGCCGCGCCTTCTCAAAGGCCCGGTCTTTCGTACTCTGATCGTCCAGGAATCCTTCCGTTAGGCCATTCAATCCATAGACCCGTCTCAGACCGTTAACCGGTGTCAACATGACAGTTTTCTTGACGCCCGGCTCGAAGCGGACCGCTGTCCCGGCTAAAATGTCCAAACGCATACCATAAGCCTGATCGCGGGCAAATTTAAGAGCTTTGTTGACTTCAAAAAAATGAAAGTGCGAACCAACCTGGATTGGACGGTCCCCGGTATTGGAAACTTCCAAAGGCACCGCAGAACCGTTATCCGTCACAAGAGGCTCCTCGCTGACGCGGATTTCTCCGGGTATCATTCCTGGTTCACCACCCGGGTCATGGATGTAGGGGCGGCTGGACGAATCGGGTGGTGAACTGTGACCAGTTTCGTGCCGTCCGGGAATGTCGCTTCGATCTGAACCGAATCCACCATATCGGCCACTCCTTCCATCACATCCTCCACCGTCAATAACGAAGCTCCTTCCGTCATTAAGACAGGCACGGTTTTCCCCTCCCGGGCTCCTTCCATAAGGTGTGCCGCGATATAGGCCACGGCCTCGGGATAATTGAGCTTGATTCCCCGTTCCAGACGGGTTCGGGCAAGATTTGCCGCGACCACAATCAGCAGTTTTTCTTTTTCCCTGGGAGAAAGAAACATATCCTGCCCTCCTGTTTCTTTTGAGAGTTAGGAGACTTTAGATACTTCCCTGTCATGCTAACCGTCAATCCCCAAAAATTCTTGTGCGTCGAACCAAAAATCACTCACTGCCATCCGCCTGTTTGAACAATCGATCAAATCAATGAAGTCACCACGCATAGGCGTTGCAGTCAGTCTTAAATTTGTGGGTCTTTCCGAGCATTTGTCACCAACATTCGTAAAATAGACAACATGTCGTAGCCATCCACACAAAACGAGGATACCGTTTTATTCGTTGCCTTTAATAACCGTCCGTAACAGCCCCTCTTTTTACAGTGCGAATGCACTTGCCCGCATGTAAAACACAAACACGGATCCGGTGAATCCGGTCCTGGCACATTCGGGATAAAAGCTCCCATAACGCAGTCATGTGGTATGTCACACCTTTATATACCGCACCCTAACTGCTTCAGTAAAAGCAACATCAATAAAGCCGGAGCTTTTTCCGCTGTGCGGAAAATTCGGGCTGTGGATAACTTCTTTATGGCATTATATGCCAGATACGAGTCGTGAAGGACGTGGCGGCGGGGTCGCC
>PXYT01000021.1 GCA_003023725.1 Sulfobacillus benefaciens | reverse complement strand
CCATTGGTACCGGATACAGACCAGGGTCACATGGGCCACGCACCCTTCATAGGAACGGCCCTGATATTCCCGGGGAATGCCGAGGAGGCTCTTGGCCCCGTTAAAAAACGTCTCAATCGCCCAGCGCTTACCATAAATCCGGACGACTGCGTCGTCCGTGACGGTCAGCTCCGTACTCCAAAGGGCCAACCATTGCTTGGATTCACTCCGCCGGTCCCGTACGAAGACGATTTTGACCGGAAGCGGCCCTGCGACTGTCGTGAGTGTGGCGATACACAACCCGATTAAATCGGTGCGAGCCCGCCGGGGACGCGCGACTTGACGATAGAGTGGGTTCAGGGTGAGGTGTTGTTGTCTCCTGCTTTCATGTTCGTCGTCTTTGTGTTCGGTTCATAGCGTCTCCACCTTGATCCTTCTTCCCCCAAACAGACTCCTGTTGTGAAAAGATCCCACCCCAGCGCAAAAAGACTTTGCCCTGTTCACAGTAAAGTCGGCTTAAGGAATTTTGTGCCGGTTGTTGATCCAATTTGTCCGGATCCTCGAAAAGGTTTCTTGAGACGTCCTGTCGTAAAAGAATTTCGTCCAATCTTCCTGCAAGGCCCGTCCAGCTGGCCAATCCGGCGCCAGAGTATGAAATAACTCAATAACTGGTTAAAATTAGCTCTTCGGGAGCTTTGGCGTGTCTACCAGAGTTAATTGCGTCTGATGCTGTCTCATCACATTTTAGGAATCATTATTCACCCGATACAATATCTTCGAGCTAGGAACTATTATCTGCAAGAATTGAACTTGACGAACATGTCAGGCAATTCGCGGATTGTACCTGGGAGGTGAGGAACTGAGAGTAAGCATTTCTCCTTCATTGCGACTGCGTATGCCGATCGAAGAGGATGCTTCCAAAATGTGGGAATTGGCAAGAAATACCCCTGATTTGGATCTGAATTCGCTGTACCATTACTTAATGCTGGCCACACACTTCCGTCACACTTGTGTCGTGGCGGAAATCCAGCAGGAATTTGCTGGCTTTGCTTCCGGCGTTATCCTTCCCCGGGATCCCACAACCTTGTTTATTTGGCAAATCGCGGTCAACTCTTCATTGCGCGCCAAAGGACTGGGCACACAAATGCTTGAAGAACTGCTGGGGCGTTCCTATTCCACACCGGTAAAATATCTCAGCGCGACAATCACTCCCAGCAACCATGCGTCATGGCACCTTTTTCGCAAGATGGCACACCGCCATGGCACTTCCATTCAGACCACGGGCAAATTGGAACGTCACTGGTTTGGCCCAACTAACCACGATGAGGAACTCATCGTCAAAATCGGGCCTTTTCGTTCTATGCCCTGATTCCCAATTTCCCCTATTGCCAAGGAGGCGATACGCATGGCTATTCAAAGTTTCTCTGAAGTTGAATTATTTACCGAACTGGAGTCCAATGTCCGCAGCTATTGCCGCAGTTTTCCCGCTGTTTTTTCCAAAGCCCAGGGGCATACCCTCTGGGATACTCACGGGAAAGAGTATATTGACTTCTTCTCAGGCGCGGGAGCTCTCAACTACGGTCATAACCATCCGCGTTTGAAACAAGCCCTGCTCAGGTATATCGAGAACGACGGCATCACCCATAGTCTCGATATGTACACTGAAGCCAAGGCCCGGTTCCTGGAGCGGTTCGCCGATACCATACTCTCTCCTCGCAAGATGCGTTACCGTCTGATGTTTCCCGGTCCCACCGGCACCAACAGCGTGGAAAGCGCCTTGAAACTGGCCCGGAAAATCACGCGGCGGGAAAGCGTTATCAGTTTTACCAACGCCTTTCACGGCATGACGCTGGGATCCTTGGCGATAAGCGGTAACCAGTTTAAACGCGACGGCGCCGGGGTTCCTCTCCCTTTTACCGTACATATGCCTTACGACGGCTATTTTGGCAGCGGCATTGATACAATTGAGTATTTACAACGTTTTCTTCACGACCTGGGAAGCGGTGTGTCTTTGCCGGCAGCCGTCATTGTCGAAACCATTCAGGGCGAAGGGGGCGTCAATGTGGCACGCGCCCAATGGCTTCGCGAAGTGGAAAAAATCTGCCGGGAATATGACATTTTATTCATCATCGATGACGTCCAGGTGGGATGCGGCAGAACAGGACCGTTCTTCAGCTTCGAAGGTGCCGGGATTACTCCCGATATCGTTTGCCTGTCCAAGTCGATTAGCGGCTACGGATTGCCTATGGCCTTAACCTTAATTCGACCGGAGCTCGACGAGTGGGAACCCGGCGAGCACAACGGCACGTTCCGGGGCAATAATCTGGCCTTCGTCACGGCCACAGAATCCCTTGCCGCTTTTTGGCAAGACACCACTCTGAGTGATGAGACTCGCCGCAAAGGCCAGTACGTGGAAAAAGTATTACACCAGTTATCCACACAATATGCACATATTTTACCGGATGTGCGGGGAAGAGGACTTATTTGGGGACTGGCTGCAGAACCCCGCGACGATGTAGCCGCACGCATTAGCGCTGAAGCCTTTAGCCGCGGGCTTGTCATTGAAACCTCCGGGTCCGAAAGCAATGTCCTCAAAATCCTGCCGCCCTTAACCATTACCGATCAGGCCTTGGAAATGGGATTGGGCATTTTGGCAGACGCCGTTCGAGCCGTGATACAATCCGGCGCCTGATCCTACCCAGCCATTTTTGGTGCGCATCGCTGTACTCCGGCGGGGCTCCGGGCCCCGGCGGGAAGGATTCCATTCCCTCCCCACTTTATACCCGGTGCTGAATCTATCTTGGAGGCGATTTTGCATGATTGTAAAATCCTTAAAGTCGATTATGGGTACCGCAAACGATGTAAAAACCGATACCTGGACGAGCCGACGTCTCTTGTTGGCCAAAGACCGGGTCGGATTTTCTCTTCATGACACCATGATGTATAAAGGGACGGAAACTTTCATGTGGTATAAAAACCATATCGAGGCCGTGTACTGTATCGAAGGAGAGGGCGAGCTGGAGGATGTGGAAAACGGGAAACGCTACACTATCTCACCCGGGACTCTCTACACCCTAAACGGCCACGAAAAACACATCATGCGTCCTAAAGAGGATATGCGTATGATTTGCGTCTTCAATCCCCCGGTTACCGGAAGAGAGACGCATGACGAAAACGGGGTGTATCCCCTTCTTACCGAACCCGACAGCCCATGACAGACGCGACAACACGGGCGCTTGGTTGTCGCAAAAAAATCGACAGGTGCGTCAAATTTTGATAGACGGCAGCAAACGCACCATGACTCATATCAAAATTATAAGGTAGGAGGTTTGCACCATGTCCATTCAAACTGATCCCTATGTTTCCCGGGGCAGTCGATCCCAAATCATCGAGAGACAGGATCCGGTCGTTTACGGCAATTCCCGCGACAACGGATTTCTTACGCGGGAACAGATCCGATTCTATGATGAGAATGGATTCCTCTTCCTGCCTGATTTCTTTTCTCCCAACGAGATTCAGAAATTGCAACAGGAACAGGACCGTTTGTGGATGGACAATCAACACCACAACGACCCGGAAATTATCCGCGAATCCCAAAGCGATTTGATCCGCTCCATTTTCGCGGTGCATCGCAATGACCCCTTTTTTAGCACGCTGTGCCAGGATTCCCGGCTCGTATCCATGGCACAAGAAATCCTCGGAAGCGACGTCTATATACATCAGTCCCGGATTAACTTTAAATCGGGGTTTCGGGGCAAAGAATTCTACTGGCATTCCGATTTCGAAACCTGGCACGCGGAGGACGGTATGCCGCGTATGCGCGCACTCAGCATCTCGATCGCGTTAACCGAAAACAACCTCTTCAATGGGCCTCTGATGGTCATGCCCGGTTCCCACCGTTATTTCATTTCCTGCGTCGGAGCCACTCCCAAAAATCATTACCAGGAATCATTGCGCAAGCAGCAATATGGTATTCCGGATGATGACAGTTTGACATTTTTGGCGCGGCAATGCGGGATAGAAATGCCTACCGGCTCCCCAGGCTCGCTGTTGCTGTTCGATTGCAACATCATGCACGGGTCAAGCAGCAATATTTCCCCTTATCCCCGGAGTAACGTCTTCGTGGTCTATAACAGCGTGGAGAATCGGGTGGAAGCACCATTCGCGGGAACCGAGCCCCGCCCTGAATACATTGCAACCCGTGACTAAGGGCAGGCGGCATGCCTGTGCCTCCGCCGCCTGCCGGTGTGTCTTCCAAAGAACTCCGTAAAAGAACGCCGTGCAAAAAATGACTCAAAAAGCGTTTGTTCCACGCTCACCACAAGGTCAGCCGCAACGAGCAATTTGTTGCGCTGGCCTTGTCCCGTATAGGTCACGAGGATCACACGGTCCTCACGCCATTTTTATTACCCGGCACTTTCGTGAAATAGACGCCCTCAAGACCCGGCCTTATTCCCAGGCATTCACAAATTCGGAAGTTTTGACGAAGTTGGCTTTTTCGATCACATCTTCAACAACCGGATAGGTTCTTGTTTGACACGTCACCGAAAAAGGGGATGAACGCCCACAAAACCCCATCATGACAGACCGGAAAAGTCGGGCCCAGAGGAATAACCTGCCCCCTCCGCCATTTTCTCTTCGGTGTACCGGCTCCCAGCCCGCGTTTAATTGTCTTCGGCGCCGTCAGGTTGGGGCAAGTTTCGTTGCCATTCTCTGCTATCGGGCACAATCCATGGAGGAAGTTGAAATACTGCCATGGTAAAGGGAATGGGAACGGGATGAATGGGCGCATGGGGTTGTGGCGAAGGGCGGGTATACAGTGTAATCGGCACGTTTTTGTTGACAACAACCACTCTGGGAATGAGCTGCATAGAAATATCACCTCCACAGATAACCCATGGCCGATAAAGCCTTCAAAAACATTGTAGCACGAATAGCTCGCAATATCTGGTCTTCGGAACAGCACCCCGTCTGGGTTCGAACGCGAACTTCCCGGTGAAGGGTTTGGGCCGTCCTTCTGTCGCCACATCACCCGGTGCCACTGCAGGCGCCCGATACTTCCCCAGGCATGTGGGAAAAAGGCTGAAGGTTAAGTACGAAAAGTTCGATTAGCGTTACAATAACCTGGCGGGTACCGCTGGGCTTGAGTTGTGTCTGGGGACATTAAGGGCTTGGCCATTCACCGCAGAACTATGCCGCAACGGAAATCATTATTGTGGGAGAATCTCTCTTTGCTGATCTTGTGGTTAGCCGGCTTAGGACGAAAGGGGATGTCATGAATGACGCGGCGGAACCAGGGCTGGAAGAGCGTTCCCTCGCTCCGAACCGAACATGCTCTTCTCCACGAGTTGTCTTTGGATGAGGTTCTTCTCGTCCTGCGGGGCGCAGACGACTTAATTGGAATGGGCGGACGCACTTTATTATCCAAGATTCTTAAAGGGTCCCGGGACAAACGCGTGCTGGAACACAATCTCGACTCCAATCCCGTATATGGCTGCTGGCAGGATTGGCCTCCCGAGGCCGTGATGGCCGCCATCGACCAGTGCATCAATCGCGGATTCCTCCGCATCATCTACTCCGGAAGACTCCCGGTACTAGTTTTCACCCAGCATGGCTGGGATCTGGAACGGGCCCAGCGTATCGAAGAATTTCTGCGCGAATGGGACCAATGGCTGGAAAATGGCGTCACCCCCGTCAGCATGGAATATTTAAAAGACCGGGATCGGGGAATGATTCTCGAATTTTTGGAGCGTATTTACGCGACCAAAGATCCGCGCTACATTCCTTTTCTCAAAAAATGGGCTGCCGTCGACTACAAAAAGGTTCACGCTGTTATCAACCAAGTTATCAAGGCACTCCAAACCGAAACATGAATTTCGTGGTACGCACAAGTCCTGTTGGCATCCGCGCCCAAACCCATTCACCCGGCGCCAATCCACCATGTGCTCCTATATCGTTTCGCTCTTGGGCGTGAGCCGTAAACGAGGCAGTGGGTCTTGGGCCGCGACATTCTTTACAACACAAATCCGGAAGGAATGGATCGACAGAGATGAGAGTAAACAAACATGCTTACGCCATTGGCCTTATGACCGGAACATCTGCCGACGGCATCGATGCGGTGCTGGCCCAAATTACGGAAACAGAGAGCGAGTACCCCGTGATTCAGATGGTGGACTCACTCTTTGCCCCGTTTGATACCCATCAGAGGGAAAGAATTCTCTCCCTGTGCCGCAAAAACGCCCCCCTCTACGACGTGGCCCGAGTTCACACCGAACTGGGTCACTGGCTTGGGGACACAGTGAACGAACTTCTGGAAAACACGGCTGTCCCCCGCGAGTGCATTCGAGTCATTGGCATGCATGGCCAAACCATTGCCCATTATCCGGGTACGGAGGAACAAACGCACGGATTCACCGTGCAAATTGGCGATCCTGCCGTTCTGGCAGCAGAAACGGGCATTGACGTCGTATCCCATTTTCGTCAGATGGATGTGGCTATGGGCGGTCAAGGAGCTCCTTTGGTCCCTTACTTTGATTTTGCCGTTTTTCATTCGTCCCGCGAATCCCGCGTGCTCCTAAACATCGGCGGCATTTCCAATATCACTATTTTGCTTCAAGAGGCACAAATAGATGAAATCACGGGCTTCGACACCGGTCCCGGCAACATGGTTCTGGACGCTTTAATGGAACAGATTACCGGTGGCAAACAACATTACGACGCTTCGGGCGAATTAGCCAGGCAAGGTAAAACGCATGAAGGCCTCCTAGCCTTATGGCTGCAACATCCCTATTTTACCCGCAAGCCCCCCACAAGCTGCGGCCGCGAACAATTCGGACGGGAATATAGCCTGGGTCTCTACCAGCAAATGAAGGAAGTCGGACTGTCCGCGGAAGACATGATGCGCACCGCCACGGCGTTCGTGGCCGCCAGCATTCGCCAGGCAATTTCCCGGCATGCTCCCACCTCCGTGGCACTGATTGCCGCAGGAGGCGGATGTCACAATCCCGTACTCATGAACGAACTGGTTAGCGGGTTGTCACTGATAAGGCCGTGGGAAACTACGGACAATTACGGAGTTCCCGGAGACATGAAGGAGGCCATGGCCTTCGCCTATCTCGCCTGGCAATTTATCCATAACCGTGCCACCAGCATCCCGCATATCACCGGCGCCCGGAAATCCGTGCGTCAGGGTATGCTGACCCCGGTGAGAATTCCCGTCGAGGCGCGGGAAACCGAATGACGGCTTCTGGCCATGTGCCAGCTGAATACGTCGCGCAAATTGCACCGTCCTGAATCCAATCGGCCTCTTCCCCTCACACTTCAAGGTGTCGGGGCACTGGCTTATATGGATCCGCCAAAATCCGAGTCTAGGGTCCGATCGGCCGCAAGAGTCGCATTCTTTCACACAGAGCTTCCCACTCTGCTCATCCCGCGAAAACAGCATAACCACACCGGAGAATCTAGTGTTCTGCCTTCTCGATTGTCTCAAGGTCTCGTCTTCGGGATCCCATGGGGGCAAAGCGCCTCCGGCTGCCATTTCAATCACGCTGTCGGCCCAAGTGACTATCTATGCCAAGGAGTGTGCTGTCATTCCCGCCGGAATCGCTAGTGTCTATTAATGCGGCGATCAAGGCGACGAGTCATTCTCGTCTGGATTCTTTCAGCCGACTTCTCTCATCTGGTACGTCTCTCAGAAAGGGCGCTGGACGCCTCCCCACAAATGTGTGGTTACCGCATATAAATACCGGACACGGCCAAAAAACACTGCGCGTTTCCCTATTTAAGAAGAAGCCCATATGCACTATCCATGACTAGATCAACGACTTCCCGTAATCTATCCACGACCACGGATCATAGACGCCCACATGAGCGGAGCAGTACGGCAACACGACTTTCATCGCCTGCGACCGGGGCTCGTAGCCTGGATTCAGCATGAGCGGGTTCAACCAGATAACTTGCCGCACTCTGGATGCGAGATCAGGGAAAGACTCGGCAAGCAATCCAAGCTCTCCGGTATCATATCCGTCTGAGGCAACGACAAAGGTGGTCCGGCTGGTAAAAAACGCCGGGTACTGCTGTCGCAACAGCGAAAAGGCCCAGCCCAGCCGGGTTCCTCCGCCTAAAACGGCAGGGTCCGCGACGGGGCGGCCGCCTGGATGAGTCTGGCGCAAAAAGGGCGTCACCCGCAACAAACGGTTGCTGGAGAGAAAACACTCCAGGCGAACTCCTTCACGCAGAAACTGCCAGACTAAACCCAGATAAAAAGGCGCATAGGCCCGCATCGACCCGGAGACGTCAACCAGAACCGCCAGCCTGGCCGGATCCGGATCCCGTTGTCTGCGAATCCATATCCCCGGCTCTCCACCGTAACGCAATGCTTGTTCGATGGTTTTGCGCCAGTGAACCGTTTTTCCGCTGCCGGCAGGCCGCTTGTCCGCCCCACCCTGGGCCCACTGACGCAAAATCCGCCTTGTCCACCACTTCATCGCAGCATAGTCCAGATCCGAGTCCGGCGACAAAGAGACTTCCGAACCCGCTCTTGGACTGTAAGCAAATAATGCATGTTCACGGCTTTCGTACCGGGTCCGGCCCACATTCGCCGGATCCCCTCCTGTCGCCGGCGACTCGTCGTCTTCCAGTCTTTCCCTTTGAATCAGCCGCGGACCCTCGGGATAGAAGAAACGGGTAAACATGTCGGGGAACCGAATCCATTGTTCCTCCGTTTTTGAATAGACAGACCGCCAATACATCATAAGGTGCCGGGGGTTCGTTAAGTCAACGGCTTGCATGAGCACCAAGGCCGCCTCGGTTTCCCCTGCCGTCACACAATAGCCATGCCCTCTGAGAAAGCGGGTGAAACGGCTGACCTGGTCGGCCATGACCCCGGTATACCGTGCCAGAGTTAATTCTCCCATAGTGCACGAATCCCCTGCTTTTCCACCACTATCCAGTCATCGCGCGTTTTGAGCACGCAACTCAGGGTCGAACGCAAAAAAGTGTCCGATATGTCCTCGGCCCTATAATCCGACAACAGTCGCGCCCAGTCCACGGCCTCGGCCAGTCCCGGCGGTTTCATCAAATTCCATGTCCGAAGTTTGCCCACGGCACTCACCACCTTCGCGGCCAGATCCCAGGACAAGGAAGGCACATGACGCTGGATAATCGCCAGCTCCCGTTCCACAATAGGGTAATCCATCCAGAGATAAAGACAACGGCGCCGCAACGCATCCGACAAATCCCGGCTGCGGTTGGACGTCAACACAACCCAGGGAGGTTCGCGCGCCGCCACCGTTCCGATTTCGGGAATAGTGATCTGATATTCGCCCAGGACTTCCAGCAGCATCGCTTCAAACTCTTCGCCGGCACGCTCGACCTCATCGATGAGAAGGACCGGGGAGGGTCTGAGCCGGATCGCCTTAACGAGTGGCCGCTCCAGCAAGAATTCCCAATCGTACAGACTTTGGATAGCTTGCCCCGGCTCCTGATTGCGAGCCGCCAAGAGCTGCTTGGGGTAATTCCAGTCATACAGCGCATGCGCCTGGTCCAGTCCCTCATAGCATTGCAGGCGCACTAAAGGTTTGTTGAGGCACTGGGCCAGTGCTTTCGCCAGAAATGTTTTTCCCACGCCAGCCGGCCCTTCCACCAGCAGAGGACGGTTTAAACGCTCTACCGCATGACAAACCGCCGCCACCGTTTCATCTGCCACATATCCGGCATCTTCGAGCCGCTGCCTCCATGTCGTCAGGGAATCCACTGCCATTCTCCTTTTGGTTGCCCGGGCGAAGGGCGCCTCTTCGTGTTTCCAAAGGCTTGCCCGCGGATTCGTGCGACTGCTATTCGGACAAGAAAAGGCACCCCGCCTCTTTGTGAAGTAAATGCGCGTTCTGCCAGGAGCCGTGGTCTCTCAAGACCGTTCCCCAAGTAGTCATCCACTGAGGCGGGGAAGGAGTCCTTGGCGAATGTTTTCAAACACTTGCTGCGTAATTTTTTTCACCTGATTGTCCAAAACTCTTCCGCCCAAAGTAGCCAAGGGACCGCTTACCTGCACCTCGGCCGTCCAGTTCAGAGAAAGCTGTTCCTCCGACTCGGAAATCCGCATGGTGCTCACCATCTGAAACCCGCTGCCCACGCCTCCGCCTTGCATCTGCAACCGCACCTGATAAGGCTCGGGCAAAACCGTCAATTCCGCCGCTACGTCAAAAACGGCCCGAACGGGTCCCACTCCCACCCGTACTTTGGCACGCAGGTGGTTGGCATCTTCCACTTGGTACTCCACCATATCCGGCATTGAGCGGCCAATGGCATCTGGATCTCGGATGAAATCCCAGACTGCTTCTAGCGGAGCCTCGATATTAACAATCCCTTGGTAGCTTTTCACCGAAACTCTCCTCCCCGTATCCCGTTTGACTAACCAGATTCTTGTCCTCCGGGCACCGAAGACACGTATTTTTCCGGTTCCTTGAGAAAAGCATCCCGGCAGGAACCCTGGCAAAATCCGATCCTCTCGCCGCCGTACACTGTTCGATAAGGTGTTTCGGACCAGTTCACCTGCATCCGGCAGACCGGGTCAATGACCCAAATCGGCTCGGCTGCATCCTTCTCGGCTCCCGTTCGGGACTCTGCCAGAGCGGACGAACTCATTTCCCGCCTTATGGCAATGATTTCGGCCAAAATACTCACGGCAATTTCCCCAGGGTCGCGAGTATGCAAATCCCAGCCTGCCGGAATAGACACAGTCAGGACGTCCGAAGATCCTCTGATTTCTTTGAGCCGTGCCCGCAGCACTTCACCCCGGCGGGGGCTGGATACCACACCGAGGTAGCAAATGGGGGCCTCCCCGATTTGTTCCACCACCCACTCGTCGTACTGGCCCATGGTACAGGACACGACGAATCCTCCCTGGGCAGCCACAGCGCGAAGGTTCTGCCCGAAGGCTTCCCAGTCTCCTTCCTGGTTAATGTCCAGACATTTAAGCCGGAAGGGAAGGTGCCGCGCCATATCCGCCAGATAAACTGACACCGGTGAGTGTCCGATGACCAGAAGCAAGGGATTGGCCAGCCGCGGCTCCACAAACAATTCGACTGTACCGCCGGAATCACAGGTCATGGGCCGGACAACGAGTCCGTCTGCATCCCGTGACACTTCACGCTCCGGACCGGAAGAGAGCAAAACCAGACGAGGACGCCCGTCCGCCAGAGCCTCGGCGGCCACTTCCAGAACTGTTCTGCGGGTACATTCCCCACCGATATAACCCCTCACCTCGTTATTGGGTCCAATCAGCGCCCGAGCTCCCGCAATGGCGGAAGTCGGGGCCCTGGTTCGTAACACTGTGACCATGACATAGGATTCTCCTGCGGCGTCCCGGCGCACTGCTTCTTCCAGTACTGTATCCATGGCCCTTCCTCCTTGCTGATGACCTCACATAGCCAGCCCTTTCTCTTTGAGAATCTCCCAAATTTTCCACGGAAACAAAGGAATTTCCACATTGGTAATGCCATAGGGCGATAAGGCATCCACCACCGCATTGACAAAAGCCGCAGGGGAACCCACGTTGGGCGATTCACCCACACCTTTGGCACCAATAGGATGGTGAGGAGACGGAGTAACGGTCCGGTCGGTTTCCCACTTCGGGGTTTCCACGGCCGTCGGGACCAAATACTCCATGAAATTGGGCGACAGATTATTGCCTTCCTCATCAAAGGCGATTTCCTGCATAAACGCAATGCCGAATCCTTCGGTCAGTCCTCCATGCACCTGGCCTTCGACCACCATGGGATTGATCACGGTTCCGCAGTCATCCACCGCCACAAATCGTTCCACCCGAACCTGTCCCGTTCCCCTGTCGATGGAAACCACCGCAATATAAGCTCCGTTGGGAAAGGTCAAGTTGGGCGGGTCATAATAGTACGTGGCCTCCAGTCCCGGCTCCATTCCTTGCGGCAAATTGGTGTAAGCCGCCAGCGCCACATCACTCATATTCACCCGCCGGGAAGATGCTCCGGCGGCCACAAACCCGGTGCCGTCCCACTCCACATCATCCGGCGACACCTCCAATAAATGCGCCGCAATTTGACGGGCCTTGCTGCGGATCCGCCGGGCCGCCAGGGCTGCGGCACCTCCCGCAGTGGGCGTACTGCGGCTGGCATAAGTTCCAAGACCGTAAGGTGCGGTATCGGTGTCTCCTTCCTCAATGAGAACATCGGCCGCGGACAGGCCCAATTCCTCGGCAATCAGTTGGGCAAACGTGGTCTCATGTCCCTGGCCCTGATGACGCGTTCCCAGACGGGCTATGACCTTTCCGGTGGGGTGCACCCGGATTTCACAGCTGTCAAACATTTTAATGCCCATAATATCAAAAGTATGACTCGGCCCCGCCCCGACAATTTCCGTAAAGGTTGATATACCGATTCCCACCAACTCTCCCCTGTCCCGCCTTTTTCGCTGAGACTCCCTGAGTCCCTGGTAGTCAATCATCTCCAGAGCCCGGGTCAGCGTTTTGTCGTAATTGCCGCTGTCATAGGTCCAACCCAAAGGAGACAGGTAGGGAAAAGCCTCAGGAGGAACGAAGTTGCGCCGTCTGAGTTCAGCCGGATCCATATTAAGTTTGAGAGCCAAGGTATTCATGACCCGCTCGATCAGAAATGAGGCCTCGGTCACACGGAAAGAACAGCGATAGGCTATACCTCCCGGAGCCTTGTTCGTGTACACGCCGTCCACTTCCGCGAACGCCACCGGAAACTGATAGGATCCGGTTACGATGGAAAACAAACCGGCTGGAAACTTGGAGGGATCGGCGGCGGCGTCAAAGGCCCCGTGATCGGCAATCGTCGTCACTTTTAGGGCCATCACCCGGCCGTCCTCTGTCGCGCCGATTTCAGCGCTCATGTGATAATCCCGGGCAAAGTTGGTGGTGGTAATGTTTTCTGTGCGGGTTTCGATCCACTTGATGGGTTTTCCCAATTTGAGGGACATCACGACGGCACACACGTACCCTGGATAAACGGGAACCTTATTGCCGAACCCACCGCCGACGTCCGGGGAAATCACGTGAATCATGTGTTCGGGCAGTCCCGACACCATGGACAGCACGGTACGGTGGGCGTGAGGAGCCTGAGAGGTGACATACCAGGTCAATTTGCCCGTAGATCTCTGAAAATCGGCGATACATCCGCACGGTTCAATAGGAGCAGGATGCACACGCGGCATACGGATGTGTTCCGTCACTCGCACGGGTGATGTGTTGAGCTGAGCTTGAGTCGCCTCTTTGTCCCCGACTTCCCAATGAAAAATGTGATTGTTTTTCGATTCGCGGTCTTCCCGCAATACCGGAGCCTTATCGGTGAGGGCGAAAAAGGGACCGACGACCACTGGCAACGGTTCATAATCCACCTCTATGGCGGCAGCCCCGTCCTCAGCGGCCTCCCGGCTCTCAGCCACGACTGCCGCCACCTCCTGGTATTGAAAGAGCACTTTGCCTGTAGCCAGAACCATCTGTCGGTCCCCGGCCATGGTTGGCATCCATGCCAGATTCATAGCCGCCAAATCTTCTCCGGTAATCACCGCCTTAACTCCCGGCACCTGGAGTGCCCCCTGCGTGCGAATCTGTTTAATGCGGGCATGAGCGTAAGGACTGCGTAAAAGCGCCATGTACAGCATCCCGGGCAAAACAATGTCGTCAAGATAGCGACCCTGACCACGGATGAAACGCGGATCCTCCTTGCGTTTGACCGCTTTGCCCAAAGGCCGGCTTTCGGTAATATCAATACTCATGACGTCCGCACCTCCTCTTGAGCTTCCCTCAATCTTTCCCTGGCAGCGAGCACGGCTTTGACGATATTGACGTAACCGGTGCACCGGCACAAATTGCCGGAAATGGCCCGCCGGACATCGGCTTCGTTCAATTCTCCCGGCGAAGACTGCAACAAAGCCTTTGAAGTCATCAGCATTCCTGGCGTGCAAAATCCGCACTGAAGGCCGTGATTATCCCAAAATGCCTGCTGCAGGGGATGAAGCACCCCTTCTTGCTCGAGCCCCTCCACAGTCTCGATCTCATGGCCCTGAACGGCGATGGCCAAAATGGTACAGGACTTGACGGGAACCCCATCCAACAGGACAGTGCAGGCTCCGCAACTGGTGGTATCGCATCCCACATGGGTGCCAGTGAGCCCCAAGGCATCGCGGATAAAATAGGCCAGCAGGGTACGCGGTTCCACCAGGGCTTCACGCGGCTCTTTGTTGATCGTAACCCGGACCATAACCTTCTCCGGGATGGTCGCATTTTCCATCTGCTCTCTCATCCTTTCCCGATCAAGTTTATGCCGGCTTTTTCAGCCGGTTTTCCCAGTCCGCCTGGATGGCGCGAAGTCCCCGTTTCACAAACACCCGCACCATCGCCCTTTTATATTCCTCACTGCCCCGGCGATCACTTTGGGGATCACACTCCTCGGCAGCGCGTTCGGCCGCCTCCTGAATTACTTCGGAGGTGAGAGGATGATTAATCAACAGGCTCTCAGCCCCACTGGCGGACAGAGGCGACGCTCCCACCGCCGCCAGACCGATGCCTGCCTCGGTGACTATGCCCTGGTCATTGAAAGAGCAGGTGACGGCGACGCCAACAACGGCGAAATCCCCTACCTTACGTTCCAGTTTCAGATAACGGGCTCCGGTGAAATCGGTTTCGGAAGCAAGCGGGATTTGAATGGCTGTCACTATCTCCTGCGGTTCCAAAACGGTCACAAACGTATCAATAAAAAAGTCCCTTAAGGCTATCCAGCGCTCCCGCACCCGGCTTTGCACATGCACCTGGGCCTTAAGCGCCAACAGACTGGCACCCCAGTCGGCCGCGGGATCCGCGTGGGCCAGGGAACCTCCCACGGTTCCCCGGTTCCGCACCAGCGGATCGGCAATATGCCCCGCTGTTTCATAGAGCAGGGGAATGCGGATGTGATGGGTGTGCTCCCAATGGCTGTGGCGAATCAACGATCCTTGCGTCAGGGCATGAGCATCTTCCGTAATCCGATTCCATTCGGATATGCCGTTAATGTCGATGAGAACACCCGGAGCGGCTAAACGGAGTTTCATCATCGGCAACAAACTTTGCCCCCCAGCCAAAATTTTGGCTTCATCCCCGTACTGCTCCAGCACTCCGAACGCCTCTTCCGGAGTAGTCGGAGCGAAATAACGAAAAGGATAAGGAAACATAGCTAGCCTCCTTGTAAAATGACCTTTGACTACTTAGGGAAAATGTAGAGTGCATCTATTAAGATATTGTGCAGATCATCGAACGAATAAGCGATACCAAAACAGGTATATCGGCATCCCTTTTCGGATACCCGCAAAAATTATTTAGTGAATAATTTACCGACACATGGTAAAATAGAACTATACTGTGGGACAGGGCTTTCTTTTGCAGAGAGGTCGTGCATATGAATCTCGAACCAGGGACATCGCACAAACCCAAGGAACTGACCCGGCAGATTCGTGAACTCGAAACCTTGATCATGCTTAACAGAAAAATTGCCATGCAGGCTGATCTGAACAGTCTTTTACAGACCATTGTGGATTGCGCCAGGGATCTGATTGGTGCCGCAATGGGCGGACTGGTGGTTGTCGATGAAGATCGCCCTGAACAGCTCCGCCACTTCAAAGTGTCCGGAGTCCCCGCATCCCCCGAGCTCCCGACCGGTCACGGCTTTTTTATGGCTCCATACCGGAGCGCGAAGACCATCCGGGTTGATCGCGTCCCTGTGTCCCATGACATTCACAAACCCCGCAATCACCCGGCAATGGGCCCGTTTCTGGGCGTACCGCTCCGATCGTCGAGAGCCCCGGTGGGCAGTTTATTCCTGGCTGAAACTCCTGGCGGACGTCAATTTACCCGACGCGACGAAGAATTGCTTGAGGCGTTCGCCACGCAGGCAGGAATTGCGCTGGAGGGGGTCCGCATCCGGGACCAGATGGCACGGCTCTTGATTGTGGAAGAACGGCACCGTATCAGTCTAAGTCTTCACTCGTCGGTTGCGCAGACACTATTCCTGCTTAAAATGGAAATCAGCCGCTGTCTCAAACAGGCGCAAGAACTTGGGGCTGGAACCGAATGGCCAGAACGGCTCGAAGCCATGCAGGAATTGGCTGACAGCGGATTAAAATCCATTCGGGATGCCATTTTCTCCCTCAGCGACAGCCAGGAGCAACCCGATTTGCCGGCAGCCATAGACCTAAGACTCCACAAATTTCAGCAAAATACCGGCATCCGTACGAAATTCCTTTTAAGCGGCCGGAATATTCCGATAAGGCAGGATGTGGCGTTGCCGGTCCGCAATATTGTTGAGGAAGCATTGACCAACATCCGCAAGCATAGTGCAAGTTCCGTGGCTGTCGTGACCTTGAGCGTGACTCCCGATGAAATCGTGCTGGCGGTGCAAGACACCGGCCAAGGATTGCCCCCGGAACCAAATTCGTCCCCAACCTTCGGCATAAGGTCCATGCAGGCTGTGGCGCAGAAAAGCGGTGGTCATTTAACTCTTTTTACCAATGATGACGGGGGCACGACAGTTCGCGCCATCTGGCCCAACAGGAGGGAAAACAATGAATCGCGTGGTGATCTGTGACGATCATGAACTGACACGGCGGGGAATTCGCCAGGTTTTGGTTCAAACCTCCGATTTCGAAGTGGCGGGAGAAGCCGAGGACGGTAACGGCGCGTGGGACCTCATATTCCGTCTCAAACCCGAGATTGCCTTGCTTGACATTCGCATGCCGGGGCTTCAGGGGCCGGCTGTGTGCCGCTTAGTCAAAAATGCCGGTCTCGCCACCGCATGCATCATTCTGACTGGCTATACCGACGACGCCTTGCTTCGGGCCGCCATGGCCAACGGCGCACGGGGATATATCGTTAAAGACGTCAGCGGTGATGAACTCGTCGACAGCATACGCCAAGTTCTAAGCCGAGGCGCCGTTTTGGATCCCCGCCTGGCCCTTCATGTCATGAAATGGTTTGAGGACAATCAGCTTGAATTTCCCGCCGCGTTGAAACCTCTTGACATCAAAATATTGGCTCTGGTGGCTCAAGGGTTCACCAACAAAGAAATCGGACAAAACCTCAATATCTCGGAAAACACGGTCAAAGCCCATGTCAACGCCGTGATCGAACAGTTGGGAGCCAAAAACAGGGTGGAAGCGGCGGTGATTTTATATCGCTATGGATTAATTTGACTCAAAAACCCTGGAGCAAGACTTGAGCCCCGGGGTATTGTCTGTTCGTGTTCCGCCGAACCCGCACTCTTGCCCTCAGGCGCCGTGTGCCTGTCGAAAGAGACTTGAAACCCTGATACTTTTCTCTTCCGCTCAAAAATCGTCTTCAGCCCCATCCTCATTTGCCGCCTGGGGAGCTGGCTCCACCAACCGTTTTTTCCACCGCTTATCCAGAGGATAGGCCCAGATGCTTTTAACCGGCAGTGCTGCTTCACGGTAGCGGTCCTGACGGCCGCGCCCGGCGGTTTCTCCGAGGCGCAGCCAATTGGCGGCTAAATAGCAAGTCCCCTCCCAGGGCTCTTCCACAAACGTTTCCATCAACACTGGCCTATAGCCATAGCGTCTTTCCCAGTCTTTAGGGACTTGCCTGGCTGCGAGTCCCAACACATGACTGGCTAGATGAGGAATACGAACCCCGGGGAGGATCAAAAACCGGTTATTATTCACAATCCGCCACCTGAAACGGGAGCGTTCGGCCGCGCTCCAGCCAATCCAGCTGTCACGATCGGCCACCGCCTTGGCCGCAGCGCCGAATAAGAGACATCCCAAAATTACCCGGTCGTCCTCCTGGCGACCGCGAATCCAATATCGCTGATGCGCGCCAATGGGCCTTCGGTAGCCTAGGGGATGATAGGCGGCCATGGTCGCATTCCACATCCGGCGCTCCTGATCCGTAACCGGATCGAGGGTAACGGGACGCAGAGCCGCCAAACTCCCGCTAACAGAAACAACGGACACGGGGCGTGCCTCGGTATCACGGATAACATGACGCCGTGAGCCTTTTGCAGGCGGCAGTTCAATCAGGCCGGCTGACTCCATCCCTTTCAGCATTTCGCGGCAAGCCATGACTTTTAGGTGGCCGTTGGGAGCTTTCCACGACAGATTTTCGCAGATCGTTGCCGCAATCTCTTCCCGGCTCAAACGCCGGCACCGATAGACGATGTTCCGGATGGTGCCGAGATCCTCTGCGGAAAATTCCCGGTCCCCCACCCAAAAAGGCGGATTCCAGCGTGACGGGTTCATACGCATCGACTCCTCGCAATCATACCAGCATCATCTCGCACAAACCGGCAATTTGTCCAGCAATAATTTTTGCATGGCCACATGGGGGCCAAAATCCCATTGCGTTAGCTGTGTAGAAAAAACGGAAAAAGGCGGATGGGACGCGAGATAACCATGACTGGCCACATCGCATCCCATCCGCCCGGCAGGCACCCTGACTTTCCGGTCCCGAGGCTAGGGTCCCTTAAAGCGTCAGATTTTGCGTAAGCCAGATCATAGGATAACTCCAAATGCCCAGCACCACAATGAGAAGAGCTGATATTTGACTGATGGCGAGGACACCGAAACCCGGGGCTTTCGGAATCTTCATGTCTCCCGCGGCAAAAAACGGAAAGATCCAGCGGAAATAGTAGAAAAAGGTGAACCCTGTTACCAGCACCGCGCCCAGCCAGATGATCGCCGGTTCCCTCATTACGGCTTCCACACTGTAGAGCTTAGCCGCCATGCCCACAGTGAGAGGAAATCCGGCAAATCCCGCCAGTGCCAATATCAAAGCGACGGCTGCCCCCCGGCTCTTGGTTGCGAGCGCGCCCACCAGATCCAAACGGGTGGGATTGTCCTGGCCCGCCAGAGCCTGAGCCGAGCTGAATACGGCAATGCTGCCCAAGGTATAGCTCACCAAATACACCCCGGCGGCACCGATGTGTCCAGACGACAATGGCAAAATCACAAACCCCACTTGGGAAATCGCGGCATAGGCCAGCATCCGCTTGAGCCTTGGCTGGCGCCAAGCACCCAGCGCACCAATCACCATGGTTCCCAGGGCCACGATCTCCAGTACCTCCTTAAGATGGGGAATCACCACAAAAGTTCCGGTGGCGACGAGACGGATAATCACACTGCCTGCGACAATTTTCGGTAAAGTCGCAATCACGGTGGTGGCCTGCCAGGGAGATCCCTCGTAAGTGTCGGGAGCCCAGAGGTGAAACGGAAAGCTTCCCATTTTGAACAGCAGGGCCGCCAACATTAGGCAGAGTCCGGCAATCAGAGCGGGATTCGGAACCCGGGACGCCAAAATCTGAAGAGTGCCCTGGCTCCCGCCGATGAGAGCTATGCCCGCCACCTCGAAAGCGGTAAAAACGCTGCCGAGAATAAAAAATTTCACGAGGGCCTCATCGCCTGTCCGCTGACGGCTGGTATGGCCTACCAACCCATAGAGCCCGATATTAAGAGTCTCTATGCCTAGAAAAAGAACCAGCCAGCTATTGGCGGAAACCGCAACGACCCCTCCCGCCAAGGTCAGCATCAGAAGGGTTGACGACACGGGGCTCCCATCTTTGGATAAAATTCCTGTCAGGCCAAGCCCCGTGGCCAGCACCAATTCCTGGTAAATCACCCGAACCGGAGCTGCGTACATGACACGTTCATAGAGATGGGGCAATACACCCGCAACCGGAAAGAGAATCATCAGGAGCACAATGCCCCCCGCCAGGATCCACCGGCTCATTGCCCCTTTTACCGGAATTAATTCGAGCGTCATCATTACCACGCACTCCAGGCCCAAAGCCAGCCAGGCCATCATCTCAATCCCCCCCAGCGCCAAAGATGTATCCACCACTCAGGAATCAACCCTACCAAAACCAAGGGAACGCTGAGCCATAATCCGCTCCACGACTCTTGTCTAACCGCGGATAGGGAGTCAAACGATCCGTCTGTTTCAGTTCCGCCGAAACGGGCGCGGGCCAAAATACGCAGCCAGGTCGCTGCCATAATCACGATGGCCGGGGCAATCAAGTACAAAGTCAGGGGCGCATGTTTCAAAGCCACCAGGATGACTCCGAATTCCCCGGGAAACAAAGCCAGCCCCGGAATCCCCATATAGGCAAAAGCCGCTGCAGTCAGAAATGTCACCAAAAGAGGATCCTTGCGGTACAAACCAGGCAAATCATCTAGCTGTCGACTGTGCTGAATCTTCTGAACCTGTCCTGCGATCCAGAACAGCAACGGCGAAGCCAGTCCGTGTCCCACCATCACCAGTACCGCGGCCTGGTCCCCGGCGCGTGTGCCCAGGGACAGGGCGATCATCACATACCCCATAGAGGCGATAGAACTTTGGGCTACCGTTTGTTTTAAGTCCCGCTGACCCAAGGCCAAAAGACTACCGGCCAAGAGTGTGATCCCTCCCCACACCGCTAAAAAGGGCGACGCCTGATGGCGGGCGGCGGGAAGAATCCCGGAAAACAACAGAAATCCATAGGGCGCCACCTTAAGAGCTACTCCGGAAAGATACATGGAAGCCGGAGTCGAGGCTTCTCCGTGGGTTTTGGGAAGCCACAGGTGAAAGGGCCATAACGGCGTCTTAATCGCCCAGGTCGCAAGAAGCAGAAGATAGACGACAAATTGCACCGGCACGGACACAGGATGATTCGCATGGAAACCGGTAACATGATGCACGACCAGCGTGAGTACCGCCGCCAACAGCATCATGCCCGCCACGGCCGAAAAACCCAGGAAGTAAAAGGCGGCCACCCGTCTGTTCTCCCCGCCGTCTTTACGCACCAGCAAAAAGAAGGGAAGCACCGCCATCTCAAATCCGACAAAATAGAGCAGAACATTCTGGCTCAAGAACGCCAGGCTCACACCCACATAGGCGACAGTCAACCAAAATATGGACCCTTTGGACAAAGGTGACCAGGCATTCCCCCGATTCGCAGTCCAGGCGCTGCTTAATAAAACCAGAGCATTTAACCACAGCAAAGGCTGGTTATAGGGGGTAACCCCCAAGGACAAATTCAGACCCAGTTGAGGCCACCAAGCCACGTGAATGACATTACCCGGCGCCAAGGCCCCAAGAGCCAGGAGCAAATCTGCCAGGGCCATCGTGACGAAAGCTGGTTTTAGCCAGGTTGCGGGAATCCGGGGCAGGATGATCATAAAAAGACAGGGTACAATCAATAACGCCAGCATGGGAAGCCTCCTTTCCAAAATATTGGCACGGTGTCTCCATAAAGCCCCCTTTGGGGGCACAATCCGCTTAAAGGCGGATGTTCCAGATAATGAAAAGAGCCAACGCGGCACCGGAAATCAGCACATAACGCCGGGCGCGGCCGGATCCCCCCAAATGCACCAGCCCCGTCATCCATCCCGCGGCCAGACGCGTGGCCCAAACGCCTTCGGACAGGGCACTGTCTATCGTCATCATCATCCGTTCCAAGCCATATAAAATTTTCCAAGACACCGTGAACAACCCGCCCGAAAAGACTCGAAACGGCTTATTCCATAGGATGCCCGCGACGCCTCCGGACACGACCAAAAGAATACTGGGCCAGGCGCTGAGTAAAGAGATGGCAGGAAGGGTTACCCAGGGATGCCAGATAAAATTCAAAATAACCAAGAGGCTCAGCAACACCGCAGGCATTAACATCCATGCGCTGATCGGGGCCAAAGGGGCCCGGGATTTGCCGGCCAGGGATTTGACCAAACGGGCCGCGTAGGCTCCGCCTACAAAAGACAGGGTATAGTCCAGAATCATGTGAAATAGCGATCCCTGGGAAATGTGAAATAAGGCTTCTTTGGCGAGAAATCCCCCGGTGGGCGGCAAACCGCTCACACCAAGAGCCCCAACCATAAACAGCACACTGAATTCGAATCCTCCCAGGGTTGCCTTTAGACGGGACAAGAGACCGGATTGCGCCCGGTGGGAAGCAACGCCCGTAACAAAAAAGAGCAGAGCCTTATAAAAAGCGTGGGCCACCAGCAAGGTCCATGCAACCTGGGGAAATCCCAGGCCGACGGCCAGAACCATCATTCCCAACTGGCTGACCGTGGAAAAAGCCAGCAGCCTTTTGGCTTCTTGAGACCCCACCGCCCCGACACCCGCTGCCACCGCCGTGGCCCCGCCGATAATGATCAGGGCCGGAAGCACTCCTGGGGAGTGGCTGAGCACGGGGAAATACCGTATCAAAAGATAAGGGCCGGCCGCGACCATGGTTGCGGCGTGAATCAACGCGCTCGCAGGCGTCGGACCCGCCATGGCATCGAGCAGCCAGGAGATATTGGGCCCTTGCGCCGATTTGGCGGCTACGGCTACCACCAGCGCCCAGGCGACAAAAGGGGCGCCATGATGATTAATCTCCGTTATCGTGGTTTGTCCGTGACTAACCGACCATATCACAGCCAGAAGAAAGAACACATCCCCGATGCGCGTCACCAGCATTGCCTTGGAAGCGGCATAGCGCGCGTTGTCCTGGGTACGGAAGTAGCCCACCAGAAGATAGGAGCCGATACCCATGAATTCCCATCCAACAAACTGCGTAAACAGATTCGAAGCAAATACGGTTAACAGCATGGACCCGGTGAAGGCCAGCAACACCGACTGGAAGTAGCCTTGCCGGGAATCCCTGGCAAAATACCCCAGTGAATAGAATTGGGCAAGAACATTTACCAGAGCCGTCAACATCGCCATCCACCCCGGCAAAGTCCCTGCAGCGAACCCAAAGGGCACCCTATATCCGGGCAGGTGCAAAAACATCCAGCGTAGTTCAAGGTAGGGAGCCAGCGCCACCGCCATGCTGGCCCCCAAGACCGCCACAGACAGCACAGTCATGGTAACGGACAGGGTCCTGGACTTTAACCGGGAGGAGATCAGGGCGCCGGCTATCCCTGCCAGCAGCGGAGCGAAAATGACGAATACCAGCATACTATTCCCTCCCGTCCCGCAAGGTGCTAAAACGGGTGACATCAATTGTCTGATGCCTCTGAGCCAGTCTTAGCACGATAGATAGTCCGATCGTGGCTTCGGCTGCGGCCACGACGATGCTAAAGAGAACAAACACGGCCACATGCTGGCTGATCAGGTGTTGATCCGCCGCTAACAAAGCTGTCCAGTTGCCCGCGGCGAGGAGGATCTCGACACCCATGAACATCAACACGGCCTGGCGGTTTTTAATGATGATCCCGAGTCCAATCAAGGCTAAAATAACGGCAGGCAGATATGTCACGACGCCTCTCCTCCTTTCTGGGTTATGGCAATGGCCAGAGCCGCGACCAGGGCCAGCAGCAACAATACAGCCAGAACTTCCAGCGACAGGCCCTGACGCATCAAGAGCCAGCGTCCCAGAAGCTGTCCGGAGATGACGGGAGCGTGAAGGGGATAGGAACGAGAGGCGAGATAGCCGGCGACAGGAGACAGAATCCATGCTGCACGCCAGGAAGAGGACCAATCCACCGATGATTGCCCTGAAGGCGTCAGCATGACGACAAATAAGACCATGATCAGCACTCCGCCTCCGTAAACCAGGATTTGAAGGCCGCCTAACAAAGGACTTTTCAATTCCCAAAACAGAGCCCCCAGGCCCACCATAGTCAAGGTCAAGAGATATCCTGCCAAAAGCGGTTTTTTAGCGAGGAGAACGCCCACGGCAAAAGCCACGGTGATGGCCGTAGTGATTCCATAAATCTCCGGCATCACACTCACAGGGATTCCCCCCTCTCATAACTCAAATCCTCCAGCGTCCACACCAAATCATTGTGAGTGGCCGCCGAAATTTCGAACTCGGGACCCATCAGCAAACATTTGGGCGGGCAGGCTTCAACGCACAGATTGCAAAACATGCAAAGGTTGTAATCAATATCGAATTGTTCGAGGACAAACTTTCGGTCCTCCCCGCGGTAGCCCTTGATAGTCATGCAATTCACGGGACACACTCTGTCGCAGGCATGACATACCACGCAATCATCTTCAATAAGCCGGTGGGCTCCGCGAAATCGCGGGGGCGTGTAGGCGTGCTGCTCGGGGTAGGGACGAGTAACCGGCTGCCGAAATAGGTGAGTACCGGTCACCTTGAGTCCCTTCACCAAACCGCCGCCGATTTGTTTGACACGCATAGCAACTCCCTCCTTACCCTGATATCTTTTTCCGTTTTTTCTTTCTTTTCTGCGAATTATTGCGCCTCACCTCGTGCGGCCGACACCGGCAAGTCCGTGATCACAGATTCCAGGCCGCAATCCACAAGAGATTTAAAGAAGTTAAGGGAATGAGAACTTTCCATCCCAGCGCCATCAACTGATCTGCTCGAATGCGGGGCATCGTGGCTCTGAGCCAGATAATGACCGATACCATTGCCATAATCTTCAGCGCCACCAGCCATGCCGGGCCTCCGCCTAAATAAATCACGGCCATAAGCCAGCACAAGAGAAGAAGATGCGCATATTCGGAAACCACAAACAACGCAAACCGGACTCCGCTGTATTCCACGTGATATCCCGCAACCAACTCCGATTCGGCTTCCGCCAGATCAAAGGGTGGACGGTGAGCCTCGGCCATGGCAGCCACGAAAAACCCAATAGCTCCCAAAGGCTGTGTCAGAATATAAGGAAGATGATGCTGCTGCCACCAGGCCATCACGTTGAGATTCAGCGATCCGGCCGCCATGGCCGGTCCCAGCAAGGCCAGCGTCAGCGGGACTTCGTAGCTTACCATCTGGGCTGTGGCCCGAAAACCGCCCAACAGCGCATATTTGCTGTGCGATCCCATCCCTGCCGCCAAGAACGACAACGCCGAGAGACTCAACACGGCGGTCAGATAAAGAATGCCGATGTTCAATTTCGGATCTAACTCGGGAAGCGCGGCAAATGCCATGAAAACGGGAAGAAACGCCATGACCGGAGCCAGTTTGAATAACCAGGGATTGACTCCGGCGGGCACCGTGTCCTCTTTGGACAAAAGCTTGATAATATCCGCCAAAGACTGCCACAAACCCTGAGGGCCGACGCGGTTCGGTCCCATGCGTACCTGAAGCCGCGCCAACAAGCGGCGTTCGTACCAGAGTAAAAAGGCGGCAATACCGGGAATAACCATCCCCACCACCGTCGCAATCACCAGAGTTTTCACCGGTCCACCTCCCCCAGCACAATATCCACGCTGCCTAAAATCGCAACCGCATCCGACACCATATGTCCCACCAGCAAATGAGAAAGCGCCTGCAAATTGAAGAGACTGGGCGGGCGAATTTTCATGCGCTTGGCATGCGCCGTGCCGTCGCCTACCAAATACACTCCCAGTTCGCCCCGGGGACCCTCGACAGAAAAATAGGTCTCACCATCCGGAAACTTGATGTTTTTGGGGACTTTGGCCATGACAGGGCCGGCTTCAACGGAATCCAGGAACACGTCCAATAAACCCAATGACGCCTCCATTTCATCCATTCTGACCTCATACCGGCTCCAGGTATCCCCTTTTTCGCGAGTAATGACGGGCACCTCAACCTGCCGGTATATCCCGTATGGGCGGCCACGGCGCAAATCCCATGCGACCCCGGAGGCTCTCGCCATCGGACCGCTTAAGCCATAGCGGATGGCTCGGTCCCGATCAATCACTCCGATATTTTGTACCCGCCTGCGAAAAATTTCGTTCTCGTCGATGAGATCCCGATATTCCCGAAAACGGCGCCGGAAATACCGCACACCCGCTTTGACTTTCTTTAGCCAGAGATCTTCGGCATCATGTGCCAGGCCTCCAAAGCGCAGGTAGGAATATGTCAGACGCGCTCCGGTTAGTTCCATCAGCAAATCAAGAATCATTTCCCTTTCCCGAAAGGTATAAAGAAAGGGAGAAAGAGCGCCCACATCGAGCAAAAAGGTTCCCAGCCACAACAGATGGCTCGACAGGCGGTTCAGTTCCATCACAATCCCTCGCAGCCACTCGGCTCTGGGCGGTACTTCAATTCCGATTAACGCTTCCCCGGCACCGATGTACGCCATTTCATCAAACATAGCAGCCAGATAATCCCAGCGATCCGGGTATGGTTGATACTGGACCGCGGTTCGCCGCTCCGCCAGTTTCTCGAATCCCCGGTGGAGATATCCCATGTGAGGGGTGACTCCGACAATAGTTTCCCCGCGCAAATCGAGCACCATCCGGAACACGCCGTGTGTGCTCGGATGCTGTGGACCCAAATTGAGCACCAGTTCCTCCTGGGTAATACTGTCTCGTTCCGCAATCATCCGACAATGCCTCCTTCCGTCGCGGTATAGTGTTTGCGCAAGGGATGGCCTGAAAAGTCGTCGGGAAGCAGCAGCCTCCTCAAATCGGGATGCCCCTGGTAAGTGACACCAAAGAGGTCGTAAACTTCCCGTTCCTGAAAGATGAGTCCCGGTATCAAAGGGGTCAAAGACGGCAAGGTCGGATTATCTGAACTGATTTGAACCGATAGTATCCGTTCCTCACGGCCAGGGTTCTCGAGGTCTCTGAGCACATAAATGAGTTCCAGACTTTCTCCGTGGTCCACGGCCGTGTGCACCACCGGAAAAGTATACCCCTGTTCGAGATAATCTTGGACACGCTCAAGCAATTCCCCAACAGGCACAACCTCTTTCTTCATACCGGTTCCTCCTGCCAGAAGGGGTAGGACCGCGGTTTGGCCGGCAACCGGCTGGAAGGCACAGCCGCTTTCCCGGTAATTTTTTCTTGCAGCTGGAAAATTCCCCACATGAGCGCTTCCGGGCGAGGTGGACATCCGGGTACATACACATCGACCGGCACGATCGTGTCGACACCTTTGACCACACTGTACACATCGAAGAACGGACCGCCCGATGTCGCGCACGCGCCCATGCTGATAACATAACGCGGCTCCGGCATCTGCTCGTAAAGCCGTCTCAGCACCGGTGCCATCTTCTGCGTCACCGTGCCTGACACGATCATGACGTCGGCCTGTCTGGGACTCGCCCGAAAGACCATGCCGAATCGGTCTAAATCATAGTCGGAGGATCCTGTTGTCATCATTTCAATAGCGCAACAAGCCAGACCAAAACTCATCGGCCACAACGACGATTTGCGGGCCCATGCCACTAAATCACCCAGCAAAGCAAATCCCAGTTGCCGCTTCAGCCCCTCTTCGGCCGAAATTCCGCTCACGTGTTTCACTCCCACTTTAACGCCCCCTTCTTCCATGCATACAGCAGTCCAAACAATAACAAGCCGACAAATACCATGGCCTGAATTCCTAGTAAGGGGGGAATTCGATGAAAGGCGTCAGCCCACGGAAACAAAATTGCCGTCTCCGCGTCAAACAACACAAAAATTAACGCGTAGAGGTAGTAACGAAGGTATTGCGGTTGCCAGGTATCGCCTACTGCTTCGATTCCCGACTCATAACTCTCCTCCATCGCCCCCTGGCGGGTGGTCTTAGGCCGCAACAACCGTCCCACCCGCTCCATGGAAAAGGGGATGATGAGACCCAAAGCCAGATAAATTAAAATCGTACGGCTAATCAACACAACCCATCCCCTTTTTTAATGGCGCGGCGCTCTCAGATCGAGAATTTCATTGCGGTATTTTTCGGGCAAGATGATGCAGTTTAGTCCTTAGTAACTACCCCAATCAATTTATAATCTCTGATGGAGTTTATAGAAGATGGTAATTTGTCGTCCGAAAAAATGCAATACCCCATAAAAATTCTCCCAAAACAGCGATTTTATTACTTGACTTTCTCGTAGGTTATTTTACTATATATCATAACCATTTGGCTAGTTCTTCGTGATTAGCCCTTCTCACCAGTAGCTGAATGGATTAGAAGGATTCCCGCTTCAAAATTGCCCGAATCCTCTGCTTTTACAAAATTTGTTTCCGGCACGGCGGTGATGTTCCACAAACCAACTTTCGGTATCTTCCTCACAACGGGCGGATGCCGCGAGCGAAATCCCGGAAACCCAAAGCAGGCCATTACCTTAAATTGGAGGTGGATATATGCTCAAATCCCGCGAAAGTAACCCCAATAGAAAATTTGACCAGGGATTTCTGGGTATCGGCGCTATTCTGGGGGCGTTGTTGGCTCTGGGCATTGACACCCATACCCCCGATTTACTGGCTGTCGATGTCATGACAATTGCACTTTGGCTCAGTGTTGGTGCCGCAATGGTTATCAGCCGCTTTAATCAAGGGAGATGGGAATAATGGCGACGCCACAACGAGAAATTCCGGCAACCTCTCCATATTCGAGGCCGTTCTATAAGTGGTTGGACCGTTTAGCGCCCATTGGCCTCGCATTGTTTATGATGGCTGTTTTTGTGGATTACTCCTGGTGGATGTTGAAGTCCCCCACCCATATCGCCACATGGCGCAGCCTGATTTTCTTTGCCATTTGGATTCCCACCACCTTGTTTTACGTCATCATGGCAATCAAAGACATCGCCCAAAACTGGAACGGCCGCTGGGAATTCGCCGGACCCAAGGCCAGGAATCCGCTGGCGGATACCGTGGGGGCCCAGAAGGCCGAAATGCAGCGGGATTTTTTCCGTTCAGTCACGGGAAAGCGATACGATTTGACGCAAAATGCCTTCTTCCGCTGGCTGTTTCATCGCCGCTGGTATCAATTTGCAGCTCAGTTGCCCAACGTGATTATTTTCAATATCGTCATCATCGCCGGTCTGGTCGGCGTGGTAAATCCCAATCGCAACTTCGCTACCGTGATCACCTGGTATGTGTGGTTCGGGGTCTTATTCGTCCTCATGATTGGGGTGGGAAGAGCGTGGTGTCTGATTTGCCCTTTTAGCGCACAAGCCGAATGGGTACAGCGCCTGGGTCTCTTCGGCAAAGGCAAAAAACTCTTCACGAGGGGACTGAAATGGCCGCAAAAATATTCTACCTTGCTCATATCCGTATTCTTTTTCCTGGGCCTGACCTGGGCAGAAGAATTTTACAATATCGCCGGGCCCGGAAAACCCGCCTTTACCTCGATGCTGGTGGCGGGAATAATTATCTGGGATCTCTTTTATGCCCTGACCTTTGAAAGACGGTCATTCTGTCACTACGGGTGTCCCTTAAACGGCGTCATCGGCGTTGTCTCAGCGGTCGCGCCCTTCGAAGGATTCCGGGCCAAAGACCGCACCTTATGCAAAACCTGCACCACCAAAGAGTGCATGAAGGGCAGCAACCGCAGTTACGGCTGTGGTTGGTACGAATATCCCGGGAGTATGTCCTCAAACTTTTATTGCGGACTGACCGGTGAATGCTTTAAAGGCTGCCCCTACGAAAACATTGGTCTATCCGTGCATGCCCCCTTAAAGGAAGCTTATCAGCCCAAAAAGAAGCGGTTCGACTTGGCCGTCGGCGTGACCTTGATGATGGGTGCGCTGTTTTTCGAAATCGTCAACGCCACCCCGCAATATGCAGCCTTTGATAACTGGCTTAGCCACGTCACCGGATGGGTCGCGATTGCCAAAGCGCTAGACGGGCAATTGTCAGGCTATCCCAATCCGCTGGATTACATGGGAATCATTCTCTTGTTTCCCCTCTTTGGCTGGATTATTGCCAACGTCGGTTCCTGGATTAGCCGGGGCCAGATTAAGGCCCGGGAACTTTTTACCCGTTATTCCTATGGCTGGATTCCCCTTTTCGGTCTCGGCATTTTGGCGCGGCAATTGCCTAAAGTTCTGACCAATGGCCCCACCATTGCCCAGGTCATTTCCGATCCTTTCGGGTTTGGCTGGAATATGTTCGGCACAGCCGACATGAATATGCATGCCCGCAGCTTCGCCTATCACTGGATTTTGTTCGTACAACTGTCCTTGGTCATTATTGGCGCCGTGGCCTCGATAGTCGTCAACCAGAAGATTTCTCAACTGGATTTCCGTGGCCGTCCCGGTGCCCGAGCCATCAACGTGCTCATGAACGGCACCATTGTCTTCCTGATGGTTTTGCTCCTGGGAGGATACTACTATATTGCGCTGATAAACCCGGGGCACCCTTTGGCTCCCCCCTTCTAAATCCCTAAACGAGGTGAAGCAGATGGCAACGATTGCTATCGTCAATCATGAACGGTGTGTGGGTTGTGAACTCTGTACCCGCGCTTGCGGCGTCACCCATGCGATCCAACTGGATCTTGAGCGCAATTGGGTTGAAGTCTCGGAAGAACTCTGCTGGGCTTGCGGAGCCTGTGAGAGAATGTGCCCTTTTAGCGCAATTGCCCTGCCTCCATGGGCCGAACCCAACAAGGAATTGCG
Organism: Sulfobacillus benefaciens; assembly: GCA_003023725.1. Lineage (GTDB taxonomy): Bacteria > Bacillota > Sulfobacillia > Sulfobacillales > Sulfobacillaceae > Sulfobacillus > Sulfobacillus benefaciens. The sequence goes on along the minus strand of PXYT01000021.1, from coordinate 24,540 downwards.
CGACAGCATCTATGCCAAAAACCGCAAACCCAAAAAGTCACGCGTCGTAGCACAAGCCGAGGAGATCGGTGAAGAAGAGGAAGAAGAAATGCTGGTCGGACGATCACAATAGCCGGCGCCGGATAAGAACCCCTGGCACGGGTACTTTGAAGTCATGAAATTTTACGTCAAAGGAGGATTGACATTGGCCCACGTTATTACCGATCTGTGTGCCGATACCAAGGATCAAAGCTGTGTGGAAGTGTGCCCGGTGGATTGCATCCACCCGGCCTCTTCCCTGGACGGCGATGAAGCCTATAATGCCAGCTCACAGCTCTATATCGATCCCGAGACTTGCATCGACTGTGGCGCCTGTGTGCCGGAATGTCCTGCGGGAGCGATCTTTATGGAGGATGACCTCAGCGAAGAAGACCGGAAATTCATTCAAATCAACATGGCCTACTACGAAAAATTGCGGAGGTGAAATAGATGGCCATAGAAGTCGAAATAACCCCCAGTGCATCCAAAGCCTTATTGAAATTGGCGCAGAATCCCTTGGCCAGCTATATCCGGATTTCCGCAGGATCATCCTGCGGGTGCGGAAAAACCGGATTCCAAATGCAATGGGATGATCGCAAGGCTTTCACCGATACCGTGATCAGAACCGCCGGTCCCAAACTGGTCGTCGACCGTACGGCGAAAGCCCAGCTAAATGGGGGCGTGATTGACTACTCCGAGGATCCCATGACCAAGGGATTTCGCATCGTCACACCCCATCCTTCGTCTGGTTCCGAATGCGGTTGCGGCTCTTCCCACTGATTGTCCGTTTGCCATTCCAATTCCATTCCAAACAGAGACAATCCTATTTGTTCACCAGAGACTTCTTGAAAGTCAAGAAGTCTCTGGCTTTTGTCCTGGATAATAGTCTTCCTCAAAATAACAAATTTCCTTTAGCGCACAGGATTAATCAGAAAATCGCAATATTGCCGATTGGGTTTTGCCAGTACACGCCGGTGTTGATGCCAGGGGCAGCACAGAAAACCCATGCTTTCTGTACAGATGGCCTTCTATCCGGTACTCTGAAAACGCTGGATTTTGGAATGCGGAAAGGCGGACGGTTTCCTATGTCAAGCAACATGTGTCTGACTCCCGTGAAGCCGCCGCTTCCCAAAGGCAAACGGCCATCATTCGACTGAGTCAGAAACCGCAACAAATCCCGAAGTCCCTCACTCAAGCCGCCCATACTGCTTGACATGTCTATGCTACACTGAATACACATTGTGAAAGGGAGAGTATCGTGACCAGGTTGCGTTCGCTTGCTGTAGACCAGGCTATTCGGCAAACCATTGCCCAATATCAAGTCACCCACTGGGATTTTGCCACCGCCGAAACTAAAGAATGGACCCACGGGTATCATAGTTACCCAGCCATGATGATTCCGCAAGTCGCTCGACAGCTGATCGCCATTATTCGCCACCACGATCCGGCTTGCACCACCTTATTCGATCCTTTTATGGGCAGCGGCACGAGTCTGGTCGAAGGGTTATTGGCCGGGATGAGCGTCCATGGGTCAGATCTGAATCCTTTAGCCCGGCTTATTGCCCAAGCCAAAACCACCGCATGGGATCCCGAGCTGCTGGAAGTCCTGGCACGGCGAGTGTTTATGACGGCGAAACACCTTGCAGTAACCCCAGACGATTGGCCCGATTTTGATAATTTGACCTTTTGGTTTAAGCCTCGCGTCATAGACGATTTGGTCCGGATTAAACGGGCCATTAATACAGTCATCCCGCCCTCTTGGCAAACCTTTTTCTGGGTCGCTTTCTCAGATACTGTGCGCTGGGTATCGAACAGCCGCAATGCCGAATTCAAGCTCTACCGACTGGATCCAGCCCGTTTGGCACGGTGGAATCCGGACGTGCTCGGGACTTTTGTCAAAATCGTGCAGCGTAACCAAATCGGCAATGCCGCTTTAGCCGCCCGGCGGCCGTTGCCGTCCGTCACCCTCTATGGGCATAACGCCATGCATTTGGCCGACATTCCAGACGAAACGTTTGATCTCATGCTGACCTCGCCCCCCTATGGCGATAGCCGCACCACCGTCGCCTACGGTCAATTTTCCCGGTTGTCGTTGCAGTGGCTCGATTTGCCTGTAGAGCCCACAGCCCCTCCTCCCCATAAACTCGATCAGGCCATGTTGGGGGGACATGCCGCGTCCTCATTGATCCAGAGCTTGGACTCCCCAACTCTAGCCGCCGCCTTGGACCAAATTACGGCTCAAGATACCCATCGCGCCCGCGAAGTTCTGGCCTTCTACCGGGATTTAAATGAGGCCTTGCGGGAAATTGCCCGCGTTATGCGACCCGGCGGGTTCCAATGTTGGGTCGTCGGCAACCGCACCGTTAAGACGGTCCAACTGCCGACCGATCGGATCATCGCGGAACTCTCGCGAGCGTATGCTCTGGTGCCCGTCATTACCTTTACGCGCCAAATCCCGCACAAACGTATGCCTAAGGAAAATAGTCCCACCAACCAAGCCGGCCGCAAATCCGCTACCATGACCGGCGAACATTTAGTCATCCTGCGCAAGGAATAACTCCAATCAGCCCCGTCCTGGCCCATATTCCTCTCACCCAAGACTAAGTTGTCTTTATTCTTTGATCTGGACTGGTTGTGTGGCCGTATTCATTATGACGGCTTGCCTGCGGAGCTTCGCCGAAAAGCTGGCGACAGATCGGAATTGGGGACAGCTTCCAACGACTCCGTAAGTCCGATTGGTGAATCAGACTTCCTCCACAGTTTGCTGCCATGGCAGCAGGGTTCAGTGAACGGTGCCCGTATTCCCCCTATTCCCGTATTCCGTCTCCTGGCCGTTGCGCGATCGGGGAGCCGTTAAACAAGTTGCCGCCAAGAGCCCGCGAACTGGATTCCTTATGTCACCGTCAGTGCCGTGATGCCTGCCGGCGTTGTCCTGGCGCTTTAGCAATCACCACATGCCCATTTTCACAAGGTGGATACTATGACGCGCTCCATGCTGTTGCCGGAGTCCACTGCCACCATGCTCTATCGCCCTGTATAGCCAGTCTGGAAGAGATCCAGGCACTGGACCCTGCCATGTTCTGCCAATTTCTCGCACAAGACTCGTGATGCCTCTGGTGACGGCTTAGGGTTTGTTTGCCTGCCCGGACATCATTCTGTTTGGCTTGGAAGCCCGTTATCTTAAACATCTTCCGCTCCCCTTGTCCCCTTTTTATGGATTACTCCTCTTTTGTGTTTGGCGGGACTAAGCATGAACTGCGTGGCCACACTCACCGGATTATCGGCACCTGACGAAGGACTGGTCGGTCTGTTGGGAACCTGCCGCAAACACGATGGCCACCAATGTTAGGTAATGGAGATATTATTACACTGATAAAATCATTTACGTCACATTTTTGTCACTTATGACAAACATACAAGAGACATATTGTAATGTCTTGCATGTTATTCACTGTCTTGTTTAGAGTAGTTACCACACCGAGTCAAAAATTTCTTACAAGAAGAGGGATCTCCTATGCCGACCAAAACATTCGATTCGTCCCCGGGGTACCTAAAGCCAGAGTTTGAGCATATGCCGGTCCCGGATTCCCACCGCAAATCCTTGTTGTCGGTAATTGGGGTGTGGTTTGGATTTCCGATGGTGCTGTCCAATGCGGTATTCGGCGGCGTTATTGTCGCCTCGCTGGGATTTCAGTTGGGACTTGTCGCCATATTGCTGGGAAACTTTGTGCTGGCCCTCTACGTCGGAGCCATCAGCTACCGTGCCGGATCCACCGGTCTGAATTTCGCGCTGATTGCCCAAAAGACATTCGGGAAAAAGGGCTATGCCGTCGTCTCCGGTTTATTGGCCACGGTCGTTGTAGGATGGTACGCGTTTCAGGTGGGACTGACGGGTGCGACCATGCATACATCCTTCGGCTCCAATGAACTTCTCATGAATCTCATCGCCGGTCTTCTGTACATGGCTCTCACATATGTCGGAATCCGGGCTCTGACCATCATAGGCTGGATTGCCGCGCCGCTTTACATCGTTATGGGCGTGAGCGGCATTCTTCTTGCCATTCATCATCAATCCCTGGTCCAGATCCTGAGTTATCGCCCGCCAAGGCATCTTGCAGGATCCGTATCGTTTGGGGTAGCCCTGACGATGGTTGTCGCCGGATTTTCCGATTCCGGCACCATGACTCCCGACTTTACCAGATGGGCCAAAAATGGCGGCCACGGCATTTTAGCCGCCTTGTCCGCATTTCCTCTGGCCAATATGATTTCCATGGTAGTTGGAGGTCTTGTCGTGGCTGCCGGGGCCATTGCCAACCCTATCACCAATGGCGGCAACTTTATGATGGTTCTGGCTGGTCACGGTGTCCTCTTGGAGGTCCTCTCCATTTTCTTCATCTTTGCCAATCTGGGCTCCGTCTGTTCTCATTGTCTGTACAATGGAGCTGTGGGCTGGTCTCATATCACCGGGAGTACCATGCGCAAACTCACCGTAATTTTAGGAATCATTGGCATCATCGCAGCCGTAGCCGGAATCTGGAATATCTTTGTCACCTGGCTTTCCTTTTTAGGTTTTGTGGTTCCTGGCATTGGAGCTGTCATCATTGTGGACCAGCTAATCTTTCCCCCGTCACCCGACATCCCGTTTAAAGCATGGCGTCCCAAAGCGTTTATCGCTTGGGCACTGGGGTCATCCGCCGCCCTATGGACACAGCTGTCGGCACCGCAATATTCGGAGGCTGTAGTGGGCCTGGCGGTAGCCGCCTCGGTATATTTTGTCATGATGCTCTTTGATCGGCAGCGCGTACCCATATTCCGCTCCCGTGCTGTGCTCAGGGAATAAACGCTTGGCAGGGAACCCTTACGGGTTCCCTGCCTTTCTTATTGGCCTCCGGGGCCTATTCGCTTCTTTTCTCAGATGCCATAAAGGGAGCGATGATGAAAAATCCGCCATGTCTTACGCAAGGCTGTCGGAAAATGATGGGCTGCTTCGGGATCCCAAGTTCCTTCTTTAAAATAAAAAAGAGAGAAAGAAAAAGAATTCTCACCATTCCTTCCGTCACTCACGCCCCTCTCGATCGGTTACCCCGTCAGGGTTGAGGGGATATAGGACGAGAGCGTTTCAATGACCGCACGGGAATCCGTCACCGCCCCGAAAATCCCCCCCTGCATAAAGACCATGTTAAGGGCTGCCCTATGGTTTTCGGCATCGGTGGCACCGGTGCAGTCTTCGAGAACGACACATTCATAGCCTCGGTCGTTGGCTTCGCGCATCGTGGTGTGGACGCAGACGTCCGTGGTGATCCCTGTGATGATCAAATTCTTGATGCCACGGGTTTTCAAGAGCAAATCCAAATCCGTGGCAAAGAATGCCCCTTTTCCCGGTTTGTCAACAATGAGTTCGCCGTCCACTGGGTACAACTCGGGAATAATGTCCCACCCTTCTTCACCGCGCACCAGAACGCGACCGAGAGGTCCTCTGTCTCCTATTCCCGCACCCATCTGCCGGCTTCGCCAGAGCTTATTGGCAGGAAGATCCGATAAGTCCGGACGATGCCCCTCTCGGGTATGGATCACCGTAAACCCCGGAATTTGGCGCACGGTCTCCAGAACCTGCCGGATTGGTTCGATGGCGGCGCTGGTTAGGCTGATATCGTAACCCATTTGATCGATATAGCCGCCCTTGCCACAAAAATCCCTCTGCATATCAATGACCAGCAGAGCCGTATTGCCCGGTTCCAGTGACGCATCAAAAGGCCACGCATAGGGCTTGGAACGAGTAAGTTGTCGCACTTGCATCATATCCCCTTCCGCCTCACATTACAAAACGGATATCTCACCCGATCCGTTCCGTAGATGTCATATACTGGTGATCAAATTATCTATGTATGTTAGAGATATTTTCATCGTGGGTCAAATATATTGCCGTGTTTGACTTGTTTTTTGTGATCTTTCACAACACTTTGCCGATATGACCCGGGAACCCCGCAAAATCATCAGGGAGAGACGCATTTGATATTTCTCTCCCAACGATACCCTGTGGCACGCCACTCGCAATAAGCCGATTTGTATTGCGTCCAGCATTTTCGGCTGCCCACATTCCTCATTGGCGGCCATTTATCCAACAACCACAGAAATTCTCGCGCAGGAAGATCAGGGGTTGAAACGATCTTGCGTGGACTTTAACCTGGCCCAACGGCATAAGCCTGCTTCATCCATTAAATCCATTCCGATGAGACGTCCCGCAATACTCAATTAGACATCCGGCAACCCATCAATCATCGATTCGGCACTCCCGCTCAACAAAATAAAGCACAAAGAATGCGCGTCACAAAATCTGTGAATCCATAACCCCCCATTTGTTCTGAATAACCATCCTTCCATGCATAATACTGGAAGCTCCCGAATCGCTACAATCCCTGCCACTCATAACATCGTCGGGTAGGAAACACTGTTCCAAGGCTTTCTTTGAATCGGCCGCAATTGGGGATGTCACCGGGCCCCTTAAATTTTCTTTCGCTATTGCGCAAGAACGCCATTGACTCAAACGCCCCCATGACGCTGTCCAGGAAGGATTTTGTTTATAGATGTCATGCTCCGGATCGACATAGCTCCGAGATAGCGAAAATGAGGTTGCTGTCGTTTCACGATCACGGCTTCATCGCAAGGCGGGATAACGCCAGATTATCCCGCCTTCCCAGCCGTCCTACCCGTCATTCCATGTAGTCAGCCGCGCCTGTTCGTCGGGGGTCAAAATGCGGCGAGCCAGAGGAAAGAGAATCAAATTTTCTTTTTGCATATGCGTCACAAACGATCCTCTGAGCGCCGCGGCCGCATTCACCCACCCTTCAAAGGCTGCGTCATCGCCTTGGCGCCACAACCGGTAACCCTTTTCAAAGTCACGGCTGGCCTGCCGGATGGCTTCGTGCTCCGTAAGCATCACCGGCACAAGACTGTCATTCACCCTTTCCACAATACGCGGAAACAGAAAATCCTCTTCACGCCCGGCGTGACGGTCTAAATCCGTAGTGAAAACAGGCAACAATCCTTCTAGTGTCTCCATAAAATAATTGCCACGCCCATTGACCCGGAGTCCTTGAATGACCTCGGCCAAGGTTTGAAGTTTTTCCACGTAATCTTGATGTTCTACAATCAGCTGGTCCATGAGAATCATACGGCCTGCCTCTTTTCTTTATTGTTTTGACGAGCATCAGTGAGTGCGAAATCCTCATAGAGCCTTCACTGTCCGTGATTCCTTACGGCTCTTACGGCTGTCAATTCGGATCCTCTCCAGCCCACAATAAACCCATCCCGCCTCCCTCGCTGTGATCTTGGTCACCCCGGCACCGCCTGATTCCACCCCCTCTTTCTTTATTGTCAGCCAGACGCCGAGAATGCCCCCATATTTTCTCACCGTTCGTCAAAACCTTCGGATTCGTGGCCGGCACCGCCATGATGAGGACATTCACGTCGAATGGATACTATAGATGATATAATTCCCTGAGGCAGTAAAGACAGCACGGGGGATTTGTCATGTTGCGATAATGAGAACCCGAGGCTACGGTGCGGGTGGATGGCAAATTTCTTGTTGGAAAGGCGGACACTATGGCAAAAATTCTGGTAACGGGCGGCGCCGGCTTTATCGGCCACGCCCTGGTAAATCGGCTCCTGGAACAGGGGTTTGACGTGACTGTGGCAGATTTGAAACCGTCGAGACATTCCGGCGTGCGTCAGGTCGTAGGCGACCTGTTGGATCCCCAAATCCTGGAAACAAGCCTGACACCGGGAACCGATGCGGTCATTCATTTGGCGGCATTCACCTCGGTTCTCAAATCCCTGGCTATACCCTATCAAGTGTATGAAACCAATTTGAAAATGACTATGGACCTGCTGGAGCGAAGCCGGGAGGTGGGAGTGCGCCAGTTTGTCCTGGCTTCGTCTAATGCTGTGGTGGGTAATGTCGGATCCCTTGCCATCCATGAAGAGATGATATTGAAGCCTCTCACCCCCTATGGAGCCACCAAAGCCGCCGCCGAAATGCTGTTAACGACCTACCAGCATGCCTACGGAGTCTCAGGCGCTTCATTACGCATGACCAACGTCTATGGCACCGGCATGATGAATAAGGACAGCATGATACCGCGTCTGATGCGAGCAGCTTTAGCTCAGGCCCCTGTTCATATTTATGGGGATGGGGAGCAAGTCAGAGACTACATTTTTCTCGATGATGTGGTAGAAACCTTCTTGACTGTCGTCACCCGGGGCCTAAGCGGTCCGCTAACTGTCGGTTTCGGCCGTTCGGTCAGCGTCAACACCTTGGTGAACATGGCTCGAGAAGCTACCGGCATCCCCATCCCGGTCGATTACGTCGAACCCAAACCCGGTGAGATGCCGGCCGTTGTCGTCGAGACCTCGAGACTTCGAAGTTTGGGTTTAATCCCGCAGGTGGATCTGCCGGAAGGTTTAAAACGCGTATGGGAAGACTTTAAGCATTTCGATTGACCGGGCGTTTTCTTCGTGAGAAAATCCCGATCGCCAAAGCCACGGCAATCCCGCCCACGGAGAGGAGAAGACTCTGATTCAATTCCGGAGCCCGATACCGGAAAATGACACGGGATCGGCCTTTGGGCACTTTTACGCTTTGAATCACCCCGGGCGGATCCGAAATCGGCCGGGTGATTCCGGCATGCGAGATTGTCGCTGTCCACCCCGGAGAGTAAGCCTGGCTCCAGTAAAGGCGCGTGGGCGCCGGAGTGTCCACCTTGGCCGCGATTTGGTTCGGATTTTTGGTGTGAACCGCCTTCACACGCCCTTTATACCCCAGCCAAAACCATCCTCGCGCCCGGGTATTGCGAAAGACAGAAAAAGATCCCAAATGCCCTTCATAACGCCACTGGGGGAACGGCATACTCCCGGTCAAAGGAGCGTTAGGAACAAACCGGCGGACGATTCCCGCCTTCCCTGCCGTTATGACGGCACCCGAAGGTTTGGCGGAAAATCCCTGGGGCGGACGAATGACGATGGCGCTGATGGAAGGATGAGAAGGCAGGCTCAACGTGATGACGGTGCCCGTGCGGGATATCGTCGGTTTATACCACCTCACTCGGCCCGATGACAGCAAAGCGCCCAGCTTCCAAGGTCCGGGCCGCAAAACCTCGCCGGAGGGGAAGTTTAAGCGCACTTGCCTTAACGGCAGCGCCATGCCAAAAAACCAGGGATGAGCCGCATCCGGCAATCCCTCTCCCGGTTTCAGACGAAGTGTGGCCGAGGAAGCATGAGCCCCAACGGATTTCAACAAGTATTGGGAAACCGTAAAGACGGTCGTCACGTTCAATTTGTTGACCAACGGACGTGACAGCAAGCGCGGATTAAATACGCCTTGGCCGTGAGCACTCGTGGCCGATTGATACCGGGCTGAAACCAAAGATCCGTAACCTTGAAAACTCTTGAGGCCGTTAAGCAAATTGAGATCCGGCTCGTTTAACGCCTCCATCTGGGGATAGTAGGCTAACTGGGGATCGTAAATCCCGTAGCGTCCACCTGTTCCCACAATGGCTGTCATCCGAGTGGACAGGGAGGGGCTGCCCGTGGCCACTGTCAAAACGGGGGGATTTAACCAATATTGTCCCGCCGCGTACAGACCCAGATCGACCACGGCAAAGGCTGTCAAGAGCTGCATCCGTCGCCTCGGAGACAGCCAAGGCAGACCGAAATAAATGCCGAGAGCTACAGAGCCCAAAACGAAGCCCACGACGATATAAACCGACAGGTACCCGACATTTATCTGGGCGGTAGTCATGCCGATATGAAGACACAGAAGGAACAAAGCGGCAAATATTACGCCCGGCACCCAGATTCGCCAGGAAAATTTGCGCCGGGCGTACAGCCTTCCCGTCCTGACCATATCAAGCCAGGTGGCAAAAAGGGCGGCCAAGGCAGCGTCGACCATGAAAAGATTGCGATTTTGGGCACGAATCCCGTGATAAAAGGGGAGGTGATACAAAATGGCTTCCAAGGGCGTGAACCGTCCTGCACTCAGGAGCACGCCCACAATTCCCCAGGTATAGTACATCGCCACTAGCCGGCGGTTCTCCTTGTTCCACGGCGCGACAACCAAAGACAACCCCGCTAAAATCGGCAAGAGTCCGACATAGCCGCTGATCTCCGGCAAGTTAAAAGGTCCTCTATAGTTGATGGGAGCTAAAAACCGCGAATATCCCCCATGAATATAGGGCCAAATAAAAAAGATCCAGGCGATAGGAGGAAGGGACATCGAGCCGAAAGTCGCCAAACTGACCGCATGGCGCTGGGAAATATGAATGAAGGCGAGTCCCGGAACCCACTGCACCGCGCTCAAGAGAAGGGCCAGAACGCCCGCCAGCGCATAAGCCAAAAGACTGGCACCCCGACGGCTCCTAGGGTCCCACAAAGCATAAAACGCAGTCATAGCCGCAAAAATAGCCCCAAAAGCCATAGGCTCAGGGCTCCCGGTGAGAATGACCAATCCAGCCGATACACCCAAATATACGGTCCATGTCAAACGCTCGGGCCACTTCTCGGATCTGGCCAGCCGGGTAACAAAAAGTCCAATCCAGCCCACCCAGGCTACGCCTTCAATCGTACCCAAGTGCACCATCTGGGAAATCATGAACCCGGCAAAGGCAAAGGTTGCTGCGGCCATCCAACTGGCCCAGCGTGAATGTCCCAGCTCCCGCATGAAGCAATAGAATCCGCTGGCTGCCAGGGCATAGACTGCACCCAAGGTCAAGGTCCAGGCCCAGGGTCCCGGAAGAGCAGCAAAGAACCACGTCAAAGGGTAGGCGGCACCAGCATTAAAGCCAGCCAGTAAGGGAGTCCCACTCCATATGTAGGGGTTCCATGCCGGCAAGTGCCCGCTGCGGAGAATTTCCCCGACAAATACCCGCAGAGGATAATTTTGAATGAGGTCGTCACCATGAAGCGAGGAAACCCCCGGTTTAAACAGCACCAAGAAAATTAGGGACACGGCAACCAAGGACGCTATAGCCCAACCATCAGGGTGACGGCGGAGTGAGCTATTGGCCCAGGGCATCATATAGCCCGTAGCCAGCTTTTAAAGATGACCCGGGCATAATGGTAAGCGTAGAGGAGATTGTGGCCCTTTTTGGTTTCCCCCGAGTTTCTCGGATACATCGAGGCCGGCCTCTCAATAACCCGGTAGCGTTTTCTCACCGCCAGAATTAAGAGCTCGGCCGCATGATACTGATCCTCGCTTAAAGCCAGGTTCTTTAACACTCCGGCCTTGATGGCGCGAAATCCGTTGGACGAATCGGTTATCCGCTGGCGCAGTAATAACCCGATCAGCCAGTTAAACCAATACACGCCCATCACACGAATCACATCATCAGTCACATACCGCCCCATACGACGAGATCCTTGCACGTAATCGGCCTCATCCCGAAGAACCGGCTTCACCAATCCGTACATTTCCGAGGGATCATATTGTCCATCCGCGTCCAGGGTAACAATATACTGAGCTCCATGGTCGATAGCGAGACGATACCCAACCCGCAATGCCGCTCCTTGTCCACGGTTGACGGATATATAAGATACAAAATCGCCATGTTCTCTGACGACCCTGTCTGTGCCGTCAGGACTCCCGTCCACCACCACCAGTACCGTGACCGGGGTGTCGTCAACGACGCGGGGAATACTGTCCAAAACCCGTCCAATATTCTCCACCTCATAATAAGCCGGAATCACGACCGTAACGGGCTGCATCACCGCCCCCGGGTATTCCCGGTTAAAGTCGGCCAGCGCTTGTTGATCCACCAACTGATTGATAATATTCAGCGTTTTTCCCGCCTTCACGTTAGCGGCCTTTAATGCGGAGTACAATGTCCCTGCAACAATAAATAAGAATAAGATCATGCCGTCAACCAGATGCAGGTTATTCACGGACACAAAATGGGACACCGGCCCGGCTTCAATCGCCAAGGCCCCAAACACAACCACCAACACCCATTGCCAACGGCTTCGCCAGTTTCCCGAAAATCCCATCAACCCCAGTGTCAGTACCGTGAAGACCATAAACACAACTCGCATTGCAAACATAACACGCATCCCTCCTAAGTTCCGGTTTTCCGCAATGCCCCGTACCGCGGCCAACCGCGGGCCAGCATAAATAAACCCCCGATTGCGGAAACGTACAGCAGGTTCAATATTTGAAATCCGATTCCCAGGATCAGAGCCTCCTTCAGTGGGACACCCACTAAAGTCAGGCCCAGAGTCCACCACGCTTCGGAGGTGCCAAAGCCTCCGGGACTTTGAATCGGGATGACCATCAGTAGCGAAAAGAACATCATCGCGGCCGCCAAATGAAGAAATCCCGGGGTATAGCCCATACCCCGGGCAATAAGATCATAGAACAGCGTACTGGCCAGTTTAATGCCCAGCGTCATACCCGAAACCACAAGCAAATCCCTCCAGGAGAGACGGCTTATGATCTCTCGGGCTTTGGCAGCTGTGAGCAGAATCCGGCGAGCCCATGCAGGCAGCCTCAGACGGGCACTGAGACGCACGGGGTCAATCAAGCGGATCAGGGCCACTGCGGCGATAATACCTACGGCTGCCAGAATCAGGGCCGTTCGCACCAAATCCCAGCCATGAGCCGGCAGGAGCCAGAGGCCAAACAATAATCCCAAAAGCACCGACCATCCGACGTCAAACAGCCGGGAGCCCACCGCCAGTCCCAGACTCGAACCCGTACTCACCCCGAAAGGTTTGAGATATACCGGAAGCATCAGCTCTCCTAGGCCTCCGGGAAAGGCGGCGGCCGTCATGGAATAAAGCGCCGTGGCACCGAACCACCGGTATGCCCGGGAAGAAAGCCGACCGGAAAGGGGAAGTTTCTCCGCCATCACCGCGAAGCGAAGGGTCCTCATTTCCAAAAAGAGGATCTGACACAACAAAGCTGCCGCTAAGGTAGGCAGAGACAATCGCTGCCAGGCCTCGGACACCTTATCCAGTGGCATTTTATGCAAAAGCAAAATCACCACGACTCCGCTGATACCAAGAATTGCCGCGGTCTTTAGCCACCGTCCAGGACGACGTTCCGGATGTGCCGTACTAATCATCTCCTTGTCATCGTGAGACCCACTCGGCTTTCTTTGAAACAGCCGGACAGATTTCAGTCGGGATGTCCCCCTTCCAAAACTAATGCATATTATAGCGAATCGCCGCCGAATCGCGCTGAAGGTTTGCTGAATTCACACAGTGATTCGCCAATTGTAATGTATTTGCCCCTTTTCCGTCAATCATAGGCAGAAGAAGGGCATGTCTATGCCCTTCCGTCACAAGACCTAATCATCTTACCGGCCCCGGTGTATCCCTGCATTCACCGGCCCTTTTAAAAGGACCCCAGAGACCCGCCTGGAATTATCCCCAAGAGTTTTCGCCAAGGGACAGCTCAAATCAATCCCGGCCGAAGACAAAAACCTCTAAACCCCCAGCAAAGCTGACGTTGCCACGACCAGGGTGATCCCTGCAATGACGAACGTCGCTGTCGACGTGCGCCAGCGGCTGGCAAACTTCAAAACCGTGCTCATGGCCAAAAACGACACGACAGCCGCTACCGCGATCATGATCAAAGTCGTGGTAAGACCCAGCTGGGCAACGGCGTGAAATCCTCCCTTGCCGATGACGAGGGGAACCACGCCCGCTCCCACCAATGCCACAACATCCAGCATAAACGACAGCCGGATGGCTTCATTCGCCTCGAATCCCATCCACAGCAAAGGTGTAATCGTCATCCCGCTGCGGCTGATTCCCGGCAGTCCCGCCAAACCCTGCATGAGCCCGGTCAAAACCGAGGCGCCGAATCCGGGAACACGCACTTCTTTATTCTCCGGCTTGCTCCGAGCCTCCACCATTCGTTCTTTGTTTCGCACGACAAATCCCGTGAAAAGCAAAAGAATGCCAACGACCACCATAGCTGCCGACCCGCCAATCGCGCTAAAGGCATGACGCACCAGGATATAAGCGGGGAGTCCGGTAACTCCCGTAGCCAGAGTGCCGATAAATATAAATCGCAGAAGGCGGGAATAATATTGCGCATCAAAAGGACGGATCAGAGCTTTAAACGTTTGGACAACTTCGACCCGAAAATAGTACGCAGCGGCGAAAAAGGACCCAAAATTAGCAATCAGGCCCAAGTCGTAGGCGTTTTGCACCTTGATCCCCATCACCGTGAAATAAATCGTGATCATGGTTTTGCTGCTAACGGGCAGCCATTCAACCACGCCTTGAATTAGTCCTGCAATTAAGGCAGGAATCAAATAATGGTGACTCACACATCATACTCCTCGAAGAATTGTTATGGTACGCGATTTGTGCCGCTATCATTATAACAAACGACCTCGGGGAGCCTCGAAAGAAATTCGAAGGAAGGCAACCTAGCCCTGGTCATGAGCCAGCGCGGGAACCCTCAACCCCCAGCGCATCCATCTGCTTCTATTCAGTCCATTTTACCTTAATCCCCGAATATTAACCACAGATGAGAGGCTCGTCACCTTTCTCTCACCAAATCCCCCGTTGATCTCTTGTTCTTGGCTTTTCGGGCTGCCATTCCAGGCATTGCACGATTCAAAAAGTGGCGTAGGATAAAAGGTATCATCAACATTGGGAGGACATGGCATATTATGGTACATAGTAATGATCCGGCATCGCCTGCGATCCAGGATTTTTACGAGGAAGATTTTTCCTGGTGTTACGGATGCGGCCGCTTAAATGACCGGGGGCATCATTTCCGAACCCGCTGGAATCAGGACGAAACGCTCACGGAGTATCTCCCCTTACCGGAACATATCGCTATTCCGGGCTTTGTATACGGAGGTCTTTTGGCATCCCTCCTTGACTGCCACAGTACAGGGTCGGCCGCTTTGGCGCTATATCGCCGAGATGGCCACGAGCCGGGCGATACAGCCTTGGTTCCCCGCTGTGTGACCGCCTCCTTGAAAGTGGACTATTTGAAGCCCACACCGCTGGGTTTACTGCTCTCGGCACACGGCCATATCGTTGAGATCGGAAACCGCAAGGTTGTTGTTCACAGTGAACTGTATGCCGGAGACGACATTTGTGTGCGTTCAGAGGCTGTGGCGGTGGTGGCGCCGAACACGATGACGCCGCGTGCCTAGCCGGAAGAACTGTCAAGCATGGAGGCCGGTTTTTCCCTGATTTTCCAAAGGTACGCGAGCTCTCCTGATATTTCCTGGGTTTCCAGCATCCGGCGCAATTTAAAGCCGGCAGCAACAAGGAATCGACCGGCAAACACCCTCATGAGGCCGGCTAAACTCATGGCCTGGTACAGCACGGGACACATCTCAACAATTGCACAATTGGCTGTCGTTGAGATCGCTAAAAGCACCACAGATATCGGCCTTTTCCTCCTAAAGCCGCCCAGAGCTTTTCTCCCTAAATGATATGCATTGAATGATCTGAATTAGATGATACCTTTGTCGCGTGCAATCGCAATCGCTTCTACCCGGTTCTTCGCCGACAGTTTTCCGAAGATCTCCGTCCACAGATTTTTTACCGAACCTTCCGCCAAATACAGCTGTGCGGCAATCTCCCGGTTGGTTGCACCCGATTCCGCCAGTTTGAGCACTGTTCGCTCCCTTTTGCTTAAGGCATCCGGCCGAAACATCCCCGGCAGCCGGGACTGCATGCTTGGCGCAATCCAGATCTTCCCCGCCAAAGCCTGCTCTATTGCCTGTACCACCCCGGCTGTCGGCGTATCCTTCAGCACATACCCCGACGCGCCCGCCTCGAGTCCCTGCCGTAAATAGTCGTCCTTGGCGAAGGTCGTAAGCAAAAGACAGCGGACAGAAGGAACGAGGCGGCGGATTTCTCTAACGGCCCAAATTCCGTCACCATCGGCCATTTGAATGTCCAAAAGAGCCACGTCCGGTTGTAATTCCGCAGCCAAAGTCACCCCTTCCTTCCCGCTCGCGCCGTGGCCGATCACTTCAATAGACGGCTGGAGCGACAGCAAAGCAACCAAAGCGTCTCGAACAAGCCACTGATCCTCAATAACAATAATCCGGATCATTGCCGTCTTCACCTCCATCTTTGACCACAGCCTGAAATTCTCCCTTCACGCAAATGCGGGTCCCTTTCTCGGGACCGCTGACAATGCTCATCGTCCCGTTCCATCTGGCTGCACGACGTTCTATGCCGCAAAGTCCATGACCTTTGGGCTGATTCATACCGTGACCGTTGTCCGCAACCACCAACTGCCATCCCGCACCTTCCGGCTCCAGTTTAATGGCGGCCCGAGTCGCGCTGGCATGGCGCAGAATATTGGTGATTCCCTCCCGGACCATTAAATCCCAGTCGGCAAGGAGTGCCGGGCCGGAAGCCTGGGGAGGACGCCAGTCCAGCTCCGTTTCGATTTGGGCCTTATCTAATTCCGCCACCATCTCTCTTAGTGTTGAGTAAGCGGGAAGAGACTCCACCACACCGCGCACCTCATCCAAAGACCTTCTAGCCACCATAAGCAGCGAATTCGTTTCCTGGCCGCCCTTATCCCATTGGCGGCGTTTGAGATGCTCACTGATCAATTCCGCTTTGAGCACAATCAAGGTCAAAGAATGTCCCAGCACATCGTGAAGATTCTGCGCGATTCGTTCACGCTCCCGGAGCTTTATCAACTCTTGTTCCTGGGCCCGTGCCCGTTTCAAAGCTCTGTAGGCCTTGGTAAGAGCCATCATTTGCCGGGTCCCCTGGGTATTGCCCCACATGGCGAGAACAAACACCAGCCCCAAAGGCAGATCTTCCACGAGTTGCCGGTCAAGAGTGAGGGAAGGGTGGCCCACGGCGCTTGACGTTGCGACGATCCCCAGCAACACATCAACCGCGGCTAAAATGCCCGTGGGCCGGGAACTGAATCCAATGTCGCTCGCAATAACAAAAGCGGCAAACACCCCTATTCCCGATACCCTCAAGCCGACAAATATGCCCAGCACCACTTCGAGAGCCAGTGTCAAGGTGAGCCATGGTTCCCTGGAAGTGCGAAAAAACGGCGCAAGCGCAATAACGAGACTGGCGATCAAACTCAATAAGCCCCACGGCCAAAACCGCGGTTGGCCCATGGCAACGGCCGCCATCAGCGGAAGCAGCAACACCACAAATCGCAAGATTCTTAGAAATGTTAAGTCTCCCCTAAACACGAGGCATTTCCCACCGGAAAAATTTAACCGCCAAAGCTCCGCACACCACGGCCACCAAGGCCAAAGCGATGAAATCGTTGGTTAGATGGGTCAAAGGCGTGCCGTGCACGACAACTGCCCGCAGGCCCGAGGTTAAATACCGTAGCGGCAATATGTCGGCCAACGGCTTGATAAAGCGCGGAAGCTGACTGATGGGGTAAAAGACCCCGGCCAGAAACATCATGGGTAAACTGACAATGTTCGTCAATGCTGAAGCCACTTCCATGGTATTGGCAACACCGGCAATGAAAAAACCGATGGTCATAAAAGCCAGTTCACCCAGAACCAAAAGCGGAATTAAAGACCACAGGTTCCCCACCGGAGTAAAATGATACACTTCCCGCGCAATCACCAGAATCAGGGTGGCCTGAATGAGAGCCACAACCATTTGCGTGGTAATGCGGGCCCCGATGAAGATTCCGGTCGGCAGCGGGGTTCCCCGAATTCGCCGCAAAATACCTTGGCTGCGGTGGGTTATTAACATGGTTCCGGAAAATAGCCCCGTGTTCATTAAAGTCATGCCGAGAATGCCCGGTGCCAGAAAATCAATATAAGATGTTCCCTGTACCGAAATCTGGCGCACCGTAGCGCGAAAGAGCAGCGGCTGATGCAAGGCCTGCAAATTCATCGCCATCACGGCTCCTTGCACAATCGAAGACACGCTTTGGGATGCGGACGCGTTGGTGCGAATGAGGTGGGCCTGGTGCCCAGCAATGCGCGCCAAAACCTCGATATGCCCGGCTTGCAATGCCTGGATCCCCCCGGAGGAGATCACACTGACACTCATCCCCTTGATATGACGCAATGCCTGAATGAGAGCGGACGCAAAGGAACCCGATCCCTCAATTCCCACATGTGCGGAAAACCCGGGGCTAGCGCCAAACGCCGTACCGATTAAGACCATGAACAGCACCGGGAAGGCGAAATTCCAAAACAGGACGTCTCTGGCTCTAAAGAGCATTTTAAGATTCATTTGCACCAATGTCAGGTAGGCGTTCACGAGACAAGCCTCCTTCCGGTCAGGCGCAAAAACACATCTTCCAGTGTGGCCTCCCGTACCACCAAATGGTGAATGACACTTCCACGGCTCCGAATATCAGAAAGGAGGCGGTCCAAATGATCAGACAGGTTAGGCACGTGCCAGACCAGCCGGCCGTTGTCCGCCACAAAATTCCAGGGGGGATCCGTCAGATAGTCCAATCCTTCTCCATCCAGAATCAGTGTCTGCTCACCCGTATAATCCCGCAACAACTGCCCCACACTTCCTTCAGCTAAAATCTTTCCCTGATCCATGATGATGACGTTGTCGGCCAGATAGGCGGCTTCTTCCATATAATGTGTGGTTAATATGACCGTTCGCCCTTCTTGGCGGACGTGTTCCACCAAAGACCAGATTTCCCGCCTGGCGGCAGGATCAAGGCCGGTAGTCGGTTCATCCAAAAAGATCACCTGGGGATCATTAATGAGGGCCATGGCTAATGCCACACGCTGGCGCTGTCCTCCGGACAAACCAGATACCCGGCGTTCTCTGAGTTCCCATAGTCCCAGTGTCTGTAACAACGATGGAAGATCCTGCCGCCGGGAAAAAAATGATCCAAATAACTGTGCTGTCTCTTGCACAGACAAACGATCAAAGAATGCGGTGGCTTGCAGGCTGATCCCGATCCGCTCCTTCACCTCCCGGGTTTGACGCCCGACGTCATAGCCCAATACCCGGGCCTCCCCGGCATCCAAACGTTCGAGACCTTCAAGGACTTCAAGAAGGGTGGTCTTCCCGGCCCCATTGGGCCCCAAAACCGCCACCACCTGTCCCTGGATCACGCTCAGGGACAACTCATCAAGCGCCCGAACCGAATCAAATTGTTTCACCGCATTTGTCACTTCGATAACCGGTGTCATAGGCACATCCTCCGTTGGAATTTTCTGTCATTAAAAATAAGGCAAATAATTAAACCGTGGAGCATCGACCATCTTGATTATCCCAAGCTCTACGTCACCCGTTGAGGCCAAAAAGTCATAACCTTCCATGACTTTCGTCACGTTGCCGGCGACGTGACGCAAAGGCCGAAGCACATGGACAGGCCCAAAGCCTTACGCCGCAACTCGCCTGAGCATGATCCCGACGGAAATACCACACCCGAAAAATCCCCTATAAAACAAAAAAACGCCACTTTGGCCAAAATGTAAAGCTGCGGGTTTGGTTTAATCACACGAAACCTAAGTCAACGGCTGCTTTAGTGGAGAGCACCCGGGGTGAAGCGTTGGGGATTTGGGTGGTCATGCCGGGCAGGATGTCTCATCACCCCGCGGCGCTAACCCCTCTATCACCCCCTCACCTCCAGGGGTGAATCCTTGAGGATTCCCGGGAAATCGCCGGGCGCGGTGATGTCCCTCTTCACACCCGTCCTCTATTTTGAACATGCATCCGCCGCGGGAAACCCGTAAAGAGACGTCCTCCGGCGGATGGACCAAGCAAAGTTGAGAGTCAAGCATTGGATTATTTAAGGAAAAAGGCGGTAGCAAAACCGTCTTGACAAAAAAAGGAGTCGTGAACATGACTACAAAAACCAAATTGATTGGAGCGGGAGCAGCTGTTGCGGCAATGCTGGCGGCCATGGGCGCATCCAGCTTTGCGGAATTCACTGCGACCGGCACCTCGGCCCCCCAAACCTTTAAAGCCGGAACCGTTAAGATTCAGGTGGGGGGCTTACTAAGTCCCTATGTGGAAAGTGAGACCAGCGGTCCGGGAACCATTGCCGAACTGAACATTGACTCCCCTGGGAACATGAACCCGGGCGACACCTGGACTGGACCGATCCAGGTCACCAACACTGGAAGCCTCTCCGAGTTATTCACCGTCAGCTCAACCAATGTGATGGGAAATCTGTTTGGGGGAGGCACGCCGGCAAACATCACCTATTCGTTCCGCAACCCGGGGCCAGGTCCACTGCCTCCCGGAGGAAGTTTAGGACCCAACGACTATGTGTTCCTCAAACCGGGACAAGACGCAACTATCTATATCAGTGTGCATCTGCCCTATGCGGCAAACAACTGGTATCAGGGCCAAAGCGGATCCTTCACTATGTACGCCTCGGCAGTCCAGGCGGATAATACGCATCTGGCACCTGGCGACCACGTCGTTAATCCGCCGGCACCCGGTCCCGGAGGGCCTCCTCCTTCACCGTAAAAAGCCATTCTTTCCCACGAGGGCTCAGAATGGCTTTGGCTGAAATAAGTGTATGAGTACTATATCATGTTTTGAATCTTGAGACAACAAAGGAGTTCGGGGACCATGCCAACCAAAGACTCAAAACCCCTGGATCTCGAACCATGGATTTGGTGGCAGAGGTCCCGCTCCTGTCTCAAAATTGGCGCGGCTTCCAGTTATCTTGCTCTCTGGTTTATGTTGACTCAGCCCCTCAAAGGGCTTCATGGCGGTGTCTTCACATCTATCACGCTCATCACTGTTTTTTGGGGTTACATCGCTTACCGGGGTATCAAGTCACTGGATCATCACATCGTAGCGCCTTTAAATGGCCTGTTGTGGAGTATCTGGATTATATTGGCCTTGTTTCTGTTCCTATCTACCCTTTTGCGCAAATCACTTCACTTTCTATAGGGGCTATTCACCAGTTCGGAAATCTCGGGGCTTTGCATAACCGGGGAAAACGGCCAACGCTCGGAGGAGATGTAATCCAAAGAAAGCCAAAGGTTCTGTGTCCTTATCCAAGGAGGAATTGCAATATGAAAGATACCGCTCATTCCGTTTTAAGACGCCCTCACACGCATGGGGTCTCAAAACCAGTATGGAAAACAGTGGGAAAATGGTCTTTGATCGCTGTCTTTCTCATGATCATGGCCTTTTTTATCGTCATCGACCTCGGGGATTTCGGCGTTCAGGGCATGCCCGACAGTTTTGTCGTACGTTCCGGCAGTATGACTCCCGTCTTCAATACCGGATCGCTCGTGGTCGACACGCGCTTTATCCCGTCATCTGCTGTCAGAGCCGGTGAAATTGTGACCTTTGTCAATCCTATTCAGCCCACAACCCTGTTAACCCACCAAATCGTAGGCGTGGTGCAAAAAAATCATAGCACTTATATCAAAACTCAAGGAAAAGCCAATAAACAGCCGGATCCCTTTCTCACACCAAAAACCAACATCGTGGGGATCTATCATTTTGCCATCCCCTATTTGGGCTATGTCATTGTCTTTCTCAAGACACGCTGGTTATGGATCTTGGAGATGGCGGCCGGACTGGTTTTGATCGACCTGGCAGTGACCCGGTTCATCCGGCCCTCACGAAAAGGAGCACAGTCATGAAATGGACCACGGCACTGGGAACCATAGGTTTGCTGGCGGCAGCTGTCTGTATCGCGCTGCCCCTGCGTTCAACCTTCTCCGCTTTCACGGCTCAGGCGAGCACCTCACCACTTTCGTTTCGTGCCATTTCTCTTCCCGAGTCGCTGCCACTCGAAGGACACGGCGGGCCAATTGGGTCTGATGGACCAATTATCTACGGAACCGTGACCAATAAAACTCAGCGAACCCTGTCTCCCACGGTGGATATTACCCTGGTGCTATCCACGGCTTTTCACCGGACTCCAAGCCTGGCATCCTCTAAGAATTCGGTTCCGGCCAAGCCCCCCGTCTCCGGAAATCCCGAGGAATTTTTGCCCGTGAACTGGAACATATCGCTCATGCTGGGTTCCGGCACGGCGGATACCTTGTCATTCCCCGCCCCCAGAGGTTTGATTCCCGGGGTCTATCGAGCCGTCGTGACCCTGCACCTGGGAGGATTCAGCGAAACCGCCAATGATACTTTCACCATGCCGCTGCCTCCTCCCCCGCCTGTGGTGTCCTCCAGCAATTCGGAGTCCTCATCAAAACCCGTCACCTCGGATCCCAGCTCGGTTTCTTCTTCGGCACCGTCTTCGAGCACCGCCTCTTCACCCCCATCATCGCACTCCTCCACATCACCCCCACCCTCCTCGTCCCAAAGCAGTCCGCCGTCCTCATCCGGCTCGCCGCCGGCTTCGGGATCGTAGGAAAGAGGGAAATGGCCATGCCGAAACTCAGGTTTGCAGAGGCAAACTTTAAAGATAGAAAGAAGCCCCACGACGTGGTTGCCGTCGTGTTCAGAGCGCAGATGCCCAAGATCCCCCCGGGGCATTTCCACCGGGTTCCGTCTGAAAATCGGGTGATCGGGTCGCCCCCCGGGATGGACACCGGTTCGCAAGAGAAGTGTGCCGGGGCTGCCGTAAAAGACCTATACCATAGGTCTTTCGGCTCCTGGCCGGGGGCTCATTCAAAATAGGACGGGCGCGGGATAGCCCCAAACGATTCGGTATGGCAGTATTGGAACACCAAAGCGTGAGAAGGAGCGGGATGCCGTGAGATCCATAATCAGACAAATGGCAGGATATTGGCAACCGGTCTGGGATCATCGGCGGTTTGTGGCATATTCGTGGGCCCTCATGGCATGGCTGGTGTCTACTCTCGCGGCGTTCACCAAAATGTCTCATCCTCAATTTCTGGACAGTCTTCCCCTGGCCGTTACGGCTTTGGCGCTTTTAATCTATCGTTACCTGCCGAGCCAAAGGATGCGGTTTCGCCTGCCTTCCAGGTGGTACTTTATTCTCTGGACACTCTTTGTTGTGAGTGGGGTCGGGGCAGAAAACCATCTCTGGTGGCAGTCTCTTTTAGCCGTTCTTTCCATCCCCATATTGAGCCACTGGCTTGACGAACTGTTACAGCACTCTCAGGGTCAAACGGCATTGTTAGCGGCCATTTGGGCCTTCTCGTGCCTTTTCGAGCGTGCCACGGATCTGACCCCGGCCGTGTTATGGGGATTCATTTTCCTTCCCATGCTAGCGGCCGTTGTCCTGACTCTTTTGAGCATATTTTGGCCCTCATGGTCGAAGCCACAAACATATAGCCATAGTAAAAGAGAAGACGCGTTGACGTCGGTCCAGATGATTCCCTTTGCCGTGGCGGGGATTATTCTCGTTGTGACGCAAATCTTCTTAGCCATTCTGGCCCATTTTCCGTTTGCAGGCCCGCCCCAGCACTACGAGCTGGGATCTTGGACCGTCATCGCCGTGCTCATTATGCTTCCCCTCGCATCGGATTCCGCGGAAGCCCTGATGCTTTATTTGAGTATCACCCTCTCGGGAGTGGCCATTATGCTTCTGGAAGCCCGTTCGGCGGTTTGGCTCGGTTTTCCCTTCTTTCATCTGGCCCGGGACTTTATCATCTTTTGGTGGACGGCGGCCCTCATTCGACTCCGTCAGCCCCATCGCCCTTTTATTCCTATCGTAGTCACCGCCTCAATTTTTTTGGCCGTTATCGGCCGGGAAATCGGTGTCTGGTGGCTGAATTCTTTTCAAAAATTCCCGGTTGAAGAATGGTCGGGAATTGTGCTCTTTTTAATCGTTCCCTCAACCATTCATTACGTATTTGGCAAAGGGAGCCATGAAGCAACGCACCGTAACGCAGCCGGTTCTTATATTCCCGATACGGCCAAGGCGTCCGGGATCGACTTCACTCCGGAGCCAATAGAAGACGTGGAAGCCTGGGCTAAATCGGTATCCCTCCATCTCACCCCCCAAGAGCTTCGTATTTGCGAAGCCCTGCTCTTGGGAATGAGTCATGCCCAAATTGCGGCAGCACTCTACATCTCTCCGAATACGCTGAAAACCCATTTACACAACATTTACCATAAAACCGGCGTCAAAAACCGCTTTGAGTTGGTGACCTTGATCGGCCAAGGGAAAATATCCGCTTCCTCTCCCCTCTCTCGGACATAAATCTTCCCTCTCCCCATAAACCCAGTACTTCTCTTCCAAGCAAGCGGCCCATATTATCAATATTGCCGATGAGGCCCCTCCCTCGGACACCCGGTTACGCTCCCCGCGCCAATGCACGAGATCACCACAAGAGGGATTGTGCCAAGGCTTGATCGCGAGAAGCAAAGCGTTTTCTTAGAAAAGGTGACTGATCTCAAAGCGCACCAAGACAATATGGGTTGCATCCCACATTGACGGTGCGGAACAATTTCGCATGGAGGGTAGAGCTCTAAATAGTCTCTACCACAAAGCGCCCGCCTTGAGTTATAGCACGACTCGGGTCTATTCCTGTCGTGAATTGTGGATCATCCTCAGCTTATGAAACAGACACTCGGCATGGGGCCGTCTGCTCCATAGCCGAGCCGCCCAAGGCGTATTCATGCGGCAATGAACTCTCCCGCCACCTAACCCCGATGGGGTTGAGGTGGGGG